>NZ_BBCB01000004.1 GCF_001311825.1 Salidesulfovibrio brasiliensis JCM 12178 | reverse complement strand
TCGGAAGGCGCGCCTGCGTCCTCGGGCTTGGGCGCGACAGCGCCGGGGTGCGGGTCCGGGACGAAATCGAACTCTTCCGGCAGGTCGCGGAATTTGAACTTCGTCTTGCACTTGGGGCAGGTGGCCATCTGCGAGCGGGCCGGTATCTTATCGGGATTCACTTGGCGTTCGAATCCGCATTCCGGGCAGGTGATGATCATTATGAAAAATCCTGTGTATGGCTGTTTTCAGGTTTGCCGATTTCTACCGGGATTCCGCTTTGGAATCAAGCGCAACGGTCAGGCCGGGTTGCGCTCCAGCCGCAGCAGGCGCGTGCCAGCGCCGCCGCCGAGTCGGGAACGCTCAATGGTCGGGTAGTCATCGCTCAGTCGATGCTGCAATGAACCGGAGCCTGCCGCGTCGAATCGGGCGAGTTTTTCCCTGATGCGGGAGTCGTCCTTTCGCAGGCGGCTTTCGTGGATGATGGGCAGGTCCAGCAACAGCGCGGCCGGGCCGTCGAGGCCGTCGATGCGTTCATGCACCGGCCTGAAGAATCGGGCCTTCTCCCGGTCAAACAGGCGCAACTGCATGTCCGGCCAGAGGCCGAACCCCGCCTTGCACCGGGACTCGTCCGGAAAGAGCGTCTCGCGCGGGAACCAGACCGCTTCATAGTCCGAGCCAGCCAGTGCGCGCACGGTCTCCCACGCCCCTTTCGGCAGCGTTTCATCAGCGTCGAGATAGAGAACCTTTTCCCCGCTGCATTCCGCAAGCATCCGGTTTCGCTGGGAGGCAAAATCGTCCAGTCGGCGGGCCTTCTGGACCAGCGGGCAGGCGCAGTGCGGCGCAGGTTCGGGCACCTCGTCAGCGTCCCAGATCACTACAAGCTCCCGCAGCCAGTCCGGGAACTGGGCAAAGAAGCGCGTCAGGTCCGCGTCATCCGGATGCAGGATGGCGGCGGCGGAAAGGTCGGGGTTGGCCGGTGCCTGAGGGATGTCCATTGGCCGGGCCGCAGCGGTCATGCGCCTGAGCGACTCGGCCTTGTCGCGCGTTTCTCCCTTGGGCATCTCCGGGTTGAGCATCAGGCAGGCGGATTCCGGGTTCAGCCCGGCCAGATGCAGCAGGTGCAGCAAGGCCCACGGGGACGTGTCAGCCAGCAGCACTGTCCTCGACTCGGAACGGAAGATTTTCGGTTGCTTTTCGAGAAGTGAGCGGGCGGTTGCGGTGGAAAGCTCGCAGACAACGAGGACGGCCTCGGGCGGCAGGGTCTCGTCCAGTTCGGCTGCCAGCGTTCCGGACCCTGCGCCGAAAAGGATGAGTACCGGGGAGGGGACGCGGGTGAAGGCCTTGAGACAGCGCTGGGCGGCATTGGGGACCGGAGCCGCTTCCATGGCTGGTTCGGGCTCCTCGCTCAGGCGAAATGCGAGAACGCTTGCGGTATAGTCGCGAAGGAGTGAAAGCTTCATGCGCGCTTCTCCAGAAGGGTTTCGTAGATGCTTTCCAACTGGCGCGTTACGGTCTGCCTGCGGTAGAGGCTGGCTGCTTTTTCCCGTCCCTTGCGGCCCATTTCGGCAGCTTTTTCCGGATGGGTGAACAGCCACTCCAGCGCAGCGGCGTACTCTTCGGCGCTGTGGGCAACAAAGCCGGTTTCGCCGTGGTCGACCAGTTCGAGCTGCGCGTTGTCCCGCTCGCCCGCTGCGGGATGCGTGACCACCGGCAGGCCGCAGGCCATGGCCTCGGCAATGACCAGCCCGAAGGATTCTCCGGTGTCGTTGGCGTGGGCAAGCACGGAAGCCTTGTCCAGAAACGCGGCGATTTCAGCGTCTGTCTCAACAGGATCATGAAAGATGACGTTGGCCTCAAGGCCGTTTTGGCTCACGAAATCGCGGGCCTGCGGGATTCCGCCGATGATGTGGTAGCGGAAGTCCGGGATGCGCGCGGTCAAAAACGGCAGAAAATCAAGGGCGAGGCCGCTCCATTTGCCGGGGTCGCTTCGGGAGATTCGTGCGGCCACCGGTCGGGAAAAGTCGCGGTCGGTGCGTGCGGCTTCCGCAAAAAAGTCCGTGTCCACCGGGTTGTAGAGAAAGCTGTAGCGCTCGGGGTTTTCCGGCACGGCATTGGTGCGGTGAAAGCGCTCAAGGCAGAACCGGGAGACGAAGAGCGTGCGGGTGATGACCAAGGCCTCGGGGCTGGGGTCGTGTCTGCCGAAGACGTTTGTTTCCACCACAATCGGAATGCGCGCCAGCCGAAGTGGTTTGAGCGTGCCCGGTTCGGGCCAGCCTGCGCGGTGGATATGCACGATCTGCGGTTTGAAGCGTTCCAGAACGGCGAAGAGGTCGCCGCCGATGAAGGTCGCTATGCCGGAGGCCCGGAGCATGGGCGCGCGGGGGCCGTCCTGCGGGCTGAAGACCGCCACGTCGAAGCGTTTCGGGTCCAGCGTTTCCGCAAAGAACTGCATGACCTTTTCCGTGCCCCCGATGCCGAGGGATGGGGCGCAGTGGAGAACCTTGGTTCGGGCTTCGGGCATGGGTTGAACCTGACACAAGGGCCATGGGAAGTAAATTCCCGGCATGAAAAAAGGAAACCGGCCTGTTGGCCGGTTTCCCATGGTGTTCTATCGTCCCGCGTTGAAGTAGGCGTTGTTGGCCCGACTTTTCGCCGCATTGATTTGCGGGCGCGGCGCGACCGGCTTGAGCGGCTGGCCCTGTGCCGGGGCTGATCGGTTGGCTGCCGGATAACCGGGGCCGGATTGCTGCTGCGGCTTTTGAGCCTTTTCAGTTTCAGCCTTCTGCTCCGGAGTCGCCGGGGTCGGCTTGGGCGCGGCAGTCCGGGTAGCAGCATTCTGTGCGACCGCCGCTCCCTGTGCGGCTGCGGCGTTGGGTGCGGGGGCGCTGTTTTGTGAGGCCGGGGTGCCCATGGTGGCCTTGCCTTCACTCTCGGGGATGATCTGGGCGTATGCCGAGCGGATGCCGTCGATGATCTTGATGACGTTGTCGATCTTCTCGGTGTCCAGCTTGATGTTGGCCTGTACCAGTTCGTTGGTGCAGAAATGGTAGATGCCCGCAAGGTTGGCGCTGATTTCGCCGCCCTTTTCCTTGTTCAGGCTTTCGGCCAATTCATGGATGATGGCCATAGCGCGGTTGATGAGCGTGCCCTTTTTGGCGTAGTCGCGCTTTTCGATCTCCACCTTGGCCTGCTTCATGAATTTGATGCAGGCATCGTAGAGCATTATCAGAAGCTGCCCCTGCGAGGTGGTTTCGACCTGAACGGTGAGGTACGCCTTGGCTGGATTGGCCATGTGTTACTCTCCTTATGACATCTGAATCGAGCCGCTGTTTACTGGCTCAATTGCGCTAATTGACTTGTCAGTGCCTGCTGCTGCTGGTTGTACTGCCCCAGCAGCGCGTCGAGGCGTGCGTATTGGTTCTTGAGGCGGTATTCCATCCTCGCAATACGAGAGTTTTCACGCTCGATCTTCTTGTCGATGCCTTCCATGATGTCGCCATAGTTCTCTTTGAGAATGGCGAGAGGTCCACCTTCATTGGTGGCATGGTTGTATGGCTTGGTGAGCTCGGCGAGCTCATCGATCATTTCTCCGGCCTTGCCCTGCTTGATGTCCACTATGCCGCTGAACGTGCTGTTGGGCGTCTGGTTGTTCACATCGAGAGCCAGACCCTTGGGGTCACCAGTGTTACAGGTAATCTGCCAGCCGGAAATGCTGCATTCCTCTCCGTCAATGGTGGCGCTGGATATGCCTGCGGCGCTGGTGGTGATGACCACGTCGTAGGAGCCCGGCTCAGTGACATCGAGTTGAGAGCTGTAGGAGAAGTCCGAGGAGCGAGAGACGCCCTCCTTGTCCACGGCGAAAAGCCGGGCCACTTCTTCCGGGTTGTTCTCAAGCGCGTAATTGAGCGTGAACTTTTCCTTGTCCGGGTCGTCGGTGGTCTCCTCGATGATCAGCAGGCCGTATGTCGGGGAGCCTTCGTCGGTGTCGGTGGTGATGCCGATCTGCCCCAGCGAGGTGTAGTAGTCGCCCGTGCCTGTGTCGGCGTCATAGTATTCGAAGCCGACGCCCTTGGAAGAGGTGATGTTCTTGAGGTTCTGAGAGATCATGTCCACACCGTAGTTACCGGTGAGGATGGACCCCGTTACCTTATCGTCGCCCTGCGAAGTGTCGACCTTGGTGAGCTCCAGAATCTTGGTGCGGACTTCGTTGATCTTGTCGACAACGGTGCGGATGTTTTCCTTGATCTTTTCCGTATCGGTGGTCACCCCTATGCTCACGGTGGAGCCGGGTGCGGCCTCCTTGAGGTTCAGGGTGATGCCTTCGATGACGTCGTTGATGGAGTTGGAATCGCGTTCGATCCATGTCCCGTCATCCGGGAATCCATCCACACGGATCTTGGCGTTGGAGGCCCCCTGTGTCTCGTTGAAGTCTCCTGCACCGAACACCAGACTTCCGGTGTTGGATATGATGACCTGATTGTCCGCTCCGAGGTCGCGACCGGTGAGCTGCAGGTGGTACACGCTGCCGTCAAACACGGTGCTTGCCCGAATGTGCGGCTCGGAATTGGGGTGCTTGTTGATGATGTTGACGAGCGTCTGCAGGTCGGTGCCTGCGGAAATATTGCTGATGGTGTAGCTCGTACCTGCGTAGGAGTACGTGAAATTCGTGTTGGCGCCGGTGACGCTGGTGCTCAGGCTGCTCACGCCCGAGGTGGTAACGAGGACGTCGTTGGTGGCGAGGTTGCCGACAACCACGTTGTGAGAGGCCTCCTGCGCGTCGGCGTCTGCAGTGGCGGTCAGGATGTTGCTGTTGGAGCTGCTGACGTTCTTGGCCATGAACTCGTTCAGCGTGTCCAGCGACTTGAGCGTGGAGGACAGCGAGACCATCTGCGAGTTCAGCTCGTCGAACTGCTCGACCTTGTCTTGCCAGCTCTGCTTCCAGGACTCAAGGCTCGTGACCCGGCGCTTCTCGATATCGACAAGGCCATCAATCAGCTGATTGAAGTCCGTGCCGTTACCGAGCCCGGCGAAGTTGATGTTCCCTGAAATGTAATCAGACATGGAGGCGTCCTCTGGTGGAAATATTTTCCGAATATGTTGGTTCGCCTGATGTCATGCAATCCCGGTGCCATTAAGACAAGGGCCGGACAACCTGCGGTTGCCCGGCCCGTTCTACCGTCGCTAAGCCGCGTTGGCCGTCATCGTTAGCCGATGAGGGACAGTGCCATCTGCGGCAGGCTGTTCGCCTGGGACAGCATGGAGACTGCGGCCTGAGTGAGGATCTGGTTGCGGACGAAGTTGGTCATTTCGGTCGCAACGTCCACGTCGGAGATCTGCGATTCGGCAGCCTGCGTGTTCTCGGCCTGGATGCCCAGGACCGAAACGGTGTTTTCCAGCCTGTTCTGCAGACCACCCAGGTTTGCGCGAATCTTATCCTTGGAAATGATCGCATTGTTCAGGGAGTCCAGAGATTCCTGAGCAAGCTGCTGGGTGGAGATGCTCTTGCCGCTGGAGGTGGTGGCGCCGAGGCCGACACCGAGAGCGGAAGCAGTGGAAGTGCCGATGGACACGTAGTAGTAGTCCTCGGCGCTGTCGTTACCGGTACCGAAGTGAACCTTCAGGGGACCGGTGGACTGGAGTCCAGAACCGCTGTGATCGGAGTTCTCACCGGACATGGCGCCGTTGAGCAGGTAGACGCCGTTGAAGTCGGTGGACGACGCGATACGGGTGATTTCCGAAGCCATGGCCTGATATTCGGAGTCGATGATCAGACGCTGGTCGGAGTTGTAGGTACCCGTTGCTGCCTGCTGGGCCAGTTCCTTCATACGGATGAGCTTTTCGTCGATGACCTGAAGGGCACCGTCAGCGGTCTGGATGAGGGAAATGGCGTCGTTGGCGTTACGGATACCCTGGTTCAGGGAAGTGATTTCCGCGCGCATGAGTTCGCGAACAGCAAGGCCTGCGGCGTCGTCCGAAGCGGTGCCGATACGAAGACCGGAAGACAGACGTCTGGTCGACGTAGACAGCGCGCTGTACGACTGGGACAGGTTGCGTGCCGCGTTCATAGCACTCATGTTGTGATTAATAATGAGAGACATGGTTTCCTCCTTGAAACATTTAGGCTTCCTTGCCTTTGGTCAGCCGTCCTCGGCCAGTCCGTCACGGCTTTCCACGTCCTGTTGCTCTCCTAATCGTCCTTCCACTGAAAAACTTTAGGCTTTTCGTAAGGGTTTTCTGGCCGTGCCCTCAACCATGAAAAAAGCCCTCCGCACAATCATGCGGAGGGCTGGGTGTTTTCTCTTCTATCTGTTTGTAATGTCAGATAAAAGTATTTCTCATGATAGCGAAGAGGGATTTGATGCGGTGTTCGTAGGTGTGTTCGGAAAGAATGCGCCGTCTTGCTGATTCGGCGACCTTTTTTCGCTTGCTTTCGTTTTTGAGGAGTTCATGGGCGAGCGGGGCTATCGCATCGGGCCTTTCGTAGGCGATGAATTCCGTCTCCGGGTCGAACAGTTCAGCCATCTGCTTGCGGCTGTCTGTCAGGACGAAGCCGCCGCAAGCCGGGATGTCGAAGACCCGCTGGTTCACGGCGCCTTTCATCTGCATGCTGGTGCAGTTCAGGTTGATGGCGGCGCTAGGGTAGAAGCCGGGGAGATCCGTATAGTAATCGAGGTGGCCCGCGCGCCGCCAGTTCGAGTCACCCAGAACCTGCGACCACTCGGCGTCTCCGGCCACAAGGGGGGTGAACCGCAGGGTTTGTCTGACGCATTCCTGCCGGTACTGACGGGTAGCCTCGAAGGTGATGAGCGATTCGTATGCGAGCCTGCTTTGCGTGTCCTGCACGGCCTGCAGCATGTCCCAGAGATCGGGGTGTGCCTCGGCAAGGTGGCCTGCGGCGAGATGGTGCGGCGAAGCGGCGAACTCCGCGGCCAGCCCTTGCCAGTCGGCAAGCAGCTCCTGAGGGACACGCGATTCGTCCAGAAACTTGCGGACGCTGCTTTCCATGGAGTTGCCGACAAAGGAAACGTCCGCGCGCCACTGCTCCCTGCCGGACTGTCCGGGCCTGAACCTGTTCTGGTCCGTGCCGAGGGGCAGCCAGTGGACGTTGTCAAATCCTCTGGATCGCATGGGGGCCAACGTGTCCGCGTCGTAACTGAAAATGACCGTGCGCTCGGAGGCAAGGTCGGGATAATCGAAAAGAATCAGGTGCGGACTGTCCACGAACCATGAGGCCAGCGGCAGTTCCAGCCTGTCGAGCAGTTCCGTGAACCTGCCGTCCCGGTCCAGCCCGAAGTGGTTGATGGTCAGGACGAAGTCGGGTTTGAAATCAAGCACCGTTTCCAGCAGCGACTTGACGAACTCGCTGGAACCACGGCCGTGCTTCTGGACCGAAAGGGTTCGGTAGCTCACCGCCATGCGGTCGAAAGCGGTACGAATCTCCTGTGAAAGGAAATAGTCGGCCTGCAGGAGCAGCACGCGTGGTGATTCGGAGCGAAACTTCGGGTAGCGGGCAGCGGTCCAGAAGTCCACCGAATTGGCCGCAGTCAGTGCCGAGGCGAGCTGTGCATACAGTCCGTTTCGCAGCCTCAGATGAAAAGGAAGCGCCACCGGGTGGAAGGCCTTGTTTCCGTGCTGTTCGCGCCATGACTTGAGCGACTTGAGCAGTGAATCAAGGTCGTCTCCTTCAGCAAAAAAAACGGAGTCGCCAAAGCGGTGGGCAATGTCTGCCGCATCAAGCAGCGGTGTTTCAAGGTCTGCAACCGCTACCGGGCGGCCGGATTCGATGAGACCCGCAAGGGCGTGGCCCAGCCCCGCACCAATAAGGACCGGCAGGCAATCGTCGGGGATGTCCTGCAGCAGGTCGGCCTCCCGTCTTGGCCCGTAGCGGCCCCATACGTGGCGCTGTTTGCCGGAAACCACTGCACGCAGGTCGAGGGAGTCGCGTTCCCCCACAAGTTCTGCTGATTCGACGTACTGGCCGGAATGGTTCATGAAATGTTCAATACCCCGGCAGGATGACGGGCGCAAGTGCGCGAAACGAAAAGGCCGCCCCGGAGGGCGGCCTATATATAATGTATTGGGATAGAGCTACTGGAATATGCCCTTGACGCTGTCCATGGCGCCCTTCACGGCATCGCCGCTCCCTTCCGCGCCCTTCTTGAGCAGGTCGGTTCCCTGCTTCATGACCTCCTGAGCCTTTTTGCCGACTTCCGCGGCAACGTTGCTCACGGAGTTGGTGACCTTGTCGGTCATGGCTCGCAGGATTTCCTCGACCGCCTCGGCCGGGGTGGTGCGCTTTTCCTTGCCGATGTCGCGCAGCTCGATGTCAGGCACGGAGATGTCCACGCCCTTGTCGCCGAAGACCTTGGCCATGCCGCCTGCAACCGTGACCTTGGGGTCCTTGATGAGCAGGTGGTTGATCTGGATGGCCTTGGACTTGCCTTCTTCGCCTTCGGTTTTGGCCGTATCCTTCTTCTCGGCCTTTTCCTCGGAAGCGACAGCCTTCTTCACGTTGGCGATGATGGTCTTGAAGTTGTCGGTCTTGCCCAGCTTCTCGTAAGTGATGTGCGGGGAAAGGATCACCACGTCTTCAATGATGATGCGGTCGGAGGTCAGGGAGTCCTTGTTCACCTTGATACGGATGGTGTTGACGGAGAACGCTTCCGGCGTGGAGAAACCCTGGGGGTTTCCGAGCAGGAAGTCGTTCAGCTCTCCCGACCCGGAAAGGAATGAAATATCTGCGGAGCCGAGTTTGACATCGGTTCCTGTGACTTTCGGTCCGAACTCCTCGGTGGCCGTCTTGATGAGGGTGCCGAGGTTCAGCACCGCGAGGACGATAAGCACGATCAGCGCGAGTACCGCGCCAGTCACGCCGTAAATGATAAGTTTTTTCATGTGGGCTCCTTGGCTCTGGGTGTCATTTGTATAACGCACTATATCCCCATGGGATATTATTGGCAACAGGTGAGGAAAAAAAAGGTGGTTACTCTTCACCGGGCAAGCGGATCAGCGGGGGCTCGCGAAAATGCTTCATGCTTTGAGAACGGTCCGAAGGCATTCCGGTATCAAGGTTTTTCCCGGCATGAAGCCTTGCTTCATCCTCAAAAACTGCTTCAATCTCGTTCCAGAGGGAAACGGTGTGCTCCACGGCCGAATCAAGCATGGCTGAAAAGCTTTTTTGCTGAATGTCCCCATTTACCGGGGAGCGATACTCGATTTGGCCGCTCACGGCATTCTTTTGTCGCAGCCACTGCGGCGAACGCAGCAGCGCCGCGATCTCCCGGATGGAGCGCGGCAGGAGCGGCCAGAGCGCATATGCCAGCCATGCCAGCGGGGCGGCCTCGCTCAACCGCTGAACGAGAGCATAGGTTTCAAGGGCCTTGTCAAGTTCATCGGCAAGGATTGTACTGTCTGCGCCGCATCGTCGGGCGAGTTCGGCGGCGGGCAGCAACTCGGCCAGTGGGGGGCTGAGCTCCTTTTGTATCCTGCCAAGTGAGGTTGAACGTCCCGGTTGGGCGGCGTAGGTCATGTCGAGAAGCGTTTCCAGCGCGCGATGGCGTTGCCGGGCAAGGCTCCGTCGGGAAGCGTCAGGGTCGTCGTAGTTGCCGGTGGCGTACCATATGAAGGGGTGCGTCGCGGCGTCGAGACATGCGTGGGAAGCCATTCCTGCAAGCAGGGCGAGAGCCTGCCGCGAGTCCGTGTCCCGTGCGTGTGCCAGTTGCAAACGCAGGAGGGTGTTGCTGTCCATGCCATCGGAACCGTGGAACAGGTCGGCCAGTCCGGCGCATGTTGCTTTCCCTCCCGGCCGGATATAATAGAGAATGTCATGAAACACGCTGCCAAGCAGCAGGGCGTCGCGGTGACTGCGGGCAGCCTCTGCCACCCGGCCCCGGCCGAGCTCGGCCGCCTTGAGCGCGATGCTGAAATGAAGCTGTTCCTTGGGCACAACATAACCTCCGAATAGCGGAACCCTAGCCCGCAATGCTGGTTTCCGCAAAGAGAAACAGGAAAACACCAATGAGTAAGTTTATAAAAAAGAAATACGACGTGGAAGACGGCGAGAAAAAGAAGGTATTTGCAAAGGGTGAAAAACGCGAGGATTACGCTGCTGCGTGGAAGACGTCCGATCGGGTCTTTCTGGCTGGCCTGTCCGGAGCGGGGAGGCGGGAGCTGGCACAATTGCTGGCCGACGAGCTCAACGTTGCGGTGAACGAACCCACGGACGACGAGAGCCTTCGGGCTGCCTGTGCCGGTGATCCCGCCATTGTGGTCGTCGGTTCGCGCTTCTTTGAGGACCCGGAGCTGGCCGGACTTATGAACCGCAGCGGCAAAGTCTTCTACATGATGGCTGATGCCCAGACGCTGGCAAATCGCGTGGCAGAGCGTGAAGGCGCGGACCAGGTCGAAAGCGTTTGGCGCAACACGGCAGATGAGCTGGGGCGCGTGGAGCCTTCGATCATGGGCAGCCTGCATTTCATCCTTCAGGCCGTCAACCGTCCCGGCGATCTGCTGCGGGATGCGCTGGAGAAGATATCCTGGTAATCCGCTTAGCGGGTCTCGTGCCGGGCTATTTCTATATCAAGCGAGCGCAGGGTGATGCGGATGTCCTCCAGCAGCCAGAAGAGCGAGAGGATGAGAGATATGAGGCTCATGGTGAAGAGCAGCGCCACCACGTAGGACAGGCCGAACCCGAAAATCTGTTCCGCGAACAGCAGCAGCGTCACCGCGCCGATGAGCGCGATGGCCAACAGCGAGAGGCCTATGGCCCGGCGCAGGTTCTTGCAGCGGCGGCGAAGCACCGCGATCTGGCTGATGATGAAGTCGCGGTCTTTCTCGTCGGCCTCGTCAAGCTCCACGAGCAGCTTGCGGATGAGGTCCGTGGGTCTGGCGATGCGGTTGGTCATGGAGAGGACCAGCAGGCCGATGCCCGATATCAGCACAAAGGCGCGATGGAGCCTGAAGAATGGGTATGAGTGTCGTGATGTCCATGGGCGTGCTTCTATGCCCGCCCGGTGCCTTGGTCAAGCAGATATTTTGTAACGCAAAGGCGCTGAATCCGGCCTTTCCATCCTGCAAGCGCCTCCTGTTTCCGCCATCTGCGGATATCATGAGTCATACGCACTTTTTCATTGGTACAGTCTTTTCCCTGTTTTCCTATGTGAAGGTTCGTCATGCGCAGCCAAAAGTCTACTTCATCGCTAGGTTATGTGCGGAGGGTTGCTGTTATTATAAATAGATATATCAGTCTGTTGCGTTGCTCTTGAACCGGTTTTGAAAAGTGGCGATAGAGTTACGGCGTGACAGGAGGTTAGCGACGATGTGAACTGTAGATGTTAGCTAAACACTGTTCACGCACGAGTTTTTAGTCTGTAAATTCAGTTGATTGTGTGGCAGATGGCGGATTTTTCATTTCACTGTCAAGGGGAAAGTGTCAAAAAAAACGGGTGGCGGTGTAGAAAAAAACTCTGAACGTAAGCTATTTGAAGAAAATCTGCTTCAAGGCTGTGGAAAAAATTATCCTCATGTGTGAAATTGTTTTGGGGATTTCTCCCGGTCATGGCCGAGAACCCTTGCAGCATGCCTGTTTCACGAAGGTGACAGCGAACCCTTGCAGTTCAAGGGTATTTGACTAAAGTTGTTTTTTTTCAGTGTGTTGAAGAGCCTTGCCGCGCTGTAGATAAACTTTTTTCCATCACGGGCAGGGTGTGCCTGATTGACGTTGCCCGAAACCGTGGCCTGACCTATTAACCGTGTCCATGATGACGACTGCCTGCAACCAAATCCTGCTCAACCTCGAAAAGAGCCTGGCACCGAGCGTATACGAACTCTGGGTCAAGCCCCTGACTTGCGAAGTCAAGGGCAAGAAGCTGGTGCTCACCGCTCCCAACTCCTTTGTTTCCAACTGGGTGCAGGACAAGCTCATGAACGATGTTCAGGCCGCGGCCGTGGACGTTCTGGGCGAAGACGCTGCCGTCAAGATCAACATCAGAAAGAAGGACACGGCCAAAGTCTCGGACGCACCCAAGCAGATGGGCCTGCCCATCGTACACGTGCCCGAGACCAGACCCGCGCCGCTGCACAACTGGCGCTTCTCCTTCGATGATTTCGTGGTCGGCCCCAGCAATCAGCTGGCCTGCGCCGCAAGCAAAAGCCTCTGCGACACCTCCTTTGCCGCCGAAAACCTCTTTCTCTGTTCCGGACCCGGACTCGGCAAGACTCACCTTCTGCAATCCATCGGAAGGAACCTCTGCGAAGTCTCCAACAAGAAGTCCGTGAATATCGCCTGCCTTTCCGGCGAGGAGTTTGCCAACCGTCTTGTCCTGGCCCTGCGCGCCAAGCGCATGGACGAGTTCAAGGCCCGCTTCCGCGACAAGGCAGACGTGCTTCTGCTCGAAGACGTACATTTCTTCCAGAACAAGGAAAAAATGCAGGGCGAACTGCTCGGCACCATAAAGGCCTGCGGGAGCGCGGCTGCAAAGTTGTCATGACCAGCTCCTTCCTGCCGCGCGACATGCGCGACATCGATGAGAGCCTGCTCTCCCGTTTCACCTCCGGCTTCGTGGCCTCCATCGACCGCCCGGATTTCGAGACCCGCCGCCGCATCGTGCAGCAAAAAGCCAGAAATCTTTGTTTTCAGGTTCCCGACGACGTGTCCGACCTGCTGGCCGAACGCATTGTCTCCGACATTCGCCAGCTCGAGAGCGCACTGAACAACCTCGTTTTCAAGGCACGCCTTCTCAATACCCACGTCAGCACCGACATGGCCTGGGAAGTGCTCGAGAACTTCGCCATCGAGAATCCGGCTCCGGACTTCGAGTCCATCATCAGTTTCGTGTGCCGCTACTACGGCCTGTCCGATATGCAGCTCAAATCGCGCAGCAGAAAACGGCAGATCGTCACAGCCAGAAACACCGCCTTCTTCCTGGCCCGAAAACACACGGACCTCTCTCTCAAAGATATAGGCGACCGGCTCGGACGCCGCCACTCCACGGTCCTCAAAGGCATCACCAACGTGGAACGTGAAATCTCCGGGCAGACCCCCCTCGGACGACAGATCGAAAAAGCCGTCAGCACCCTGAGCAGCTAGCTCTTCCCAGACAATTCAGCTTTTCATCGCCCGGAGCACGCTCCGGAGGACTTTTTATGCGTGCCTCCGGCGGCCCTCCGGGGGGCAGGGCGCTGCCCTGCACCCGGCAAAGGGGATAATCCCCTCTGCACTCCCTGACTTGAAGGCGTTTACATCAAGCGACCATCTCACAAGTTTGGCCAATTGCGCCGAAGGCGAGCCAAGGCGTTTTGGGATTCTTAAACCCTTTTGGAAAAGGGTTTAAGCCCCCGGAGGGCCGCCGGAGGCAAAAAAGAGACGACCCGTCAGGGCCGTCTCTTTTTTGTGTGACGTTGTCTGGTGCGTCTAGCCGCCGAGGTAGGCTTTTTTGACTTCCGGGTCTTCCATCAGTTCGTCTGACGGGCCTTTGGCTACGATCTCGCCTGTATCGATGACGTAGCCCCTGTGTGCGAACTTGAGTGCGAGGTGCGCGTTCTGTTCGATGAGCAGGATGGTCATGCCGTCCTTGTTGAGGTCTTTGAGGGCGCGGAACATGTCGTACATGAGCAGCGGGGCGAGTCCCATGCTCGGTTCGTCGAGCATGATGGTGGTGCTGCCGGACATGAGGGCGCGGCCCACGGCGAGCATCTGCTGTTCGCCGCCGGAGAGGGATTCGCTGCGCTGTTTGCGTCGCTCTTCGAGTCTGGGGAACAGGGCGTAGACGCGTTTGTAGTCGCGTTCGATGTCCGCGTGGGAGTCCTTTCTGGCGTAGGTGGCGAGCTTGAGGTTCTCGGCAACGGTCAGGTTGCCGAAGATGCGTCGGCCTTCGGGGACGAGCACGAGGTGCAGGTCGGAGACGACTTTGTCCGGGGACAAGCCGAGGATGGATTCGCCGTTGAAGCGGATGTCGCCCGAGGTGATTTTCGGGGCTTCCGGCGGTGGAAGCCGGGCGATGGACATGAGGCTGGTGGACTTGCCTGCCCCGTTTGCGCCGATGAGGGTGACGATTTCCCCGCGGTCCACGGAAAAGGAGATGCCGTGCAGGGCCTCGATGTTTCCGTATTTGACGTAGAGATTGTCGATTTCGAGAAGTGGTGCGCTCATATCGTGTCGTCTCCAAGGTAGGCCTTGATGACCTTGGGGTCGTTTTGGATTTCTTCGGCAGTGCCTTCGGAGATGGTTGCCCCGAAGTCGATGACCTTGATGTACTGGCACAGGGAGGTCACGACGGTCATCTGGTGTTCGATCATCCAGATGGTGATGTCGTAGTTGTCGTGAATCCAGCGCACCAGCTTGATAAGCCCGTCCACGTCTGCGGAGTTGAGCCCGGCTGCGGGCTCGTCGAGGAGCAGCAGCTTGGGCTTCACGCTCATGGCGCGGGCTATTTCAACGCGCCGTTGCAGACCGTAGGGCAGGTTCGGGGGATACTCGTTGGCGTAGTCCTTGAGGCTCATGGCTTCGAGCATTTCCCATGCGATGGTGTCGATGTTGGCTTCGCCCTTTTTGTACCGTTTGGTGCGCAGGAACGAGTCCCAGACGGTGTAGCCCATGCGGTAGTGCTGGGCGATGCGGATGTTGTCGAGCACGGTCATGTCGTGCCAAAGGCGGATGTTCTGGAAGGTGCGGGCCACGCCTTTGGCCGTGACCTGATGCGGGCGCAGGCCGCGGGTGTTCTTGCCATCGATGCGGATGGTCCCTTCCGTGGCTGGTAGAAGCCGGACACGAGGTTGAAGATGGTGGTCTTGCCTGCGCCGTTGGGGCCGATGAGCCCGGCCAGTTCGCCGCCGTTGAGCGTTATGTCGAAATCCGACACGGCCTGGAGCCCGCCGAATTTCTGCGTCAGTCCTTGTATTTGCAGCAGTGGCATGGCTCTCTCCTATCTGAAGGTGTAGTAGCGCCTGAGTTTCGGGAAGAAGTCCGAGAGCTCGCGGTTGCCATGATGCCTTCGGGCCGGAACTGCATGAGCAGGACGAGGATCAGGGGGATGAGCACCCACTTGATGACCCCGGCGGAAGGTTCCCAGTCAGGAATCACGGCCGTGACCGGCGTGAGGATGAAGTCGATGATGGTCTGGGAGCGCAGTACCTCCAGAAGGGCGGTGAACAGGATCGCGGACAGGACGGCGCCGGAGAGGGAGCCCATGCCGCCGAGGTAGACCATGACCATGGCCTCGGTGGACTTGAGGATGCCGAATGCCGACGGGTTGATAAACCCGACGATGTGGGCGAACAGGCCGCCCGCGACCCCGGCGAGGCCGGAGGAGAGCATGAAGTTGACGATCTTCATCTTGTTGGTGTTCACGCTCATGATCTCGGCCGCGACCTCATCCTGACAGATGGCGTTGACGCCCTTGCCGTAGGTGGATGAGACGAAGCGGCGGATGAGCCAGACCGTCAGGGTCATGAAGAGCAGCACCCACGTGAGCATCCAGGGGAACTCGAAGGTGTCCACCATGGCCCAGACCGTGTCCTTCATGCCCATGAAGCCGCTGGGGCCGCCGATGATCTTCATGTTCTCGATGCCCGAGATGATCATGTAGTTCACGGCGATGGTGATGATGGCGAGATAGTCGCCACGGGTTTTAAAGGAGGGAATGGCCACGAGAATCCCTGCCAGCGAGGCCACAATGCCGCCGATGACGATGATTATCGGGAACAGGAACATGGCGTACTCGATCGGGAAGAGCGGGTCCCCGAACTTGGAGCCGAAGCAGAGCACCGAGAGGATGGACGAGACATAGGCGCCCACGCAGATGAATGCCGCGTGGCCGCAGGAGAACTCGCCCATGTTGCCGTTCACGAGGTTCAGGCTCGTGGAGATGATGATGTTGATGCCCATGAACATGAGCACGGACAAAACGTAGTTGTTGATGAGGTCGAAGTCGTACTGGTTGTGCGCGATGTACAGCAGCACGACGCAGAAGAGCGCGTAGGCGACGTTGAACGTGTATTTTTTCATGGTTCGTTCCCCCGCCTAGATCTTCGTTGTTTTGGCCACGCCGAAGAGCCCTGTCGGCTTGAGCCAGAGAATGAACAGCAGGATGGAGAAGGCGAAGAAGTCCCGGTAGGTGGACGGGAAGACCGAGACCACGCCGATCTCAATGAACCCGAGCAGGAATCCGCCCACGAAGGCACCTCTGATGTCGCCGATGCCGCCGACCACCGCCGCGATGAACGCTTTCCAGCCGATGAGCGCGCCCATGAAGGGTTCGAGGATCGGGTAGGACATGGCAAAGAGCAGCCCGGCCAGCCCGGCGAATCCGGAGCCCAGCACAAAGGTGAAGACGATGATGTTGTCGATGGGGATGCCCATGAGCGGAATGGCGAATTTGTCGTAGGAGATGCCGCGCATGGCCATGCCGATCTTCGTCTTGGTGACGATGAAGTTCAGGATGAGGAAGACCGTGATGGCCGCGAAGATGACGAGGATCTTCAGGTTGGTCACGGACACGCCGCCGATGTGCCAGACCGTCTTCTCGAGAAGGGTCGGGAACTTGAGGCGGCTTGCGCCGAACGCGGCGAGGTTCGAGTATTCGAGGATCAGGCCGCACATCAGCGCGGTGATGACCACATAGAGCCGGTGCGCCCCTTTTCGTCGCAATGGTCGATAGGCAATGCGCTCCAGCGTCACGCCCACGCAGGCGGTCAGCATCATGGTCAGGGGGATGATCAGCACGAATGCCAGCGCAGGTGACAGGCCGATGCTCGGCCCGAGCAGCAGGCTCGCCAGTCCGAAGGCAATGTACGCGCCCACCATGAATACGTCGCCATGGGCGAAGTTGATGAGCAGCAGAACGCCGTACACGAGGGTGTAGCCGAGCGCGATGAGCGCATAGAAGCTTCCCCACTGCAGGGCGTTGAGTATGTTCTGGATGATGAAGTCCACAGCAGTCGTTCCTATGAGAAATGGTTCCGTGTCGGTTCAGCCGGATTCCGGACGGTCCGGCAGGGTCTTCCTGCTCGAAGAACCGGGCGGGACCGAAGTCCCGCCCGGTCGTTCAGGCGGATTTAGGGGCAGACGGACTCGGCGAAGATGAATTCGCCCTGATCGTCGATTTCAACAACCACGGCGCACTTGATGGGGTCGCCCTGGGCGTCGAACTTCATGCTGCCGGTGATGCCGGGGAAGGACTTGATGGAAGCGAGGCCTTCACGCACGAGCTGGCGCATCTTGCGGGGGCGCTGTTCCACTTTACCGGCGTTCTTGATGGCTTCCACGAGCAGGCCGATGGCGTCCCAGGTCAGGGCCGCGTAGTCGGCGGGCACTGCGCCGTACTTGGCTTCGTAACGGTCGATGAATTCCTTGGTCGCACCCTTGGCGCCAGCCGCGGCGTAGTGGGTGGAGAAGTACTGGCCGTAACAATCAGCACCGCAGAGCTTGATCAGGTCCGGGGTTCCCCAGGCGTCGGCGCCATGAAGGGGCCCTTGTAGCCGAGGTCGCGCGCTTGCGGAATGATGAGCGCGGTCTGGTTGTAGTTGTCGGGCACGAAGATGAAATCAGGCTTCGCGGCGATGATCTTGGTCAGCTGGGCGGAGAAGTCCTGATCCTTGGCACCGTGGGATTCGAAGGCAACCACGGAGTCGGCGCCGTTCTGTTTTTCCCAGTTATCCTTGAACACGTTGGCGAGTCCGTCGGAGTAGGGGTTGGAAATGTCGAAGATGACCGCTGCCTTCTTGGCGTTGAACTTGGAGGACGCGAAGTTGGCGGCCACGACGCCCTGGAAATCATCCAGGAACGCGGCGCGGAAGACCCACGGGCGATCCTTGGTGGTGTTCACGTTGGTGGACCACGGAGAGATCATGGGCACGCGGTTGTCGTTGCAGGTGCCGCCTGCGGGCACGGCCTGGTTGGAGGAGTTGGGACCGATGATGGCCACGACGCCTTCCTGCTCGATAAGCTTGAGGGCCGCGTTAACTGCGGAGTCGGGCTTGGATTCGTTATCCATGTAGACGAATTCGAGCATGTACTTGTCGCCGCCCACTTCGATGCCGCCGGCGGAGTTGATGTCTTCAAGGTACATCTCGGCCGCGTTCTTGGAGCCTTCGCCCACTTCGGGGATGTCGCCGGTCAGCGGCAGGTTGAAGCCGATCTTGATGGTGTCGGCGGCGAGTGCGCCGGTGGCCATGCAGAGGCAGGCGGCGATCGCAACGATCAGCGCACCCAGTTTTTTGTAGGTCTTGGTCATAACTACCTCCTCGGAATGTGTAAGAATACGGTACGGAAAACCCTCGAGTTCGATCAGCCTTACATGATTGCCTTCCGAAAGAAAAGAGTCTTGAATTTTACAAAAACGGGAATGAGCTTTTGCGAAAACGGCAAAAGAGGTGGGTTAAATGGGGCAAATCGGCAAAAGTGTGAAAATGTATCGGCCTTGTCACGATTATAGCGGATTTTCTTAAGTGGTAGTGACGAGGGCGTTCTGTTGCGGAATGGGTAATTTTTAAATCGAAAAAGGGTGGAAAGTCGTAGCGGGGAAGGGTCTGTTTGATGGTGAGGTGACACCCGTAAAAAAGGCCCACTTTCGTGGGCCTTGGGGCTGATTTATTCGGATTTGTCGATTTTTTTCTCTGAATTTTTTTTCTTTCGTTTTTCCGCTTTTTCCATTTCCTCATCACGCAGTGCGCGGCGCAGGACCTTGCCCACCATGGTCTTGGGCAGGTCCTTGCGAAATTCAACCCGCTTGGGGACCTTGTAGTTGGCAAGTTTGTCCCTGCAGTAGGCAATGACGTCCGAGCGCGACATCTTCACCCCGTCCTCGAGCACGATGTAGGCCTTGACGATTTCGCCGCGCTGCTCGTGCGGGATGCCCACGGTAACGGCTTCCCGGATGTCCGGGTGGGCGTAGAGGACTTCGTCTATCTCTCTGGGATAGATGTTGTACCCGCCGGAGATGATGAGGTCCTTTTTACGGTCCACGATGAAGAAGTAGCCTTGCTCGTCCATGTAGGCGATGTCCCCGGTGTAGAGCCAGCCGTTTCTAAGCACGTCGGCCGTGGCGTCCGGACGGTTGTAGTAGCCCTTCATCACCTGCGGGCCGCGTATGACCAGTTCCCCGACCTTGCCGGTATGCAGCGGCTCGCCGCCCACCTCCATGTCCACGATCTTGGCGTCGGTGTCCGGGAAAGGCAGGCCGATGGAGCCGTTCTTGCGTTCGCCGCGAATGGGGTTCAGGTGTGTCACGGGAGATGCCTCGGTCAGGCCGAAGCCTTCGAGAATCTCGGCGCCGGTCATGCGTTTGAAGGAGTCGATGTACTCCATGGGCATGGGAGCGGATCCGGAAACGCAGTACTGGATGGACTTGAGATCGTACTTTTCGACGTTTTTCTGCTGCAACAGGGAGATGTACACCGAAGGCGCGCCGGGAAACACGGTGGGCCGATGCTTGTGGATGCCCTTGAGCACGTCCTGAGGGACGTACCGGGGGAAGGGGATCAGCGTGGCCCCGATGGAGATGGGCCAGGTGCAGCAGGTGGTCAGCCCATATATATGGAAATAAGGCAGGACGCCGAGAAAGGTTTGCGGTTCCTTGGAGAGTTCGTTCAGCATGGCGGTACACTGCTGGACATTGGCCCCGAGGTTGAAGTGGCTGAGAATACAGCCTTTGGCGACGCCGGTGGTGCCGCCCGTGTACTGGAGCATGGCCATGTCGTCCGGATCGATGTCCGTGCAGGTGTGTTTCTTCCTGCCGGAAAGCAGCGGCTTGAACGGTTTGATGCGTTTGCCATCAAAGGGGATGGACGTCTTGCGCCCCTCGCGCGCGGTCTTGATCCTGTAGAGCAGGTTCAGCGGGAAGCGCAGGGAGTCGGCGATGGAGGTGAAGAAGGTCTGTTCCACCGGCAATTCGGGCATGAGCTTCTCCAGCTTGGGCCAGAGAAGGTCCAGCGCGATGAGAAAGCGCGCACCCGAGTCATTGAACTGGTGAACGATTTCCGTCTCCATGTAGAGCGGGTTGGTCATGGTGACCACGCCGCCTGCGCGGAGTGTTCCCCAGTAGGCGATGAGCGTCTGGGGCAGATTGGGCAGCATCAGGGCCACCCGGTCCCCTTTTTTGAGCCCCTGCGCCACGAGGTTTGCGGCAAAAATCTCGCTGAGTTGCTTCAGCCTGGCGTAGTTGCAGGACCAGTTCTGGAAGATGATTGCTTTGCGTTTCGGCCACTTGCGCGCGGCCCGGTCCAGATATTCATGCAGCGGCATGCGTTCGTAGTCGATGTTGGGGGTAACCTCGTCATCGTACGAGCCAAGCCACGGGCGTTCAAAATTCTCCATTTGGAATCCTTGAGGACAGAATATGGTGATGGTCGGGGTATTTTTCGTTCGGCGAAAGGTATACCAGCGTGGACGGGTGGGTCAATAACGACGAAACGCCGGTCGGACGGGACCGGCGTTTCTTCGGGCGGGACGTATAGCATGGCGTCACAAGACGTGACGACCTTCTTATGGTGCATTGTGCGATGTTTCACAATGGGGATGGCCCTTGATTTGTGTGGGGGTTTCCCCCAAATCGTGCCGGGAGAGGAAAATGGGTCCCTTCCTGTAATAAGGCATGGTTTTTGATGGTGGGGAGGGAGACGGAAATATCGTCAGGGTTTCGACGCCGACCTAAAGGAAATCATTCAGTCGACCGATTATTCATTGTGTCAACGAAATGCGTTTTCAGTTTCGTCGGAAACCACGGAAAAGCCTTTGCCAGTGCCGAATTTGTTGACACCGGACCACTGCGTGGCTAGTACACAAGACAATATAGCCCAAGCCGATAACGGCAGGAAAACGTTGACCTCATGAATGGTATCAATATGGCAGGCGGCGAAAACCGCATCATCAAGCAGCTCATTTCCGAGGGCGCATACTTCAAGCCGAGCAAGAATACCCGTATTCTCGCCATCCTTGACGCGCTCTCCCTCAACTCAGGTCTCTCGCAGTTCGAGCTTGGCCGCCGCCTCAATCTGTCCGGAGCCATGGTCAACCAATACCTCAAGCAGATGCAAAGTGACGGGCTGGTAGAGTTTCAGCCGGTCAACGGCAAAAGCTACCGGTACCAGCTGACCGAAACGGGTGAGACCGCGCGGCGCAGGATGCTGGCCGATTACTCGTCCGAGACCGTCCGCATATATACCACCGTCAAGGAGTTCATACAGGAGCGGCTTAATCCGCTGGAGGACTCCGGCAAGATGCGGCTGGTGCTTTTCGGTGCTTCGGAAACCTGCGAGGTCGTCCTCTCCACGCTTTTGGAGAGCCGCTTTCAGGTCGTCGCCCTTGTTGATAACGATTCGAAAAAACATGGTAAGCTGTTCCATGGTTATGTCGTCTCCTCGCCGGTTCTGCTGGAGCAGGTGGAGTGCGACGCCGTGGTGATCACCTCGTTCGGGAAGCAGGACGAGATTTACGCTCAGGTCGAGCCGGTTGCCGGCAGGATGGGCATAGACATCGTGAGATTCTGATTATGCAAGAAGTCAAGAGCGTCACCTTGCGTTCCGGGGCAACCATCGGTGAAGGACACCCTTGTTTCGTGGTCGCCGAAATCGGCAACAACCATCAGGGAGATCCGGAAATCGCCGCCCGCATGGTGCGGGAAGCGGCCAATGCCGGTGCACAGGCCGTCAAATTTCAGAAGCGCAAGACCGAGGCCCTGCTGACCCGCGAGGGCCGGGCGGCACCCTACACCGGGTGCAACAGCTTCGGTCCCACCTACGGCGAGCATCGCGACGCGCTGGAACTTTCCATCGAGCAGATGGCGGAACTCAAGACACTGGCCGAATCCCTCGGTCTGGTCTTCTTCGCATCGGCATGGGACGACCCCAGCCTTGACGAAGTGCTCTCCCTTGACGTGGAGCTGCTCAAGATAAGCTCCGCCGAGCTGGTCAACCTGCCGTTGGTGGCAAAGTACGCAGCCGCGCAGATTCCCATTATCCTCTCCACTGGCATGAGCTCGCTTGAGGACATCGAGGCAGCCGTGGGCGTGATCCGCACCTACCACGACGACCTCATGCTGCTGCACTGCAACAGCACCTATCCCTGCCCTGAGGAGTGCATCGGTCTGCCGGTCATGGAGACCTGCGGGAACGGTTCCTTGTTCCTGTCGGGTATTCGGGCCACGAGCGAGGGCTCGGGCCGAGCGTTGCCGCAGCCGCGTTGGGTGCCTGCATTGTTGAGCGCCACTTCACCCTCGACAAGACCCTCAAGGGCACGGACCATCAGGTCTCGCTTGAACCTGAGCAGCTTGCACAGGTCGTAACCATGATCCGCGAAACCGAAAAGGCCATGCAGCTTCGCGGCAAGATCGTTTTCCCGGAAGAGCAGTCCGCAGCCAAGAAGCTTCGCAAGTGCATCGTCTTCTCTCGCGATCTGCCAGCCGGGCATGTACTCACCGATGCCGACCTGACTACCCGTTGCCCGCATGTGGGCGTCTCTCCCGTTTACTGGGACGAGGTGGTCGGCACCACGCTTCGCTGCTCGGTCACACTGGAGCAGCCCGTACAGTGGGAACTGGTCGAGTCCGGAGAGCGAACCGAAGCCGAGGCTGCAAACGCTCGTTCTCGTTAGGTTTTTTTAGAAAAAGAGTTCTTTTTAGCAAAACGTTGGCATTGAGAGGTGTGTCCTTTCAGTGCCAACGTTTCAATTATCATTCATCTTTTTTTCAAAAGACTGTACATTGCTCCAAAATGGATATCAGCGCGCCGAGGAGGCCATATGAGCAACGGGCAGGACATTCTTCTCGAGACCGGTACCAACGAACTTGAGATCATCGAATTCTTTGTTCATGAAAATGTGGGTGGCGAACGTGTGACCCATTACTTTGGCGTTAACGTTGCCAAGGTGCTGGAAGTTGTTGAGGCTCCAGAGGGGCTTGAGGGTTCCGAGGCTGCGTCTCACCCGAGCTTTCTCGGCACGATCCCGCTTCGTGATCTGATTTTGCCCGTGGTGGACCTGAGTGTCTGGCTTGAGATGGAGCGGGACAAGGAAGAGAACGAACCCATCATCGTCACCGAGTTCAACAATGCGGTCACCGGCTTCCTCGTATCCGGAGTGACGCAGATTCATCGCATCAACTGGCGCGACGTTGAACCGCCGTCCAAGTACGTGGCAAATTTCGATACGAACTGCATCACCGGAACCGTGAAGATCAAGGAGCGCTTTGCGCTCATGCTCGATCTGGAGCAGGTGCTTTCCGATCTTGACGGAGGATCGCAGACCGGAACCGGCGAGGTGGAGCGTTCGGACCAGCGGTACCGCGCTCTTGTGGCTGACGACTCCACATCTGTTCGTGCGCTTTTGAGCCAGAACTTTGAAAACGCCAACTTCGAGGCCGAAGTGGTGGGCGATGGAGCCGAGGCGTGGAAGCGGCTGGAGATGGTCAAGATGCTCGCCCAGAACGAAGGGAAGAGCCCGCTTGAATACCTCGACGTTGTCGTCTCTGACATCGAGATGCCGCAGATGGACGGCTACACCCTGACCCGCAGGATCAAGGAAGATCCTATCCTCAAGGTTATCCCGGTGTGCCTGTTCTCATCCCTGATTTCCAAGGGCCTCAAGCACAAGGGCGAGGCTGTGAAGGCGGACGATCAGGTCACCAAGCCTGAATTCGACGCGCTAACGTCGCGGGTTCTGGATTTGGTCCGCAACTGGGACGCCGAGGCTGCCGCAAACGCCTGACGTCCGGAAGAACTTATTTCCCGGCGTGCTCGGCGATGCACTTGCGAAGGGTGCTGATGCCGCAGGAGTGTTCCATGAGCACGGGGACATCCTTTTTCTTGAGTGCGCCCATCACTTCGTTGCGCGCCTTGTGGGATACCTTGTTGGTGAAGACCACGGCAAAGTCGACCCGCCCCATGCTGCCGCTGATGTTTCTTTCCTTTCCGGTGAAGACTTTCAGCTTCACGCCCTGACGTTTGGCTTCGTTCATGTAATCCCGTTTGAGCCTGTCCATACCGCCGATAAGTGCTGCGCACATAATGCCTCCAATTGATATTGAGATTCGTTTTCAATAAACACCGGGAGGCCAGTTGTGTCAACACCTTTTTCGACAAAAGATGATCCGGAGATGCGCTATCTCCGGATCATCTTGTCATATCAGCCGTTTTTTACTTTATCCTTGAGCGGTTTTCCTTCATGCCAGGCTCTGCCGACCATCTCGCCCACGGCCCAGTAGCGGTTGTCGGGCATGGAGAGGGTGAAGGGCTGGACCTTTTCAATATCCACGTATCCGTCGGTCAGGTACTCGTCGCGCGTCCATGCGGCAACAAGCTCGCCCACCAGAAGCCAGTTGCTCGGCTGCTCGAGTTTGCCCACCAGCCTGAGCTCGAGGGAGAGCGGGCAGTCTGTAATGAGCGGTGCATTTTCAAGCTCCCCGTAGTGGATGTCGAAGAACCGCGATTTGTCTACGCGCTTACCGGAGAGCAGCCCCATGACGTCCGTTTCGCGGACCATGTTCTGCGACGGCAGGTTGATGCTAAACTCGCCATTGGCGAGGACTCCCTTGGTTGTTGCGTGTTCCCGGTGGATAGCTATGGCTATCTGGCACGGTTGATAGTTCGTCCTCGTCACCCACGCCACGGTCATGAAGTTGGCGCGCCCTTCGATTTTGGTGCCCACGATTGTCACCGGTTCCGGCAGAATGAAGCGTTGTTGCCGATGTTCTTGCGTTCCATTTTTCCTCCGATGTTTGTATGTACAAATGTTCTGGCAAAAAAAGGGGTTACCCCTCGAGTTTCCTGTTGGCCGTATCAATGATGCGGGTCAGCTCCTGGCCTTCCTCCTCGCCGAGAATGTCGGAATACTTGTAGTACAACGCCTTCCAGCTCTCGGCGATGGGCTTTGCCAGTTGCTTCCCTCTTTCGGTGGGGCGGACTCTGGCGAGTTTGCCGGAGGTCTCGCGCTGCACCAGTCCTTTGGCGATGAGCTTATCCACGAATCGGGTCATGGTAGACGGTGCAAGGTGCAGAGCCTCGCCCAGCTCCTTTTGGCTGATCTCGGGCTGTTCGTTCACCAGCATCAGCGTGAAGGCGTGCGAGGGCGAGAGGCCGGTGTCGCGGAAGCAATCGTCGGCAAAACGACCCATGATTCGTGCCAGCGTGTTGGCCGTGAAGTACAGGCAGCAATTCAGCAGCGTGCCAGTGGTGCAGGTGTTTTTGTCACTCATTTGTATGTACAAATATATGGGTGGAGAGATTTTGGCAAGCTGTTTTTTCGTGCATCAGGGCATGTCTTCGATGGGTTCCCAGTCCTCTTCCGGGTCAATGCCCGGAAGCGAGCAGGGGCGAATGTCCAGCAGGCGATTGCCCACACCTTTGTCCACCACCGCGCCGGGATCGCCGAGCACGGAGTTACCGTTGCCGGCAAAGTAGTGGGTGCCGCGCACGGGGTCGAAGCGTTCGATATTCGTCCACGCGAAGGTGTTGCCTGCGGCGCGGAAGGCCTCGAATGGAGCGGCATACACCGCGTAGCGACCGATGCCGCGCACGCGGTTGTTCATGAAGAAGCCGAACGAGCCAGTCTGGACGAAGCCCATCGCATCCTCTCCACCCGCGAGAACCACGTCGTTGCAGGCTGCAACCGCGTTGTTGGCAAACAGGGCTATGCC
Source organism: Salidesulfovibrio brasiliensis JCM 12178 (assembly GCF_001311825.1). Classification (GTDB taxonomy): domain Bacteria; phylum Desulfobacterota; class Desulfovibrionia; order Desulfovibrionales; family Desulfovibrionaceae; genus Pseudodesulfovibrio; species Pseudodesulfovibrio brasiliensis. The sequence continues at coordinate 64,628 of NZ_BBCB01000004.1, read as the reverse complement.
GATGGAGCGGTCACCACGAACCTCCACACGGTTGCGGCTGACCACGGGGGGCGCGCCTGCTTCGGCTGAGGCACCCCGCTTGGTGTCCAGAAACCATCCGGCGGCGATGCCGTTGGGCGTGAGCGGGTTGGGGTATTCGATGCCTTCCTTGGACGTGATGATGTTGTTGCCGACGATCTCCAGTTCGCCGTCAGGGCCGGTGAAGTTGTCGAAAGCCTCGATGCCGTTTCTGGATGCGCCGCGAATCACGTTTTCGGCGATTCTGATCTTGGCGGCATGGGTCCACACGCACATGATGCCGCGTCCGACCGTGCGGCCGGGGTGGTCAACGTCCATGTAGAAGCGGCTGTTGCTTATCCTGATGGTGCCGGTAACAGCGTTCTTGATGGGCTGGCGGCGGGAGCGAGGCGCGAGCCGACCACGATCCCTGCGACATATTTGGTGGCCGCGCTTTCGAATCCCGGCAGGCGGATCGCTTCTGGCCGGACCTTCTCAACTTCGATGTTTCGCACCGTGAGGGCCCCCACGTGCTCGAAGTGCAACGGGGTGCCTTTGGGTTTGATGAAGCGGATGTTTTCCACCGTAACGTTGGGGCCGTTCATGGAGGGCGGTGCGCCGGGAACTGGCAGAGCCGCGTAAAAGGTCCATTTGCCACCGTGGATTTCCGTGTCCGGACGTCCGTCGCTGCCGAGAACGCCGAGCAGTTTGACCGCCTTGTGCAGCTTCACGCGCCCGTCGATGCCGAAGTCAAAGACGCCTTTGAGCAGGATTTCGCCGCCGTCATCACAGGCTTTCTGGACGTTCTTCACGTCCATTCCGGGATTCCCGGTGCCGACGACGGTTATCGCTCCGTATGCCTGCGCGGGGAGCAGGGAGACGGTGAGTGCCACGAGGAGCAAGAGATGTTGCATAGGGCTTTGCATGGTGCGCATTGAATGCTCTATTAATAATGGATTGAGATGTCCTGTCTGGTACTTTTCATACTATCCCTTTCCGCTCGGGTCCAGTGTGGAAGGGGACAGGGAAAGTGGACAAGCAGGACTCTGGGAGGGAATCATGCGACTGCGGACACGAATGACTTTATTTCAGGTTTTTGCGGTGGGAATTACAGCGGCGTGTTTGTGCGCGGTTTTTCTTGTTGGAATCCGCACCTATGCGGATGAGGAAATGAGCGCATACCGGGCCGAAGCCATGGAAAAGGAAAAGAATAAGCTCAAGGAATTCGTGCAGATGGCTGCGGCAACAGTGCGCGATTACCATGAGCGCAGCGAGGATGTTGAGGCACTCAAGGAAAAGAAGTCCCAAGAGCTCAAGCAGGTTGTGGACGCCGTGTATACCCAGATCGCGGCCGTCTATGAACGCAGGGGGGCCTTCACGCCGAGGGCCGAACTGCTGGACGAAATCGGCCAACTGGTCACCAACGCCCGATACGACGGGGACAACTATCTCTGGCTGAACGATCTTGACGCGCGGATGGTCGCGCACCCCAGCGAGTCCCTGCTTGGAAAGGACCTGAGCGGCCTCACGGACAGTCTTGGAAACCGAATCATCATGGATATGGTGGACAAGGCCAAGGCTGAGGGCGAGGGCATGACCTCATACCTATGGGCCCGCCCCGGCGAGGAGGAGCCTACGCTCAAGATATCCTATTTCCGTCTGATCCCGGAGCTTGATCTGGTGCTTGGAACCGGTGCTTGGGTCGACGACATCACGCAGGAGATGAAGCAGGCCGCCGCCGCACAGGTGGGCGAGATGCGGCTGGAGAACGGCGACTATTTCTTCATTCTTGATGAAGCGGGCACCACGATCATGCACCCGGTGAATCCCGAGCTGGTGGGCAAGAGCCTTACCGAGATCAAGGATGCTGCCGGTAAGCTTTTCATGCGCGAGATGGTCGAGGAGACCAATGCGGATGGAAGCGCGTTCACGTCCTACGTGTGGCCGAAGCCTGGCGAGGAGGGGCAGTTCCCCAAGCTCAGTTTTTCCAGAAAGTTCGACCCATGGGGCTGGATAATCGGCATGGGCGTCTACGTGGATGAAATCGACAAGACCATCGCGGCCAAGGAAACGGCCCTGACCGCTTCGGTGCAGCGCATGATAGTGACGGTCCTCGCCGTAGGTCTCGGCATACTGTTGCTGGCATCCATCGCAGGCGTGTTCTTTGCCAAGCGTGTCACCGATACCATCGGCGGCGAGCCCGAGGAAATCGCCGGACTGGCCTCGCGGGTGAGCGAGGGCGACCTGACCGCCACGGCCGGGTCGAACACCCTGCTGGCGCGGGGCATCCGAAGAGCCATGATGGACATGGCGGAGAGCCTGCAGACCATAGTGGGCCAGATTCAGGACGCTACCAGCAACGTGGCCTCTGGCAGTGAGGAGCTTGCCGCTTCATCCGAGACGCTCTCGCAGGGCGTGACCGAGCAGGCTGCGTCCATTGAAGAGGTCTCCGCTTCCATTATTCAGATGGCCGGAAGCATCCGCGACAACGCGGAAAACGCCCAGCGTACGGATGAAATGGCCTCCAGTGCGGCTGAAGAGACCAGCAAGGGCGGGGAGGCGGTTCGTCGCAGCGTCGAGGTCATGCGTGAGATCGGCGAGAAGATTTCTTCCATTGAGGAAATCGCCCGGCAGACCAACCTCTTGGCCCTGAACGCGGCCATCGAGGCGGCCCGTGCCGGGGAGATGGGCAAGGGCTTCGCGGTGGTGGCGGCCGAAGTGCGCAAGCTGGCCGAGCGCAGCGGTGAGATCGCGGGCGAGGTGAGCGAGCTGTCCACCGCCAGTGTGGAAACTTCGGAAGAAGTGGCCGGGCTGTTCGAGCGCATCGTGCCGCAGATCGACAGGACCGCGGAGCTGGTCAGCCAGATATCCAAGGCCTGCGACGAGCAGAACTACGGGGTGCAGCAGGTGGAAACCGCCGTGTCGCAACTCGATACGGTCATCCAGCAGAACTCCGCATCTGCCGATGCCATGGCCACCACGGCGGAAGAGTTCTCGGCACAGGCACAGGAACTGCGTGCGGTGCTGAGTTTCTTCAGGACGGAAGAGGGGGCGCCCCGTGCCGTGTCAGGAGCTCTGCCCGCAGGTGACGGGCGCGGCTAGAAGCCGCGTCTGCGGATGAGTTCATTGCGTTTGAACTTCATGTTCTCAGTACGGCGGTCGTGCTGGTCCTGGGCGTTCCAGGCCTGCGCGACCGCTTCACATGCTGCGTCGAGACTGGTGCCGTTTCGCAGCGCGGCAGCCTGTTCGGTCATGACCTGACTGATGATCGACTGGAGCGGGTCGGGCGGGTAGCGTCCCAGTGAGACTGGGCGGCCTGTCTGTCACCGAGCTTGGCGCTGGCATAGCCCGCGTGCAGCCGCGCTTCGGACGGGAATTTCCCGGAGGTGATGACGGGATCGAGCCACACGAGGCCTGCTTCATGCCGTCCGCACCGTACGCAGGCAATGCCCGCCTTGAGACGGTCGCGAAAAAGGATTCGGCTTCCGGTGGCCTCGGCCTCTTCATAGAGGTCGGCCACGGTTTCGTAGCTTGCTGCTGCGCCTTCGTAGTCGCCGCTTCGCTCCTTGCGCCGCGCCTGCTCGAACTCGCGCTGGGCCCGGGCCGTGAGGGGCGTTTTCTTTTTCAGGAAATCGAAAACCTTCTTCAGGCTCATTCGGCCACCACCCGATTGCGACCCTGATGTTTGGCCGAGTAAAGGCGATCATCCGCGCGGGCAAGCGCCAGTTCAAGCGTGTCGCCCTTGCGGACCTCGGTTACGCCGATGCTGACGGTGATGTTTATGGTGGCATCCACACATCGATGGGTGTCTCCTGAATGGTAAGGCGGATGCGCTCGGCGACCTCCACAGCGGTTTTTGCCGGGGTTTCGGACAGGCAGAAGGCGAATTCCTCGCCGCCGTAACGGGCAAATACATCATTGGCGCGGATGGCGTTCTGGCAGATTATGGTGAGCTGCCGGAGCACTTCGTCGCCCGCTTGGTGGCCGTGTGTGTCGTTGACGTGCTTGAAATGGTCGATGTCGAGCATCATGAAGCTCGTGGGAGTGCCGTATCGCTCATGCCGCGCCAGCTCTTCTTCGGCCCGCTCCATGAACCGCATGCGGTTGTATGCGCCGGTGAGCGTGTCCGTGGTGGCCATGCGCCGAAGTTCAAGCTCGAGGTGTTTGCTTCGGTTGATGTCCTCAACGACCGCGATGGCGTATGGAACATCGCTTTCAGCGGATTCCAGCGGCGTGATCGTGAGGTTGCCCCATACCTGTTCGCCCTCCTTGTGCATGAAGCGAAATTCCTTGCTGAAGCCTTCTCCGCTGGTCCAGAGCCTGCCCATGAGCGCCGTGAAGACGTCAGCCATGTCCGGGGCGATGAGGTCGTGCGGCTTGCGGGCGATAAGCTCGGGCTCGTTGTAGCCGAGGAAGCGGCAAAGCCGGGGGTTCACGCGGGTGAAGCGGTTTTTTTCGTTGACCATGCCGATGCCGACGCCCGCGTGGTTGAAGATGGCCCGGAAGCGTTCCTCGCTGGCGCGCAGTACGTCCTCTGCATGTTTTCGCTGGGTGACGTCGCGGCCCACGCCCGCAATCCCGGCCAGTCGTCCGCCCCTCTCCGTTACCGGCACCCTGAGGGTTTCGAAATACTTCTTGCGGCCCGAGGGCTGTTCCTCCCGCTCTTCATTCACTGAAGTGCGAAGGCTTTTGAGCACCTCGTCGTCAAGTTGCTGCAGGGTGTTGCCCAAATCAGGACCGAAAAGGTCCTGCGCGGTTTTGCCTTCGATGGCTTCCGGCGTGAGGCCCAACGCGTCGGCGTAGGCTTGGTTGGTGCCCATGAACCGGCCCTTGGCGTCCTTGAAGAAAACTCTGTCCGGCAGGGCGTTGATGACCGTATGCAGCATGGCCCGCTGCCGGGTGGCCTCGTGTTCAAGCCGCCGCTTTTCGGAAATATCTTCGAAGAACCACACTGATCCCTGTGAAAGGTCGTCCGGATCAATGGCGCTGCCAACGAAACGGCACCAGAGGGAAGATCCTGATTTGGTCCTGAAAGCGAAAACCGCGTCAAAGGCTTCTCCGCGCGACAGGGCGGGGTAGGCCTGCCTGCCCAGTTCTTCGAAGTCTTCCATCGTCTGGTAGACAATGCTCGTCTCGGCGCCGTTCAGCTCTTCGCTGCTGTAGCCGGTCATGGTGCAGAGCTGGTCGTTGACCCACTCAAAGCGCCTGTCTCGGACAAAGGCGATGCCCACCATGCTGTTGTTGAGGATGAGGGACTGAAGCCTGTTGGTCTCGCGGAGCCTGTTTTCCATTTCCTTGCGGCTGGTGACGTCGCGAATGGTGCCGCTGTAATAGACGGGGTGCCCCTCTTCGTTGCGACGCAGCTTTATCTGCCCGTATATGTGCAGCACGCGGCCCTGTGATGGGACGATGCGCATCTCGTAGTCGTGGGATTCGCCTGAGGCCAGCGCCTCGTCACGTTTGTTGCGGTACTCTGCCAGGTCGTCGGGATGGATTTTGGCTTCGAAGTGTTCCGGCCCCGGTTCCACTTCTCCCGGTTCGTAACCGAGCAGGCGGTAGAATTCGTCGGACCACCAGAGTTCGTTGGTACTCAGGTCGCGCTCGAAGCTTCCGACGCTGGCTATGCGCTGCGCCTCCACCAGCCGGGCTTCGCTCTGCGAAAGCTCTTTGGTGCGCTTTTTGACGCGTTGTTCAAGCTCTTCCCCGGCTTTTCGCAGGTCTTCCTCGGCCTTTCTTCGCAGGGTATTCTCCCGGCCCAGACGGGCCAGCAGGTCCACGGAGGTTTTGAAGCTGGTCGCCAGCGCTTGCACGCGCTCACGCGAGATAATCGGAATGGTACTGACCGCGCGCTCGAAGTCGGCCCCGTCAAGCGGAGAGTCTTCATGCAACGTGGCAAGCTGCTGTCTGGTGGGCACGCCAACAAAGACTTGGCCGATGGAAAACACGCCTTGCAACTCTCCCTCCACCGAGACCGGGATGAGAATGTCTGTCAGGCCGCTCGGCAGGTGTGCAGGGTGTAGGGTGCTTCGGCCAGTTTTTGCAGCGTGCTTTCAAGGCGTTCCGAGCAGCTTCTGGGACAGGAGTCTCCGAAGGCCCGGTTGCAGACGGGCGTTCGGTGCAGCCCGTCGGCCACGTCCTTGATGCTGGAATGAAAGGAACACGGAACCCCGAACGCCTCCCGGAAAGAATCGGTAAGCGCCTCCACTATCTCGCTGGAGATGGATTCGTGCAAAAGTATCTTCATAGTACCGTTGTCGTGAGGCTAGCATACGCAGACGTTATGGGGAAAGCAAAAGAAAGGCCGGGCGATTGCCCGGCCTTTTGGTGTCGATTCTGTGAGGAAACCGCTATTCGGTTTCTGCGGGAGCTTCCGAGATGGAGCATTCGGTGGTCAGGAGCATTCCCGCGATGGAGGATGCCTTTTCCAGCGCGATGCGCACGACCTTGCGGGGGTCGATGACCCCTGCCTTGACGAGATCGCAGTATTCGCCGGTGTACGCGTTCAGGCCCTCGGCACCCTTGAGGCCCATGACGCGTTCGGCCACTACAGGGCCTTCGAGGCCGGAGTTGGCGGCAATCTGGCTGATGGGGGCCAGACACGCCTTGCGGATGATTTCAATGCCGCCCTGTTCGGCCTCGTCCACGGCCTTGACCTTGTCGAGGACCTTGACGGCCTTTGCCAGCGCGGTGCCTCCGCCGGGGAGGATGCCTTCCTCCACGGCCGCGCGGGTGGCGTGCAGCGCGTCTTCAACGCGGTCACGCTTTTCCTTCATTTCCACTTCGGTATTGGCGCCCACGCGGATGATGGCGATACCGCCCACCAGCTTGGCGAGGCGTTCCTGAAGCTTCTCGCGGTCGTAATCGGAAGAGGAGGCAGCGATCTGGCCTTCGATCTCGCGACAGCGCAGGTCGATCATTTCCTGCTTCCGCCGCCGTCCACGATGACGGTGTTGCCCTTTTCGACAGTGACCTTCTTGGCCGTGCCGAACTGGCTGATGGGGAAGTTCTCGAAGTCCACGCCGGTGTCGTCGGAGATGACCTGCCCGCCGGTGAGGATGGCGATGTCGCGGAGCATTTCCTTGCGACGGTCGCCGAAGCCCGGAGCGCGGATGGCGCAGACTTTCAGGTTGCCGCGCATGGCGTTGACGGCCAGAGCGGAGAGGGCTTCCTTCTCGTAGTCGTCGGCGATGATGAGCAGCGGGCGTTCGGTCTTCAGCACGCTCTCAAGCAGCCGGACAATCTGATTGAGGTTGGTGATCTTCTTCTCGGAGATGAGGATCAGCGGTTCCTCGAATTCGCAGGTCTGTTTTTCCTGATCGGTGACGAAGTACGGGGAGGACCAGCCCTTGTCGAACTGCATGCCTTCCACGATGTCCAGCTCGGTGGTGGTGGACTTGGACTCTTCGATGGTGATGACGCCTTCGTGGCCGATCTTGTCAACGGCTTTGGCGAGAATCTCGCCGACGGAGTGGTCGTTGTTGGCGGAGATGGTGGCGATCTGGGCGATCTCGTCGTTGCTCTTGATCTTCTTGGCCTTTTTGCCAAGCTCTTCGATCACGGCTTCCACGGCCTTGTCCATGCCGCGCTTGAGGCTCAGGGGATTGTGTCCGGCGGCGAGGAGCTTCACGCCTTCGCTGTAGACGGCCTGCGCCAGCACGGTGGCGGTGGTGGTGCCGTCACCGGCGATTTCGTTGGTCTGCGAGGCCACCTTCTTGACCATCTGCGCGCCCATGTCCTCAAGCTTGTCCTCGAGGTCGATCTTTTCGGCAACGGTAACGCCGTCCTTGGTGATCTGCGGTGCGCCCCAGGTCTTTTCGATGACCACGTTGCGGCCCTTGGGACCGAGCGTGACCTTCACGGCGTCAGCGAGTTGATCGACGCCGGACTTGAGTTTGAGACGGGCTTCTTCCTTGAAATCCAGGGATTTTGCCATTTTTCAGGGCTCCTTTTCCGCTACTTTTCGACGACGGCGATGATGTCGTCTTCACGCATGATGAGAACGTCTTCGCCTTCAGCATTGAACTCGGTGCCGGCATACTTGGCGAACAGAACGGTCTGTCCGGCTTCGATGGTCTTGCACTCGGGACCGGCCGCGACAACTTCGCCGCCCATGGGTTTTTCCTTGGCCGCGTCGGGGATGATGATGCCGCCGGAGGTCTTTTCCTCTTCGGGGAGACGCCTGATGATTACTCGGTCGTGCAGGGGTTTGAGAGCCATGGTTCTACTCCTTGTGAAAATGAATTTGCCCGAAAGGGGGCTTGCTTGTTCTTGGAAACCGGGCTGGAAGATAAGCCCCGCTCACTCAATGTCAATATGTGTGTCCGGAATTTTCTCACCGGATGGCACCCTTGCCTTCACCTGTCCGAAACGCTATTGGTGATATTGAGAAGAAAGAGTTTTTTTTAGAATGCCAAGGAGAAATAATGACGGACACCGGAATGAGACGACTTGTCGTCGTATCCAACAGACTCCCCGTGGCACTCAAGCAGATTGACGGCGAGTGGACTGTTCAGGGCGGCGCCGGAGGGCTTGTCACGGCCCTTGCGCCCGTCCTCAAGAATCGCGGCGGCCTCTGGATCGGCTGGGACGGCGCGTCGGGTGCGGGCGAGGATTCCCAGCGCCTGCTGGACGATTTTTCCGCCGACGCCGGGTACGACCTCAAGTCCGTGCCCCTGAGTGAAGAAGACGTACAGAAATACTACTTCGGCTTTTCCAACGAGATCATCTGGCCGCTGTTTCATGATCTCCAGACCCGCTGCCGGTTCGATCCGGAATACTGGCGGAGCTATCTGGACGTGAACTTCCGTTTCGCCGAGACCGTGGCACGCATGACCTCGTCCGACGACTTCATCTGGGTGCACGACTACCATCTCATGCACCAGGCCTTTTTCCTCAAGAGCATGGGCATCAAGCGCAGCACCGGCTTCTTTCTGCACATCCCGTTTCCGCCGCCGGACATTTTTCTCAAGCTGCCGTGGCGGCAGAAGCTCATTCTGGCCCTCACCGAGTTCGACCTCGTGGGTTTTCAGACTACGCAGGACCGGGACAACTTCATCAAATCTCTCAACATGCTCTCGCCGGGAGCCGAGGTGGAAGGCGAAGGCGCGGTCGTCTCCGTGCGGTTGCGCGGCAGGGAATTTCAGGCCGGAACGTTCCCCATCTCCATCGACTTCAACCAGTTCGCCGACATGGCCGGGGACCCGGAAGTGGCCCACAAAGCGTTCCAGATCCGCGAGGCCCTCAAGCACCGCAAGATCATCATCGGCGTTGACCGGCTGGACTACACCAAGGGTATCCCGGAGCGAATCCTCGCCATCCGAGAGCTTTTGCGGCACTACCCGGACCTGCGAGGCAAGATCAATTTCATTCAGATCGCCGTGCCCAGCCGCGAGGACGTGGACGAGTACCGGGACCTTCGAGACGAGATCGAACTGCTTGTGGGCCGGGTGAACGGGGAGTTCTCCATTCCCGGCTGGGTGCCGGTGCATTACCACTACCGTGGTCTTCCCCAGCGCGAGCTTGCCTCCTACTATGCGGCGGCGGACATTGCGTTGGTGACGCCCCTCCGGGACGGCATGAACCTTGTGGCCAAGGAATATTGCGCCTGCAACATGAAGGAGGCGGGGGTGCTCATCCTGAGCGAGTTCGCCGGTGCCGCCGCCCAGATGCAGGAGTGGGCCTATCTGGTGAACCCCTACGACTTCGAGGGCGTTGCCAAGGCCATCCACCGCGCCCTGCACTGGGACGTGGAGGAGCGGCGCGAATCCATGCACGAACTGCGTGAGCATGTCCGGGGCCATAACATCTACTGGTGGGTTGATTCATTCCTGCAGGCGGGAATATCAAAGAATCTTCAGGACTTCCCGGCAGTGGATACCGTGCGCTTCGAAGAGAACTGATTTTGCCGCGCCTTTGTGGCACAGTGTGCCCATGCTGACCCTCAAATGCGCCGCCTGCCGCGGCAAGCTCTGGAAATACTACAAGATAGGACAGGGCGAGCTGTTGCGCTGCCACAAGGATCGCATCCGAAAGGTGTGGAACCTTGTGGAGCGTGACGGCAAGGTCCATTGTGCCTGCGGCAACGCCGTGGGCATTGACAAGGGTACCTTCTACAAGATGAACAAGGGTGCTTTTACGTACAAGGGAACCAAGACCAATACGTGATCAGTCGCGCTCCGGAGCAAGCACCGTATCCACGGCCTTGACCACTTCATACGGGGTGATGGAGGCGAGACATTCCAGCCCGCGCGAGCAGCTTCGTTTGCCGTGCAGCGAGCAGGGTCGGCAGGGCAGTTCCCGCTCCAGAACGATGTCCTTCGCGCCAGCCGGATAGAATCCCCATGCCGGAGCAGTGGGGCCGAAGAGGGCAACGACAGGCGTTCCCACGGCAGAAGCAAGGTGCATGGGACCGGAGTCGTTGGTGATGAGCACGTCGGCGCGTTCCAGCACCGCGCAGGTCTGGCGAAGCCCGGTGCGGTTGGTCAGGTCGCGTTCGTGGTCGGTAAAAAGCGGCACGTCGTCGCGGCCGACGCAAACCCAGTCGTACCCGGCCTGCGTGAGCTGGTTGGTGAGTTCGTCCCAGTGTTCGGCGGGCCACTGCTTGGAGGGATGCGTGGCGTATGGGTGCAGCGCCACGAGTGGGGCGCGACCCTGCAATCCCTTGAGCGCGCCGAGCGCGCCGTAGCGGTCGCTGTCGTCAAGAAAGATGCGCGGCAGAACCTGCTGCCTCTCCGGGGGGGCGGCGTCCAGCGCCATGGCATAGCGTTGCGGTACGTTGGTGCGCTCCAGCCTTTTTGAAAACATTGACCAGCCGGTGCGGTCGTAGAATCGGCGCAGCATGCCTTTTTTGGGGTAGCGATAGACCCTGGTGTGCCAGCACTGACCAAGAATCCGGGCCCGGAGTACGCCGTGCAGGTCGATGAGCGGCATGTCCGAGTAGGTGCGGGCCAGCGCGTTGCATTCGCGGATCCACTGGGCGGCGCTCATGCCGGAAGGCTCCACGTCCACGATGTCTGCCACGGCCGGGTGGCCTTCGAGCACCGGGCGTTGCCGGGGCGGGTGACGAACACGAATGACAGGCCGTGGCTGCGCCGCCACCATTCGAGGACGCCGGTGGCGAGCACCACGTCTCCGAGATGGCCGAGCCGGAACACGACCGCCTTGTCACCGTTCATCACGCGTTTGGAACCCATTTCCGCAGTGTGCCGGAATCCCTTGCATTGTCAAGATGTGAGGCGGTTGCAGGGCAAACACGCATTTGTTACTATTTGCGCCGTTACGGCTTGCGGCCGGATTTTTTGCAAGGAACCGACATGCTCGAACTGATAATTGCCGTCGGAGTGGCGCTGGTGGTGTCCACCTACTGCTCCGTGGCCGAGGCTGCCCTGTACTCCCTTTCGCCGAGCACCATAGAAAAGCTCAAGAGGGAAAAACGCCGGGGCGCGAGGGCGCTGGAAAAGCTGCGTCTCAACGTGGAGGAGCCGATCACGGCCATCCTCACGCTCAACACCATAGCCCACACCGCAGGGGCGGCCGTGGCTGGCTGGGCGTGGGCCGAGCTTTATGGCGAGGACACGCTCTGGCTTTTCACTGTTGCCTTTACCTTTTTCATACTTATAATATCTGAAATACTGCCCAAGACCATCGGGGTGGACTACAACGAGACCATTGCGCCGTTGTTGGCCCGCCCGCTGCAAGGGCTGATTTGGGTGCTCAAGCCCGCCATCTGGTTCTGTGGAGCCATGGCGCGGCTGGTTCGCCGCCGTGACGGCGGGCCGGGGCACACGGAAGACGACATCAGGGCCATCGTGAGCCTGACCCGCCGCTCCGGGACCATCAAGGCGTACGAGGAAGTCTCCATCCGAAACATCCTCTCGCTTGATACCAAGACGGTGGAGCAGATCATGACGCCCCGGACCGTGGTATTCTCGCTGCCCGCCGACATGACCGTGGCGGAGGCGAGGGAGTCGCAGGCCTCGTGGCCGCACAGCAGGATTCCGGTCTACGGCGACGACCCCGAGGACATCGTGGGCGTCGTGTACCGCAGGCAGGTCTTCGAGGCGCTTGCCAACAATCAGGACGAGCGCACCATGCAGGACCTGATGCGGCCGGTGCGATTCGTGCTGGAGACGCTGACGCTGGACAAGCTGCTGGTGCAGTTCCTCGGCAGCAGGGTGCACCTCTACATCGTGCTCGACGAGTACGGCGGGGTGGCCGGAGTGGTCACGTTGGAGGATGTCCTTGAGGAAATCCTCGGCAGCGAGATCGTGGACGAGACCGATCAGGTCGTTGACATGCGCGAACTTGCGCGGAAGCGCCGGGACGAGCTGACCCGCTCCCGGAGCGAGTGCGAAACCGATTAACAAACGATCATATACGAGAAAAAATCAATGGCGAAAAAGAATTCCAAGGCCGTGTATCTCGCGGCGGTGCTCCTTTTCCTCGGCGGGTTCGGATACCTCATCTATTCCGGCCTGAGCGAGGATTCCGTCTATTTTCTGAACGTCAACGAGGCGCTGGCCGCAGAAGAGGGCGTGTTGCAGCAGGCCCGGCTGTTCGGCAAGGTGGCCATGGACAACGTCGACCCCAACGGCGGCGTGGGCGTGGCCTTCGACCTCGTGGACAAGATGAAGCCCGGACAGGCCATCCGCGTGGACTACAAGGGCTCCGTTCCCGACACCTTCAAGCCGGGCGTTGAGGTCATCGTGGAAGGCCGCATGGACCCGTCCGCCAAGGTGTTCAAGGCCAAGACGCTCGTGACCAAGTGTCCCTCCAAGTACAAGGAGCAGAGCGAAGAAATGGAAGAAAAAGCCTGATTCAAGCGTGAAATATCTTTCACATGCTTGCCAAAACCCCGCCGAAAGCCTACAAGCGGCCACCTTTTTATCCCTGACCCGCACTTTTGTGCGTTAAGGAGTTTGCATGCACCTGACTGCCTACGCCGTTCTGCTCGCCGGACTGCTTCTCTCCCTGTTCTCTGCCGCATGGGCCGCCCGTAGCGCATGGCAGGACTCGGGCGAGGGGCTTCGCCCCGTCGAGCTCGGCAGCTACGGAGCCGCCGGCTGCGTGATTGCCTCGTCCGTCATCCTGCTCGCCGCGCTCATGACGCGGGACTACTCCTTCCAGTACGTTTACGAGAACGTGGATGAGACCCTGAGCTTCATGTACACCATCACCGGCTTCTGGGGCGGACGGGCCGGATCGCTGCTTTTCTGGGAACTCATCATTACCGTGAGCGGCGTGCTGTTCTCCCTCTCCCCGCGCTACAGGGCGCTGGGAGACCGCACCAAACTGTACTTCTGGGTTTTCTTCCTGATGTTTCAGGCGTTCTTCCTGCTCCTGCTCACCTGCTGGAGCAACCCGTTCATCAAGCTCACCCCCACGCCGCTGGACGGCCGCGGCCTCAACCCGCTGCTTCGCAACCCGGGCATGATCTTCCATCCGCCGCTTCTGTTCCTCGGATTCGCCGGATACACGGTCCCGGCCTGCGCCGCGCTGGCCGCCTACATCGCCGGCGAGCCCAAGAGCTGGGTCAAGCTGACCCGCAACTGGTCCATCCTCGCGTGGGTCTTCCTCACCGCAGGCATCGTGCTCGGCGGCTGGTGGTCCTACATGGAACTCGGCTGGGGCGGCTACTGGGCCTGGGACCCGGTGGAGAACGCATCCCTTATTCCGTGGTTTGCGGGAACGGCCTTCCTGCACACCGCAGTCATCGAGGCCCGCCGGGGCGCGCTGCAGCGCACCAACGTGGTGCTCATCTCCATGACGCTGCTCCTGTGCGTGTTCAGCACCTACCTCACCCGAAGCGGTGTCATTGAGTCTCTGCACACCTTCGGCAAGAGCGCCGTTGCCCTGCCGCTGGTCATCGGGATGGTCGCACAGGCCGTGTTGACCGTCATGGTGGTGCTCTTCGGCGAGAAGCACGTGACCCGCTCCCTGAGCGACCTCAACAGCCGTCAGGGGTTGCTGGTCGCCTGCGCGTGGTTCCTGCTGGCCCTTGGCCTCGTCGTGACCCTCGGCACCATGTGGCCGGTCATCAGCCAGCTTTGGAGCACCCAGTCCGTTGGTCTCGGGCCCGACTTCTACAACCGCGTGACCCTGCCGTTCTTGAGCCTGCTGGTGCTCATGTTCGCCGTATGCCCGTGGCTCGGCTGGAAGAGCGGTATCCGCGACATGCGCGGCTTCGTGGCCGTCATCGTCATCTTCGTGCTTTCTGCGGGAGCCTTCTGGTTCATGGGCTACCACAAGCCGCTGGCGGTCTTCTCGGCCGCGTCGGCGGTGGCGGCCATCGCCACGGTGGTCCTGCTCTTCCTCCTTTCAAGCGCCACGCGAAAAAACTTCACCGCATGGGGTCAGTACGGCATCCACCTCGGTGTGGCCATGTTGGCGCTCGGCATCGCGTTCTCCGGTCCCTACAAGGTCGAGACCGAGGCCGTGCTCGGGAAGGGCGAGACTGTTCGTCTCGGCGGATTCGATTTCACCTACATCGACCACGTGCAGGACGAGACCAAGGAGTTCTCCGCACGACTGACCGCCCGGCTTGCCGTCAAGAAGGACGGCGAACCTCTGGCCGTGATGCACCCGGAAAAGCGTATTTACCGTAGTTATCCGGGCCAGCAGTTCGCGGAGGTTTCGGTGGTTCCCTCGCTCGGCGACGAGCTGTATGCCACGGTTCTCGGCATTACCGAGGACGGGAAGGTCAGCTTCCAGATCAGCGTCAACCCGCTGGTGAACTGGGTCTGGATCGGCGGCACGGTCATGTGCGTCATGGGTCTGGCCCTGTTCCGGCGCGGCCGGGGGGGCGTGTAGCGCATGAGCGGCGAACCGGTCCTCACCGTCAGCAAGGCGGCCAAGTTCTTTGGTCGCAAGCTGGTCTTCAAGAACGTGTCCTGCGAGGTGGCGCGCGGCGAGATATTGTTGCTCGCCGGACGCAACGGCGCGGGAAAGAGCACGCTCATGAAGATCATGGCGGGGCTGGGCCGTCCGTCCGCAGGCACCGTGACCCTCGGCGTGGAACCGGAAAAGACCGCCTATCTCGGGCACGCGACGTTCATCTATCCGGGCCTGACCGCCACGGCCAACCTGCGCTTCTGGGCTGGCATGTACGGACTGGACATCACTGACGAGGACCTTGCCGCAGTGCTGGAGCGCGTGGGCCTGACCCGCGCCGCAGAAGAAAAGGCGGGCGGTTTCTCGCGGGGAATGGCGCAGCGCCTGAACCTTGCGCGGGTCTTTCTCGTCAATCCGGACCTCGTCTTTCTCGACGAGCCGGGCACCGGGCTGGATTCGCGGTCCATGGCCATGATGCGAAACGAGATCGTGAGCTTCAGGGACCGGGGCACCGCCGTGGTCTGGATCAGTCACCACGTTCACGAGGACAGCATCCTTGCCGACACCGTGCTGGCCATCGGCAACCGCAAGGTCGAATACTACGGCCCGGCATCGGGCTATGAACCGGAGGCGCCGTCATGCTGAAGCGCGCCGCACTGATCGCAGCCAAGGACCTCAGGCTCGCCGTGGGCGGCGGGCAGGGACCGGTGCAGGCCGTGCTGCTTGGCCTGATCCTCATTTTTCTCTTCAGCCTGTCCAAGCCGCTGGGCGGCACGATCTCGGCGCAGGCGGCCGGGGCCATCTTCTGGCTGGCGTCAGCGTTCTGCCTCGTGCTGGTTTTCAACGACCTCTTCAGCATTGAGGAGGCCGAGGGCGCACGGTTCGGCATCCTTTCCTCGCCCGCGCAGACGCATTCCGTCTGGATAGGAAAGGGCGCTGCGGGATTCTGCCTGCTGGTGGTCTCGCAACTGGTGTTCTTTCCGGCGGTGGTGGCTTTTCTCGGCCAGAGCGTGAACGGCCCGTCGTGGCTCTTTTTCGTTTCACTCTTCGGGGGCGACATAGGCCTGTGCGTGCTCGGTGCGCTGCTCGGCGCGCTCTCTCAGGGGCAGACCGCACGGGAGTCGCTGCTCTCGGTCATCGTTTTCCCGCTGCTGCTGCCGGTGTTGCTGGCCGGAATCACGCTCTTTGCCGCCGCATTTTCGGGCGAGGGTGTTGACGCGGCCATGGACTGGGTGGGGCTGATTTTCGCGTTCGATGCGCTGTTTGCCGGGGCCGGGCTGTTCCTGTTCCCGTTCGTGTACGGTGCGGAAGACTAATACTGGAGTAGGTTTGATGAACAGAACCGCGCTTTTCGCGCTCGCAGCCGGAATCCTGTTGCTGGCACATCAGGTGATGATCTGGTTTTACGCGCCCTATGCCCAGTCCGGGCCGGTTCAGAAAATTTTCTACATGCACCTGCCGTGCTCCTGGTGGGCGCTGGTCAGCTTCCTGACCGTGGCGCTGGCCGGGCTTGGGTATCTCATCACCCGCAAGGACTCCTTTGACCGCGTGGCCGGAGCCGCCGCCGAGATCGGCGTGCTGTTTTGCACCCTGTCGCTGGCCACCGGCTCGGTTTGGGCCCGTGCGGAGTGGGGTCACTGGTGGGTCTGGGACCCGAAACTGACCACGGCCCTCATCATGTGGTACGTGTATGCGGGCTATCTCGTGCTGCGGGCATCACCCGTGGGCGGGGAGCGCAAGGCGCTCATCTGCGCGGTGCTCGGCATCGTGGCCTTTCTCGACGTGCCGCTGGTGTTCTTTGCCGCAAAGCTCTGGGGCAGCGCCCATCCCGACGGACTGGCCCGGCAGGGCGGCGGCATGGCCCCGAAGATGTGGCACACCGTGTTTGCCGGACTGGCAGCCTTCGGCTTCCTCTGGCTGAGCATGATGAGTGTGCGTATACGACAGCTTGCCCTGCGGGCGCGCCTCGACGCGCTGCTCGTCTGGGATGACGAATAGCAACCGACAAGGAGGACCCATGTCCGCCGAACAGTATCTTTTCATTGCCAACGCGCTGGTCTGGGTCGCGTTGCCGGGTACATCGCGTTTCTCGGCAGCCGGACCCTCGGCCTTTCCCGCCGTGTGCAGCAACTCGAACTTCTTGGAGACGGCGATGACGAATAATAGCGCCCTCGGCAGAAAGACCGTTCTGGCGGTCAGCATCATCATGCTTGTGGGTATTTTTGCGGCCTCCGTGGGCTACCGCATGACCAATCCCGGTCTGGAAAAACACGTGAAGCAGGAAGGCCACGGCGGTGGCGGTGGCGGTGGCATGCCGCCCGCCATGGGCGGCGAGGGCATGCCGGGCGGCATGGCCGGACTGAAGGACAAGATGGCCCTTCTGGAGAAGGACCCCGAGAATTTCGAGGCCCTGCGCGAGCTGGGCAACGCCTTCATGATGATGCGCGCATGGGAGCGCGCCGCGCCGTTTCTTGAGCGCGCCAGCAAGGTGCGTCCCGAAGACCCGGAAATCCGCATGAGCCTCGGCATCGTGCGCTTCCAGCAGAAGGACTATCCCGCAGCCGCCGCCATCTATGAAAACCTCCTTGAGGAAGCCCCCGAGGATCCGTTGGTGAACTATAACCTCGGCATCCTCTACACGCACTTCCTGAACAAGCCGGAGGCTGCGGTGCAACGGTTTGAAAAGGTGATCGAAAATGCCGGGGATGACAAGGAGATGCTCGAGCGCGCCAGAGAGGAGATGAAGCACCTCGACCATTAGCCCTACGGGCGGGTTCTTGTTGACAATATGGGGAAAGTCAATAGAATCTGAAACTTCGCATAATGCGGTACTCCGGGGTGTCCCGGAAAGCCGTTTCGCAATAATGGGATGGTTTCGCGGCCTATCTCATAATGTGTTGCAACCCCATACCTTCAGGAGAGGAACTGATGAGAGGAAACTGGAAACTTCTCGCGCTTGTGCTCGCGGTTGTGGCCCTGTTCGCCGCCGGTTGTGGCGAAGGGAAGAAAGATGAGGCCAAAAAACTGGTGCTCGGCGTAGCCGGTGCGCACAGTGGAGACCTGGCATCCTACGGCCTGCCCACCGTCAACGCGGCCAAACTTGTTGCTGCCGACATCAACGCCAAGGGCGGAGTGCTCGGCATGCAGGTGGAAGTCCTTTCGCAGGACGACCAGTGCAAACCTGAAATGGCCACCAACGCGGCCACCAAGCTTCTGTCCGAAGACGTGAAGATCGTCCTCGGCCATATCTGCTCCGGCGCCACCAAGGCCGCCCTCGAAATTTACAAGGATGGTAACATCGTCTGCATGTCGCCGTCCGCCACAAACCCGCCGCTGACCCAAAGCGGCGACTACCCCAACTTCTTCCGCACCATCGCCTCCGACGACGCGCAGGCGCAGCTTGAAGTGGACTTTGCCAAGAATCTTGGTCTCAAGAACATCGCCGTCATTCACGACAAGGGTGACTACGGCAAGGGCTTCGCCTCCTTCTGCAAGCAGTTCATCGAAGAGGACGGCGGCATGTCCGTTGCCCTTTTTGAAGGCGTCACCCCCGGTGCCGTGGACTACTCCGCAGTGGTGCAGAAGATCAAGAACTCCGGCGCTGACGGCGTCATCTTCGGCGGCTATCATCCTGAAGCCTCCAAGATCGTCACTGCCATGCGCAAGAAGAACATCGACATTCCTTTCCTTTCCGACGACGGCGTGAAGGATGACACCTTCATCAAGGTCGCCGGCGAGTATGCTGAAGGCGTTTACGCCACCGGCCCCCGCGACATCTCCGGCAACCCGCTCTACGCCGTTGCCGAAGAAGCTCACAAGAAAGAGTTCGGAACTGATCCGGGCGCGTTCTACTATCAGGCCTACGCTGCCGCACAGGCCCTGCTCAACGCCGTTGAGAAGGCTGGTGGCACTGACTACGATAAGGTCGTGAACGCCCTGCGCACCGAGTACGTGGAAACCCCGCTCGGCAAGATCAAGTTCGACGGACGCGGCGACGCGGAAGGCGTCGGCTTCTCCGTGTACCAGGTCAAGAACGGCCAGTACGTGGAAGTCGAGTAATCACAGCAGCATAACGTATCCAACAGGGGGCAGGCCCGAGCCTGCCCCCTGATTGCGTAGAATACGGAAAGGAAACCGATGGAATATTTCCTTGAGATTCTCTTCGGCGGGCTGACGCGCGGCAGCATCTATGCGCTGATCGCGCTGGGCTACACGATGGTCTACGGCATCATCGAGCTCATCAACTTTGCCCACGGCGAGATTTACATGATTGGTGCGTTCACCGGCCTTATCATCGCCGGTGTGCTCGGCGCGGCAGGGTTTCCCGCGGCCGCCATCTTCGTTCTGGCAATCCTTGGCGCGGTGCTCTATTCGGCCGCGTACGGGTATACCATCGAGAAGATCGCCTACAAGCCCCTTCGTGGCGCGCAGCGGCTCTCTCCGCTCATCTCCGCGATCGGCATGTCGATCTTCCTGCAGAACTACGTGATGCTGGCCCAGACCTCCGACTTTCTGCCGTTCCCCAGCCTCATACCCGAATTCAAGGTGCCCTGGATAGGACACATCATCAGCAGTTCGGAACTCATCATCGTGGTTGTCACGATCCTTGTCTGCATCGGGCTGACCCTGTTCATCAAGTTCACGCGGCTGGGCAAGGCCATGCGCGCCACGGCCCAGAACCGCAAGATGGCGATGCTCGTGGGCATCAACGTCAACACGGTCATCTCGGCCACGTTCGTTGTCGGCTCGAGCCTTGCGGCCGTGGGCGGCGTGCTTATCGCCTCGCACATCGGTCAGATCAACTACTACATCGGCTTCATCGCGGGCATCAAGGCGTTCACCGCCGCAGTGCTCGGCGGCATCGGCAGCGTTCCCGGAGCCATGCTCGGCGCGCTCATTCTCGGCCAGACCGAGGCCTTTGCCACGGGATACGTCTCCTCGGACTACGAGGACGTGTTCGCCTTTGCCCTTCTGGTGCTCATCCTGATCTTCAGGCCCGCCGGAATCATGGGCAAGGAGCCGGTGCAGAAAGTGTAACCAATCGGTCCCGCATTCGGGACGCAAGCTATACAAGGAACTATCGTGAGCAACACCGTAATGGATGAAAAGGGAGCGCAGAGCACCCTCAGGTTCATTCTCACGGCCGGATGCGACGGGTATGCCGATTCGCTGAAGCGATCCGTGCTGGTGGCCCTGTGGTTCATGTTTCTGACATTCCCAATAATGGTCATCCGCGTGGATACCATTGAAAACACCATCGACTGGCGCTGGATGAACCTCGCCTTCGTGGGCGTCGGCTCGTTCGTGCTCTCCTTCCTGTGGCGCTGGCTTCTGGAGCGCAAGGAACTCATGAAAGGGCAGGCCGCGCGCGAAAGCGTGGTGGAACGGCTGCTGACACAGGCCAGCACCATCCCGAGCGCACGTTTGGGCCTGCTGGTCGTCGTTGCCGGGATCGCCTTGGCGTTTCCGCACATGGCGGGCATGTATCAGACCAACATCATGATCTCCTGCTTGACCTACATCGCACTCGGCCTCGGGCTGAACATCGTCGTCGGTCTGGCCGGACTGCTCGACCTCGGCTACGTGGCCTTCTACGCGGTGGGCGCTTATGCTTACGCGCTGGCCAACATGCACTGGGGCATCGGGTTCTGGACCATCCTGCCCATCGGCGCGCTGCTCGGCACGCTCTTCGGCATCATGCTCGGTTTCCCGGTCCTGCGCCTTCGCGGCGACTATCTGGCCATCGTGACCCTCGGCTTCGGGGAGATCATCAGGCTGGTGCTGGAAAACTGGGGTGACGTGACCATGGGACCCAGCGGCATCGCGGGCATCGACCGGCCGACCTTCTTCGGCATCGAGTTCGGGGTCATGGATTCCATCAATTACATGTATTACATTATGCTGGCGCTGATAGTGCTGACAATCTTCTGCGTGAACCGGCTGCAGAACTCGCGCATCGGGCGCGCGTGGCTGGCGCTTCGCGAGGATGAGATCGCCTGTCAGGCCATGGGCATCGACAAGACCAAGACCAAGCTGATGGCTTTTGCCCTCGGCGCGACCTGGGCCGGAATGGCCGGGGTGGTCTTTGCTGCCAAAACCACCTTCGTCAACCCGGCAAGCTTCACCTTCTGGGAATCGGCGATCATCCTGTCCGTGGTCGTCATCGGCGGCATGGGCTCCATTCGCGGGGTCATCGCCGGTGCCATCATCCTCATTCTTGTGCCCGAATATCTCCGCGCCTTCTCCGAGTTCCGAATGCTCATCTTCGGGGCCACCATGGTTCTGGTCATGGTCTTCAGGCCGCAGGGGCTCATTCGTGCCAAGCGCAAGGTCTACACTTATGACAAATCGACAGTAGCGGGAGCGGCAAATGAGTGAATCCGTTCTCAACGTCAATGAAATATGCAAGGACTTCGGCGGAATCCGTGCGCTGGACGATGTCAGTCTCAACGTGCGTTCCAAGGAGATCGCCGCGCTGATCGGTCCCAACGGGGCGGGCAAGACGACATTCTTCAACTGCATAACCGGCATTTACACGCCCACAAGCGGCGACGTGCTGGTAAATCCGAAGGACGGCTCGGAAAGGCGCGTCAACGGCATGAAGCCGAACCACGTCACCGAGCTGGGCATGGCCCGCACGTTCCAGAACATCCGGCTGTTCCCGTCCATGACCACGCTGGAAAACGTCATGATCGGCACGCATTGCCGCACCAAGAGCGGCATCTGGGGCGCTATCTCCCGCAACGGCAAGGCCCGGGGCGAAGAGCAGGCCATTATCGAAAAAAGCTACCACCTGCTGGAGCTTGTCGGGCTTGAGCGCTACGCCAACGAGCTGGCCTGCAACCTGCCGTACGGCAAGCAGCGCCGTCTGGAAATCGCACGGGCCATGGCCACCGACCCCTTCCTGCTCCTGCTTGACGAACCGGCAGCGGGCATGAACCCGCAGGAGACTTACGACCTGCAGGAGCTGGTCATCAAGTTGCGAAACGAGTACGGCCTCTCCATCCTGCTCATCGAGCACGACATGAAGATGGTCATGAGCATCTCGGACAGCGTCTTCGTTCTCGATTACGGTCGCCTCATCGCCAGCGGCACGCCAAAGGAAGTGAGCGAGAATCCGACCGTCATCAAGGCGTATCTCGGGGAGGACGAAGATGACTAAAATGCTCGAGCTCAAGAACGTCAACACCTTCTATGGTAACATTCAGGCGCTCTACGATGTCAGTCTGCACATCGACCACAGCGAGATCATCACCTTGATCGGCGCCAACGGCGCGGGCAAGTCCACCACGCTGATGACCATCTGCGGCATGCTGACCCCCAGAACCGGCGACGTCATCTACGAAAACGAGTCCATCCGCGGCCAGAGCGCGGACAAGGTCGTGGCGTCTGGCATCTCGCAGGTTCCCGAAGGACGGCTCATCTTCCCGGAGCTGACCATCAAGGAAAACCTCGACATGGGCGCGTTTCTGAGAACCGACAAAGCCGGGATAGCCCGTGACATGGAGTATTGCTTCGACCTGTTCCCCATTCTGGCAGAGCGCCGGAACCAGCAGGGCGGCAACCTCTCGGGCGGGGAGCAGCAGATGCTCGCCATCGCCCGTGCGCTCATGGCCCGGCCCAGATTGCTGCTGCTGGACGAACCTTCCATGGGTTTGGCGCCTCTTGTTGTGCGACAGATATTCGAGATTATTAAGAAAATTAACAAAGAATCAGGAACGACCATTTTTCTTGTTGAACAGAACGCCAACCTTGCGTTAAAGATCGGCCACCGAGGTTACGTGATGGAAAACGGAAAGATCGTTCTGACAGACTCATGCGAGACGCTTCTTGCGAATGAGGATGTGAAGCGCGCATACCTCGGACTGTAATACGAAGAATGGGCCGAACCGTGAGGTTCGGCCTTAAAACTATCTGGGGAGTATGACATGAGTAAAATTCTGGACAAGGCATTGACCTTTGATGATGTCCTGATGCTTCCGGCCTATTCGGAAGTCCTTCCCGACACTGTTGACGTGTCCACGAGGCTGACCCCCTCAATTACCCTGAACATACCGCTCATCTCGGCGGCCATGGACACCGTCACCGAAGCCCGCATGGCCATTGCCATGGCCCGTCACGGCGGGGCAGGCGTCATCCACAAGAACCTTTCCATCCGCGAACAGGCCCGCGAGGTGGATCGCGTCAAGAAGTCCGAGTCCGGCATGATCCACGATCCCATCACCGTGCACCCCGAGGACACGCTGGGCAAGGTCATGGACATCATGGAAGAGTACCGAATTTCCGGCCTGCCCGTGGTTCGCGGCGAGCACCTCGTGGGCATCGTCACCAACCGCGACATCCGCTTCGTCACCGAGCGCTCCACGCTCGTCTCCGAAGTCATGACCAGCCGAAACCTCGTCACCGTGCCCGAGGGCATTGGCCTTGACGAGGCCAAGCGTCACCTGCACCAGAACCGCATCGAAAAGCTCCTTGTGGTCGACGACGAGAACCGTCTCAAGGGACTCATCACCATCAAGGACATCAACAAGGTCAAGAAGTACCCCATGGCGGTGAAGGATGATCGAGGTCGCCTGCTGGTGGGCGCTGCCGTCGGCGTGGGCAAGGACTGCGAAGCCCGTGCCGAGGCGCTGCTTCGCGCCGGGGCGGACTTCATCGTCCTCGACTCCGCGCACGGCCACTCCAAGAACATTCTCGATTCCGCCAGATGCTTCGTTCCACCTTCCCGGACGTTCAGCTCGTGGGCGGCAACATCGCCACCTACGACGGTGCCAAGGCGCTCTTCGACGCTGGCGTCGATACCGTCAAGGTCGGCATCGGCCCCGGCTCCATCTGCACCACCCGCGTGGTTGCGGGCGTCGGCGTTCCCCAGATCACGGCTGTCATGGAAGCCTCCCGCGCGCAGCCGAATGCGACGGCTGCATCATCGCGGACGGCGGCATCAAGTTCTCCGGCGATATCGTCAAGGCCCTCTCCGTGGGCGCGGATTCCTGCATGATGGGTTCGCTTTTCGCGGGCACCGAGGAGTCCCCCGGCGAAACGGTTCTGTATCAGGGCCGTACCTACAAGACCTATCGCGGCATGGGGTCCATCGACGCCATGAAGCAGGGCAGCTCCGATCGCTACTTCCAGGAAAAATCCAAGAAGCTCGTGCCAGAGGGCATCGTCGGCCGAGTCCCGTACCGCGGGGCGGTGGGCGAATCCATCTACCAGCTCATCGGCGGCGTCCGCTCCGGCATGGGCTACACCGGCAGCGCCTCGCTGGCCGAACTCAGGGAAAAGTCCCAGCTGGTGCAGATTTCTCCGGCCGGACTGCGCGAGTCTCACGTACACGATGTGAGCATAACCAAAGAATCCCCGAACTATCGGGTTGAATC
The DNA here is from genome assembly GCF_001311825.1 of Salidesulfovibrio brasiliensis JCM 12178. GTDB lineage: Bacteria > Desulfobacterota > Desulfovibrionia > Desulfovibrionales > Desulfovibrionaceae > Pseudodesulfovibrio > Pseudodesulfovibrio brasiliensis. The sequence goes on along the minus strand of NZ_BBCB01000004.1, from coordinate 40,425 downwards.
TTCCTAGCCGCGAGGCTATCCTGTTACGTCACCCGCAACGATAACGACGGAAACCATATGTTGAATCAAGACAAAGTCATTATTCTGGACTTCGGGTCCCAGTTCACCCAGCTCATTGCGCGGCGCATCCGCGAGGCTGGCGTATACTCCGAAATCCACCCCTGCAACGTGGACCCCGCCAAGGTGAAGGCCCTCAATCCGCAGGCGCTGATCCTCTCCGGCGGCCCCTCCAGCGTTCTGGAAGGCGGCTGCCTGATCTGGCCCCGGAATATCTTGAATGGGGCCTGCCCACGCTGGGCATCTGCTACGGCATGCAGCTTCTGGCGCACAAGCTGGGCGGCAAGGTTGTGGCGTCCACGGACCGGGAATACGGAAGGGCCCAGTTCGAGGCCATGAACGACTGCCCGCTGTTTGAGGGCATCGACGGCACGGACAACCTGACCGTCTGGATGTCTCACGGCGACCGTGTGGAAGCGATTCCCCCGGACTTCACCCGGATGGGAAAGACCGAGTCCATCGAGTTCGCGGCCATGGGCAACAACGAAAAGAAAATCTACGCGCTGCAGTTCCACCCCGAGGTGGCCCACACCGAAGAGGGCGCACAGATCATCCAGAACTTCCTGTTCAAGGTGGCCGATCTGAAGCCTCGTGGTCCATGGCCTCCTTCGTGGATACCTGCGTGGAAGACCTCAAGAAGCAGGTTGGCGACGCCAAGGTCGTGCTCGGCCTCTCCGGCGGAATCGACTCCACCGTGGCCGCCGTATTGCTGCACAAGGCCATCGGCAAGAACCTGCACTGCATCTTCGTGGATAACGGCCTGCTCAGGATGGGCGAACGTCAGGAAGTCATCGGCTTCCTTGAGGAACACTTCGACCTGAACGTCAAGGTCGTGGACGCTGCCGACGAATTCCTCGGCAAGCTGCACGGCGTCGAGGATCCCGAGCAGAAGCGCAAGATCATCGGCTACACCTTCATCGACGTGTTCGATCGTGAAGCCAAGGCCATCGAAGGCGTGGAGTTCCTCGGTCAGGGAACGCTGTATCCCGACGTGATCGAGTCCGAATCCTTCAAGGGACCCTCGGCGGTCATCAAGAGCCACCACAACGTGGGTGGCCTGCCCGAAAAGATGAACCTCAAGCTGGTGGAGCCGCTCCGCGAGCTGTTCAAGGACGAAGTGCGCCGCGCCGCGTACGAGCTGGGCATGCCGGATCACATCATCTGGCGGCACCCGTTCCCCGGCCCGGGCCTGTCCATACGCGTCATCGGTGAAATCACCGAGGAGCGGCTGGAAATCCTGCGCCTTGCAGACCGCATCGTGCAGAACGAGCTGCTGGCCTCGGACTGGTACCGCAAGGTCTGGCAGGGGTTTGCAGTGCTGTTGCCGCTCAAGACCGTCGGTGTCATGGGCGATGACCGCACCTACGAGCACGTTATCGCGCTGCGCGTCGTTGACAGCATCGACGCCATGACCGCAGACTGGAGCCGTCTGCCGAGCGAACTGCTGGCGCGTATCTCCAATCGCATCATCAACGAGGTCAAGGGCGTCAACCGCGTCGTCCTCGACATCTCCTCCAAGCCCCCGAGCACCATCGAGTGGGAATAGGAAAGGCAAGGATATAGACCATGTTCGGAATCGGCGGACCGGAACTGATTATCATACTCGTGGTGGCCCTGCTCGTTATCGGGCCGCAGAAGCTCCCCCAGATGCTCAAGGGTCTGGGCAAGGGCGTTGCCGAGTTCAAGCGCATGGGCAACGACGTCAAGAGCACGCTGGACATGGAAGTGGAGCGCGCCGAGAGCGAAGCCCGCAAGAAGGAAGTGGACGCTGAGTTGGCCAAACGGAAAAAGGCCAACGAAGAGGCGTCCAATGAGCAGGCTGCTGCCGAGCAGACTTCCACTGAGGACGATTCCGCGTCGTCCGAGCCGAAGGCCGAAACTGCCGAAGCCGGGACTTCTGAAGACGGGAGCAAGGAAAAGGCATGAGCGCCGACAAGGACGAACGCACCCCGGATTCCGGTGTGACGCCCGAAGACGAAAAGAACAATCCGGAGGCCTCTGAGGAGGCCTCCGGTCTTGTCGTTTCCGAGGGCGAGGAGCAGGACGGCGAAGAGAAAGACGCCGAAGCTGCTGACCCGGATGAGGACCCCAGCCTCGACGAGAGCGAGGAGGAAGACGACGAGGCCGAACTCGGCGGGCACATGTCCTTGCTGGATCACCTCGGCGAACTGCGCCAGCGTCTTGTACGCTGCGTGCTGGCTGTCATCGTGGGCATGCTGGTCTGTTACAGCTTTGCCGAGCGCATGTTCGACATCCTCATGAAGCCCATGAAGGAAGTCCTGCGTGATGTGGCCCAGAAACACATGGTGCTCCCCGCCGACTTCTTTCAAAACCTGAAGGAAGGCCTTGCCCAGTCGCTTCAGGGCACGGATTTCAAGTATTTCGACAAGCTGGACGTGTTCGTTCAGGCCATGCAGGACTCCATGAGCACGGTCATGGTCGGCGGCCATTTCCAGTACACGTATCCGGCCGAGGCGTTCTTCTCGCACATCAAGATCGCTATCGTCGCGGGCATATTCCTCATGAGCCCGTACCTGTTCGCGCAGATTTGGGGCTTTATCGCTCCGGGGCTGTATTCGCACGAACGCAAATACGTGATCCCCATGGCCGTGATCTCGGCCATGTTCTTCGTCGGCGGCGGCATGTTCGGCTATTTCGTTGTCTTCCCGTTCGGGTTCGACTTCTTTGCCAGTTTTGCCAACAGCGAGATCGCGTTTACGCCCAAACTCAATGAATATTTGAGCTTCTGTCTGAAGCTCCTTTTTGCGTTCGGTATCGTCTTCGAGTTGCCGCTGTTCATCCTTTTCCTTGCGCGAATGGGTCTTGTGACCTCGCGCGGGCTTAGGAAAAAACAGAAGTACGCCGTGCTCCTCTCGTTTGTGGCGGCTTCCATTCTCACGCCACCGGACCCGTTTACCCAGTGCCTCATGGCGGGACCGCTCATTTTGCTGTATGAGTTGGGGATATGGGTCGCTTACATCTTCGGCAAGAACGAGAAGCGGCACCAGCGTGAAATCGAGCAGGAGTCCGACGAGGACGAAGCCTCTCAGGGCCAGACCGCATCGGACGAAGAGGAAAGCAAGGCCGAAGAGTCCGCAACCTAGCGGTAAACCGGGACTTTGCTTTTCTAGAGATTTTTTATACAGTCCCCTCAAAAGGGAGGAGCCGTGAACAAGCGCGAAGCGTCCATGGAACGCAAGACCAAGGAGACCGACATCCGCCTGAAGCTGAATGTGGACGGCGAGGGCCGTACCGCCATCAACACCGGCGTGGGGTTTGCCGACCACATGCTGGACCTGATGAGCTTCTGGGGCGGGTTTGACCTTGAGCTTTCCTGCAAGGGGGATCTGGAAATCGATTCCCACCACACCCTTGAGGATGTGGCGCTCTGTCTCGGTCAGGCTTTGGCCGACGCGCTCGGTTCCCGCGAGGGCATCAACCGCGTCGGGGCCGCAAAGGTGCCCATGGATGAGGCGCTGGCCGAAGTTGTCGTGGACATCTCCGGCCGCCCGTATCTCGTCTACGACGATTCCCTGTTGCCTGCCATCATCGCGGGCGACGAGAAGGACGTCTGGCGCGAGTTCTTCAAGTCACTGGCGTTTCGCGCAGGCATGAACCTCCACATCAAGTACGAATACGGCCAGAACGGCCATCATCTTCTCGAAGCCGCCTTCAAGGCGCTCGGCATGGCGCTTGGCCATGCAGTCACCGTGGGACGCAAGGGCGTCTCCAGCACCAAGGGGAGTCTGGATTAATGAGAATGCTCACCCGCACCCTGTTCATCGTCGGCCTGCTCGCGGCACTGGTTCTTTCGGCCGGTTGCGGCAAAAAGGCCCCGAACGTGGAACGGCCCACCGGCAAGCTCGCCGTGGCGACGTTTACCAACCCGTTTACACGTGGGAACTGCTCGCCGGATACATCCCGGTGGAGGAGGGCAAACGCGTTTCCAAGGAAGTGCTCACCAAGCTTGACGCCACCCTCGCCTCCGCGTTGGCGGAGCACGGCGTCACCGACTATACGCCCGCCAGCGTCACCCGCCAGTGCCAGGAAATCGTGGTCATGGAGCAGAACAACATTCCGCGCATGTCCGCATGGAAGTACTGGAAGGGCGTGGGCGAGTGCATGGAAGCCGACTACCTGCTCGTGCCGCAACTGCTGCACTGGGAGGAGCGCGTCGGCAGTTCCGGAGGCGTGGTCAAGCCCGCGTCCGTGGTGCTCGACCTGTTCCTGATCAGCATCAAGGACGGCAGCCTGATCCGCGCGCACTTTGACGAAACCCAGGTGGCCCTGTCCGACAACCTGCTGACCATCGACAAGTTCGTGGACCGCGGCGGCAAGTGGGTCACTGCCGAACGGCTGGCCGCAGACGGCATCAAGGAAAAGCTTTTGGAACTCGGATTATGATTCTCTTTCCCGCAGTGGATATCAAGGACGGCCAGTGCGTCCGGCTGGCGCAGGGCAAGGAAGACGAAGTCACCGTCTTCGGCAAGGACCCCGTGGCCATGGCCAGGCATTGGCAGTCGCTCGGCTGCCGCTTCCTGCACGTGGTCGATCTTGACGGTGCCTTTTCCGGCCTGCCGCGCAATTTCGACCTCATCAAGGACATCTGTTCCGAACTGGACATTCCGGTCCAGCTCGGCGGCGGCATCCGCGACATCGCAACGGCAGAAAAATATGTTGAGGCGGGCGTCGAGCGCCTGATCATCGGCACCATGGCCCTTGAGGAACCCGAGCTTTTTGCCGAACTGTGCAAGGCGCTTCCGGGCCGCATCGGGGTGTCGCTTGATGCGGTGGACAACCAGCTCAAGACCAAGGGCTGGGTCGAGGATTCGGGCCAGACCATCTTCGACGTGCTCCCGCGCATGGAGGAAAACGGCGTCGCCTTTATCGTCTACACCGACATCGCCCGCGACGGCATGCAGACCGGCGTGAACCTCGAGGCGCTGGAAAAGCTCTGCGAAGCCACCACCATTCCGGTCATCGCCGCTGGCGGCGTGCATACCATGGACGACATCCGTAATCTGCATCCTCTCTGCGCCAAAGGGCTTGAAGGAGCCATCTCCGGTCGGGCCATCTACACCGGCACGCTGGACGTCAAGGAAGCCGAAGAGTGGATCGCCGAGCACTAACCGCTGCCTGACTCAGACTTTCAAGGCCGTCGGATTCATCCGGCGGCCTTTTTCATGCATAAGCTTGCGGCTTCGCCGTCAGGAATATAGAAACGGAAAATGGCAACGAGTATTCATGCGCAGTCAAAACAGACGATTCGGTACGACGTCTTCGCTCCATCACCAGAGCTGAAGGAATCGGTCGTCTGTTTCTGGACGGTTGGCGCGGGCAACGGCAGGCGGAGCTCCCGCATCAGGGTCGTTCCAGACGGCTGCATGGACATCATCTTCGACTTTACTGGCGGGCTTGCGCCGCTCGGGATGCACGGTCTGGAGCAGTTGCGCCCCAAGGCCTTCGTGGCCGGTGTTTCCATGGCCCCGGAGGTCGTCGGGTTCGCCGGAGTCCCACGCGTGGTGGGCGCTCGACTGCGACCGGGGCGCGCGGCTGACGTTCTCGGTATTCCGGCGTGCGAGAGCGCAGGATGCAGCGTCGATCTTACCGATATCCTGCCCGGTGTTGCCGCCCGCGCCATGAGCTACGCAGGAGAGTGTGGCTCTGCTGAGGACATGGTGGCAGCCGTGGAGCGAGTTCTTGCGGAATGTGTGGCGAGGCATGACCAGCACCGCGGCACTGCGGCTGTTGAGTATGCGGTTCGGATGCTGGCCTCCGGGCATGTTCACGATATCGACCAGTTGGCCGCATCCATGGGTATGAGCGCACGCCATCTGGAGCGGCTCATGGCCGTGCACGCCGGGCTCTCACCCAAAAAGATGCACCGGGCCTTGCGGCTGGTGCGGGTCATACGCCTTCTGAACCGGTTCCCCGAAATGCCGCTGGTGCGTCTGGCCCACGCTCTCGGTTTCAACGATCAGCCGCACTTCAACCGCGAATTCAGAGCGCTTTGCAACGTCTCGCCCGGAGAATGGCTCGCGGAGCAGCGCGATGTCGCATATTTACAATACTGTCCGGCCGATCTTTCCTAGTGTTTGCGAAAAAGGAGATACACATGAAGATTTCGTTTGAAGGCCCGGCCGTGTTTGTGAGCGACATGGGCGTGTCGAGACAGTTTTATGAGGACGTTCTGGGCCAGAAGGTTCAGGCCGACGATGGCCCGCATGTGCTGTACGAGGGCGGTTTCTCGCTCTGGCAGGCCGATCATGCGGTCGAGATTATCCACGAAGGCCGCGGTTCCCGACCGGAGCGGCTGGGGCAGGAAAACTATGAACTGTACTTTGAGTGCGCTGAACTGGATGCCTGCTGGGAACGCGTGGACGCGAGCTGGGATGCGGCGATTCACCCGGTGCGTGTTCACCCGTGGGGACAGCGGGGCTTTCGCGTGTATGACCCGGACGGGCATATTATCGAGGTGGCCGAACCGCTGCCGCTGGTCGTCAAGAGAATGCTCGGCGAAGGGGTGAGCGCGGAAGAGGTTTCCAAGCAGACGGGTTTCCCTCTCGATTATATTCAGGCAGTGGAGCGCGGCGAGGCGTGATTTCAGGCGGCCCGGAAGGGCCGCTTTCTAGTCTCCCCAGTATCCGTCTTCCTCGACGCGAACGTATTTCTGGAAAGCGTAGTATGCCCCGGTGACTGCGTTGATGAACCCGGCGCGACCGTCGAGCAGGCCGAGCTTGAAGACGTAGAGTTTCAGGAAGCGGCCCGCGCCGTGAGTGATGGCCGGGAACACGCCGCCCTTGCGGCCTTTGCCGCGCAGGTGCTCTGCGCCCTGTTCCGCGTAGTAGTCGATCTTCTGCAGGTGCTCGGAGAAGTTGCGGTAGCTGTAGTGCAGGATGTCTCCATCCAGCCGTCCGCTCGGCCCGAGGGGATACCAGCCGTAGTGGGGGCCATGGGTGCGAAGCTCTGCCCCGTCCTTGCGAAAGAGCCGCAACTGATAGTCCGGGTACCAGCCGGAGTGGCGCATGAAACGGTCGAAGTACCATGTGGAGCGCGCGGCCTCGAACGCGACCTTGCCGCCGGGATCGGCGATGGCCTGTTGCACGCTGCGACGAAGGGTATCATCGAATATCTCGTCCTGATCCAGATTGACGATCCAGCCGTCGTCGATGTTCTCCAGTGCATAGCGGAACTGGTCCACCGGGCCGGGCCACGGGTTTACAAGCACCCGTGCGCCGCATTGCTCGGCGATCTCCACGGTGCGGTCCGTGCTCTCGGAATCCACCACCAGAATTTCGTCACAGAAGTCCATCGAGCGCAGGCAGCGCTCCAGCAGCCGCTCGCCATTGAGCGTCAACACCAGTCCGGTCGTTTTCGTCATGCGGATACCCCTTCAAAGCGTCGGGGCATCCTATACTTTTCCTTCGCTTGGGTAAATGGTGTATCGCGGTGCGGGAAAGCGCCGCATCGTGCAGAAAAGGGCGGAAAGCGCATGATGAGGGCCGTCCGGTGCCGCAGGGCAGGTCCAAACGGAGATTATATCCGCAGAGCGGGGCATCGCGGGCTGGACCGGGCCGCGCGGATGCCATACACCACTTCTGGGCATCAGCCCGCGAACGCGACGATATACAAGGACATATACCCATGAAACAACGTGAACCCAGAGCTCTGGCCCTTGCTCCCCTCGCTCTTTTCCTGACAATCTTCATTGGAACCGGTGTTGCGCTGACCGCCGGTGGCACCGAGATGGCCTTCTATCAACTCTCCGCCACCGTGGCGATCCTGCCCGCCATCGTGTGGGCGCTGGCCATGGGCCGCGACAAGCTCTCCGACAAGATCAACATTTTCATACGCGGCATGGGCGATTCCAACATCGTGACCATGTGCGTCATCTACCTGCTGGCAGGGGCCTTTGCTGCCACGGCAAAGGCCATCGGCGGCGTGGATGCCACCGTGCACCTCGGCCTGTCCATTATTCCCGCGTCCATGGTGCTGCCCGGCCTGTTCGTGGTGGCCGCGTTCATCGCCACGGCCATGGGTACCTCCATGGGCACCATTGCCGCCATCGCGCCCATTGCCGTGGGCGTTGCCGAAAGCTCCGACCTCGGTCCCGCCCTGCTGGTGGGCACCGTGGTGGCCGGGGCCATGTTCGGCGACAACCTCTCCATGATCTCGGATACCACCATCGCCGCCACCCGCACGCAGGGGTGCGCCATGGCCGACAAGTTCAAGATGAATTTCAAGCTCGCGCTCCCGGCCGCGCTGGCCACCATGGCCCTGCTCTTCACGCTCGGCGCTTCCGGCACCGTGCAGAGCGGCGGCGAGTACAGCCTGCTCAAGGTCCTGCCGTACGTGGCCATTCTGGTCATGGCCGTCTCGGGCATCAACGTGTTCGTGGTGCTGGCATCGGGCATCGCGCTCTGCGGTGTTGTGGGCTTCATCACGGTGGCTGACTTCTCGCTGCTGGCCTTCTCGCAGGACATCTACAAAGGGTTTCAGGGGATGCAGGAAATCCTCGTGCTCTCGCTGCTCATTGGCGGCCTTGGGGAACTCATCCGCTACCACGGCGGCATCGACTGGGTCATCCGGGCCATTCAGCGCCTTGCAACCCGCGACGGCAAGCCGGGGCAGCGTTCCGGTGAAGTCTCCATCAGCGCGCTGGCTGCCGTGGCCGACCTTTGCACCGCCAACAACACCGTTGCCATCATCCTTACAGGCGGCATGGCCAAGGAAATAGCCGAGGAGAGCGGGGTGGACCCGCGTCGCAGCGCATCGCTGCTGGACGTGTTTTCCTGTGTGGTGCAGGGCCTGATTCCCTACGGCGCGCAGATTCTGCTTGCAGGCTCTATCGCCGGACTCTCGCCCGTGGCCGTGGTGGGCAACATGTACTACTGCTTCGCGCTGGCGGTCATGGGCGTCATCGGCATTGTGCTCGGGTTTCCAAAGGCTCCCAAGGCGCGCTAGCTAGTATCTGAACTCGCCGTTTTCGTAGATGAGCACGGGCTCGCCCGTACGCGTGGCTGCGGTCACGCGTTTGGATTCGGTGTTCACGAGGTCCCAGTGGATGTTTGACGAGTTGAAGCCGAGGGTGGCTTCCAGCTCCGGGGTCAGGGCCTCCGGCGGCCCGTCGAAGCATTCCGCCGTGGCCCCGCCAAGGGCGATGTGGCAGTTGCCGTGTTCGCCGCCGAAGTTCTCGTCCAGCAGGGTGTGGGCCATGAAGGTGTCAACGCGGGAGAGCCGCTTGTCCGTGAGGGAGAACTCTCCGACACGACGCGCCCCGGCGTCTGCGTAAAGCTCGCGCTGTAGGAAGGTCTCGCCCATGAGGGCGGTAACGCGCGTGGTGATGCCGTCGTGAAATTCCAGCGTGGTGCCGTGCACCAGATGGCCGGAACGCACGCTCGGCTGATTGGCGAAAAAGACCCCGTCCACGCCCCGGCAGTCGGGCGCCACGTACATTTCGCAGCCCGGCACGTTGCTTCCGGTAAAGCCCACGAACCGGCGGTGCTCGCCGAGCACGAGGCGCAGGTCGATGTTTTCCGACTCCACGCGCAGGGACTTGATGTTCAGGGAGTACAGCCAGTCGGAGAGCTCCTGATGCCGCTTCCTGATCCGTTTCCATTCCTTGATGGGCGATGGCATGTTCAGCCAGCAGGCCCGCTTGAACTGGCGTGCGTATTCTTCAAGGTCCAGCCCGGCCGCGTCCGCCAGTGCCTTGGTGGGGTAGATGCAGGTTGTCCAGCCGAGCGCGCCGGACTTCTTGCGGCGTTCCAGCACCGCCTTGGGCACGGCTTCGGCCTTGCGCGCCTCGGCCATGACGAGCGGGTCGGCGGCAAGCAGGTGGTCGAGCGCTTCCGGGGCGAGGATGTTGATGCCTGCCGAAGCCTGCGCGTACAGTTCTTCGAATCCCGGCGGCTGGAAGGTCAGTTGTGCGAAGCTGGAGTTCAGGTACTTTTCCACTTCCATGATCGGCGTGGGCCGCATCAGCGGAACGGGGCGCAGGTGCTTGTCCGTGAGCAAGGAGTAAAGGGATTCGCACAGGGCTAGCCCGTCGTGGTCGAAGTTGATGAGCACGATGTCGCCGTTCTTGAACGGCTTTGCGCGGGACTGTTCCACGGCCCAGAGTAGGACTTCTGCATAATCCTCAAGCTCCTGCCGGGTGAAGAGCGTTGTTTTTTCGGTCATGGAAAGAAGCTTACTCGCGACGGGGCCCGGGAGCAAGGCTGGTGCTCCGGTCCGAATGGCTTTTGTCCTGTTGCGTCTGGCCGGTTTCTTGCCCTGCTCCGGCTTCTGTGTCAGATTGGGCCGTCGCTTCCGCCCGGAGCGAGTATATTCAACCTGTACCGAGTCGCTATGAACATCGCATTCGTGAATTCCACCCACAAGTGGGGCGGGGTCAAGACGTGGGTCCTCGGCTTTGCCGAGCAGCTCGCCCTGCGCGGGCACAGTGTCGCCGTTTGGGGCCGTCAGCCCGCATTTGTTGAAAAGGCGCGGGAGCGTGTCGGGCACGGCGAGTCCGTGAGCTTCGGACCGGATTTCAACCCCGTGGCTGTTCTCCGGTTCATGTGGGAATTCCGGTCCCGCAGGGTTCAGGTTGTGATCATCAACGTGGGCAAGGACCTGACCACGGCCGGAGTGGCGGCAAAGCTGCTCGGCATCCCGGTGGTCCAGCGCATCGGCCTGCCCAGAGATATCCCCTACACCAAAAAGGTGGACAGGCTGCATAACTGGATCAAGCCCGTTTTTCTTTGCCCCTGCGAGTACATTCGGGATGGGTTTGTGAAGAGCCTGCCGTATGTGACGCGGGAACAGACCAAGGTCGTCCTTTCCGGGAAGACTTGTAGCTCGCACCCGCTCGGTCTCAATCGACCGCTTCGGTTTGTCTGCTCTTCGCAGCTCAATCACGACAAGGGGCACAAGGATGTCCTCAACGCCATGGCGGAGCTTGAGGGCCGGTTCGAGTGCCGAATTCTTGGAACAGGCAAGATCGAACAGGAACTCAAAGACCTGTCCGCAAATCTCGGGCTGAACGACAGGGTCGAGTGGACGGGGTTTACCACGGATGTCCCCGGCCATCTGAGGGAGTGTGACGTTTTTCTGCTTCCCTCATATAGCGAGGGGCTACCCAACACGCTTCTTGAGGCCATGGCCGAAGGACTTATTCCCGTCGCGCGCGATGTTGGCGGCGTGCGCGAAGTCTGGCCGGACGAGCTGGCCGAGTTTCTTCTTCATCCCAAGGCTGGTGCCGAGGAGTTCCGGGCTGCGCTGGAAAAGCTCTTGAACCTGCCGGACGAGCAAATCCTTGCGCTCAAGGAGCATGCGAGGAGCGCATGTCGCAACCGCTTTGAGTTGCAGGGAAGGGCGGAAGAACTGGAACAGTGGCTGGCCTTGATCGCCTAGACAATATGGTCTGATATCCGGTTCTGGCATTTTAACGCAAAAGCGCCCCGCCTCGGCGGGGCGCTTTTACGTGCTTTAATCCCTCTAGAGTTTGCACCGCTAATCGGTGCTGTGAATGCCACGCGGTATGTTTGCAATGCGGGCATCCAGCTTGCGCCCCCATGTCTTCTTGATAGTTGGTTTGAGTATATAGATTGCAATAATCGAACCATGAAACAGGTTATAATTCGACTTTCAAATACGTTGTATGGTTATAATTAGCCCCGAAAGTCTTTACAACCGTGCTCTTTTTTATCGTATGTTAGATACCATTGAATGCTACTATCGACACGGTTCATAAGGCACGGGTTGCCGGGAGGTACAATGAGGCTTTCCACTAAGTTAACGATGGGATTCGGAAGTGTGCTGGTGCTGCTTCTGCTGCTGGCAGGAGTATCCTACTGGGCGCTTGATGAGTCATCGCAAGGGTTCACGGATTACCGGGGGCTCGCGCGCGACACCAATCTCAGCGGTCGGCTGCAGGCAAACATGCTCATGGTGCGCATGAGCGTGAAGGACTTTATCATCACCGGCAGCGAAGAGGACATCAAGGCGTATGAGACCAATTATGCCGACATGGACTCCTTCATGGACAAGGCCCAGAAGGAGATTGCCAACCCAAAAAGAGCGGCGCTCATCGATGCTGCCGACAAGCGCGTCAAGGATTACAGCGCCGCGTTTGACGAGGTCCGGGAGCTGAGGGAGAAGCGAAACGGTCTTGTGAACGGGGTGCTCAATGCGAGCGGTCCGGCAATGGAGAAGCGGCTTACCGAGATACTGAATTCGGCCGAACGCGACGGCGATATGGGCGCGGCATACCTTGGCGGTCTTGCGCTCAGGAATCTTCTGCTGGCCCGGCTGTATGTTGCCAAGTTTCTTGAAACGAACGAGCAGGCGGCAGCCGACAGGGTTCAGGATGAAGTGACCGCGCTGGAAAACAACCTTTCGGCGCTGGATTCGAGTCTTACGAATCCGGAGCGTCGCGGGCTGCTTGAGGAAGTGCAGGAGTTGAAGGGCGAATATATCACCGCGTTCGATTCCGTGGTCGGGGTCATAAAGCAGCGCAACGGCATAATCAGCGACAGGCTCGACAGGCTTGGTCCCGAGATCGCGCAGGACATGGAACAGGTCAAGCTGTCGGTGATGGAAGACCAGAACACGCTTGGTCCCAGACTGCAGGCGGCCAATAGTCGGGCCATCATGCTGGCAGGAATCATCAGTCTTGCGGCGCTGCTTATCGGCACAGCGACCGCGACAATCATCATACGCGCCTGCAGCAACCAACTCGGGGAAGATCCCGCGGTGATCGCGGCCATTGCCGATCAGGTTGCCGAGGGCGATCTGGACATGCACTTCGATGAGAATGCCCGCGGCGTGTATGCGTCCATGAAGAAGATGGCAGAGCAACTCACCGCTGTTGTCACGGATGTTCGCGAAGGCTCCACAAATGTGGCCAGCGGCAGCTCGCAGCTTTCCGCCACGGCGCAGGCACTCTCTCAGGGCGCGACCGAACAGGCAGCCTCCATTGAAGAGGTCTCCTCCAGCGTTGAAGAGATGGCAGGCAATATTAAGCAGAATACGGAAAATGCGGAGCAGACCGAACAGATAGCCCTGCAGTCGGCAATAGAGGCCAAGCAAAGTGGTGAAGCCGTTGTCGAGGCGGTGGGTGCCATGAAGAATATTGCCGAAAAGATCGCAATTATCGAGGAAATCGCGCGGCAGACCAACCTGCTGGCCTTGAACGCGGCCATTGAGGCCGCACGGGCTGGAACGCATGGCAAGGGGTTCGCCGTGGTTGCCGCCGAGGTCAGAAAGCTGGCAGAGCGGAGCGGTGAAGCCGCTGGCGAGATCAGCGAACTGTCAACCACCACGGTGGACGCTGCGGAAAAGGCCGGGAGCATGCTCCAGAGCCTTGTTCCGAACATTCAGAAGACGGCGGAGCTGGTACAGGGCATCACGGCGGCCAGCAATGAGCAGAACAGCGGGGCGGAACAGATCACCATGGCAATAAGCCAGCTTGATACCGTAATTCAGCAGAACGCCTCCGCAGCCGAAGAGATGGCCTCGACCAGCGAGGAACTCTCCGGCCAGAGTTCCAAGCTTGAGGAGACCATGTCCTTCTTCCACGTCAACGGGCATGGCAATGGAAACGGCAACGGTTCGCGACGGCCCCGAATCGCATCGGTGACAAGCGGCAGGAGCGCGGCAGCCCTCCCTGAAGGCGAACCCGAGTCTTCTCGTTCCGTGAGTTCTGGACTGGAGCTGGATATGGGTTCCGATACCGATCAGGATTTCGAGCGGTTCTAATCACCTCGATGTCCGGGCCTTTGGCCCGGAGCCTCCCCAACCGGCCCGGAACGCCGCAGTCGTTCCGGGCCTTATCTATTTAAGCATGGAAAGTGAAAGCGGTGGACTTGTTCTGTGTGCCAAGCCCTGTGCATCAAGCTCGATTCCGCAATGTAGGCTGCGCATTTCTTGACCGTGTGTTGCATGCCGTTTTTTTAGAAGGTAGCGGGTATAGCGCCCGTGCTTCAAATGCCGATTTGCCTGCCCACGGGATAAAACGTCGCCATGCGGCCGGATTGAGGCTCTCGGACTGGTATCCTGAAGGCCTTCAAAGCTGGACTTCAGGGACGCAGGCAGGTCGGCTCCTTTCATCTTCCCCGAAAGCGGGACCGAGTGTTTTGTTGTAGCCCAAAGAAAAAGCCCCGTCTCTGGACGGGGCTTTCTTGTTCGTATCTGGCAGGCTGCTAGATGCGGCCTTCCTCGATGCCGTGGCAGGCAACCCGGGTTCCGGATTCCAGCGTCACATCTTCAGGTATCTCACGCCTGCAACGGTCGTCCGCATGCGGACAGCGACCGTGGAAGACGCAGCCCGAAGGCAGGTTGATGGGCGTGGGCACGTCGCCGGAGAGACGGATGTGCCCGCCCGCCTTGCCGCCAAGGCGCGGGATGGCCGAGAGCAGGGCGCGGGTGTAAGGGTGCTGCGGGTTGCAGAACAGCTCCTTGGCGTCCGCAACCTCGCACAGGCAGCCGAGGTACATGACGGCCACGCGGGTGGAGATGTGCTCCACCACGGAAAGGTCGTGGCTGATGAACAGGTACGTCAGGCCGCGCTGCTCCTGCGCGTCCATCATCAGGTTCAGGATCTGGGCCTGAATGGACACGTCGAGCGCTGCGATGGGCTCGTCGGCGACCACGAATTCAGGGTCGAGCACGAGAGCGCGCGCAAGGCTGATGCGTTGGCGCTGGCCGCCGGAGAACTCGTGCGGAAAGCGGTCGATCCAGTCGGTGTTCACGCCCACCTGATCCATGGTGGTCAGGATGATGTCGCGCACCTCGCGCCGGTCGAGAGCCGGGTTGTGGAACCGGACCGGCTCTTCAAGGATCTGCTTCACGGTCATGCGCGGGTTCAGGGACGCGTAAGGGTCCTGAAAGACCATCTGCATGCGGGTGCGGTACGGGCGGCGCGCCGTGCCGGTCACGGTGTCGATGCGGTCCCCGCCGTAGTATATCTCGCCCTTGTTGGGCTGGTACAGGCCGATGACGGTGCGGGCCAGCGTGGACTTGCCGCAGCCGGATTCGCCGACCACGGAGAGCGTTTCGCCCTGACGGATGTTCAGGGTCACGTTGTTGACCGCCTTGACCACGGTGCGTTTGCGCCTGATCTTGCCGCCTTCGAGCTTCAACTGGTCCACGAGGGAACCGGAGATGTCGAAGTGCTTGTCGACGTTTTTGACTTCCAGAAGGTTAGCCACGCTTCACCTCCCTTTCGAAGCAGGCCACGAATCCGCCGGAGATGGTCTCCCGAAGCGGCGGAATCTCGGACTCGCAGCGCGGGCTCTTGAACTCGCAGCGCGGGCTGAACGGACAGCCGTCGGGCATGTCCTTGAGGGAAGGCATCATGCCCGGAATCTGGTTCAGCCGGGTTCCGGGGGCACATTCGGGCAGGGCTTTGATGAGTCCCTGCGTGTAGGGGTGCTGCGGATTGGCGATGATGGTTTCGGTGGGGCCGATTTCCACGACGCGCCCGGCGTACAGGACGGCGATGCGCTGCGTGACCTCGGACACGACAGCGAGGTCGTGGGTGATGAGGATGAGGCCCATGTTTTCGGTTTCGCAAAGTTCCAGCAGCAGGTCCATGATCTCGGCCTGAATGGTCACGTCGAGCGCGGTGGTCGGCTCGTCCGCAATGATCAGGTTCGGGTTGGTCAGCAGCGAGATGGCCACGACGATGCGCTGGCGCATGCCGCCCGAGAACTCGTGCGGGTATTGCTCAAGACGCTTTTCCGGGGAGGGAATGTAGACCTTCTTGAGCTTGTCGATACAGATCTCGGTGGCTTCCTTGTCCGAGATTTTCATGTGCGCCTTGAGGGTCTCCTTCATCTGGGTGCCGACGGTCAGCACCGGGTTCAGGGTCATCATCGGATCCTGAAAGATCATGGAGATGCGGTTGCCGCGGATGCGGCGCATTTTCTCGTAGGAGTACTTGGAGATGTCATCGCCTTTGAAGATGACTTCCCCACCGGAGATGAAGCCCGGCTTGGAGATCAGATTGATTATGGAGAACCCGAGCACGGATTTGCCCGCGCCGGACTCGCCCACGAGGCCGAGGCGTTCGCCGCTGTCCAGAGACAGGCTCACGTCGCGCACTGCGCAGAGGTTGCCGGTGCGGAGCGCAAACTCCACGCTGAGGTTTTTGATGTCGAGCAGATGTTCCACTGTCTACCCCTTGTACAGTTTGGGGTTCAGATAATCCCTGAGCCAGTCGCCCAGAAGGTTGATGACCAGAATCAGCAGCACGAGCACGATGCCCGGGAAGATGGTGATCCACCATGCGCCCGAGAAGATGTACTCGAAGCCTGCCGTGATCAGCGAGCCGAGGGAGGGACGGGTCACGGGCATGCCCAGTCCGAGGAAGGACAGGGCGGCCTCGCTCATGATGGCGTTCGCCACCTGCACGGTGGAGATGACCAGAATGGGCGAGAGCGAGTTGGGCAGGATGTGCCGCCACATGATGCGCCGTTTTGAGAGCCCGATGACGCGGGCCGCCTCGACGTATTCCTTCTTGCGCTCGGCCAGCACGCTGGCGCGGATGGTGCGCGCGTACTGCGGCCACTCTGCCAGACCGATGATGATGATCAGCAGCGGGATGGCCACCTTGGCGTAGTTGCCCACGCCGAAGACGGTCTGGAATATCGCCCCGATGAAGATCGCCACCATGTATGTGGAGAAGGAGAGCTGCACGTCCGCGATGCGCATGAGGATGTTGTCCAGCTTGCGCACATACCCGGAAAGCAGGCCCACGACGATGCCGATAACGGCCTGCAGGCAACCGCGCCGAGGCCGATGATGATGGACACGCGCATGCCGTAGAGCATGGTCGAGAGCATGCCGCGGCCCTGTGCGTCGGTGCCGAGCAGGAACTCGCTGTTGCCGCCGTCAAGCCATGCGGGCGGAAGTTCCGCGTCCATGATGTCGATGGTGGACGGGTCGTAGGGATCGTGCGGTGCGAAGATGGGCGCGCCGAATGCCGATACCACCAGAACCAGCAGGATGGCGAAGCTGACGTACGCCATGGGGTCCCGGAGGAAACTGTATAGGAAGTAGGATTCCTTGAATCGTTGCCACTTGGATCTCATTATTTACGCCCCGCAACTCTGACCATGGGGTTGACCAGTCCGTAGATGATGTCGACGAAGGTGTTGACCAGAACGAAGATGAAACCGACGAACACGAGGTATGCCACCATCAGCGAGGTGTCGGCGCGGTCAACGGACTCGATGAACATTGCTCCCATTCCCTGCCAGTTGAACACGGTCTCGGTGAGGATGGTGAAGGCCACCATGATACCGAGCTGCACGCCGCCCACGGTGATGACCGGCAGCAGGGTGTTCTTGAAGGCGTGGACGATCCACACGCGGCGGGGCTTGATGCCCTTGGCCCAGGCGTACTTGACGTATTCGGACTCGAGCACTTCCATCATTTCGGAACGAATGAGGCGGATGAAGAGCGGGAGCATGATGGATGAAAGCGCGATGGACGGCATGATGAGATGGAGCAGACCGTCTGCGGTGAGAAGCCCGCTTCGCCACCAGCCGAAAAGAAGCACCGTTTCCCCGCGCCCGTATGACGGTAACCAGCCGAGTTCGACTGAAAAGATGTAGATGAGCAAAATAGCCGTCAGGAACACGGGCATGGAGACCCCGACGATGGAGCCCCCCATGGTGAATTTGGCGAACCAGTGCTTTGGTCGTATCGCACAGAATATGCCTAATGGAACGGAAAGAAATACGATTATGCAGGCACTTGCAAATACGAGTTCCAGCGTGGCAGGGGCCTTCTGGACGATGACTTCCATGGCCGGTTTTTTGAAAAAGAAACTTCTGCCTAGGTCGCCGTGGACCGCGGCTTTCAGGAAGCGGCCGTACTGGACCATGAAGGGATCGTTTAGCCCGAGCTTCTCTCGAATCTTCATCCTTTCTTCGGGCGTGACCCGCTCGCCCACGAGGTCGCGGACCGGGTCGCCGAAGTTGTGTTTGATCGCGAAGCCGATGAAGCCGATGATCATCATGACCAATAGGGCTTGAGCGACTCGCTTAACGATAAAGGCGAACATGATCTATCTGTATCCGTTTGTTAATGGTTTGAAAGGGGAACCCCCGATGGAGGTTCCCCTTTTGAGACGGATGTATGGGCTCCCTTACTTGACGACGAGGTCGCCGAAGTACGGGAAGTTCATGGTGTTGACGATGACTTCCGTGTTCATGTTGTCCTTGGAAGCCCAGGCCAGATCCTGCCAGTGCAGGGGCACGAAGGCAGCGTCTTCGTACAGGATGCGTTCAACTTCCTGAAGCATCTCGGCACGCTTGGCCATGTCGGTTTCGGAGCGGGAGGCGATGACGAGTTCATCGACCTTGGCGTTGCAGTATTCGCCGGAGTTGTACTGGCCGATGCCGGTTTCCTTGTCCGGGCACATCATGAGGTACTCGGAGAAGTTGGCGGAGTCTTCGGTGTCGGAGTGCCAGCCGATCATCTGGATGTCGGCGGTGCGGGCGTCGAACTGATCCCAGTACTGGGCCTTGGGCATGGTCTTCAGGTTCACGGTGATGTTGATCTTGGAGAGCATGGAGACCACGGCTTCAGCGATCTTGGCGTCGTTCACGTAGCGGTTGTTGGGTGCGATCATGGTGCACTCGAAACCGTTTTCGTAACCGGCGTCCTTCATGAGCTGCTGGGCCTTTTCGAGGTCGTAGCGCGGGGTGAGTTCTTCAACATAACCGGCGTAGCCCTTGGGGCCCTGCTGGCCGGCGGCGGTGGCGAAGCCCTTCATGATCTTCTCCACGATGCCGGGGTTGTCGATGGCATGCACGATGGCCTGACGGACCTTCTGGTTCTTGAACTCGGGGCGGCGTTCCTGGTTCATCTGCAGAGTGATGATGCGGGAGCCGGGGAGCGTAGTGAGCTTGAGGCCTTCGGTTTCGTCGATGCGCTTCATGTCCGTCGGCGGGACAGGCATGATGAAGTCCACGTCCTTGGACAGCAGGGCTGCCACGCGGGCGGGGCTGTTCGGGATGGCCTTGATGACCAGCTCTTCGACGTTGCCGCGCTCGGTCCAGTAGTTCGGGTTGGCCTTCATGGCCATCTGTTCACCCGGAACGTACTTGGTGACCACGAACGGGCCGGTGCCGGACTCGTTTTCGTTGGCAAAGGAGGGACCGGATTTCACGATCTCGTCCTTGCCAGCGTAGAACTTCTTGTCCAGCGGGAAAATGTAGGTGCACATGGCCAGAGTCAGACCGTAGGGTTCCTTGGTCTTGATGTCGACGGTGTAGGGGTCGACGGCCACGGCCTTGTCAAAGGGCTCGAAGAGGCCCTTGAAGTCTTCGGACTTCTTGAGGCGTTCGAGGGTGTAGGCCACGTCTTCGGCAGTGAATTCGTTGCCGGAGTGGAACTTCACGCCTTCACGCAGCTTGAAGCGCAGGGTCAGCGGATCGATCTGTTCCCAGCTCTTGGCGAGGCGGGGTTCGATGTCCATGTCCTGAGTCCAGCGAACGAGCGGGTCGAACACCATGTGGGAGTACTGGAGCATGCCGCCGGAGAGCTGGACGTGCGGGTCCATGGCGACGGGAACGGCGTCAAAGGCGAGGATGAGCGGCTCCTGACCGGCTTCTTCCTGTTTGACTTCAGCCTTTTCAGCTTCGGGTTTGGCCTCTTCTTTCTTCGAGTCGGCGCAGCCGGACAGGACGAGCGCGGCGAAGACGAGAGCCAACAGGATCAGGTGTTTGATCCCGCTGTGAAAACGTTTCATGAAAGAACCTCCGTGTTGCGGTTGACAATCGCCGACATCGGCGAACACAATACCCTCCACCCATGAGGGTGTTTTCAGGGACGGCGAGATTGCATGAAAAATCTTCCGACCGAGAAACCGGTCGGCTGATTCGTCCCTGAAAGCGCTTCCCTACATACACTTTAAGTGGATGTTTAACAACAAATTCGTGACGGTTTAACAATGAAATATACGGGCCGTTTTCCCAAAGTCTGGTTTTTGACGCTGATGCTTGTTTTTTTCGCATTCTCGTCCGGTTGCGGCATGTTTTCCGGATCAGACGTGGATGCAGTGGTGGAGGAGCTGGGATACGGCGACGCGCCCGAGCCCATCGACCTGGAACAGGGGGAATACCTGCGTCTGGTCGTGCGCGACCCGGGCAGCGGGGGGTATGTTTTTTCCGGAACGGTGTTCGACCCTGCAGTGCTGGATCTCGTGAAGGTTTACGATCAGAAACCGGAGTCCGGCCTGATGGGCGATTTCGGCTCGCGCAACTATCTGTTCCGCGCCGTGAAGACGGGCGAGACCGAGGTGGTCATCAAGATCGCCCGTCCCGGACAGGAACCCGAGGAATACCAGCGCCAGCCGGTTACAGTGGAGTAACGCGGGGACCGATCAGAAACGCTGGGCGGTCTTGGTCATGCAAAAGTCCACCAGCGTCGCGCCGGGCATGACTTCCTGCGCCAGTCGCAGGGGGCTCATGTAGCCGTTGCGCCAGTCGAAAACCAGCCGCACGCCTTCGTCGGTATCTTCCACTTCCGAAACGAAAGCTCGCAGGTTCACTTGCTTGACCTTGCCCTTCTTGTTGGTCCGTTCGATCATCAAGTCGGATGATTCCCTGAACGCCTTCCATTGCTCGCGCAGTTCGTCAGCCCGGTTGATGAAAGCGATTTCGAAGACTTCTTCCACCTGCTGGGGCTGTTTCTTGCCCATGCCGAGCACGTCCGCCTTGAGCAGACGGAATCCTTCCGGCATCTGCGGGGCGAGGCGCTTGATGAGGTCCACCGGTTCCCATTCTTCCCGAAGAAAAAGGTTCAGCCATTCGCATCGGCTGTAAACCCCGACAGGGAGGGCGCGGCCAAAGGAAAGCCTCGGCATGGGGTGGAACCCGCCCGAGAACGTCAGGGGCAACTCGGCCCGGCGCATGGCGCGCTCGAAAACGCTCTGCAATTCGAGCTGGCTCAGATAGGCGGCGGGGCCGGTTTTTTCAAACCACAGCCGGTAATGGCCGCCCTTGATGGTCAGGTCCGGTTTTTCCACGCTGAACGGCGGTTGTTCCCCTTCCTGATCGCGGGATTCGTTGATCATGCGCGGGTGGATGTCCATGGACTCCGTCTGGGACGTAAGGATGCTGCGGCGGTTGTCGTGATTGCAGACCCCGCAGTTGCGGCAAACCTCGTAGCGGCAGTCACCGGTGATCTTGCCGGAGAGTGCGCGCTCGCGCTCCTTGAGCAGGAACCGCTTGGTCAGCCCTGCGCTGAGGTGGTCCCACGGCAGCGGCCCTTCCGGATCACGCGGGCCGGTGTACTGCAGCGGGTCGAGTCCGCACGCTTCCATTGCCTCCATGTACGGCTGCAGGTCGAGCTTGTCTTTCCAACTGGAAAAGAGCGCGCCCTTGTCCGTGGCGATCTCCAGCACGTCGGCCAGTCTTCGGTCACCGCGTGAGAAGATGCCTTCGAGGAAGGTCATTCGGGGGATGTGAAATCTCAGCCGGACGCGCTTGTGGGGCCGGAAAATGGCCCGCAGATGGTCGATGCGGCGTTCGATCTCGTCCAGTGTGATCTGCGCGTCCCACTGGAACGGGGTCTGCGGCTTGGGCACGAAGGGCGAGACCGCGGCCGTGACCTGCAACCGCTTGATGTGCCTGCCTGCGGCGTCGCGCACCTTGAGGCAGAGGTCGAGGATGGCGTCGAGGTCCTCGTCGGTCTCGGTGGGCAGGCCGATCATGAAATAGAGCTTCACGGACTGCCAGCCGTTTTCAAAGAGCATCAGTACGTGGTCGAGAAGTCCCTGCTCGTCGACGCCTTTGTTGATGGCGTCGCGCAGTCGCTGGCTGCCTGCTTCCGGCGCGAGGGTGGCCCCGGTGCGGCGGATGGTGGAGATGCGCTCCATGATCGGCCCGGAAAGCGAGCCGACCCGTAGCGAGGGCAGGGCAATGGAAATCTGTTCGGCGGCGCAGCGGTCGAATGAGTGGCTGAAGAGCGAGTCCAGCGCGGAAAAGTCTCCGGTGGACAGGGACAGGAAGCTCGTTTCCTCGTAGCCGGTCTCGGCAAGGCCGTCGAAGATGACGCGGTTGAGCTCGTCGAGGCTGCGTTCGCGCACGGGCCGGTAGATCATGCCCGCCTGGCAGAAACGGCAACCGCGCGTGCAGCCGCGCGCTATCTCCACAGTGAGCCTGTCGTGGACGGCTTGGCCGAAGGAGATGGGTTGCAGGGTGGGGAAGCCGACGCTGTCGAGGTCCTCGACCACGGCCTTCTCCACGGTTTCGTACCCCTCAACAAGCGGCTTGAGCGGTTTGTCCGGACCCTGATCCTCAAAAAAAGACGGAACGTAGAAGCCGGGGTGTTTGATGAGCGCGTGCAGCAGTTCGTGCCGGGAGAGGCCGTCGCGTTTGGCGCGGTCCAGCTCCTCCATGAGGGTGACCACGGCCTCTTCGCCGTCGCCGATCATCATGACGTCGATGAACGGGGCCAGCGGCTCGGCATTGAAGCACGCGCCGCCTCCGGCCACGATGAGCGGGTGCGACTCGTCGCGGTCGGCCGTGCGCCGGGGGATGCCCGCGAGGTCGAGCATCCAGAGCACGTTGGTGTAGCAAAGCTCATGGGTCAGGCTGAAGGAGAGCGCGTCCACCTCGGTCAGCGGGGTGTCGGTCTCGAGGGTGGCAAGGGGCACGCCTTTTTCCCTGAGCAGCGCCGCCGTCTCCTCGCAGGGGGTGTAGACACGTTCGGCAAGGAACCCCTCGCACCGGTTGACCTGATGCAGCAGGATGCGCTGTCCGAGGTAGGACATGCCCACTTCGTACAGGTCGGGAAAGCCGACGGCGATGCGCACGCGAACGGCTTCGGGGTCTTTCTTGACCACTCCCCATTCCGACCCGAGGTAGCGGGTGGGGCGGGGAAGCAGGGGCAGGAGTTCCTTCATGTGTGTGTCCTGTGGGGAAAAAGAGGCGGTTTCCGCTCGAAACCGCCTCAGTGAATTTCGGTGTGTGCGGGATGCTACAGGATGAGGCCGGAGCCGCCTGCGCCGCCGGAACCGCCCGCGCCGCCAAGGTTGTCCAGCGTGGCACCGGAGGCGATGGTCAGGTTGGACACGGCTTCGATGTACTTGGTCTTCAGCTCTTCAGGGCACTTTTCATAGGTGTAAATGACGTGCTCGCCCTCGATCTCGCCGCCCATCTCCTGTTCGAAGGGGTAGCCGTAGGGCAGGATCATGATCTGCACGCCCTGCTGGCTGGGCACGGTCTGGATGATGGCCGGTTCCTTGATTTTTCCGTCCTCGTCCTTGCCGATGACCGTCTCGCCGGTCACGAGCTTGGCGAGTTTGATGTCGTAGCTCATTAAAACAGCTCCTTGGGTGTTGTCTTTGTGGGGTCCTTAAGTAGGTATTGGACGCCGGAGTGTCAAGCAAAGCCCGTCCCGGGGCTAGTCGCCGCCGGGGGTGGCCCCCCCGGGGACCGGCATTTCAAGGGTCTTGAATTTCTGTCCATCGCGGTCATAGCCGCGAAGCTGGCCGGTGGTCATGTCGAAGTACCACGCGTGAAGATGCAGATCGCCCGAGTCCACGCGTTCGGCAATCCACGGGAAGGTCATGAGGTTACGCACGGAGGCGAGCACCCCGGACATCTCGCAGGCCTTGCACGAGCGGGGGCTTACCTCGCCGAAATGGTCAAGCACGTCCTCACGCACGTCGTGCAGCATGGAGAGCCAGTTGCCCACGAACTCGGTTTCGTTGACCTCGTCGTTTCGCATCAGCGCGCCGATGCCGCCGCAGTCGCTGTGGCCGAGCACGATGATGTTCTCCACCTTGAGCGCCTTGACCGCGTATTCGATGGCCGAGGATACCCCGTGATACCCCGCCTTGGTCTCATAGGGCGGGACAATATTGGCCACGTTTCGGACCACGAAAATCTCTCCGGGGCCGCACTGCAGCAGGAGCGACGGGTCGGTGCGGGAGTCGCTGCAGGCAATCACCATGGTCTTGGGTTCCTGTCCTTTGCGAAGGATCTCGAACGGAGAGTTTTCGCAGCAGAAGTATTCCTCGCGGAAGTCGTTGAATCCTTGGATGTACTTGTGAATCTCTTGCATGTCGTCTTCGCTTTGCCCCGTGTGGCAGGATTTCAGGTCCTGCCGGGACGGTGTCTGGTTGTACGAAATGCTCCCGGACCGGTCCGGCGTTGCCGTTGCGGGTGGCTGATGCGCTTTCGATGTCCGGAGGGCGAGAGAGGCAGGGCATCGGGCGCGTTTCGGCGCGAGGCGATGTCTCCCGGAAAAACGGTAGATCACATCCCGGCGAAGCGCAATGCCCGTCGTGTGGCCTGTTGCGGGAGGCTAGAAGCGGTCGCTGGTGGCAAGCTTGATGCCGAGGCCGATGAAAAGGGCACCGAGCCCCCTGTCCATCCAGCGGCTGACGCGGACGTTGCTTTTCAGCGCCTCGGTGAGCCTGCCGCCAATGAGGACCAGCGGCGGCTCAATGAGTCCGGCCACCACGATGATGAGAAGGCCGTGCAGGAAAAGCTGCGGTCCGGCCGGGCCTGCCCCCGGCTCAACGAATTGGGGCAGGAACGCCAGAAAGAACACCGCCACTTTCGGGTTGAGTACGGAAACGAACACGCCCTGCTTGAAGATGCTCTTCAGGCACATGGGTGCGCCGGTTTCTTCTGTTTTGCAGATTGAGCCGCCGGAGCGCAGGGCCTGAATACCGAGCCAGACAAGGTAGAGGGCTCCGGCCCACTTGACCACGGAAAAGGCCGTGGCGGAAGTGGCGAGGATTGCCGAAAGACCGAGCGCCGCGAAAAGCACGTGCATGAAGGCTCCGCTCCAGATGCCGAACATGGCGGAGAACCCCGCACGCGGGCCGCCCTTTGCGGTCTGGCCCAGAATGAAGGCCATGTCCGGTCCGGGCGAGATGTTGAGCAGAAAGGCGGCGGTGAAGAACGTGGCCCAGTGGACCGGTGTGTAGTCGAAGAGCATGGGAGTTCCTTTTGTGCGTGTGCCGGGGACGCTACGTCACGGGGAACCGCTTTGCAAGCCGCGCGATTATGGTCAGGGGGGATTGAAAAGGCCCCCGGTTTGCGAACCGGGGGCCTTCGAGGTCGGGGGATTGGGGCCGCCTATGCCTTTTCGGGTCCGTGGAGGATGGTCATGACTTCCTCGATGTCGTGCGGCAGGGCGTCTTCACCCTTGGAGGCGATTTCCATCTTGGAGGCGATGTAGATTGCCGCGAAGGTCAGGATCATGACGAATCCGCCGGGGTTCTTGAACTGCAGCACCGTGGGCAGCATTCCCTTGCCGAGGATCATGGCGAAGGAGCCGACAATGCCGGTGATGAGACCGGCGATGGCTCCGGCGCGGGTCATCTTCGGCCACCAGACGCCCATGACGAGCACGGGGAAGAAGGTGGATGCCGCGATGGCGAAGGCCAGTCCGACGAGGATGGCGATCTGCATGTTCTCGACCATGAAGCCGAGCGGGATGCCGAGCAGGCCGATGCCGAGGGAGGCGATGCGGGCGATGGTCACGCGGGTGCGTTCCGGCATGTTCGGGTTGAAGACGTTGACCACGAGGTCATGCCCGATTGCTCCGGCGCAGGCGATGATGAGGCCCGCCACCGTGGACAGGATGGCCGCAAAGGCCCCGGCCACGACGATGCCGAGCAGGATCTGGCCGCCGAAGTAGGAGCCGCCGACCGGAACCGCGAGGTTCTTACCGTTCTCGGCGAGCCACTGCATGAGGTGCGGGCTGATACCGAGCTGCTCGCCCTGCAGGTACGCGAAGCGGATCACGTGACCGACGTACGGGCTGAGGATGTAGAACATGCCGATGAGCAGCAGGACGTAGATGACGGTGCGGCGGGCAGCCTTGCCGTCGGGCGCGGTGTAGAAGCGCACGAGGATGTGCGGCAGGCCCGCGGTTCCGAACATCAGGGCCAGCAGCAGGCTCATGGTGTCCTTGAGGTTGGTCAGCCAGTAGGCTGGCGATGTGTACGCCGCCCCGTCAAAGACCTTGCCGCCGGGGGCGGTGCCCTTGAAGGACGAGATGAAGTTGACCACGTCGGTGTAGCTGTATCCCTTCATGACGAACGGGATGAAGGCCAGCAGGAACATGGCTCCGAAGAGGATCCAGAACTGCACGAGCTGGTTGATGGTGGTGCCCTTCATGCCGCCGACGGCCACGTAGACCGTGATGATGATGGAGATGGCCACGATGGCGGAGCGGTACTCCATGCCGAGCAGCAGGCCCATGACCTTGCCCGCGCCGAGCAGCTGCGGAGCCATGTAGAACAGCGAGACGAAAAGCACGCCGATGACGCCGAGGATGCGGGCGGTTTTGGAATGGAAACGCTCGGAGACGAAGTCGGGAACCGTGTACCGGCCGAACTTCCTGAGCGGGCTTGCCAGAAAGAGCAGCAGGGCGATGTACCCGGTAAAGAAGCCAAGGGCGTAGATGATGCCGTCGAAGCCGAAGAGGAAGGCCACGCCCGCGACGCCGAGGAAGGACGCTGCGGACAGGTAATCGCTCGAAATGGCCGAGGCGTTGATGAAGCTGTTGACCTTGCGTCCGGCAAGGTAATAGTCGGCCGAGGTTTTCTGGATTCTGAACATCCACGTGGTAACACTGTGAACGCCAGCATCAGGCCGATGAGGACCAGCGCGGTGATCGGGATTTCATATCCGGCTTGCATTTATATGTCCTCCTGTTCGATGTCGTCTTCCATGCGATTGGCTTTGCCCACGTACCAGATGAAAAGGGCCCAGGTGATGGGGTAGACGGCGACGGCCACCAGCCAGTAATGCAGGGGGAAACCCATGATGTTCACTGCGGCCACGGACGGTCCCGCCAGATACACGACGAGGAACATGCCGATGATTGCCGCGAAATACGGTATGCCGATGTTGAGTGCCAGAGACAGCTGCCTGCGACGGATGCGGTCGATGGCGGTTCCGATTGGTTTGACTGTTTCATTGGAGCTGGACATAGTTTTTTTCCCCCTTGTTCGGGTTTCACGATGTCCCTGTTTTACGGTAAGGGTAGTGTACGTGCATGCTCTATGTGGTGAACGGCGTGAAACATGCCGACGAACGGGATTGGTTTCCTGCACACTCGGTGAACGGGAGATATGCGCAGGTGAACGGCATGTTTTCCGATCGGAAAGCGGCGTTTCTGCCTCGGATAGGGGCGAAGACAGGCGGTAGAGGAGGGCGAGTGAACGGTTTTTCGGGTGAAAATGCCTTGCCGTTTCCCGTGGACGAGCTTCGGGTCATGGCCTCCGAGGGGCGACTTCGCGGCCTTCGGGCCGTGCGGCTTGATCTCGTGGAGGAGTGGCTGGAACGCGAGCCGGACGCCGAGACTGTCTGCCGCCGTTTGACCGCCTTCAACCGTTCGGTGACGCTCGCGGTGCTTGAAGCGCACGAGCGCGACTTTCCGTGGCTCAGGGAGTGCACCTTCCTCGAATTCGGCTCCGGCGGCCGCGATGAGCACGTTATCGGGTCGGATCAGGACAACGGACTCATCGTGCGGGGCGACCCCGATCCCGACGATCTGGATCAGGCGGCACAGGAAATAGTGGTAGCGCTCGACGGTGCGGGCATCCCGCTCTGTCCCGGCGGGGTCATGATAAGCAACCCGGAATGGCGCGGCGACTCCGAGGAGTGGCTGGAACGGCTCTCGGGCTGGCTCTCCAATCCCGGTGAAAAAGGACCGTGGCAGTCCGGGCTGTTTCTGGACTTTCTGCCCGTTTACGGCCCCTCCGGTGAAGCGCTGGCCCTGCTCGGCAGGATTCGCGATTACGTCAAGGCCCGGCCCATGGCCATCGCCCGTCTCGCCGATGAATTGACCGACTACCGCTTGCCGCTCAGTCTGTTCGGGTCATTCATCACGGAAAAGAGCGGCCCGCACGCCGGGACGCTGGACATCAAGCACTCCGTGCTCGCCCACATCACCAACGCCGCCCGTATCCTCGCCCTCAAGCACGGCTTGCCCCACAGCAACACCTGCGACCGCCTGCGCGCGCTGGCCGAGGCCGGACACGTTGGCAACAGGCATGGTGACGCGCTCCTTGCCGCATGGGACCATCTGCAGGGCGTGCGGCTTGCCAAGGGGCTGGAACTGGCCCGGGAAGGGCTGCCGCCCCATTGTCGTGTAGACCCCGGCACCCTCGGGCCGGACGAAAAGGCTCGCCTCAAGGACGCCATCCGCGCCGCCGAGAAGCTGGTGCGGCTGGTGCAGGCCGGGTCAGCGCTCTAATCGCCCCCCTTCCGTTGGCCCCGATCATGCAAGTCCGTCCTCGGACCGTCGCGTTTCCGACGCCTCGGCCAAAGGGAGACTTTGCCGTGAACGTACTGATAATCAACCTGACCCGCTTCGGCGACCTGCTGCAAACCCAGCCGGTCATTACCGGATTCCATGAGCAGGGGGCCCGCGTCGGGCTTGTCTGTGTGGAGAATTTCGCCTTTGCCGCCGGGCTGTTGCGGAATGTGGATGCGGTGCTGTCATTTTCCGGGGCGCGCATTCTTGCCGCGCTGGATACCAACTGGCGGGAAGCGGTGCAGATCTCCGAAGACCTGTCCGAAGAGGCGCGGGCCTTTGCCCCCGATCTGGTGGTGAACCTGACGCCTTCGGTGTCGTCACGTCTGCTGGCAAGGAAGCTGAGTTTTGGCGCGCCCGTGCAGGGATTCGGCATCGACAGCCACGGCTTCAACGCGGATACCACTCCGTGGGCCGCTTTTCTTCAGGCTGCGGGCGGTAATCGCGGAGCCAGTCCCTTCAACGTCTGCGACCTTTTCCGGCGCACTGCGGGTCTTGCCGAGTCGGGCTGCGACCTGAAGCTTGCCGATCCGGCGCCTGACGCGCTGGCCGAGGCCGATGCTCTGCTTGAAGGGTGTGCTCCCGAGGAGATGCGCGGCTACATTGCCTTTCAGCCCGGAGCGAGCGAGGAGCGTCGCCGTTGGCCGGTGGGCAGCTTCCGCAAGCTCGGAAAAAGCCTTTGGGAACGTGAGCGGCTGGTGCCGGTCATACTTGGCACCAAGTCCGAGGCGCACCTTGGCGAACGAATCATGAACGGCGCAGGGTATCCCGCGCTTTCCGTTCAGGGTGTTACGTCTCTGCCGGTTCTGGCGGCGTTGCTGACCCGCTGCAAAGGGCTTGTGACCAACGATACCGGAACCATGCATCTGGCTGCGGGCATGGGAACGCCCATCGCCTCGGTTTTTCTGGCCACAGCCCAGCCGTGGGACACCGGACCGTATCGCACTGGTGCGGTCTGTCTTGAACCGGACATGGACTGCCACCCCTGCACCTTCGGTCAGAGCTGCCCACATGACGAGGCGTGTCGCCACAGCGTGAGCGTCGAGGCCATGGACAGCGCCATCATGGCCGCCATGGGTCTTGCTTCAGGCGAATTCCCCGGCGCAAGGGCATGGCGGACGGTCTTTGGCGAGGACGGGCTCATGCGCCTTGAATCGCTGTCGGGACACGGCGACGGATTCCGTGCCCGATGGATTGAAATCCAGCGTGAAGCCTACCGTCGGTTCCTTGACGGAGCGCCCTTTGAAGGCATTGAAACGCAGTGTGAAAGACTTTCCGGGCAGGACCGGGAGAGGCTTCTCGCCACCATCAATGACGGTGTTGACATGCTCTTCCTGCTGGCCCGTCAGGCCGAGCTCCTCGCCCATGATCCGCGTGAGGCGCTCAAGTCCAAGTTTCTTGCCGGGTGGGAGCGTTTTAATCATGTATTACAGAAGGATGAATTGTTCGATGTGCTCGGTGCCCTGTGGACGTTCGAGGCGCATCAGTATGGCCGCGACCTGCAGGCTGTGTCCGGCCTCATCGTCCGCTACCACGCCCTGCTCAAGGCGCTGGCCAAATGCCTCTAGGAATTTGGCACCGATCTTGAATCAAGAAGTGTCGACATCTTTTATGCGGAATAATTTTTAGCCCCCAATCACTCAGGAGGATACAAGCATGATCGTTATTGACGGACAGCCGTATGAACTCGAAAATCAGAATTTCGACAACCTCGAACAGGTGTTCAGCAAAGTCGTGGAAGACGGTCGCCTCGATAACCGCGTGGTGACCGACGTTTACCTGAACGAGGAACCCTACAGCGAAATCTATCCCAACCAGTCCGAAGACATCGAGATGTCCGACGTGGAGACCATCGAGATCAAGACCGTTCCTTTCGACTCCATGGCAGTGGAGATTACCCGGGAGCTCTACAAGGTCGTGAACCTGATGGCCAAGGGTGCCGAGGGCGTTTCCGAGCAGTTCCGCCGCGCGGACGACGCCGAGGCGCTGGAAACCTATCAGGACCTGCTGGACGTCACCCGTCACTTCCTGAACATGGTCTCCATGCTTCGTGACGAATACTCGCTCAAGGATAACGTCGAATACACCAAGGCCTCGACGGTCATGAGCGACCTGTTCTCCGAAATGTCGGACGTGCTGGAAAACGAAGACTGGATTCTGTTGGCCGACCTGCTGGAGTATGACTTCCTGCCCACTGTGGAGCTGTGGAAGAAGGTCATCGCCAACCTGCGTGAAGACATCCGCGAATACAAGGGGTAGTGATGACCGATTCCTGCCGCCTCATGGATGAGACCCTTGCGCTCGGACGGGAAGAGCTTGATCGCCTTCGGGAAGGGAACGTGGACGCTGCTGCGGACATTGCTTCCCGTCGGGAAAAAGCCATGAACGAGGCGTTTGCCTCGCTGGACGACAGCGCCAGAACCGCCAATGCCGACAAGCTCAACGAGATCAGGAAACAGCTTGATGCCATCGTGGACGAGGCCCGGAAGCTCAAGGGCTCGCTGCAGAGCGAACTTGGCAAGGTGCGAAACACCAGCCGCCAGTTCAAGGGCTACAGCGCCGGAGCGGGCTACGTTCAGAGCAATCAGGGACTCTACCACCGACGCGGCTAGATTCGCACGGGGGCTTTACAAGATGCTCGAAAAGGGGCGTTCCGGGAAACCGGAGCGCCCCTTTGCGTATGCTGCTGGAGGCAGCGTGCGCTTTTCTTTTTTTTGCGATATCTCCTAGAGTTGCCCGGCAATACTGGAGAGTCGCATGAATTTTCTTGAAAAAAACGCTCGAATTCGTCCGCAGTATACTTCGCGACGCCGTGATGACGGCCATCGATCTCTACAAGGTCATGGTGCCCATCCTCATCGGGGTCAAGCTGCTGCAGGAGTTCGACCTCATCCGATACGTGGCCATGCCCATCAAGCCGCTCATGGCGGTGGTCGGCCTGCCCGCCGAGGCCGGGCTGGTGTGGGCGTTCGCCATGGTCAACAACATCTACACCGCGCTGGTGGTGGCCATCTCGCTCTGGCCCGACATGGTGTTGACGCAGGCGCAGGCCACCGTGCTGGGCGTGCTCATGTTGGTGGCGCATGCTGTGCCGCTGGAGGCTGCCGTGGCCAGAAAGTCCGGCCCGAAGGTCATGTTCCAAAGTGTCATCCGCATCGTCGGAGCACTGGTGCTCGGCTGGGCGCTGCACGCGGCCTATTCCGCCAGCGGCGTGCTTACCGAACCGGCGGTAATGCTTGTGGAGGCCACCCGAAAGGCCGACCCGACCATCATGCAGTGGGCGTGGGGCGAGCTCAAGAATCTCGGATACATCTTCCTGATCATCCTCACCCTGATGGTCATGATGCGTCTTCTCTCGGCCATCGGCGTGATTGATCTGCTGAACAGGCTGCTGCAGCCGGTGCTTCGTCTCATCGGCATCGGTCCAAAGGCCTCGGCCATTACGGTCATCGGCCTCACGCTGGGCATCACCTACGGTTCCGGGCTGATTATCAAGGAGACGCGCAGCGGCAACCTGGGCAAGGAGGATGTCTTCTACTCCCTGACCTTCATGGGCATAGCGCACGCGCTCATCGAGGACACGCTGCTCATTTTGCTCATGGGGGCCCACATCTCGGGGGCGCTCTGGGGGCGTCTTGCGTTCGCCATGCTGCTGACCGCCATTCTTGTGCAACTGACGCGCAGACTTTCGGCGCGTTTCTGTGATACGTACCTGTGGGGAACGCCCACATAGAACCCATACGATCAAAAGGAGAATGCCATGAGCATTGAAATCGTTCATACCGAAGCGGCCCCGGCAGCAGTCGGCCCGTATTCGCAGGCAACCGTAGCTGGCGGCATGGTCTTCGTGAGCGGACAGCTCGGCTTGGTCCCGTCCGAAGGCAAGCTGGCAGAAGGCTTCAGGGCCCAGGCCGTGCAGGCCATGGAGAACCTGAAGGCCATCCTCGACGCCGCAGGGTCCGGCATTGACAAGGTGTTGGTGGTGGAGGTCTTCCTGACCGACATGGCCCGCTTCAAGGAGTTCAACGAAATATACGCCGAATACTTCTCCGAGCACAAACCCGCGCGGGCGGCCATCGAAGTGGCCGGGCTGCCGCTGGGCGGCGTGGTCGAGGTCAAATGCACCGCGCTTGTTAAGTAGCGTTGCTGGCGATAGGGCAATCAGGGGAGTCGTTTTGGGCGGCTCCCTTTTTTTATGATTTGCAGTGACATTTTGCACGCATCCACCCTTTTCGCCGAAGGGGTTTTGTGCCAGAATGCATCTGATTCTCACTTTTGCACGGAGGCATGAAATGTCCAAACTCAGAAAGATATTCGAAGAATGCGACTGGACCGCCAAGGTGGACGGTCAATTGCCGGAAAATGAGGACGTTCTCTACAAGTGGCACGAGCACGAGTACCGTTTTGCGGGGAGCTTCTTCGGCCAGTCTGGCGCACAACTGCTTACCGAGGAGGACTCGGTGGTGCGGCGAAAGCTCTGGTATGCGCGCGACGCCAAGGGGCGTCCCACGCTGGTCGTGACCCAGAAGGAAAAGGTCATTGACGTGGAAAGCGCAGCGCGCGGGTTTGCGGAACTCATGAACCCCGAAAAGGTTCAGGAGGCCCTCGACCGCGTCATGGGCTATCGGTATAAAAAGGACTAGCCGGTGGGAATCATGGATCTTTTCAAGAGCAGCAAGGTGGAAGAAGAGTGGCTTTTGCCTGAGGAGTCCCGAAAGCATCTGTCCGAACATTTCGAGAAGATGCGGTACGACGTGCATTTCGAGGTCTTCACCAGCAAGGACATGAACCCGGATTTCAATGAATACGCGGTCCGGTTCCTGCGCGATCTCTCCCGGCTCGGCGGAAAAATATCCTTTGACCAGTACGAGCTCGACTCGGACAAGGCCCGGGAACGCGGCGTTGACGCCTCGCCCACGCTGCTGGTCAACCCCGACGAGTATGACATCCGGTTTCAGGGTGCGCCGCTGGGCGAAGAGGGCCAGTCCTTTATCACCGCAATCATGCTTGTTTCCCTGCGACAGAGCGGCCTGTCCGAGGATTCGCGGGGCATCCTTGCGGAACTGGACCAGCCTCGCTCGGTGGACGTTTTCGTCAGCCCCACCTGTCCGTACTGCCCGGGGCAGGTCATCTCCGCCATCAAGTGCGCCATCGAAAAGCCGGGGCTTGTGAGCGCCCGCTGCATCGAGACGGGCGAGAACGAGGCGCTTGCCCGCAAACACAACGTGGGCGGGGTGCCGCTGACCGTTGTGAACGATGGCGAACATCGCATGGACGGCCTGTTCCCCGAGGAACGATTCGTGGCGGAACTGGTGACGCTTCAGGACGCGTCCGAGCTCATGGCCAGACATGACCACTCGCATGATCATGCGGAAGAGGTCGATCTGGTCATTGTGGGTGCCGGGCCTGCCGGGCTGACCGCAGGAATTTACGCAGAGCGCGCCGGGTTGAGCGCCGTGGTGCTGGAGAAAGGCATCGTGGGCGGTCAGGTGGCTCTGACGCCGAATGTGGAGAACTATCCCGGATTCCCTTCCGTGCCGGGAATGCAGCTCATGGACATCATGTCCCAGCACGCCCGTGAATACGTGAATGTTCACGAGAGCGAGTCTGTAGAAGAAATCAAGATTGGCCGCAATATCGAGGTGCTCACCGACCGTCGGACCTACCTCTGCAAGAGCGTCATCCTGACCACCGGGGCGGTGTACCGCAAACTGGGCATCCCCGGCGAGGACGAGTTTTACGGAAACGGCGTGAGTTTTTGCGCGTCCTGTGACGGGTACATCTACAAAGGGCGCAAGGTGGCCGTGGTCGGTGGCGGCAATACCGCGCTGACCGATGCCCTGCACCTTGCCAAGCTCGGCGCGGACGTGACCGTGATTCACCGCCGCGACACTTTCCGGGCGCAGAAGGCGCTTGTCGAATCGCTGGAGGAGCAGGCCATTCCGGTGGTCTGGAACACCGTGGTGGAAGAGGTCGTGGGCGAGGACGGTCAGGTGACGACCCTCAAGCTGCGAAACGTGCTTGACGACGCCACGGACGAGATGGCCGTGGACGGCGTGTTCGTGGCCGTGGGGCAGGAGCCCGGCAACGCGCTTGCGCAGATGATCGGCCTCAACATGGACGGGGGCGGTTTCGTGAAGGTGGACGGCAGGATGCGAACCAGTATCCCGAGGGTGTACGCAGCCGGAGACATCACCGGCGGGTTGCAGCAGATTGTCACGGCCATCGCCGAAGGGTCCATCGCGGCCATGAGCGCGTTTGAGGACATGTCCTCTCCGTACTGGAAGCAGTCCTAGCTTCTGCTGCCGTTGGACGGGGCGTTGCCGAACTCGTCCACGGTGCGGAGCAGTTCCACGGCCGAGATCGGCTTGGTCAGGTATGCGTTCATGCCCTCGCCCAGCAGCCGTTCACGGTCTCCGGCCATGGCATGGGCCGTGAGGGCGATGATCGGTATCTTGGGCGACGCCGTGGTCTTGCCGTCCCGGATGTGCCGCAGGGCTTCCACGCCGTCCATCACCGGCATCTGGATGTCCATGAGCACGCAATCCACACAGTTTTCGTTGAGCATGGTCAGGGCCTGCTCCCCGTTTTCCGCGCAGATGACCTGATGCCCGGCTTTTTCAAGCATCCGCTGGGCAGTGATGCGGTTGACGCGTTCATCTTCCACAAGCAGGACGTTCAGGGTCTTGCGCTCCACATTGACATGCTTTCTGCTTTTTGGGGGTCGCTTCCTGTCCTCCTCGGGCAGGTCTATTCGGACGGTAAATGCGATGCTGGTGCCTTCACCGGGCTCGGATTCAACGCTGAGTGTTCCGCCAAGGAGATGCGCCAGCCGCTGGACGATGCTGAGGCCAAGGCCCGATCCTTGATATTTCCGGGTGTGCGAGTTGTCTGCCTGCGTGAAAGGGCTGAAGATTTCGTCCAGCATTTCCGGCGGGATGCCAATCCCCGAGTCCTCCACAGTGAACAGCAGAAGGGGGCCCTTGCCGTCCCGGATGACTTCGACCCATATCGACACGCCGCCCACATGGGTGAACTTGATGGCGTTGCCGATGAGGTTGAACAGAATCTGCCGGATTCTGACCTCGTCTCCATGGGCGTAGGGCGGGAGGTCCTTGTGAGTGCGGAGCCGGAGAGTGAGATTCTTTTCTTCCGCAGTGCGCCGGAACAGCTCCACGGCCCGCTGGAGCAGTTCGTTCATGTCGAATCGGACGCGGTCCACGTCCATTCGTCCGGCCTCCACCCGCGAGAGGTCGAGGATGTCCGAGATGAGTCTTAACAGGTTGCGGCCCGAGTCCAGCGCGGTGTCCACATAGCCTATCTCCTCAGGTCTCTTTACGGTCTGCCGCAAGAGTTGGAGCATGCCCAGCACCCCGTTGAGCGGGGTCCGGATTTCGTGGCTCATGTTTGCAAGGAACTGGCTCTTTGCATGGCTGGCCCGCTCCGCGTCCGCCTTTGCCTGAAGAAGCGCTTCTTCGGCCCGGCGTTTTTCGGTGACGTCAATGACGATGGAGTAGAGCACGTTTTTGCCCAGCATGTTCACGGGCCCCGAGTAGACCTCTACATCGCGTTCCTCGCCGTTGCTCAGGCGGTGGATAAAGGAAAAATGGTTCTGCTTCTGCTTTTTCGCCTGCGTCATGCGCCTGCATATTTCCTCGTTGGACATGGTGTTGATGAAGGTGATGTGCATGCCTTCGAGCTGCTGACGGGAGTAGCCGTAGAACCTGCATGCGGCCTCGTTCGCCCGGACGATCTGCTTGCTGTCCGCGTCGATGATAAGCATTACCGAGGTGCTGCTCAGGAAGATGGACCGGAAGATGTCCTCACCCAGCCGGGCCCGCGATGAACGCTCCACTTCGGCGGAGAGGTCACGGATGAATCCGTGGATTTCCATTTGCCTGCCAAAGGAGTCCTGTTCCACGATTCCCCGGACGTGGATGTCCTTGCGAAGTCCGTCCCCCGCGTCGACGGACACCCGGATGTCGGTCGGCTCGCGTGTTTGCAGGCTGCGTTTGAACCCCTGCAACACGGTCTTTCGTTGCTCTTCCGGGACCATGTCCAGCAAGAGCGAAGGGCTGAGGTGCGTATCCTCCGGCAGGCCGAGGATGCGATACACCTCATGCGAGCACAGCTGCTCTTCGGTGCTGAAATTGTATGACCAACTGCCGAGCCCGCCAAGTTCCTGTGCGCTCTCGAAAAGCATCTCCCGGCGATGCAGTTCGCTGTTCTTGTCGCGAAGGGTCTGGTTGACGTCTTCAAGCTCTCGGGTGCGAAGTCGAACGCGCCTTTCGAAGTTGCTGCTGCTCTGATCCTTTTTCCCGCTTTCGCCTAGGATGGTAATGGCGTAGAGAACGTAGTGGAGTCCGCTGTCTTCAAGAAGATTGGCCCGTACGGCGACGTTGACCCGGGTCCCGTCAGCGAGCACGTGAATGGTCTCGAAAGAGCGGATGCTGTCAGCGCTGAAACGGATATCAAGCGGCAGTAAGTCAACCCGGTACTCCGGGGCAACGAGATCCACAACGGTCATCTCGCAGGCCTGCTCAATCGAGTATCCGTAGCGTTTTTCGAAGGCTTCGTTGATGGCAAGAATGTTCCCGCGACTGCCGTCCTCGTTCACCCGGAAGCAGAGCATCGGGGATGTGGTGAGGTGAAAGGCAGGGCCCAATTCGGGAGTGTGGGTGTATCTGCAATACTGCTTCATGATGTGCGGTCGTGTTTTCTCCGGTTATGCATCAATGAATAATCGACGGAAGCATATTGCTGAATGATTTTCTGTATCGGGTTGGTGAAAAATAATGGCACAGAAAAAGGGCCGCCCCGAAGGGCGGCCCTTGATGGTGCGGCTAAAGCCAATGGATTCCGGCGGGGTGTCGTGGCGGCACGGCCGAGTAACGTACCTTCGGGCGGCCGATCATCAGAACGCCGTGAACGGTGCTACCTTCGGGAACGCCGAGCATATCCCGAAGCGGGGCGTGGCCTTCGCAGGCGAAGTTTATGAGTCCGCCCCAGCACGCGCCGAGGCCGTGGGAGTGCGCGGCAAGCTCAAGGTAGGTGAGCGCGATGACCGCATCCTCAAGCGGTGTGGCCCCGGCGTCCGGTGCATGACAGACCGCCAGCGCGGGCGCACCCCGGCTGATGAGGTCGTTGCCGCGCCGCCACGCCCGCAAAAGTCCCGGCAGGAAGTATTTGCGAGATTTTTCGGACTTGGCCTTGACCTCGATGTCCATCCATTCAACCACAGATTCGCACACCGCCTCGACCTTCTCGCGGGAGTCGGCAACGCTCCAGTCCACGACGCGGGCGTTGTGCCCGGAAGGTGCGTATTCCGAGATGTCCAGCAGGCGGGTCAACGTGTCGCGGTCCACCGGGTCGTCACGATATTCCCGCACCGAACGGCGGGAGGCGAGCAGCAGTTCCGCCTGCTCCGGAGAAGGTAAATCCTTTCTTGAATATGCTCGTGCCGGGTTGCCGAACGTGGTGAGCTGCAACGCGCCCTTGGGGCAGACCGCCATGCAGTGGCCGCAGTCGATGCAGCGCGAGGCGGTACGCTCGTTCTCCGCAGGCAGGCCGCCCTTTTCCCAGTCGATGCACGACACGGGACATTCCCGAGCGCATAGGCCGTCCCGGGCGCACAGGCTTTCGTCTATGGTGAAAAGTGTCATTGAAAACTCCTTGGTTCGTTCTTGCAGCACCCCCTAACTCTTTCGGGCTTTGGCTGCAACCCGCATCATCATTGACCAACACGGTGTTTTCCCGTATCCACGGGGCAACGGAATCTCCCCGCCCCACGGCGGTTTTCCCCGATATTTCACGCAGAACAACGAGCTTTTCAGGAGAGCGCATGAGCAACCAGCCCGAAGCACCCGAAAAGGGCAAGGATTTTGTCCGGCAGATCATCGACAAGGACCTCGAGACCGGCAAGTACGGCGACCGCGTCCAGACGCGGTTCCCCCCCGAACCCAACGGGTACCTGCACATCGGCCACGCCAAGTCCATCTGCCTGAACTTCGGCATCGCAGAAGATTACAACGGCCGGTGCAACCTGCGCTTCGATGACACCAACCCGGTCAAGGAAGACACCGAGTATGTGGACTCCATCAAGGAAGACGTCCACTGGCTCGGCTTTGACTGGAAAGAGAACGAGTTCTTCGCCTCCGACTACTTTGAGCGCTTCTACGCAGTGGCAGAACTCTTCATTCGCGCCGGAAAGGCCTATGTCGACGACCTGAGCGCCGAGGAGATTCGCGAGTATCGCGGAACCCTCAAGGAGCCGGGCAAGAACTCCCCGTACCGCGACCGTACGCCCGAAGAAAACCTTGAGCTGTTCCGCAAAATGCGCGACGGCGATTTCGGCGACGGCGAGCGCGTCCTGCGTGCCAAGATCGACATGGCCGCGCCCAACGTGGTCCTGCGCGACCCCACGCTCTACCGCATCAAGCACGCCGATCACCACCGTACCGGTGACGCATGGTGCATCTACCCCATGTACGACTTCGCGCACTGCCTCTCGGACTACTTCGAAGGCATTACGCATTCCATCTGCACCCTCGAATTCGAAAACAACCGCCCGCTCTACGACTGGGTGCTCGACGCCCTCATCGAATGCATAGGAAGCGGAGCCTGCGGCGACGACACAACCGCAGTAACCGGCGGCGGCGCAACACCGCAGGAGCGCCCCTATCAGTACGAGTTCGCCCGCCTGAACATCTCCGGCACCGTGCTTTCCAAGCGCAAGCTCATCCAGCTCGTGCAGGAAGGCCACGTGGACGGCTGGGACGACCCCCGCATGCCGACCATCTCCGGCTTCAGACGCCGCGGCTACACCCCCGAGTCCATCCGCGACTTCTGCGACCGCATCGGCGTGGCCAAGGCCGACTCCATGGTCGATTTCGCCCTGCTCGAACACTGCGTGCGTCAGGACCTCAACGAACGCGCCCCGCGCTATCTCGGCGTGCTCCACCCCGTCAAACTCATCATCGAGAATTACCCCGAAGATCAGGAAGACGTCTTCGAAATGCCCCTGCACCCCGAAGACGAGTCCGTGGGCACCCGCAAGGTGCCGTTCTGCCGTGAACTCTACATTGAGCGCGCAGACTTCATGGAAGACGCGCCCAAGAAGTTCTTCCGCATGTCCGTCGGTCGCGAAGTGCGCCTGCGCTTCGCCTACTATGTGACCTGCACCGGTTTCGAGAAAGACGCCGAAGGCAACATCACCGAGATCCGCGCCACCTACGACCCCGCCACCAAGGGCGGCTGGTCCGACGACGGCCGCAAGGTCAAAGGCACCATGCACTGGGTCAGTGCCCGCCACGCGGCCAAAGCCGAAGTGCGCCTCTACGACCGCCTCTTCACCGAGGAAAACCCCGGCAATCCCGGCGGCGACAAAACCTTCCTCGACTGCATCAACCCCGACTCCAAGGAAGTTCGCACCGAATGTTGGGTTGAACCCGCGCTGGCCGACATGCAGCCCGGAACCCACTTCCAGTTCGAACGCACCGGTTATTTCATCGCCGATGCCAAGGACCACAAACCCGGCGACAAGCTCGTCTTCAACCGAACCGCAACCCTGCGCGACAGCTGGGCAAAGATCGCCAAGAAAGGGTAGGGATGGTTTTTTAATGCCTCCGGCGGGCAGGGCGCTGCCCCTGCACCCCGGCAAAGGGGATAATCCCCTTTGCAATCCCTGGGTTGCCGGACAGAAGAGGCCGCTGCGAGAACTGCACTTCGTGACAGTCCCCGCAGCGGCCTCTTCTGTCCGGCGGAGTCGGGTGGCGATGGTTACGGTATGGTGTTGAGAAGCCTTATGAGGATAGGCTGTGAGGGGGATAAAGAGTCTCCTGATTGCGATGTCGAATTTGGTTTTGCGGCGCGGTTTCGCGGTGTGCATGCTCTTTGGCCTTGCCTGAGCTTCGCGTCCAACCAAGAGTTCTGAAATCCACGAAGGGACACTGTCTTAACCAGACCAACGCTCAAACCGACTGGTGCCCTTGCCCGGACAATGGTCCATCAGCGTGGGCAACGCCCAGCCAAAAGATTTTGCGGAGGGGTGATGGGATGGGGAGTCTGAGGGGAAGGGAAGAG
>NZ_BBCB01000003.1 GCF_001311825.1 Salidesulfovibrio brasiliensis JCM 12178 | reverse complement strand
CCGAACCGCAGGGGGAGCCGGACCCGCGCCCGGCGCACGTGCTGATGGCCGAATGCGCTGCCGCGGAACCGGACGGGCTGACGCTTGTGTGCACCGGCTCGCTGACCAACGCGGCCATGCTCGTGCGAGAGTTCCCTGACGAAGCCGCAAGGGTCCGCGAGATCATCCACATGGGCGGGGCGTTTCCCGATACCGCAACAGACTGGGAGAACTCCACACCGGACATCCCGCCCGAGGTCTGGCGCGACACGCTGCGCTTCAACCCGCTCTTCGATCCCGAGGCAGCGGCAGCGGTGTTCGAGTCCGGCATTCCCGTCACCGTGGTCCCGGCCAACGTGACCATGCAGGTCTTTCTGCGGCCCGGGGACATCGCCCCCCTTGAGGATTGCGGGCGACCCTTCGGAGAATACCTCCACGCCGCGTGCATGCCGTGGCTGCGCTGGAGCATGAAGACCCGTAAGCTCCCCGGCGCACACCTCCATGATCCCCTCGCGCTGGCGCTGGCCTTTGCCCCGGACATCTGCACCTACAGGGAAATGCTCGTCGACATGGACACGCTCCTGAAACCGGACGGCACGTTTCTCCGAGAAAACGGAAACGGGCCGACAGTGCGCGTCGCGTCCGGTGTGGACATCGCCGCAGCCGAGACGCTGGTGGGCGACCGGCTCAGGGTGTTCGGCAACGTGTGAATTATTCCTGTTTTTTTGATGTAGCCCGCGCGAATCTGATGTACGCTTTCATCTAAACCCGAAACCTCAACTTCCGTACTCGCCATGGCAAACATCAAGCACGAAGCGCCAAGCCAGCGCATGCACTACAGGATATCCGCCCCCATCACCATCGAGATCGGCGACACCGTCTACAAGTCCTCGGACTGGTCCATGGGCGGGTTCCGCATAGAAGACATCGACCTCGACATGCGCAAGGGATACCGCTTTGACGCAGTCGTGAGCATCAACTTTCAGGGATACGCAATCTCCTTTGTCCAAAAAAGCGAAGTGGTCCGCTATGACGCTGAAAAACGCACGCTGGCCGCCCAGTTTATCGACATGGATGAACGCACCAGAGATGTGCTGACCTACTTCAGTCAGGGACTCGTTTCCGGTGAAATGGGGACTGCGGGAGAAGCGATCCGACGCATCGACACACCGGTGACTCCGGTGGAGCTCTCGTCAGCGCCCAAGGGAGAAAAGGTTCCCGCCCGGCGGCAGATCAAGCGCGTCATCGTGGCCGGGCTGTATCTGACCGTGGGCCTAGCGGTGAGCGTTTACATCGCCATCACCCTCTACTCCACATTCTTCCGCATACAAGTGGACGCGGGCGTGGTCGCGGCTCACGTGGAGCCGCTTGTATCGCCGCAGAACGGCATCCTTGAAAAGATTCTCGTTCCGGACGACGGGCGGGTCAGCAAGGGCCAACCCATC
This sequence comes from Salidesulfovibrio brasiliensis JCM 12178, assembly GCF_001311825.1. Classification (GTDB taxonomy): domain Bacteria; phylum Desulfobacterota; class Desulfovibrionia; order Desulfovibrionales; family Desulfovibrionaceae; genus Pseudodesulfovibrio; species Pseudodesulfovibrio brasiliensis. The sequence continues at coordinate 102,095 of NZ_BBCB01000003.1, read as the reverse complement.
ATCATGCTCTACAACGCCCGGCAGATGGAAGCCGTGCGGCTGGCAGAGGTGGCCGTGGAAGCGGCCCAGTACCGCTACCGCAACCTGCGCGACAGGCTGGAGGCCGAAAATATCTCGCTCGGCATCTACCGACAGGTGGGCAGCTCGCGCCTCAAGGCGGCGCGGGACAAGGTTGACAAGTTTCAGGAAGAGGTGGAGCTGGCCCGCGCGGAACTCAGGCGCAAGCAGCAGCTTCTTGATCAGGGCGTGCTGAGCCGTTCCGAAGTGGAACGCGAACAGCAGCGCGTCACGACCATCGAGCGAAACCTGCTGGAAGCGCGGGCCGAGCTGCAGATGGCCCGCGACTCCTTTGCCGCACTCAAGAAGGGGCTCTTCTTCTCCGGCAATCAGGTGGAGGGCGAAACGCTCGGCATCAAGGCCCAACTCGACGAGGCCGAGAGCGCGGTGGACATCGCCCGCAAGAAGCTCGAGGTGGCCCGCGAACAGCTCAAGAAGTATGTGCTGAAGTCGCCCTTTGACGGCACGGTGGTCAAGGTCTTCAAGACCGTCGGCAACACCGTGGAGACCGGCGAGCAGCTCGCCATCATCGAAGAGGACAAGGACCGCTTCGTGACCGCCTACCTGACGCAGGACGAGGTGGAGAGCATCAAGCTCGGCGACACCGCCATGGTCTTCATACCCGCCCTCGACCTGCGCGTGGACGGCCGGGTGGTCATGATCGACCGCACCAGCGGATTCGTCAGCGAGATGGAGAGCCGCTTCAAGTGGCGCACCTCGCGCGACCGCTCTGCGCTGGCCATCGTGGAGTTCGCCCAGCAGGACATGCCGGGCCTGAACCGGGAAGTACCCACCGGGCTTCCGGCGGTGGTCAACTTCCGCCGCGTGACCACCTCCGAACTGATGGACCGGCTGTTTGCCATCTTTGGCTACGACAGCGAACAGAAGATGCCCGCCGAAGAGGCGGAGACCATCCGCCGGGGCATCTATCAGGCACCGGTCCCGCCGCCTCCGAAGTTCCCTGACGCGGGTTTCGGACAGACGGAGAACTGATCCATGCCCCATCCGGCCGGTCACCACGAACGGCGGCGGATGAGCGCCGCCCAGTATTTCAAGCTGTACGTCTTCATCGGCCTGCTGCTCATCGGGTTCCAGAGCGTTGCGAACAACATCTGGGACAGCGACTCCGGCCGCGTCATCATCATCCTCGGCGTGCTCGGAACGTGGCGCTACGCGTGGTGGTTCACCCACTTCGTGCGCTCGCTCATCTACGCAAAACTGGCCTATCCCCATAAACGCGCCAAGGCCGAAGACCTTTGGGCCAGCGGCTGGAGACCGAGAGAGGTCATCTACATGATGACCACCTTTCATGAAAAGCGGGACATCACCGAACACGTGATCCGCAGCATCGTGCAGGAGACGCGCTCCGTGGGTGTCCCGGCCCGGCTGTTCGTCGGCACCGGCCATTTTTCCGATGAACGGCTCATCACCTCCATGATCAACCGGCTGGCCCCGAACGACGACATCGAAGTGACCTTCGTGCGCCAGAACCAGCCGGGCAAGCGCGTGGCCATCGGCCTCGCCCTCAGGGCCATTTCGCGGAGCATGGTCCACAAGGACACCCCCGTTGTCTTCATGGACGGCGACTCCATCCTCGCACCGGGATGCCTTGAACGCTGTCTGCCCCATTTTCATCTGGACAGGGAGATGCACGCCCTGACCACCGACGAGATGGGCGTGGTAAGAGGCCCCCGCTGGATGCAGCGCTGGATAGACCTGCGTTTTGCCCAGCGCCACCTCGCCATGCAGTCCCACGCTCTCTCCGGCAAGGTTCTCACGCTCACCGGACGCATGAGCGTCTTCCGCGCCGAAAAGGTCACACGGCCCGAATTCGTGGAGCTTATCGAAAAAGACCACCTGACCCACTGGCTCTGGGGGCGTTTCCGGTTCCTCTCCGGGGACGACAAAAGCTCGTGGTACGTGCTGCTCAAGGACGGAGCCAGAATGATGTACGTTCCGGACGCACTTGTCTGGACCGTGGACGTGGTGGAGGGCGACCCCTATGAGCGCAGCATCCAGAACCTGCTGCGCTGGTCCGGCAACATGCTGCGCAACGGCTCACGGGCCATCGCGCTCGGTCCGCGCCGGGTCGGATTCTTCATCTGGTGGTGCATCGTGGACCAGCGCATCGCCATGTGGACCAGTCTGTGCGGCCCGCTGGCCATGATCTCGGCGGGGTTCGTCATTTCCCCGGTCTTCTTCTCGTCCTATGTGCTGTGGGTCCTCTCAACCCGGCTGCTCCTGAGCATGTTCCTTTTCTATTACGCCAAGCGGGTGGATCTGGCATTCCCGTTCATCCTCTACATCAACCAGTTGGCCGCGGCAGTGGTAAAAATCTACATCCTGTTCCGCCTGCCCATGCAGCGCTGGGCCAACAGGCAGGACCAGCACCTCAACTTTGAAGAGACCCTCAAGTGGCGGCTCAAGACACTCTTTGCCTCCTACCTCACCCTCATCTACGTCTCGGCCCTCTTCTTCTTCGTGCTGGTCTACATCGGGGTGCTTCACCCACCGCCGCTGGACTTTTTGAAACACCTTTTTTTGGACTAGAACCTCAGGGAAATACTCATGATTATCGCAACCATCGGCCTCGGATATGTGGGGAGCACCACCCTCGGCTGCCTTGCCGAGCTGGGGCATGAAGTCATTGGCGTGGACGTAAACAGGGACCGAGCGGAAGCACTTGCCGCCGGAGCCGTTCCCGTGACCGAACCGGGCCTGAACAAGCTCGTCTCGAAGCATGTGGAACAAGGCAGAATCCGAGCAACCACCGACCTTATCGAAGCGCTCCGGACCGCAGACTGCGCCTTTGTCTGTGTTGGCACTCCGTCCACGCGCGGCGGCATGCTTGATGATTCCACCCTGCGCGCGGTGGTGTTGGAGATCGTGCGTGCCCGGCTGGAACTGGACCGCGTGGTTCCGGTCTTCGTGCGCTCCACCGCCCTGCCCGTCTCGCACGGCAGGATACTTGATGACATCACCGCTCTGCTGGATGGCAGGCAGCCCGCAGCCTATGCGGTGCATCCCGAATTCCTTCGCGAAGGAACCGCTGTAGCGGATTTTTTCGCCCCGCCGAAGATCGTGTTCGGCACCAGCGACGAGGCCGCCCTCGGCCCGTGCGACGCGCTGTATCCCGGCATCAATGCCCCGATACTCCAGTGCGGCCCCAAGGAAGCCTCCATGCTCAAGTACGCGGACAACTGCTTCCACGCGCTCAAGGTCACCTTCGCCAACGAAATCGGCCTTTCCTGCGCGGCCATGGGCGTGGACTCGCGCGAAGTCATGGAAATGTTCTGCGAAGACACCAAGCTCAATATTTCATCAAAATACTTCCGGCCCGGATTCGCCTACGGCGGAAGCTGTCTCGGCAAAGACCTTGCCGCGCTCACGGCATACTGTCGCCGTGAGTTCGTGGAAATGCCCATGCTGGCAAATATCCGCAACTCCAACGAAGGCCAGATAGACCAACTTGCGGAGCGGGTCATGGAAACGAATCCCACTTCAGTGGGCCTGTTCGGGTTGGCGTTCAAGGCGGATACGGACGACCTACGCGACTCCGCGCTGGTGAAACTGGCCGAGCGGCTCCGCGGCAAGGGGCTTGAGGTCAGAGCGTATGATCCGGGACTCGATCCCGAGCATCTTTGCGCCCCGAGCCTGTGCTACCTGCGCGACACCGTGCCGCAGCACGAAAGCCTCCTGACCACCGACCCGGAGGCCATGGTCCGCGAATGCGATGTCGTGGTGCTGGGCCGTCACTTCCCGCAGACAGACCTCTCGGCCATGCCGTGGCGTGATGGGCAGCCGCTCTACGACCTTGACGGCACCGGCAGACTGCCGGACACGCGAAGGTGATCGGACTCTACTGGTAGGCTAGGTGTTCACGGCCTTCTGGTAAGCCATGAATTCAAGGAAGGGCATGGGCTTGGCATACAGGAAGCCCTGAACGGTGCTGCACCCGAAGGTGCGCAGCAGGTCGGCCTGTGCGTTGGTCTCAACCCCTTCGGCCACCACGCGCAGGTTCAGACTCCCGGCCATGAGCACCACGGTCTGCACGATGAGCGCGTCGCTGGGGTCGGTCACGATGTCGCGCACGAAAGAGCGGTCAATCTTGAGCGTTTCGATGGGCAGCTTCTTGAGATAGTAGAGCGAGGAGTGCCCGGTGCCGAAGTCGTCGATGGACACCGAGAATCCCATCTCCACCATCTGCTCCAACACAGCCGTGTTCAGGTCGATGTCCTGCATGAGCACGGATTCCGTGATCTCGAACTCAAGCTGCTGCGGACTGACGTTCGACTGCTCCACGATGCTCCTGATGGACTTGATGAGGTCCTTCTGGCGGAACTGGGTGGTGGAGAGGTTGATGGACACGCGGAAATCTGACGGGAAATCACGCCCTTCAATATCCCCACAGACCGTTTCTATAACCTGCTCGCCAAGCTGAACGATAAGTCCGGTCTCCTCGGCCAGAGGGATGAACTCGGCAGGACTGACCAGCGAACCGTCCGCAAGGGACCAGCGAACCAGCGCCTCGGCCCCGACCACACGGCCCGTGGTCAGCGACACCTTGGGCTGGTAGTGGACCACGAACTCCCGCTTGAGAAGCGACTGCCGGAGGTTGGCCTCCAGCTCCAGACGCCGCAGGGCGCGCTCGTTCATCTCTGCGGCAAACATCCTGTAGGAGTCCTTGCCGGAGTCCTTGGCCTGATACATGGCCATCTCGGCATTGCGGATCAGCGTTGCCGGATCGTCAGCGTCCTGCGGGAACATGGACAGTCCCACGGAGGTTGTCACAAAGACCTCCGTGCCACTGATGACAAAGGGCTGCTTAAGCGCGTGCAACACCTTTTCGGCAAAGGAAACCATGTCGGTTTCCCGCACGTTTTCCAGCAGCAGCACGAACTCGTCCCCGCCGTAGCGGGCCACGGTTTGACCGGGCGCGACTTCGTCCACCAAGCGCCTGCCCGCCTGCTGCAAGAGGGTGTCACCCACAGGATGCCCCATGGAGTCGTTGATGTTCTTGAAGTTGTCGAGGTCGATGAAAATGAGCCCGACCCCGGCTCCCTGTCGCGGGCGTGGCCCACGGCCATGGCTATGCGGTCGAGCAGGAGCTCCTTGTTGGGCAGGCCGGTGAGCGCGTCCAGATAGATATGGCGGTATATCTGCTCTTCCTTTCGCTTCTCGTCGGTCATGTCATGGAACACCGACACAAAATGCCTGATCTGCCCGTCCGTCTCCTTGATGGCGCTGATGCTGAGCAGTTCCGGGTACACCTCCCCGCTCTTGCGGCGGTTCCATATCTCGCCCACCCAGTGCCCGTTGGCGGACAGCGCACCCCACATCTGGTCGTAAAACTCCTTGGGATGCCGGTCGGACTTCAGCACGCTCGGATTCCTGCCCAGCACTTCCTCTTCAGAGTACCCGGTTATGGTCGTGAATGCCGGGTTGATGGCAATGATGGTCCCCTTGGCGTCGGTAATGCATATGCCTTCAAGAGCGTTGACAAAGACCTCTTCGAAAAGATGGCGCTGGAAGGCTCGTACTTGCGGTACTCGGTCTCGTTTTCAAGTTGGGTGATGGACGCCACGAGCTGGTCCATGAAGCGGTCGAAGTGCTTTGAAAGTCGGCCGATCTCGTCATTGCCCGCATCACGGACCCGCACGCCGTAATCCCCCTGTCCTGCCCGATCCACCGTATCCATGAATCGGCTGAGGGGCTGGGTGATGGAACGGCTGACCGCCATGCCCAGCAGGAGCATCAGCAGGAGCGTGACGGTACCGATGCCGTAGGTGAGGACCTTTATCTGGAACAGCGGCTTGTAAAGCTCATCGGTATAGACCGTGGCCACCACGATCCACTCCATGGCAGGCACTTCCTTGAACAGCGCGAACTTCTCCCTCGGCTCGGCGTTGGGGGCATCACGCCACCAGTAACCGATGGATCCGTTGCGCTCGGTAAGTATCCTGCTGCCGAACGGCATGCCCTTGGCGTCCTTGAGCCCCAGCATGGACGGCACATCTCTGGGGTGGATGAGCGGCAGGCCGTTACGGTCAACCACAAAGACGTATCCGCTGTTCCCAAGACGCAGGGCGTTCACGGCCGGGCGAAAGTCATCCGGGCTGACAAGGTCGCCGAACTCGTGGCGATAGGCGCTGGCCGTGATGATCCAGTCCCACGGCGCAAAATATGTGGCCGAGAGCACCTTCTTCATGCTCTCCGCGTCGCCCGGATTCTTCCAGTCGTACTCGAGGTAGCCGCGGCGGGTCTTCATGAGCGTGCGGATGAACTCGTGGTCCGTCACGTCGGTGCCCACGACTTCCTTGTGCGGATGCACGACCACCTTGCCGCCGCTGTCGATCGCATAGAGGTACCCGGTCTGCCCGATGGTCTGGCTCAGGAGAACGTCCCGGGCAAGCTTCTTGGCTTCGGCTTCCGTTATCTCGCCGTTTCGCTCACGACGATGGATCGCCCTGACGATCTCGAGGTTCTTTTCTGCCACGGCACTCAGCCGGTTCCTGACCGAGGCGTTGGCCATGGAACTGACGGTTGTGGCAAAGGTGCGGGTGGTGTTTCTGAGCGCTTCGTGGATATCGCTGGCAATCACGTTGCTCACGGCGGAACTGACCAGAAAGGCCGTCGCGTAGACGGCAACGGCCAAAAGCGCCGACAGGCCGAGGGCCAGCCGGGTGCGTATGCTGAATCGTCTGAGTAGTCCTGTGAGCATGCTCGCGTGAAAGCCGTCCGTCCCGGGACAGCTTCGGAAAAATCCTATCCGCCGATTGACGCCATTTTCGTGGAGCAGACACCGCCCCGGCTCCGTGCCAGAAGCAGGTCGTTCCCTATGGGCTTGCTGCGAAGCGCGCCGCGGATGACACGCTCCAACACTCCACTATCCAGTGTGGGGTGTCTTATGATTTTTCGCAAGTGAAAAACCTTGTCGGAGAACAGGCAGGTGCGCAGATTGCCCTCGGAAGTGAGCCGAAGGCGGTTGCAGGTGCCGCAGAAATGGTTCGTGTACGGCGAAATGACCCCGATTCGGCCCTTGCCGTCCCGGATGGCGAACATGTTGGCGGGCCCGGCATCTGCGCCCCGTTCTGCCGGGGCCAGGTCGGCCAGCTCCCCGGCCTCCCGAACGATGTCTTTCGACGTCCATACCGAGGACTCGTTCCAGCCGGTGTCCGTGCCGATGGGCATGAACTCGATGAACCGCACGTCAACGGGATTCTGGCGGGCGAACTCCACGAATGCCGGAAGCTCGTCATCGTTGAAGCCGCGCACGCCCACGGCGTTGACCTTCACGGTCATGCCCGCGTCCACGCAGCGGCGCACGTTCTCCAGCACCACGTCGAAGAGATCACGCCCGGTCATGTGCCGGTAACGATCCCGGTCCATGGTATCGAGCGAGATATTCACGCGGGAGAGACCGGAAACGGCCAGCCTGTCGATGTGCTTGCCGATCACGGTGGCGTTGGTGGTCACGGCAAGCGTCAGGTCCGGAAAGCGCGCCCCGATCTGCTCAAGGTAGTCGGCAAACCCCTTGCGGACGAACGGCTCCCCGCCCGTGAAGCGCACCTTGTCGATGCCGATGCGCCGGGCCACCTCGATGACCTCGGTGATCTCCTCGTACCGGAGAATGTCATCGTGCGGAATGAAGGTGCGCTCCTTGCTGGCGCAATACCGGCACAGCAGATTGCAGCGGTCGGTGACGCTGACCCTGAGATAGCTTGCTGCCCTGCCGTGCCCGTCGATGAGTTTGCCTGCCATGATCGCCTGCTACTTGCCGAAGGGGCATTTGGGGAAGGTGCAGGTCCGGCAGCCGAGGCAGTACCCGCCTTCTGCCAGACGGGCCATATCGCGCCGGGTCACGGTCTGTCCGGCCATGAGGCGCGGAAGCATCAGGTCGAGGCTCGTGGTCTTGAAGAACAGGGCACAGGCAGGAACGCCGAGCACCTGCACGCCGCCGATGCGGCCCACGAGGGTCATGGCTCCGGGCAGAACGGGCGCGCCGTAGACCACGTCGGTCAATCCGGCGTCGTTCAGGGCGTGACGGGTCACGTCGTCCGGGTCCACGGAGAGTCCTGCGGTGGTCACGATGAGGTCGCACCCGGCATCGATCATCCTGCGCACGGCCCCTGCAATGGCCTCGCGGTCATCGGGGACGATGTCCGTGGCCGTGATCTCGCCACCCAGCCCGGCCACCTTGCCGGAGATGATGGGGATGAATTTGTCTTCAATGAGCCCCTGAAACACTTCGGTTCCGGTGACGAGAACACCGGTCTTTGCCTTGCGCAGCGGCTTGACCTCGAAGAGCGGGCCGCCCTCGAGCATGGTCACGGCCTTGCTGTAGTTCTCGCGGGAAATGAACAGCGGGATGGCGCGGGTTCCGGCGATGCGCTTGCCCGCTTCCACAAGGCTCTCGCCCTGACGGGTTGCGCACATGACGTCGGGGACGAGGTTGAACGCCTCCAGCTTCTCGCGGTCCACAACAAAGAGTCCGTCGCGGTCCGCCGTAAAATCTATCTTACCTTCGCTGGGCTGCTCCTCAAAGGCGATGCCGTCCCCGGCCATGCGCTTGGCAAAGCCTTCCACGGCCTTGTTTTCGTGCAGCCAGTCCTCGCCGGGGTCCACGTCGTCGGTGTAGACGTTGGAGCGGCCCATCTGATGCAGTCGGCAGACATCGCCCACGGAAAGCTCGTGTCCGGCGCGGAACTCGGGGCCCTTGCTCTCGCCGGGGACGATGCGGGTCATGTCGTGCAGGGCGGCCTTGCCCACGGCCTCCTCAACGGGAACGGCTCGATGTTCGGAGAGACGAGCGGCGCGGAACGCTGGTCCATGGTCACGTACGGGGCCTCGCCCTGACAGCCGCGACAGATGGGGCCGTCGTTGGTGGGGAAGGCCTCGCCGCAGGCCGGGCACACGCCGATGGCGCGCATCTGCTTGTGGCCGAGAAACCGTTCGGGAATGGTGACGCGTTCCACGGAGGTGTAGGCGGCACCCGCTTCCTTGATTTTGGCAAACAGCAGGTCCGTGTCCTGATCGGCCTTGGCCACGCGCTTCAGGAACCAGTCCGCAATGTCCGGCCACTGTTCGATCTTTTCGGTATCGATGTACACGCGCACGCCCTCGCCGGTGTACTTGTCGAACATGGAGAGGGCGTAGCGGCCGAGGTTGACCACGCGCATCCAGTTGTTGCCGGTGCTGCAGAGGGTCAAAAGCTGCACCGCGTCGGGGAGGCACTTATTGGACTCGACGATGACCTCGAAGAGCGTCCCTTCCGGCATGTGGGACTTGGCGAGTTCCACCATGTAGCCGCCGATGAGCAGCCCCGGGGCGGGGTATCCGTGAAACTGGCGGGCGATTTCCTTGAACTCTTCAAACGTGTATTGACCGATGTTCATCGTCTTTGCTTCCCTTGCGGATTGGTTGTTGAACGGCCCTCTCCCACCATCGGGAAAGGGCCGACAGCGTATCAGGCGAAGATTTCCTTTTTGCTCACAGCCTCGGCCTTTATTCTGTCAAGCAGTTCGGCCAGCGCGGCTTTGACATTCTCGCGAATGTCTCCGGCCACGATGAGAAACAGCACGTCGTCGCCGGGTTTCATGAGGCCTTCGTTGGCGTGGCAGACCACGCGCCAGATGCCTTCGCGTCCCTCGATCTCCTTGCGGATTTCCTCCATCCGGTCGTAGTCGGGGGTGATCTCTATGGCGGTCACGTCCTGCCGGTCCTGCCGGGACCAGCCGCGGACCACGCCGTTGTGTACCAGAACCATGCCCACGTTCTCGGTGAAGCCGGGTTCCTTCTTGAGGTCCTTGAGCGCTTTCGTGATGTCCATGTGTCCTCCATTGTTGGGAATGGACACATACGATAGTACCGCTTCGCTGCCGGGGCAACCCCTTCCGAATATCGGTGCGGTTCGGCACTGTCGCGGCCCGTTATATTCCGTGAATATAATATCGGGAGGATATGGCGGTTTCTATTCTGAAACCGGATGAACTCCCATGCAGGGAATTCGTCATAAGCATTCCTCCCTCATATGCCGCTTCGGGTCGAGCCAGCCCGTCCCTTGGCGTCCACCCGGCCTGGATGCCAGAATCGAGGAAGGAACAGCATCCGTCGGCGACCGCCCAGCCCTCCAAAAGTCTGCGGTGGCCTGCGGCCTCGATTCAATCCTGAAGCGGCCAAAAAGCCGGACGATTCGGAAGCCCGTCCCGAGTCGTCCGGCGTCCTTTTTAAAAATCAGATGCGCTCCAGCCTGTCGATGACCTGCATGACAAGGTCGCGCGGGGTGGATGCCCCGGCAGTGACGCCCACCACGGAGTAATCGGCCAGATCGTCTTCCGGCAGTTCGTCGGCCGTTTCCACGTGCAGGCAGGGCTTGCCCTGATCGCGGACAACCTGCGCCAGCCTGCGGGTGTTGCCGCTGGAATACCCGCCCACCACAACCACGAAATCAGACTCGTCCGCAAGCTCCATGGCCTCGCGCTGGCGAAGCTTGGTGGCGTCGCAGATGGTGTTCAGCACCGTGATATCGATGTCTTCGCGCGCCTGAAGCCGTTCGGCAAGTGCGCCGAACTGGTCGCGGTCCTGCGTGGTCTGGGCGGCCAGCACGTACTTCTTGTCCGGGGAAAAGGGAAACTCGTCCACAAGCGACACGTCGTCGAAAACCAGCCCGCCGTTGCCCGCGTAGCTCACGAGCCCGCGCACCTCGGGGTGATCGTCCTCTCCGTAAAGGAGCAGGAACTGCTTTTCCGCGGTGTGCCTGCCGATGAGTTTCTGGGCCTTTTTCACCTTGGGGCAGGTGGCGTCAACGATCTCAATGCCGCGCTCCTTGAGCCCTTCCTCCACCTGACGGGTGATGCCGTGGGCACGAATGACCACGCGGCTGCCGTCCGGGACCTCTTCAGGCTTTTCCGCGATGAGCACGCCCTTTTTGGCGTAGCGCTCCAGCACCTGCGGGTTGTGAATGATGGGTCCCAAAACGAACACGGGACCGGTCACGCCCTCGGCGATAATGTCGTCCAGTTTGGTGAGCGCAAGGTCCACGCCCATGCAGAAACCGGCTGTCTTGGCTAGCTTGACCTTCATTCTTCCTCCGCTTGCCGTTCTTTCCGAAAGGAACGCTGTAATCGTCCCGGAGCGCTTTTGCAACCCCCTGCCGGGGGCGGAAAACTTGACAGCCGGCCCCGATGTAGTCACAATCCGCTATAACATTTGTTTAAAACAAGGTCGGGCGGAATGAACAGAACCAACGACGTCAATACCAAACAGGCCCTGCTGCTGGCGGCTGTCCGGGTCTTTGCGAAAAAAGGCTTCCGGGCCGCCACGGTCCGCGAGATATGCCAGCTCGCGGAAGCCAACGTGGCCGCAGTCAATTACCACTTCGGCAGCAAGGACTCGCTCTATGCCGCCGTTCTGGACCACACCTTCGATCTGGAAAAGACCGAGGCTCTGCGGGAACGGTTTGCCGTGGCGGACGACGCACCCGTCGAGGACCGCCTGGCAGCCTATATCCGCACCCACATCCACGAAATATACGCGGATGAAGGGTGGAGCGGCGTGGCCTCGGACCACTGGGCCATTTTCCTTATGGAAATGGCCACCCCGAGCCCGCACCTCGATTCTCTGGTGCAGGACCACATCCAGTCTTACGCTGGCGATCTGCGCGCTCTGGTCAGCGAGTTTCTCGGCGTGCCGCCCACGCACCGCATGGTGATGGACGCGGCCATGAGCATCTGGTCCCAGATGTTCGACCCGCTCTTGATGATGCCGATCACCGACAGGTTCCGCCCCCCGCGCCCCCGGGTGCAGGAGAATCTGGAAGCCTTTGCCGACCACGTCATCACCTTCACGCTCGGCGGCTGAACGCCATCCGGGAGTCCCGCTGACGACTGTTTCCGGCCCTGCGCAAGGTCACTTGCGCAGTCCGGAATCCCCCTAGAGCGGAGAAGCCATGCCACGCATCGTCCTGTTGCTGATGCTCGTCGCGGTGCTGTTGCCGACAGCGGCTTCGGCAGGCGCGCCGTCGTTCAAGCCGGTCATTGTCCGGGAACTGCCGCACGACCCCACCGCCTTCACGCAGGGGCTGCTCTGGCATGAGGGCCGGTTTATTGAAAGCACCGGACACTTCGGCACCTCCACGGTCCGGCGCATGCATCCGGAATCGGGACGCCTGAAGCGATTCACATTCTTGACGAAAAAGAGTTTGCCGAAGGCATCGCCCTTGCTCGTGGCGTGCTCCATCTGCTCACCTGGCAATCAGGAAACGGCTACCTGCTCGACCCGGACACGCTCAACGTCACGGGCCGCTTCGCCATTCCGTCCAAGGGACCGAACGACCACGAGGCGTGGGGCCTTGCCAGCACCGGCACCCTGCTGGTCATGAGCGACGGCACCGCGCGGCTGACCGTGCTGGAGCCGATCACTTTCAAGCCGGTGAACCACCTGACGATTCAGGAGGACGGCCGCCCCGTCAGGCGAATGAACGAAATGGAGTTCGTCGAGGGTCGCTGCTTGCCAACATCTGGAAGAAAGACCGCATTGCGGTCATCAGTATGGAGTCGGGGGCCGTGAAAGCATGGATCGACCTCACCCCGCTTCGCGCGCGATTGGGCGACAAGGCAGGCGTGGCGAACGGCATTGCATGGGACGCGAAAAACCGCAGTCTCTACGTCACGGGTAAGGACTGGGACGCCATCTTCGAGATCGACGTTCCCGGCCTGCTTCCGAACCGCCGGTGACAGCCGTCAGTTGTTTGTTTCCGGCCCGAAAGCCTTGACCTGCTCGCTGAACTTCGTCCACCAGCACAATGCCTCGAACGCGGCGGCAAGATGCCGGGCCGCCTCCACCGAGCAGATGTCGAGCCGGATGTGCTCGACCATTTCCACGGACTCTGGTTCAGTGGTGCGGTCCTCGCGCTGGCCGGGTTCGATGGGCAGCGTGTGCTTTTCCACGGCCTTGCGAACGAACTCGAAGTAGACTTCGGCCCACGGCTTCAGCCCCTTCCGTTGAGCGGCGTCATCCGGCTCATGGATCGTTACCGAAACCTTGCGCAGGGGATGGGTGCCGAAATAGTACCGCTCAAGGGTCCAGCCCTCTTGAGGAGTCCCGACGGACGCGTCCAGTATGTAGAACAGCTCGCGTTCCTCGTCCCAGCCGAACGCCTGCCTGTGCAGCCGTCCCTGCACCTTTCTGGATACCCGCTCACAGGCGGTCTCCATGGCGTTCTTCTCCCAGAGAAACTGTCGTTTCTCCCCCACCTCGTAATCATTAAGGCCGTGCGCAAATGCAGCAGTGGCCGCAAGGATGGCAATAATGCATGCTATAAATACCCGCATGGGTCGTCTCCTTGGTTGCTCTGGGGGCAGTTGCCCCATTGTGCAGAGAAAGGCAAGAGGTTCGGCCTAGCGGTTTCTGACCATCAACCACGCGCCGAAGAGGATCATCGGGACACACAGAATCTGCCCCATGGTCAGCCAGCCGAAGGCAATGTATCCGAGGTGCGCATCAGGCTGGCGGGCGAATTCCACGATGAAACGAAACGCCCCGTAGCCCACCAAAAAGGCACCGCCCACCGCCCCTTTCGGCCTTGGGGACGCGGAGTAGAACCAGACCAGCAGGAACAGCACCAGCCCCTCCAGCGTGGCCTCGTACAGCTGCGATGCGTGCCGGGGTACAGCCCCGGCACCGGGGAAGACCATGCCCCAGGGGCCGTCCGTCACCCGGCCCCAGAGTTCGGCGTTGATGAAATTCCCGAGCCTGCCGAAAAACAGTCCCGGCGCAATGAGCGGAGCCACGAAGTCCCCGACGTCGAAAATGGACTTGCCGTGCCTGCGGGCAAACCACCAGCAGGCGACGATCACGCCGAGCAGCCCGCCGTGGAAGGACATGCCGCCGTGCCAGATGGCGAAGATTTCCAACGGATCGGTCCAAATGAACTGCGGCTGATAAAACAGCACGTAACCCAGCCTGCCGCCGAGAACCACGCCGAGGATAACGTAGGTCACGAAGTCGTCCACCTGCGTCACGGTCCAGCCGCGCCACGACTGTTTTGCGCGGTAGCGGCCGAGCAGCCAGCCCGAGAGGAAACCAAGCAGGTACATGAGGCCGTACCAGCGAATGGCGACGGGACCGATGGAGATGGCGACGGGGTCGAAACCGGGATGGATGAACATGCTTCCCCAGAATGTTGGCGTGAAAAAGGCTGACACCAGTGTGCCAGCCTGTTTTACGGTTGCGGTCCGGTTTCGTAAAGGCTTGTCTGCTACTGGACCGGCTTCGGCCCCATCCTTGAAAAAACGACCGTCCGAGACTGTAGGGCAGAAGCCGGGATATCCTGATCGCGGAGATTCTTACGGGCAAAGGCCACGGCCACTGCTGCGGCCTCGGCGTGCCGATCGCCGTAGGAGAGAAGCACGTCGGCGGCGTCCTGCACCACGTTGCGCGCCCAGCACCAGCGCCCCACGTCGAACATACCCATAAGCAGCACGAAGAACAGCGGGAGAATCAAGGCCATCTCAACCGCTGTCATGCCTGCACGGGAGGCGTTTCTATCTGTAATGATCTGCATGATACTTTCCTTTGATTCGTTGCTGAACGACATAAAGCAGCATCCATGCCAGTGTTAAAAAATCCACACTTAGCCTATGATTACGGCGCATTACAAAAGAACAGCTGTTCCAAGACGTGCCGAAGCACCGAAATAACGCACCACGATCAGTGGACACTCCACGACCAATGGACGCAGGCATAAGAAAACCCCGCCGGACAACCCGGCGGGGCAAGGGGGGAGGATGGTGTACACGACACGGTGTGTATCACTGGTTACTTTCTAAGTTCATCCCGGAGCTTCGCATACGTCTCATGGTCTATCTCGCCTTCGGCATAGCGGCGCTTGATGACTTCAAGCGCAATGCTCTGGTGGGCAGGCTCGCGAAGTCTGCTGTAAAATTTGTACGCGGCAAAGAGCAGCAGGCCGACGATCAGGAGATTGAACCAGCCTCCGAAATGAAACGGCATCCAGGAGGACATGCCGTGCCCGCCATGCCCAAAGCCGGGACCGTATCCGCAAAACCAGTTTCCGATTGCACTCATGAATTCCATGGCCACTCCTTTTGAACTTTGTGGAGACTAAGCATCGGCCATGCCAAAACCAAAAACCCAACCAATACAGACAGATAAAAAATAGAGACATGTGCAAAAGTGCAATCATTGCACGCAAGGACAACCACAAGTGGCTGCACTTGCACAGTGGCACCCTTGCATGGTGCTCAGCAGAATGTCAGGGTGATGATGTGGGAAGTGAGCGCGATGACCGCGAGTGGATGCAGAGCGGAGCGCAGAGGAAAACGGTGCGAAGAGAGTCCTCGCACAAGAAAAAGCCCCGCCTTGCAGCGGGGCATGTCACCGAAACGAGTTCGGTGGGGAAACTTCGTCCTGCTATTCAGCAGCCTTCTTGGCCACCGGCTTGGTAACAGCGCCGCTGCGGATGCAACGGGTGCAAGCCTTGATGGACACGACCTGACCGGATTCCAGCTGATGGCGGACCGACTGCAGGTTAGGCATGAAACGACGTTTGGTTTTGATGTGGGAATGGGAAACGTTGTTGCCCGTCTGGGGACCCTTTCCACAAATATCGCAAACCTGAGACATGGCGACCTCCTCGCGTAATATACAAAATTTATCTTTTTTCGTGCTCGTTGTGCCGATCGCGAAATGCGTCTCCCGAACGGCAGAGGGAGATTCCTTACCGTCTTGCGGTGGCGTTGGCAAGGGTTTTTTTCTTGACAAGGGAAAAAGTTCCCATATAGGAATCACCGGTTGCCCGAGATCGGCAGCCGAAAAACAAGGATACGACCCATGACCGAATTTACCATACCGCTGAACGACATCCCGGCAGAGGGCCGGGAATTTTCTTTTGCGGAACAGGCTCTCTGGCAGGATCGCTGGAACGCCTTCGGCCTTGGGTTCGCTCCGGGCAGGGATATTCAGGCGGTGTTCACCGTGCTTCCGCAGGGTGACGAGGCCGCGCTGGTCCGCGGGTCCATCTCCGGATCCGTGAGCATCCCCTGCGACCGCTGTGCCGAGCCCTACGACTTCGAGGTCCAGACCGACTTCGACGTCTTCGAGGAGGCCAACGGCGGCGAGGAGGTCCTCGACGGCGAAGAAGTACGCATCATTACAAAGGATGGGCAACTTCACCTTGACATGGGCGCGATACTCTGGGAAGAGTTCGCCCTCGCCCTCCCGGTGAAGCCGCTCTGCGCCGAAGAGTGCGGCGGCCTGTGCGCCGAGTGCGGCAAGCCCAGCCAGTCCTGCGAATGCAACCCCGAGCAGGAAGAAGGCGATCCGAGACTTGCGGTCTTACGCAATTTGAAGATAAAGTAACCAGCCCTGACCGGGTCCGCCCCTGTCAGGAGATCAATGTTTGAGAGGATACCATCATGGCAGTTCCCAAGAAAAAGACTTCCCGTTCCCGCAAGGGCATGCGTCGCGCTCACGACCGCATCACCGCCCCCAATGTCGTTTACTGCGAATGCGGTGAACCCGTTCTGCCCCACCGTGCCTGTGACGTCTGCGGCAACTACAAGGGTCGCCAAGTCGTAAACAGCGACGATGCCTAGCACCCAAGCCCGCATAGCCGTCGACGCCATGGGCGGAGACTACGGTCCCCGCGTGGTGGTGCCGGCCGCTGTTCAGGCAGCCCGGGAAGGCATTGCTATCACCCTCGTGGGTGGCGAGACCGCGATTCGAGCAGAGCTGGACGCCCACAAGACGGACGGACTCGAAATCGACATCGTGCCCGCGTCCGAAGTCGTCGAAATGGACGACAAAGCCTCGGACGCCCTTCGCCGCAAGAAGGACTCGTCCATCCACGTGGCCTGCCGCACCGTCAAGGAAGGCAAGGCCGACGGCGTGGTCAGCGCCGGACACTCCGGAGCCACCGTGGCTTGCGGAATGTTCGTCCTTGGCCGCATCAAGGGTGTTCTGCGTCCGGCGTTCGCCGGGGTCATGCCCACGGAAAAGCGCCCCTGCGTCCTTATTGACGTGGGTGCCAACGTGGACTCCAAACCCCAGCACCTTCTGCAGTTCGGCCTGATGGCCGACGTCCTCGCGCGCGACGTGCTCGGCACCGAGCGCCCCACCGTGGGGCTTCTGTCCATCGGCGAGGAGGAAGGCAAGGGCAACGCCATCGTCAAGGAAGCCTTCGAACTCTTCCGGGAGTCCGAGCTCAATTTCATCGGTAACGTGGAAGGCCGCGACATATTCACCGGCGACGTGGATATTGCGGTCTGCGACGGCTTTGTGGGCAACGTGGCCCTGAAGCTGTCCGAGGGTCTTGCCAAGTCGTTCGGGAACATCCTGAAGAAGGAGCTGGGAAGCAGCATCCTTTCCCGGCTTGGCTCCCTGCTTTCCTTTGGTGCGTTCCGGCGTTTCAAGCGGCTGGTGGACTACGCCGAATACGGCGGCGCCCCCCTGCTCGGCCTCAAGGGCATCGTGATAGTCTGTCACGGCAAGTCCAACGAAAAGGCCATCACCAACGCCATTCGCATGTCGGCCAAGTTCGTGTCCAACAAGGCGCACGAACACCTTGCCGAAGGGCTTGAGGCGCACAGCGCCTTGGCCGGACGCAAGGACGAGAAAGCCGCCTAGCACATTCGAAGACCGCGGGACCATCACCGTCCCGCAACCAAGGCGGACCTCGAGGCCCTATTCCCGACAGATGCCGGATACCCATTTCCGGCAGACTGCCGCTCGCGCCGCCGTGGCGCCATGCGTTTTGCACACGGGAAACCGTCGCCGACAACCGGGCACCAAGCCCACCCCATACACGATGAGCATCGAAATCGTTCTCCGCGGCCTCGGCCGCCATGTACCGGAAAAGGTTCTCTCCAACTCCGATCTCGAAACAATCGTCGAGACCTCCGACGAATGGATCACCACCCGCACCGGCATCAAGACCCGCCACGTGGTCTCCGAAGGCGAATACACCAGCGATCTCGCCGTGGGCGCGGCCGAAATGGCCCTCAAGAACGCGGGCATGGACGCCGAGGAACTGACCCACATCGTGGTGGCCACCTTCACGCCCGACGCCATGGTCCCCTCCTGCGCCTGCATCGTGGAAGAAAAACTCGGCATCAAGGGCCGCGCGGTCTACGACATCGCCGCAGCCTGCTCCGGATTTCTCTACGGGCTGGAAAACGCCCGGGCCATCCTCGCCCTGCACCCCGAGGCCAGAGTATTGGTCATCGGTGCCGAGACCTGCACCCGCCGCACAAACTTTGATGACCGGACCACCTGCGTGCTCTTTGGCGACGGTGCCGGGGCGGCCATCGTGACCCGTGACGGCGACGGTCCGAAGATCAGGGACGTCAAGCTCTCCAGCGACGGCAGCCTCAGCAAGCTGCTCACCGTCAAAGGCGGCGGCTCCAGCTCCTCCTACGAAAAAGTCGGCGACCCCATCCGCGAAGACTACTTCATTCAGATGGAAGGGCGCGAAATCTTCAAGCACGCGGTGCGTTCCATGACCACCGTCTGCAACCAGATTCTTGCAGACAACGACATGACCCGCGACCAGCTCAATGTACTCATCCCGCATCAGCCAACTGGCGCATCATCGACGCCGTGGGCCGCAAGTTCGACGTGCCGCCCGAAAAGGTATTTTCCAATGTCGAGCGCTACGGCAACACCTCTGCCGCAAGCATCCCCATAGCCCTCTCCGAAGCCCACGAAACCGGATTCATCAAAGACGGCGACGTCGTTTTGTTGACAAGTTTTGGCGGGGGCTTCACATGGGCCTCGGCGCTGTTGCAATTTTAACCAAAAAGTTTCAAACGATCGTTTGCGGCAGATTTGCAGTCAGGCACGGATTGGTATATTGGGTTCGGTCAACTACTCATACCAATGAGGTGAACAACGAATGAGTGATCTTCCCAAAGTGGCCCTTGTTACCGGCGGCTCCCGCGGCATCGGACGTGCCGTGACCGAACGCCTCGCAGCGGACGGTTTCGAGACATGGTTCACCTATGTCAGCCGCCCCGAAGAAGCCGAAAAAGTCGTGGCAGGAATCGAGGAAAAGGGCGGCAAGGCCCGCGCCTTCAAGCTCGACTCCGGCGACCGCGACGCCATCGCCGCCTTCTTCAAGGAAGAGATCAAGGGCAAAGCCGAGCTGGAGGTTCTGGTCAACAACGCGGGCATCACCCGCGACGGCCTTCTGATGCGCATGAAGGACGAAGACTGGGACCGCGTCCTGCAAATCAACCTCACCGGATGCTTCGCCTTCCAGCGCGAAGCCGCCAAGCTCATGAGCAAGCAGCGCCGCGGACGCATTGTGAACATCACCAGCGTCGTGGGCCAGATGGGCAACGCCGGGCAGGCCAACTACTGCGCCGCCAAGGCCGGACTCATCGGACTGACCAAGTCCACTGCCCGTGAGCTTGCCGCACGCGGCGTCACTGTGAACGCCGTTGCTCCCGGCTTCATCCAGACGGACATGACCTCCGAACTTCCGGAGCAGGCCGTTGAAGCCATGCTGACCCAGATTCCGCTCAAGCGGCTGGGCGAAAGCGACGACATCGCCGCTGCCGTTTCCTACCTCGCAGGCCCGGGTGGCGGTTACGTCACCGGTCAGGTGCTGGCAGTGAACGGCGGCATGTACATGTAATCAACACATAAACAAAACCTACGTATTGGAGGGACACCATGTCCGACGTTGCCAGCAAAGTTAAAGACATCATCGTGGATCAGCTGGGCGTGAGCGCCGACGAAGTCGTGGAAGGCGCAGCCTTCGTTGAAGACCTGGGTGCAGACTCCCTGGACCTCACCGAGCTCATCATGGCCATGGAAGAAGAATTCGATCTGGAAATCGATGACGAACAGGCCCAGAAGATTCTGAAGGTCAAGGACGCCATCGAGTTCATCGAAAAGAACCAGTAGCATCCACGCCGACGAGATACGGTATTATCAGGAGCGCTTATCCCGAACGGGCATAAGGCGCTCTGTTTGCTATACGGAACCAACAAGCAACTGGAAGGCAGTCAATGAACAGGGTTGTCGTCACGGCGGTTTCCGCCATCACCCCTCTTGGTAACGACATCGAGACCAGCTGGAAGAACCTCATTGCAGGCAAGTCCGGCATCGGCCCCATCACC
Organism: Salidesulfovibrio brasiliensis JCM 12178; assembly: GCF_001311825.1. Taxonomy (GTDB): domain Bacteria; phylum Desulfobacterota; class Desulfovibrionia; order Desulfovibrionales; family Desulfovibrionaceae; genus Pseudodesulfovibrio; species Pseudodesulfovibrio brasiliensis. The sequence goes on along the minus strand of NZ_BBCB01000003.1, from coordinate 81,894 downwards.
AAGTTCGACGCCGAAGGCTTCGATGCCCGCATCGCGGGACAGGTCAAGGATTTCGATCCCACCACTTTCATCGATAAAAAGCAGGCACGGCGCATGGAAACCTTCACGCAGTATTCCGTGGCCTGCACCAAAATGCTCATGGAAGACGCAGGCTGGACCGTGCCCGAGTCCGAGTCGCACCGCACCGGCGTCATCATCGGCGTGGGCCTCGGCGGCCTCGCCACCATCGAGAGCATGCATGAAAAACTGCAGAAACGGGGACCCTCCAAGATTTCCCCGTTCTTCATCCCCGTGCTGATCGCCAACATGGCCGCCGGTCAGGTGTCCATCGAGGCAGGCGCACAGGGACCCAACATCTGCACCACCACCGCCTGCGCCTCCGGCACCCACGCCATCGGCGCGGCATATACGGACATCATGCTCGGCCGCGCGACGTGATGATCTGCGGCGGCGCAGAGTCCACCATCACGCCGCTGGGCATCTCCGGCTTCACGGCCATGAGAGCGCTGTCCACCCGCAACGACGATCCCGAAGCCGCCTCCCGTCCCTTTGACAACGAGCGCGACGGCTTCGTCATGGGTGAAGGCTGTGGCCTGATGCTTCTGGAATCTCTGGAGCACGCCAAAGCCCGCGGTGCCACCATCCTTGCGGAAATCACCGGCTTCGGCGCATCCGGCGACGCCTACCACATGACCGCCCCGCCGGAAAACGGCGAAGGCATGGCGCTGGCCATGAAGGCCGCCCTGCGCGAAGGCAAGGTCCAACCCGAGGCGCTTGACCATATCAACGCCCACGGCACCTCCACCAAGCTGAACGACCTCTGCGAAACCAGAGCCATCCGTTCCGTGTTCGGCGACCATGCCGACGAGATCGCCGTGACCGCCAACAAGAGCCAGGTCGGGCATCTGCTCGGCGCGGCAGGCGGTGTTGAGGGCGTTTTCTGCGTCAAGACCATCGCCGAAGGCGTCATCCCCGGCATCGCCAACTATGAAAATCCCGACCCGGACTGCGATCTCAAGAACCTCGTCACCGACGGTTCGCGGGAGCAGAAGGTCGCATACGCCCTTTCCAACTCCTTCGGCTTCGGCGGCACCAACGCCTGCGTGCTGTTCAAGCGTTTCGAAGGATAACCCACGAGGTTTGCCGCCATGGAAGAACTGCTTATTCAAGATCCGGAAATCGCCGCCTCAATCGCAGCGGAAGCCGATCGGCAGGTCAGCAAGCTGGAACTGATCGCCAGTGAAAACTTCGTCTCCACCGCAGTGCGTCAGGCGCAGGGGTCCATCATGACCCACAAGTACGCCGAAGGCTATCCGCACAAGCGCTACTACGGCGGATGCGAGTTCGTGGACATCGCCGAGGACATCGCCCGAGACCGCGCCAAGGCGCTCTTCGACTGCGACTACGTCAACGTCCAGCCCCACTCCGGCTCGCAGGCCAACATGGCCGTGTACTTCGGCTACTGCCAGCCCGGTGACACCATCCTGACCATGGAGCTGTCCCACGGCGGCCACCTGACCCACGGCAGCCCGGTTAACTTCTCCGGCAAGCTGTTCAACGTGGTGCACTACGGCGTGACCCGCGAGGACCAGACCATCGACTACGAACAGGTCGAGGCGCTCGCCAAGGAACACAAACCGGCCATGATCGTGGCAGGCGCCAGCGCTACCCCCGCATCATCGACTTTGCCCGCTTCCGGGCCATCGCCGATGAAGTGGGCGCCAAGCTCATGGTGGACATGGCGCACATCGCGGGCCTCATTGCAGCGGGCGAACACCCCAGCTGCATCCCGCACGCCCACATCACCACCACCACGACCCACAAGACCCTGCGAGGCCCGCGCGGCGGCATGATCCTCTCCACCGAGGACGAGACCAAGACGCTCAACTCGCAGATCTTCCCCGGCATTCAGGGCGGCCCGCTGATGCATGTCATCGCGGCCAAGGCCGTGGCCTTTGGCGAGGCCCTCAAGGAAGGGTTCGTGGAATACCAGCAGCAGGTGGTCAAGAACGCCAAGGTGCTCGCCAACTCCCTGCAGGAATCCGGCTTCGAGCTGGTCTCCGGCGGCACGGACAACCACCTGATGATGATTGACCTCACCAACAAGGACATCACCGGCAAGGACGCCGAGCACGCGCTCGACCTCGCCGGTATCACGGTCAACAAGAACACCATCCCGTTCGAGACCAGATCCCCGTTCGTGACCTCCGGCGTCAGGCTCGGCACCCCGGCCCTGACCACCCGCGGCATGATCGAGGAAGACATGATCGTCGTGGCCGAGGCCATCACCGCCGCGCTGGAAAACTACAAGGACGAAAAAGTGCTCAACGAAATCGCCGACGAAGTGGAAGAATTCGCCCGCGAATTCCCGCTCTTCGGCTGGTAGGCACTGATTGCAATACAGATAAAGGCCCGTGCAGCATTGCTGCACGGGCCTTTTTTCATGGGGCGAGGCCCCGTCAAATGAACAGCGGCAGAACAACGCCGATCCCGAGCCAGCCGTATGCGGCCATGGAAAGCCCGGAGAGAATCCGCTCGCCCAGCGAGGGCTCCATGTCCATCCCGCCCTCGTCCGTTCGCATCTTCCAGAACAGGAACACACCGGACAGAATCAGGAAAAACACGTTGAGGAACATGGTGTAATTCACCTCAAAGAAAACACGGTCCGTGATGGCTCCCACGACCTTGGCCTCAGGCAGCATATCCAGTGCGGCAAAGCCGTAGTGCATGAGCACGGCCGAGGAGACCAGCGTCACCAGCATCACGGCAAGAATGTACAGCGCCATCTTCCAGCCGTAGTAGGTGGCCTGAATCCTGAGCACAGGGAAAACCACGAGGTCGCTGAAGAAGATGAAGGCCATCACGCCCGCAAAGCTGACGCCGTGGCTGAACAGCACCGAGGCCAGCGGGATGTTGCCCATGGAGCCGATGAAGGTGAAGAACGCGGCAACCGGGCCGATGACCGCCTGCGCGACCACCTGCCAGAAGGCCGGGGCCGCGTCCGTGGAGCTGAGGAACAGCGCCTGAAAGAACTCCTGCGGCACAAAGGCCGCGATGATTCCCGCCACGGTGAAGCCGATGGTCACGTCCTTCCAGACCATGTCCCACTCCATGACGTAGCGACGGGCGACCCGGAGCCAGCCCTCCTTGGTGACGATGAGCCGCCGCCAGTCCTGATCCTCTTCCTCGCCTTCGTCCCCGGTCTGCCGCCGGGCGTGCTCGCGGGCGTTCTCCTCAAGACGTTTCGGGAGCGTGGCCCGGACCACGATCCACATGAAGAGGATAAGCAGGATTCCGCCGACATATTCGCCGACAACAAACTGCCATGAGAGGAAGACCGCGATGATGATTCCCAGTTCGATGACAAGGTTGGTGGATGCGAGCATAAAGGCCAGCGCCGGGACCAGCCCTGATCCCTTGGCGAACAGCGAGCGCGTGGTGGACAGGGCCGCGAAGCTGCACGAGCTTGAGATGAAGCCGAAGAAGGTCCCCAGCCCCACGCTTTTGGGGCCGGTCTCGCCCATGCTGCGTTTCATGCGCTGCCGGGTCACGAACACCTGAATCATACTGCTTATGAGATACCCGAGCCCGAAGGCCCACAGGGCCATCCAGAAAAGCCCGATGGTTGTCATTGCCGCGTCATGCCACGTCTGCATGAAGGTCTGCATCATTTCTCCCTACACGTTGAACTGGCCCGTCATCATGCCGGACCTTCCGATAGTCCTTAAGTGTCGCAGACAAATCGCTTTCATGTCAAAACGTGCGAGATTTCGGGCAGGAGTCTTCATTGTGCAAAGAAAAACCCCTGTCGCCAAAGCGACAGGGGTTGAAAACCGTTCCCTCCGGACCGGAGGGATACTCCCTAGCCTCAAGAGAAGCCGCCCGAACCGCACCCGCCGCCGGGGCCACCGTTCTTGTACTTGTCGCCAAGGGCTTTCTGAAAGTCCGGTATCTCCACCCGCACGTCGCCGCGGGTGTTCACCTGCGACATGATCCTCTGGGCATTGCCGCCCGAACAGTGCGGACAGGCCGGGATTTCGTCAGGATCGAAGACCAGCTCCTCAAAGTCCTTGCCGCAGTCCGGGCAGGCGTATTCATAGATAGGCATATATGACTCCTCAAGGGTTGCATTGTCGGGATGCATAGAATTGGTTCACCAAGAGCACTTGTCAAGTGGACACCCCTGCACAACAGACACAGTCTTTGTGCAAAAAATGTGCAGCATATTGCGCAATAAACACACTTCCTCAGTAGGAAAAACTGGATAACATTTCAAAACAAAAAGAGAATCACCTTTTGGCACAGCCAGTGCTGTACTCACAACACATATGGCGAAAAGCCCGGGAGGGGATCAACGTTTACACTTTCAACCCACAGGGAGAGACACAATGACCAGGAAGACTCTCATCGTTACCATCGCGCTGGCCGCAATGCTTTCCATGGCCGCAATGGCCTATGCAGGCCCCGGCTACGGTCGCGGCGGCGGCTGCGGCGGTTACGGCGACGGCATGTACAGCCAACTGACCCCGGAAAAGCAGGAAGCAGCGAACCAGATCTTCGAGAAGTTCCGTGCAAAGCAAACCGCACTGCACGACAAGGCAGTGGCCGCTCGCATCAAGCTGGACGCCATCGCCAACTCTGGCAACCCCGATGAAAAGCGCATCGACGAGCTCGTGGCGGAAATGAGCAAGCTGCGCAATCAGATGTGGGAAAACCGCACTGCCATGGCAAAGGAATTCGAAGCGGAGACCGGCCTGAAGTTCAGCGGACGCGGCGGACGCGGCTCCGGTAACGGCTACTGCGAAGGCTACGGCCAGGGCCGCGGCTACCACGGCGGCGGGCACGGCTACGGCCACGGACGCGGCATGGATCGCTGGTAGATTTTCAAAGGCAACGAACATAAACGGAATACGGTAGTGAACCGGAACGGCGGAATGGGCACCGCCGTTCCGTTTTGCGTCTCCCAATCATCCGCTTCCCCTGCCCCTGCGCCGGTGCTATGCAGTTGAGAAACCCGGAGGTATGACGATGTTCCGCAGAACGGTTTCCCTGACGAGCTTTCTCTCCTTCATCGTGCTGGCCGTCACCAGCGTCGTTCTGTACATCCAGCCTCACGGCCGCGTGGCCTACTGGGCCGACTGGTCCCTCTGGGGCCTCTCCAAAACCCAGTGGGGCGACATCCACCTGACCGTAGGCACCCTGTTCCTGATCTGCGCAATCCTGCACGTCTGGCTCAACTGGAAGCCGGTCATGACCTACATGAAGAACGCGGCCCGCGAGCTGGTTTTCTTCACCCGGCCCATGGTCTATGCCTGCGTGCTGACCGTCTTCGTCACCGCAGGGACACTCCTTCACATCCCGCCCATGCAGCAGCTCATGGACCTCGGCACATGGTTCAAGGACCGGGCCACGGCCACCTATGGCAATCCGCCCTACGGGCACGCCGAACTCTCGCCCCTCGTAAAATTCTGCGGCTACATGGGTTTCGATCTGGAAAAGGCCATGCAGGCCTTGAAAACGAAGGGGTTCACGAATAAGGTCGCCCCGGAAACGCCGCTTCTGGAGCTGGCCGAGGCCAACGACACCACGCCGCAGGGAATATACGAAGCCATCCGCTCTGCGCTGGCTCCCGATCCCTTTGCCGCCCTGCCGCCCGCTCCGCCCGAAGGCACCGGCAAAATGACCCTCGCGGACCTCTGCGCGGCATACGGTCTGCCCCTCGACGCGGCGGTCAAGAAGCTTGAAAACGCTGGCGTGACCGCCTCGGCAGGGACCACGCTCAAGGACATGGCGGCCGCCGCCGGGAAATCCCCGCGCGACCTGTACTCGATTCTCCGAACCGCCGAGTAACGCCGGAACGCAATGGAAATACGCTCGAAAGACTCTGAACACGGCCCGGTAGTGGCCCTCGTGCTCGCGCTGATCGTCCTCGGTCTCGGCAGCGTGTTTCTCACGTGGCGCAGCATCGACCGCCAGAAGGAACTGGTGCGCGAACACATGATCCTCTCGGGCGGTTCCATCCTGCGCGGGGTGGAGGCGAACCTGATGCGCATCATGCGCGGCCTGCGCGGCAACCCCGACAGTGCAACGATCTTCCCGGCGGTTTCCGGAGAACTCTTCGGCGAACTCGCCACCTCGGACGACATCGCCTTTGTCGGCGTCTACGGCGCGGACGGCAACCCGCTCATCCACTCTTCGGAAGAAACGCCGCCCCGCCTGCAGTTTCCCATAGACTCAGGGCTCATCAACTCCGGCAACGCATGGCACGTACTCAGCGAACTCGGCGGCAAGGAGGTGCTTGTCTCCGGCCTGATGATGCAGCCCGGCCTCTCCTTCATGGCCGGAGGAAGACGCGCCCCCGGACGGGGCATGGGCATGCACGGCGGGAAAGGGATGCGCCACGGCAGGATGCACGGCGAGAACGATCCCGACGACGACCATCTGACAACGACCACGCGGCCCGAGGCCTATCTGGTGGTGGGCATCAACGCCACCAAGCACATGGCCCAGTTCCGCCAGTACCGCAGGGCGGCCATTCTGCAGACAGGCTACGTCTTTCTCGCGGCAGTGGTGCTCTGGTCGCTGGCCTTCGCCTACCTGCGCCGCCGCGATCAGGGCCGCAGGCTCGACCGGCTGGAACAGTTCCAGAACCGGCTGCTCGACCACATGCCGGACGGGCTGGTCACGCTGGACGCCGAAGGGACCATCCTTGCGGCCAACGGCTCGGCCAAGCTGCTGCTCGCCCCGCAGGACGGCGACCCCCTCGAACTGGTGGGACGAAACTGGAGCGAGTTCCCGGTGGACGACATGCAGGGCAACTACGACTGGCGGCAGTACGACCTTGAAGGCCGCCGCCTTGAAATTCTTTCCATCGCTTTCGCCGAGGGCGACGACACCGAAGAGCTCGGCCGCCGCCTCGTGCTCATCCGCGACCGCACGCGCATCAAGAGCCTTGAGGAGGACCTCGACGAAGCCCGCCGCCTCGCGGCCGTGGGACAGCTCGCCGCAGGCGTGGCCCACGAGGTCCGCAACCCGCTGAGCTCCCTGCGCGGCTTTGCCCAGTTCTTTGCCGAAAAACTCCGGGGACAGGCCCCACTGGACGCCTACGCCACCACCATGGTGCAGGAGGCCGACCGCCTGAACCGCGTGGTCACGGACCTGCTCTATCTGGCCCGCCCGCGCGAGCTCGCCCCGGAATCCGTGGACATCGCCGCCGCTGCCGACGCGCTGGTGAAGCTGATGCGCTTCGACCTCGAACACCGCAGCGTGGAGCCGGACATGGACATTCAGGCTCCCTTTGTCATGGCCGACCCGGACGGGCTGCGCCAGATGCTCCTGAACCTCATGGCCAACGCCCTCGACGCGCTGGACGGTCGCGAGGACGGACAGATCACCCTGCGCACCACCCCAGACAGGGGCGGCACCTGGGTCATCGTGGAGGATAATGGCGCGGGCATGGACGAGGAAACCCGTGAACAGGCCCTTGAACCGTTTTTTACCGGCAAACGCACCGGCACCGGCCTCGGGCTGGCCATCGTGCAGAATATCATGCGCGCCCACAAGGGACGCATCGACATAGACTCCGAACCGGGACGCGGCACCGCCGTGAAGCTTTTCTTCCCGGACCTTGAGGAATCAGCATGACCGAAATGCAGAAGACCGTACTCATCGTGGACGACGAGCCGGGCCACCGCCTGATGGTGCGCGCCGTGCTCGAAGACGCCGGATGGCATGTCACCGAGGCCGACCGGGGCGATGCCGCGCTTGAAGAGCTTGCCGCAATGGCGGGCGAGGACTGCAACCCCGCGGACTGCCCCCCGGACGTGGCCCTCGTGGACATGAAGATGCCCGGCATGGACGGGCTGGAGCTGCTGCGGGAGATCAACATCCGCCGCCCCGGCCTGCCCGTAATCCTGCTCACGGCCTTCGGCAGCGTCGGTTCTGCCGTTGAAGCCATGAAAAAGGGCGCGTTCGACTACCTGACCAAACCCGCGGACAACGAGGAACTCAAGGCCGTGCTGGACAAGGCCCACGAGTATCACCGGCTCATCCGCGAAAACACCCGCCTCAGGAAGCACGCCGACGGCATGGTCGATTTCATCGGCGCAAGCCCGGGCGTGGAGCGAGTGCGAGACCTCATCAATCAGGCCGGGCCGAGCGAGCCACCGTGCTTATCCTCGGCGAATCCGGCACCGGCAAGGAGCTTGTGGCCGAAGGCCTGCACCGGGCCAGCCTGCGCGCCAGCCGCCCGCTCATCAAGGTCAACTGCGCGGCCCTGCCCGACGAGCTGCTCGAATCCGAGCTGTTCGGCTACGTCAAAGGCGCGTTCACCGGCGCGGTCAAGGACAAGCCCGGCCGCTTCCAGCTCGCCGACGGCGGCACCCTCTTCCTCGACGAAATCGGCGAGATGCCCGCCGCCCTGCAGGCCAAGCTCCTGCGCGCCCTGCAGGAAAAGACCATCGAACCCCTCGGCGGCGTGCAGCCCGTGCAGACCGATGTCCGCATCATCGCGGCCACCAACCGCAACCTGCGCGCCGAAGTCGAGGCAGGCCGTTTCCGCGAGGACCTCTATTACCGGCTGGCCGTGCTCGAAATCAGCATCCCCCCCCTGCGCGACCGCAAGGAAGACCTGCCCCTGCTGGTCAGCTTCCTGCTCGGCAGGCTCGGCGAAAAGAACCGAAAGGCCGTGCGCACCGTCACGCCTCCCTTCCTCGAAGCCCTCTCCCGCTACGACTGGCCCGGCAACGTGCGCGAACTGGAGAACGTGCTGGAACGCGCGCTCATCCTCGCCCGCTCCGACGCTCTCGGCCCGGACCTGCTGCCGCCCATGATCACCGGCGCGGCCGCCCCTGCCCCGGACATGGAACAGCCGCAGCACCAGTCCCCGGCGTCACTCGAGGAGGCCGAAAAGCTCGCCATCATCCGCGCGCTGGAGGAAAACGGCGGCCACCGCGAGCGCACCGCCGACGCCCTCGGCGTAAGCAGGCGCACCCTGCAATACAAGCTCAAGAAATTCGGACTGACACGAAGGGGATAGATTATCCTTCCGGTCAATGAGCATTTGCTCTAAGGTGTAAGTAACAGGTCTGAACAACAGGATGGTGCAATGACCGAAGAGCTGCTCGACACCCACGTTGAGGACGTATCCCCGGAAATCCGGGAGAAGGCGAAAGCCTACCTGACCAAACGGTACAGGCATATCCACAAGCCCGACGCGCTGATGAAGAAACTCGCGCGCCTCGGGCTGGAGCACGTGGCCCGCGACATGGCCGCGCACCCGGAAAAATACGAACCCGTCGAACAAGCTACGGACGAGCCAGTCGACACCACGCACATCGACCCCCTCGACATCCTGCGCAAGGAGCAGCAGCTTCCCTCCCTGCCGCAGGTGTTCATGGAACTGCAGCAGGCCATCAACTCGCCCAGAACCAGCGCGAGCGACCTTGCCGACATCATCAGCCAGGACCCCGGCCTGACCGCCTTCCTGCTGCGCATGGTCAACTCCGCCTTCTACAGCCTGCCCATGCAGATCGACACCATCTCCCGCGCCGTCACCGTTGTCGGCGTCAAACAGCTTTCCACCATGGCCGTGGGTACCTCGGTCATGCAGCTCTTCAAGGATATCCCGCCCGAAATCGTGGACATGGAACGCTTCTGGATGCACTCCATCGCCTGCGGTCTCGTTGCCAGAGGCCTCTGCCGCGTCACCGGCAAAGGCGACCCCGAACGCGCCTTCGTGGCCGGCCTGCTGCACGACATCGGCCAGCTCATATTCTTCAAGACCCGCCCCGAACGCGCCGCCCAGCTCATCTCCGAGGCCCGCCGCCGGGACGACCTGCTCTTCAACGCCGAAGCGGAAATCATCGGCTTCGACCACGCCACCCTCGGCGGGATGCTCCTGCGCAAATGGAACTTCCCCTACGTGCTGGTGGCCGCCGTGCTGGAACACCACAACCCCAAAAAAAACCAGAAGGAAGCCGAACCCGGCCTCGTCCACTGCGCCGAAACCATCACCACCGGCCTCGGTATCGGCTCCAGCGGAGAATTCTACGTCCAGCCGCCCAACCCGGAGACATGGGCCTCCCTCGGCATCACGCCCGACCAGCTCGAAGACATGATCCTCGGTCTCGACGAGGAGCTCGAAGACTCCTTCAGCATCCTCATACCCGAGCCTCGTTGACATAATCGGGCAAAGGACTTACCTCACCTCCATATCGAAACCGGAGGGAAAACCCCATGCGCGAAAAAGTTGAAGCCGTGCTCGATCAGGTACGCCCGATGCTCAAGGCCGACGGCGGCGATGTCGAACTCGTGGAAATCACCGACAACGGCATCGTCAAGGTCCGTCTGCAAGGCGCCTGCAAAGGCTGCCCCATGTCTCAGGTGACGCTCAAGAACGCCATCGAACGCACCATCCTCAAGGCCATCCCCGAAGTCAAAGGCGTGGAAAAGGCCGACTAGATACAACCGCACACGACAGTGACCGCGACGCCGAGGATTCGTCCGAAGCGTCGCGTTCGCACGAAATGAAAGGAACCCCAATGACCATCGTTTCCCGCTTCGCCCCCAGCCCAACCGGCTTCCTGCACATCGGCGGCGCCCGCACCGCCCTCTTCTCCTGGCTGCTCGCCCGCCACTCCGGCGGAAAATTTCTGCTGCGCATCGAAGACACCGACCGCGAACGCAGCACCCAGGAAGCCATCGACGCCATCCTCGACGCCATGAAATGGCTCGGCCTCGACCATGACGGCGAAATCACCTACCAGAGCGAACGCGCCGAACGCCACAACGAGGTCATCGACCAGCTCGTCGAAGCAGGCCACGCCTACTACTGCGACTGTACCAAGGAGCAGGTGGACGCCATGCGCGAAAAAGCCCGCGCCGAAGGCCGCAAGCCGAAATACGACGGCTCCTGCCGCGAGAAAAACCTCGGCCCCGGTCCCGACCGCGTCGTACGCCTCAAAGCCCCCATCGACGGCGCCACCGCCTACGACGACATGGTCAAAGGCCCCATCGCCGTCAACAACGAGGAAATGGACGACATGATCCTGCGCCGCTCCGACGGCACGCCCACCTACAACCTCGCCGTGGTCGTCGATGACCACGACATGGGCGTCAACCACGTTTTGCGCGGCGACGACCACGTCAACAACACCCCGCGCCAGATCCTCATCTACAAAGCCATGAACTGGGACGTACCCGTCTTCGGCCACGTGCCCATGATCCTCGGCCCGGACAAGAAGAAACTCTCCAAGCGTCACGGCGCGCTCTCCGTCATGGAATACGAAAAGATGGGCTACCTCCCCGAAGCCGCCGTCAACTACCTCGCCCGGCTCGGCTGGTCCCACGGCGATCAGGAAATCTTCTCCACCGAAGAAATGGTCAAGCTCTTTGACACCAAAAACCTTGGCAACTCCCCGTCCGTCTTCGACCTCAAAAAGTTCGAATGGGTCAACGCCCACTGGATCAAGGAAGCCGACCCCGAACGCCTCGCAGACCTCATCCTCGACTTCCTCGCCCGCGAAGACGGCCCCGAAGCCGCCGAAAACGCCCCGCGCACCAAGCTGCTCGCGCTCATCCCGCACCTGCAGCCCCGCGCCAAATCCATCGTCGAGATGGTCCCCCAGTCGCGCCCCTTCCTCGTCACCGCCGACCAGCTCGAATACGACGAGAAAGCCGCCACCAAATTCATCAACGACGAGGCCCGCCCGCTGCTCGAAGAAATCCGCGCCAAAATCGAAGCCGACAGCGACTTCACCCACGACTCCCTCGAAGCCATCTGCAAAGGACTCGTGGAAGAAAAGGAACTCAAGTTCAAAAACCTCGCCCAGCCCCTGCGCGTGGCCGTCACCGGCTCGACCCAAAGCCCAAGCATCTATGACACCATGCTCGTGCTCGGAAAAGACGAAACACTCGCACGGCTCGAACGGGCAGTGAAGCTCTAAAAGAAAACGGCCCGCCCTGCACGGCGGGCTTTTTTTGCCTCCGGCGGGCAGGGCGCTGCCCTGCACCCGGCAAAGAGGATAATCCCCTCTGCACTCCCTGACTTGAAGGCGTTTGTGACACGCAAAAACTGCGCGTCAACGACTAGCCCTGCCGAAGGCAACCCAAAGGTTTTTGGAGATTCTTAAGAACTTTTGCAAAAGGTTCTTAAGCCCCCGGAGGGCCGCCGGAGGCACTCGCTCCCTGGCACCCTCGGATGCAGGGTAGCGGTTGGCTTTGACGGAACGAGGGGGTATAGGTTGGGCGGTTTTTGAAGGCGCACGCCTGCTAAGCGTGTAGCGGGCAATCTGGATTGCGAGGCATCATGACAAAAGTATATTTCATCGGGGCGGGGCCGGGTGATCCGGAGCTTGTGACGGTTAAGGGCAGGCGGCTCATTCAGGAGGCCGACCTTGTTTTGTATGCCGGTTCGCTTGTTCCCCGCGAGCTTGTGGGGTGTGCGAGGGAAGACGCTCGTGTTGAGGATTCCGCGCCGTTGTCGCTTGAAGAGACGCATGGGCTCATCATGGAGACCGTTCAGGGCGGCGGCACGGTGGCGCGGGTACATACCGGTGATCCCGGACTGTATGGAGCCGTTCGGGAGCAGGCGGAGCTGCTGGATGCCGAGGGCGTTTCGTGGGCCATTGTTCCCGGCGTGACGTCCGCCTCGGCGGGGATGGCTGCGGCGGGCCGCTCCTTTACAATTCCCGGCGGCACGCAGACGCTCATCATTTCCCGTCTGGAGGGACGCACGCCTGTGCCTGAGCGCGAGCACCTCAGCAGGCTTGCCCGTCACGGTTCGGCCATGGCCGTATACCTTTCCGCTGGCGATCCCGAGGGGGTGCAGGCAGCCATACAGGAAGGCGGGTGCCCGGACGAAACCCTTGCTGTCATCGCCTACCGCGTGGGCTGGCCCGAGGAGTCCATTGTCGAGACCCGGCTTGCCGACCTTGCCCGCACTGCGCGGGAGAACGGCTTCACCCGCCAGACCCTTTTCCTCATCCTTCCGGGACAGGACAGCCGGGAGGCCCGCTCACTCCTGTACGACGAAGACTTCCGCCACATGTTCCGCGACGCCAAGGCCACGTAAACGCAAAAGCCCTCCCCGCACAGTGCAGGGAGGGCTTTTTTCTGATGGTTTCAGTCCGATCTACTTCTTGGTCATCTCCTTGCCGCAGCAGCTCAGGGGCACGGTGCAGGCTCCCTCGCCGCCCGGCTCGCAGGAACAGGACTTCTCGACCTTCAGGGTCAGGCCGCAGGATTCACAGTAATACACGTCGCCGGGTTTCATCTCGTGACAATTCGCCATTTCGATTCTCCTCAGTATGGGGTTTCTCGGCGCGAGCGACACTGCTCACACAGTACCAGTATTTCCCATATACACCCCACGAAGTCCAGCGATTGCCGCTTTTTTCGGCTCGCATCCGGGGCTTGTGCGGCAGTCAAGGCTGTTAACGGCGTGGATATTTTACGCAATCATGCGTATACATGAAAACGGCCCCGGCGAATGCCGAAGCCTGCGTCAAAGACAGCAACATCAGGGAGTGTGACCATGGAGACCTTGCAGATTCCCACCCGCGAACGGGAAGAGATGATCGACATCACAACGGAAGTCCAGAAGCTCATCCGGCAGAACGGCTGGGGCGACGGCGGCGTGCTGCTCTACTGCCCGCACACCACGGGTGCCATCACCATCAACGAAGGCGCCGATCCCGATGTCAAGCGCGACATCGTGGTGAACATGCGCAGACTGGTGCCGCATCAGGGCGACTACAGGCATGCCGAGGGCAACTCAGACGCGCACCTCAAGGTCAGCATGTTCGGCCCGTCCCAGATGATCATCGTGGAGAGCGGCGACCTGAAGCTCGGCACATGGCAACGTGTCTTCTTCTGTGAATTCGACGGGCCGCGCACCCGCAAGCTGTGGGTGAAGTGGTTGTCGGCGTAGCCTTCGCCAACGGCAGCCCGCGCTTCGATAGAAGGGGCCACCTGTTCACGCCATCACTTGATGCGGGGGTAAAGACACGCATTATACTCTGCCCCCACAATACCATTTACGCCTTCTCAAGACACGGAATCTGGGCTATTGGAAGGCCATTATTCTGACAACGATGGTGCTCCATGCGTATTTTGTCCACAATCCTTCTTTTCATCTTCATGTTTTCCGTACCCGCCGCGGCACTGGACACGGTCATCACCTACGCCCCCAACCCCACCGACAAACGGCACGATTACCCCTTGGCGTTGCTTGAACTGGCTTTCGAAAAAACCGTTTCGGATTTCGGCCCCTTCAATCTGCTGAAGACTTACGAAGGGTCGACGCGCAACCGAACACTTGCCGAACTGATTGAAGGCAAACGCCTGAACGTCGCCGTGGCCGCCACAAGGCCGAAGTGGGAAAGAGCAGCCATCCCGATTCGCGTTCCCATCCTCAAGGACCTTCTGGACTATCGCCTGCTGCTCGTCACGAGGGGAAACGCCCGGAAGTTCTCACGCATTCAAAGCTATTCGGACCTGAAGGCTGTCCGCTTTGGAGCCCGAATACAGTGGACAACCACCCGAATTCTCAAAGAACATGGCTTTCAGATTGTCACCGCACCGAATTTTGAAGGTCTTTTCGGCATGCTGTCCTACGGACGGTTCGATGCCTTGATCCGTGGGCTTTTTGAAATCTATGATGAACACGAGACCCACTCCAACCAGTATCCAAACCTGATGATCGAGCCCACGCTGGCGCTGCATCTGCCCATGCCCAGCTACTTTTTCGTCTCGCCGGAAGCGCCCCGGCTGGCCCGAAGAATCGAAGCGGGCTTGCGCCGGGCACAAAAAGATGGGAGCTTTGACAAGCTGTTCAATGAGCACTTCAGCGAAAACAAGATGAAGGCCGGGCTTGAAGGCAGACGAATCATCCATATTCCGAACCCGTTCCTTGTCCCGCAGTCAACAGCCGAACAGTAATCCGCCCTCGCAAGCAGGGAGGCCGCCAACATAACCGATTTACCACGGAGCACCCATGGCACATACCGATACCGACCGCATAAGCATCCTCAAACGACTGGCCGTTACGCTGGTCTGTCTGCTCGTCTTCGAGATCGTCCGCCTCATCGTTCAGGTCTCCACGCTCTTCCAGTACGCGTGGCTGCTGTTGACCAAGAACTACAGCGGCCCGCTCAGACGCTTCAACAATCGCCTCTCGCTCTACGCCTACCGCTGCTGCGCTACGCCACGCTGAATGAAAACGAGCGGCCCTTCCCGTTTGACGAATTTCCCGCCGAGGGCGAGCCCGCACCCGAACCGGAGTTCGAGAAGCAGTGAAGAACAACTATCGTTTTTTCAGGAACAGCGAATGTGAATACTTCCCGTGCCACAAGGTGCGCGACCCGGAGAAATTCAACTGTCTGTTCTGCTTTTGTCCGCTCTATTTCATGGAGGACTGCGGCGGGCGGTTTGCGATGACCGAGGCGGGAGTCAAGGACTGCACGGGCTGCACCATCCCGCATATGCCCGAGGGATATGACTACATCCTGAAAAAACTGCGCGAACGCATCCGGGGCTAGCCCCGGGGGGCGTTCATGAGGTAGCGGTGAATGTCCGCTGAAAGGCGTTCCCGCTCCGAGGCGCACACCTTGACTGCATTTTCTCCCAGCATCTCAAGGTCCTGAAACCGAGCCAACCCGACATAACAGTTCTTGACCCGCTCCAGCTCACCACTCTGTTTGGTATGCGCGAACTGGTAGATGAGAATCTTCAGGGCGCTCTTGATCCTGTCCTTGGGGTACGGCAGCAGACGCTCATCCATGGGATGGTCCGCGTCCCCTTCCACAAGAGGCAGCACCTCGATGGCCACCTTGCGCGAGGCCTGAACGGAAGCCGGGGATATCCGCAGGATCTTGCGCTTCTTCGGCCGCCACGCGAATTTAATGACCAGAGCAAGGCCCATGAGGGCAAAAAGCGGTATCCAGAGGTCGTTATCAAGCATGACGGGTTTCCTCAGCGCGGCGACTGCAGGTAGGGTTTCAGGTTGATGCGGTATTGGGACGGGTCAGCGCACTCCACGATGGAGACCGTGGGGGTCTCGGTGGCCGCAAGGTCGACGAGCTGGGCCGGGATGGGCCTCAGGTCCTCGTCGAGGATGACCTTGATCTTCGGCAGAAGCGGCCGCTGCGGGTTGCTTTCAAGCACCACGCCCAGATTGCCGGAGTCCAGCCGCACAAGGCTTCCCGAGGGGAAAATCCCAAGACATTTGATGAACATCTGCACCTCGCTGGAGCAGAAGTCCTGATCGCGCATGCCGTACATGATGGCCAGCGCCTTGTTGGGCAGGATGGCGTTCTTGTAGGAGCGGTCGCTGGTCAGCGCGTCGTAGACATCGGCGAGCGAGAGCAGTCGCCCGAACACGCCGGTGTCGTCCTTGCGCAGCCCGCTCGGATAGCCGGAGCCGTTGAACTTCTCGTGATGCTCCTCCACGGCCTGAATGATGCGCTGCGGGATGTTGCCTGATTTTTCCAGTATTTTTCGACCGTAGGTGGGATGCTTCTTGACTTCCTCGAACTCCCGGGGGGTCAGCCTGCCTTTCTTGTTGATGATCCGGTCCGGCACGGCGGTCTTGCCGAGATCGTGCAGCATCCCAGCCATGCCGAGCATGAGCAGTTCATCCTTGGGCAGTTCAAGATACTCGCCGAAGACGACGGCGATGGCGGCCACGTTAATGCTGTGCGCGTAGGTGTACGAATCGTAGCGAGAGAGCTTGGAGAGGCAGATGAGCGCGTCGGGGTTGCGGGCCGCGGTTTCGATGATGCCTTCCACGGCGTGGCCGGTGGCTTCCACGTCCACCTGCCGACCCATCTTGACGTCGGAGACCATCCGCCTGGTCAGATGCAACGCCTCGTCGTAGGCCTTGCGGGCGTTGCGAAATTCCTCGTGAAACGGCGCGTTGTTCTTGGCCGGGGCCTTGCTGGTGCGGTCGAGAATGAGCCGCTCCAGCCGCTCCTCCTCGGATTCCGTCGATCCCGGGATCTCGTACCGCACGAAGACGTCCAGATACCCTTCCTGCCGGATGCGGTGTATCTGCATCTCCGACTCGATGACGCCGGGCTTGGTGTACAGATAGGGCAGATGGGTCCACATGTCCGAGGACATGCGCACCACTTCCATTCCGGGCTTGAGATCCTGAACGGAAATCTTCCTGATCATTGCCCCTCTCCTTCACCGTCAACGGGCCAACTTGGCGATTCTCTCCACGTAGGCGGTGATAAGCTGTTGCTCTTCCTCGTTTATATCCGTGAACATGCAGCCGAGCAGTATCACGCCGTGGCTGGTTTCTATATTGCGTATCACGATCGGCAGCTTGAGATTGCCGAGATTGCCCAGCGCAAGACTGACGACCATGTCGTCATCCACCTGAGCCCGCGTGAGCGCGTCGCGGCTCTTCACTGCCACGGACAGTCGGCAGCCGGTCTCGCTGGCGTTGACAACAAGGCAGTCGTAGTCGGCTTCCGAGGTATGCAGGGTGCCGTCGATGTTGCAGTTCGTGCGTGAGGACTTTCTGAGGTCGAGCTTCTCAATGGTGTCGGGGTAGTCGAAAAAGAGAAGAGGTGCCGGACGGGTGATGTGATTGAGGACAACGGACTCGAAACCGTACACAGTTCCTTCATGGACGTATTTGATAACCACTGAACCTTTGTAGCTCAAGGATTGCCGCACCGATGAGGGAAGGCGCACATTGGAAGCAATGTACTCATACGGGTCGAACCCGACAATGCGGCCCCGGTAGCCCTGCGGCACGCCCGGGAACTTGACCACGATGTCAGCCCCCAGCGCCACCTCAAGGTTGACACCCGGCATTTTGGTTATCTGGCCGTTGCCCGAGGATGCTTCCTCGGCAACGCTGGTCTCCACCTGTGTTTGCATGCGGCTTTCCTGTATTTATTCTCTTTTCACCAGATAATAATCATAGCCATTATGTCGCCTGATGCGCAAGAGCCTGATACAGGGAAATAAACCCAAAATAAGACATCTTTTTGGGGAAAACCCCCAACCGTCTGAAAGTGCAATTCTTTCCTCCCGTGCACGCATAATCCATTGCCGCCGACAAGCGAAGCCCGTACTCTGCCCTTCATGGACGAATACGCCGTTTCCGCCAACTGGTACGACTTCATAGTGGGCAGGCCGCTCGCATCGGTCTTCCGCCGCATGTCCGGACTTCTGGCCGGGCAGGGAGCGGTTCTCGACATTTGCAGCGGCACAGGCCTGCTGGCCGAGGTGTTTGCCGGAGCCGGCATCCCAGCCACCGGCGTTGACCTCTCCCCGGCCATGCTTGCCGTGTCCCGCAAGAAACGGCCGCACATCCCCGTAGCTCTGGCCGATGCCACGGCCCTGCCGTTCCTCGACGCGTCCTTTCCAGCCGCCACGCTGACCTTTGCCCTGCACGAAAAACCGGAACCGGTCAGGCAGGCGATCTTCCGCGAGGCCATCCGCGTGGTCGGACCGCACGGTCTGGTGGTCTTGGCCGACTACCGTCACCCGCACGGCGCGTCACGACTCGGCGCATGGGGCGTGCACTGTGTGGAGCGGCTGGCGGGCGGCGAGCATTTCGCCAACTACCGGAACTGGATGCGCACGGGCGCTGCCGAAGGCTTCCTCGACCGCATGAACGCTCGCTGGAAGCTGCGCCGCACAGCCCTCTCGGGAACGACCGGGCTGTACTTCGTTAGCCAGTCATAGCGCCTCTGCCCTGCACCTCGGGCGCAACCGTGGCGCATCGGATGCAAATCGGCTATAGCTTTCTCATGAAGCTGGCAGTCTACGTGGTCACGCGGCAGGGCCTGAGCCCGGCGCGCAGGATTCGCGAAACATTCGACGCGGACGTCTTCGTGCCCGAACGCATGGCCGGGGGCGAGGCCGCCACGCCATACACCTCCCTGCGCCAATGCCTTGCGGACACCTACAATCGGTACGAGGGACACATCTTCATTGCGGCCACGGGCATCGCAGTGCGCGTCATCGCCCCGCACATCATCAGCAAGGACACCGACCCGGCAGTGGTCTGCATGGACCACCACGCCCGTCACGTCATCAGCCTGCTCTCGGGACACCTCGGCGGCGGCAACGCCCTGACGCTCAGAGTAGCCGAAGCGGTCAAGGGCCACCCGGTCATCACCACCGCCACGGACATGGAGGGGCTTCCCTCCGCAGACATGATGGCCGCCCGCTCCGGGCTGGTCATCGGCAACCTCGACGCGGTCAAACGCATCAACGCAGCCTGGCTTGAAGGCATGGAAGTGCAGATATACGACCCCGAAGAGCACCTGCGAGGCATCGACGGACGCTTCATGCGCGAAGTGCGCCGCGAAGAATGGACAGAAGGCGATCCCGGCATCTGGGTCTCATGGCGCGAGGACTGTCGCGACGAAACCGCGCTGCGTCTGCACCCGAGGCTGCTCGTCATGGGCATCGGCTGCCGCCGGGGGGCGGAGCGCGACGAAATCCTCACCCTGATTCACGAGACCCTCCGCGACGCCCGCCTCAGCCTGAAGAGCGTCACCGGCATCGCCTCGGTGGAGGCCAAACGTCACGAAGCCGGTCTTCTCGAAGCGGCCCGCGAACTCGGCCTCGATATCGAGTTCTACCCCAGCGAGACGCTGGCCGAAGTGGACGCCCCTTCGCCTTCGGAGTTCGTGCTTGACGTCATCGGCACGCCGTCAGTATGCGAGGCCGCCGCCATCCTCGGCTCGGGCGGCGGAGCACTGGTCATCCCCAAAAAGAAATCGAAAAAGGCCACGCTTGCCGTGGCGCGGAGCAGCGAATGCTTGTTGTCGTAAGTCTCGGTCCCGGCGACGCGGCCCTCATGGCCCCGGCCGCCAGCCGTGCGCTCAAGGACGCCGACACCGTTGTCGGATACAAAGGATACATAAACCTCGTCGACCCGGCCATGCTGTCGGGCAAGGAAGTTTTCTCAACCGGCATGATGGGCGAAGTGGAGCGCGTGCGCGCCGCCGTGAAGCAGGCCGCAAAGGGCCGACGCGTGGCGCTGGTCTGCTCCGGGGACGCGGGCATCTACGCCATGGCCGGGCTTGCGCTGGAAATCCTCGAAGTCGAGGGACTGCTGGACAGCGTGCCCTTCGAGGTCATTCCCGGTATTGCGGCGTTCAACGCCTCGGCAGCGCTTCTGGGCGCACCCCTGATGCACGACTTCGCCTCCGTAAGCCTTTCGGATCTTCTGACCCCTTGGGAGACCATAGAACGCCGCCTCGACGCCGCAGCAGCAGCGGACTTTGTCATGGCCATTTATAATCCGCGTTCAAAAAAGCGCAGGTCGCAGCTCCCCAGAGCGCTCGAAATCATCTCCCGGCACCGGGAACCGCACACGCCTGTGGGCATCGTGGGCCGCGCCTTTCGTCCGGGGCAGCAGGTCAGGACAGTCCGCCTCGACTCGGTGAACCCCGAGGACGTGGACATGCAAACGACCCTCATCATTGGCAATAGCAGCACTCGCCTCTGCGGCGGATACATGCTCACGCCAAGAGGGTACGGGGACAAATACCAACTGTAGGGGAAGTGGTGAAATATGTCACAATCCACTTGCAGAAGTCCCCACATTTCTAGTAGAAAGGCGGCCTCTCTCTTGGTCAAGTCGGCTTGACACAGCGGGACTGGTCATTTATTCCGCAATAGTAGAGAGTGTGACGTTATACCTTTTCGCAACAGGAGGACTGAGGAGTAATGAAAAAATCTCTCATGATCAGCCTTGTAGTCGCCGCTCTGGTGTGTGCTTTCGCACTGCCCAACCTGAGCGCCGCCCCCAAGGCTCCGGCTGACATCGAACTGAAGGCTCCCTTCAAAATGAGACAGGCCCCCGTTCAATTCCCGCACGCCGCTCACGAAAAGCTCGTGCCCGAATGTACTACTTGCCACCACGAGTGGGACGGCAAGTCTGAAGTTCAGTCTTGCGCTGCCGAAGGCTGCCACGTAGCCAAGCGCGCCAAGAAGGGCGAAACGCCTTCCTTCAAGAAGGCCTACCACGATCTCTGCATCAAGTGCCACAGGGCAGAGAAGAAGGGCCCCATGGGTTGTAAGGACTGCCACCCCAAGGGCTAAAGCCGCACTAGGTTGACAGGGGGGCTGCGGCAAGCGGCCCCCCTCTTTTTCCAAAACCGTCTCTCCGGAGGTTCCGAGCATGGCCCCGTCTGATTCGTCCGATGACATTCTCGAGCTGACCGACATTGTGGAAGGCGACGGCAACTCCTCCGGTGACAACTCGCCGGAAGCCACGGACGCCGACTTCGAGCAGGAACTCGAGGATCTTTTTGCCGAAGAGCTCGGTGAAGAAGCACCCACAGGCGAGGCGGAACCCATCATGCTCGACGATGAGGCCGAGGCAGGCGACGACTCCCCTGCCACGGAAAAGCCGGACGCAAAGACTCCCGACGACGCCGACGACGATGTGCTCGTTCTGGACGACGTGCTCGAGGACGACTCCGAGCCACTGGTTCTAGACGACATCGCCAGCGACGGTGAAGACGACGATGTCCTTGAACTCGGCGAAGAGATGACCGTCTCCGACGACGAGGAGCCCCTCGAACTCGGCGCGGATTTTGAAGTCCCGGACGATGCCGCCCAGCCCGAAGCTGAAGCCGCTCCCGAACCTTCTCCCGAAAGCGCGGAAGACACCGCCGGACCGGAAGCCGACGAGGAACCCCTCGACCTTGGTGCCGAATTGGCAGCACCGGGCTCCGACGACGATCTGGACCTCGACGGGCTTGAAGACGCCCTCTCCGATGATGACCAGCCGCAGGAAGAGGAAGACGACATCGACGCCCTGCTGGCCGGGGTGGACGAAATCAGCGAAGAGACGTCCCAGCCCGCCGCTGCAGCGGAGGCGGACTCCGGCGACGACCTTGACGCCATAGAGCTGGACGACCTGCTTGAAGAAGGCGGCGAAGGGGAAACGGCGGCGGAAGAGCCGCAGCCCGAAGAAGCCGCGCAGCCCGAAGAAACTGTGCAGCCCGAAGAAACTGTACAGGAAGAAAAGCCTCAGGAAATTTCCCAAGAAGCGGAACCGGCTGAAGAGGCCGAGCCCGCGCCCGAAGCGGAACCGGCAGCCCCGCCCGAGACCGCAACGGAGCCAGAAGCTCCGGCGGAAACCCCGGACGAGCCGGAAGTCGCCCAACCTGCACCCGAGGCGGACACCGAAGCCGACGACATCGACTCACTGCTGGCCGATGTCGAAGACGAAGATTCCCCGGCAGCGCAGGAAGACGCCCAAGACGACGAAGGCCCCGAGGAAGCGGCCCTTGACGCTATCATCGAAGAAGACATCGACATAGCCGAGCCGGACATCGACGCCCTGACCGACGAGGAACTCGCAAGCCTCGGCGGTGGAACGGGTGAAGAGCCCGACGACGACACCGGCGATGACGAGGCCATGGAAAGCCTGCTTGACGAAAGCGATATAGACGTCTCGGATATCGACGTCTCCGACATGGCCGAGGACGACACCTTCGACCTCGGCGGCGATCTGACCACCGACGCCGTTGTGAGCGAGGCGCTCATGATGCGCATTGACGCGCTGGAAAGCCGCCTCGGCCAAATGGAAGGCGGCGCAGGCAGCGCCTCGGTGGACAACCGCGTGGGCCGCATCGAAGAGATGCTCATGAAGGCCGGAGCCGCGCATGAACTGGAGCTCGTCTCCCGCGTGGACGTTTTGGAAAACCGCGTGGAAAGCTTCAAGGGCTTCATCCGTGAGGAAGTCAAAAAGGCCGTTCGCGACCTCGTGGCCGACGAGGCCCGCAAGGCAGTGACCGAAGCCGCAGCCGATTTCGAGCCCGAAACGCCCGACACCGACCCCGTGGCCGAGATGGTCCGGGAGGAGGTTGCCAAGGCTGTTCCAGCCGAGGCCGCGCGGATCATCCGCGAAGAGATCGCCGCGCTCATGAACGAAATGGGCGACTAGGGCGCCCTGCACATACGTGTTTCCCACAGGCCCGCCCATGCGGGCCTGTATTCGTTTCCGGCCCCACTTCCGACTCGACGAGCCGGGGCCGACCATGATACAGACGCCCAAAAACGAAAGGTGCCGCCAGGTTTCTTTCGTTTCCCCCGCCCGGCTGACTTTGACACGGGGTCAAGGCCGTTTCCCACCGGGCGGGTTTTACAATTCATGGAGATAGCATATGGATAGGATCGACAAGCAGGCCCTGCAGGTCGCCAAGGAAGTCGTCATCAAATTCATCGAAGTGGGCCGCATTTCTCCCGCCAACTTCGGCGAGCACTTCAAGACCATCTACGACGACGTGGTCAACACCATTGCCGAAAGCCGCCAGACAGGCGACGACGAGTAGCGCATGACCGAAAACACCGCCCATCCCGCAGTGGACCCGGAAGAGCACGGCCGCAAAGTCTCCGACATGTTCGGCAGGATCGCGGGGTGGTACGATTTTCTCAACCACTTCCTGAGCCTCGGGCAGGACATCTACTGGCGCTACCGCCTCGCCCGCGCGGCCAAGCCCGCGCCGGACGGATTCGTGCTTGACCTCGCGGCAGGCACAATGGATGTCTCCATGGAGCTGCTGCGCCAGTACCCGGGCATCCGGGTCGCCGCACTGGACTACTCGCTGCCCATGCTGGAGCAGGGCAAGCGCAAGAAGCTCAAAAACGGACGTGAGAACCGCATTTTCCCGGTCCACGCGGACGGACGCGCCCTGCCCCTGCCCGACGCATCAATGGACGCGGCCACCATCGCCTTCGGCATCCGCAACATCGTGCCGCGGGAAGAGGCGTGGTCGGAGTTCTACCGGGTGCTGAAGCCGGGCGCACGGCTGTGCGTGCTGGAGTTCGGCACCGGCAGCAGACGGGTCTGGAAGGGGCTGTACAATTTTTATCTGGACAGGATGCTGCCCGGCGTGGGCCGCATCGTCTCCGGCGACGAGGACGCGTACCGCTATCTGGCGGACACCATCCGTACGTTCCCGGATGAGCGCAGCCTCGCACGGGAGATGGCCGAGGCCGGATTCGGGCGCGTGTATCACGTGCCCATGATGTCCGGCATCGTCTTCCTGCACGTGGCGGAAAAGCCGCCTAGCTCAGGGAGCGCGCCAGCGAAACCGTGAGCAGGCCGAGGATGATGGCGCTCAGGCCGAGGTAGCGAAGACTTCTGGGCCGCTGTGACGCCAGCGTCAACAGGACCTTGGGCATCCGCTCGGCAAAGGCGAAATACGGGATGCCCTCGAAAATGAACGCGATTCCTACGGCACAAAGAAGGGTTGACCAGTCGATGTTCATGCGCCCGTTCTAACCTTGCGCGGCGACGGCTGTCCACCCGTAACGACGATCAACACACGAATGACGGAGAATATAGAACCATGGTCACTTTCGAGAGCCTGAAACAGAAGAAGGATTCCATTGCCATTCTCGGCCTCGGCTACGTCGGGCTTCCGCTCGCCGTGGCGCTGGCGGAGCACTTCGACGTGCTGGGCGTGGACATTTCCCAGACCCGCGTGGACGAGCTGAAGAAAGGCATTGACCGCACCGGAGAGGTGGACTTTTCCGAAGTGGGCGACGTCAAGCTCGACTTCACCGCGGACGTCTCCCGCCTGAGCGAAACCCGGCTGATCCTCGTGGCCGTACCCACGCCCATCGACGAATTCCGCAGCCCGGACCTGCGGCCGGTGGTCGGGGCCTCCACAACGGTGGGCAAGCACATGCGCGAGGGCACCGTTGTCGTGTACGAATCAACGGTCTATCCCGGCCTGACCGAGGATGTCTGCGTCCCCATCCTCGAACGCGAGTCCGGCCTCGCCTGCGGCACGGGCTTCAAGGTGGGCTACTCGCCGGAACGCATCAACCCCGGCGACAAGGAGCACTGCCTCCAGACCATCGTCAAGGTGGTGGCCGGGCAGGACGCAGAGAGCGCCGAGCTGCTCGACAAGGTGTATTCCACCGTCGTTGAAGCGGGCATCCACCGCGCCGCGGACATCCGCACCGCCGAAGCCGCCAAGGTCATCGAGAACACCCAGCGCGACCTGAACATCGCGCTGATGAACGAGTTGGCCATGATCTTCGACCGCATGAACATCGACACCCTCGACGTGCTTGAGGCGGCCGGCACCAAATGGAACTTCCTGCCTTTCCGCCCGGGCTCGTGGGCGGCCACTGCATCGGCGTGGACCCCTACTACCTGACCTTCAAGGCCGAGGCGATGGGCTTTCACCCGCAGGTCATCCTCGCGGGCCGCAAAATCAACGACGGCGTGGGCAAGTTCATCGCCGAATCCGTGGTCAAGCGGCTCATCAAGAGCGGCGCGGTCATCAAGGGCGCTCGCGTGGGCGTGCTGGGCTTCACCTTCAAGGAGAACGTGCCCGACCTGCGCAACACCAAGGTGGTGGACGTGGTCGCGGAGCTGAGCGACTACGGCTGCGAAGTGATGGTCACGGACGCCATGGCCGATCCCGAGGAAGCGCTTGAGGAATACGGCATGGAGCTTTCGCCCATGGAATCCCTCAAGGAACTCGACGCGCTGGTGCTGGCCGTGTCGCACAACGAGTACCGCAAACTGGACGGCCCGGCCTTGAAGGCCATGTTCCGCAATCCGGAAAACGCCTTTGTGGCCGATGTCAAATGCTTCTTCGACCGTGCCGAGATGGCCGCCGAAGGCATCGACATCTGGAGGCTGTAGGCCGCCATGCTCGCCCTTGTCACCGCCGCGGAAAAGGAAATGCAGGCCGCGCTCGGCAAATTCGACGCGCCCCATGTCCGCGAAGGCGAGATCGTCTCGTGGTCCCACAAAGGCCGCGACTGGCTGCTGGCTGTTGCCGGAGTCGGGCCGATCAATGCCGGGATAACGGCAGGACGGCTGCTGGAGCGAGGCGCCAAGGGCATGGTCAACGCTGGCATCGCGGGCAGCTTCGACACCAAGCGGCTGCCCACCCAGTCCGTGTGTGCGGTGCGCTGCGAAACATGGCCGGATTTCGGGCTGGCCACGGCGGATGGAGTGGACCCGGAAGGCATTCGGTTTTCGCAGGCGGAACGGAACGGCGTCTCGGTGACCAACAGGGTCTGCATGGACCCGGTGGCCGCCGCCCGCGAGATGGGCCTGACGCTGCCGTGGCTGGAGACCGCATCCAGCCTGACGGTTTCGGCCTCCACCGGCACCCCGGAGCTGGCGGAGCGGCTGAAAAATGAATTTGACGCGGACCTTGAGAATATGGAAGGTTTTGCCCTGGCGCTGGCCTGTTTCAGGGCGGGCGTTCCGTTTCTGGAGATCCGCACAGTATCGAACCGCGTCGGCTCCCGCGAGGGGTGGGATTTCGGCGGCGCACTGACTGCGCTCAAGGTTGCGTGCGCCGCGATTGTCGCGGCCTGATCGGATAATGGTGAGGGGACATGAAAGAACTTTTCGGCTATTTCGATAAAGAGCTGCCCGGAGTGAACGCCTTCCTCGACGAGGAAGGGCGCAAGCTCAACGGGCTCGTGCGGGACGTCTGCCTGCACATCATGGGTTCCGGCGGCAAGCGCATCCGGCCCATGCTCACCATTCTGACCGCCCGCGCGCTGGGGTACGGGAAGGACGACTTCCTGCCCATGGCCTGCGCCCTTGAACTCCTGCACTCCGCCACCCTGCTGCACGACGACTATCTTGACGACGCCGACACCCGGCGCGGCACCGAGGCCTCGCACCTCAGGTTCGGCACCACCGAGACCGTGCTCGCGGGCGACGCCCTGCTGGCGCTGGCCAACGAGATGGCCTCGCGCTACGACAACGCCCGCCTGAGCCGCCTGCTGGCCATCGGCATCATGCAGACCGCCGAGGGCGAGATTCGCGAAATCGAATTTTCCCGCGATCCCGCGCTGGACCGCGACACCTACATGGATATCATCATCGGCAAGACCGCCCGGCTCATCGAGACCGCCTGCCGCTGCGGCGCGGCCATGGCCGGAGCCACCATCGAACAGGAAGACGCGGCCGGAGCGTACGGCCTGAACCTCGGCATCGCCTTCCAGCTCGTGGACGACGCGCTGGACTATGTCTCCCCGACATCGGAGACAGGCAAGCCCGAGGGCGGCGACCTGCGCGAAGGCAAGGTCACGCTGCCGCTCATCCTGCTCATGGAGGAATCGGACGAGGCCGCGGGCGAGGATCTGCTGGACCGGCTCAAGGAGAAGTCGCTCTCCCCGGAGATGACCGACACCGTGCTCTCGCGCATCCGCTCCGGCGGCTATGCGGAGAAGACGCGGCAGGAGGCGGCGGCGTTCGTGGAAAAGGCCAAGGATTCGCTGGCCGGGTTCCCCGAGGGCGTCGAGCTGACCGTGCTGCGGCAGGTTGCGGATTACGTGCTGACCCGAACCAAGTAATTGACTGGCCGGATCCGGATTGCGGACCGGCCTTTTCGCTTTTTGATAACAGTCATAAGGAGAAACCGGATGCTGTGCCGTGTCGAGGTGGGACTGAAGTCCCATGTCCGTGACGTGGTGGGTGCGCGTGTCGCCCGCAAGATCGCCAACGAACTGGGTATCGCCACTGATGGCGTGCGTGTAATCAAGGTGTTCACGCTGGAAGGGCTGGATCAGTCCGAAATCGATCTCGCCGTGGAGCGCGGCGCGCTGCACGACCCGGTGCTGCACGAAGTCTCCCTCCAGCCGCTGGCCTCCGGATTCGACTGGGCCGTGGAGGTGGGCTTCCGCCCCGGCGTTACCGACAACGAGGGCCGCACCGCGCAGGAGACCCTCGCCATCGTGCTCGGGCTGGACAAGGCCCGCATGGAATCCGTGAAGGCCTACGTCGCCAACCAGTATCTCATTTCCGGCGACCTTGACCGCAAAACCGTGGAGCATGTCTGCAAGGACCTGCTCGCCAACGAGCTCATTCAACGCTACGAATTCAAGTCCGCCGAGGAGTGGAGCCGCGAACCGGGCTTCGAGGCCCGCGCGGCCCGCGTCACCGGGCAGGCAAGCGACGAAGTGGCGGTCATCGGCCTCTCCTCCATGAGCGACCAGGAGATGATGGACTTCTCCCGCGCCAACACGCTGGCCCTTTCGCTCGAAGAGCTGCGAACCATCCGCGACTACTACCAGCAGCCGGAAATCATGGAATCGCGCAAAAATGACGGCCTGCCCGCCGATCCCACGGACGCGGAGATCGAGGTGCTGGCCCAGACGTGGTCCGAGCACTGCAAACACAAGATATTCAGCTCGCTCATCACCTTCGAGAACGCCGAGACCGGCAAAACCGAGGTGGTGGACAGCCTGTACAAGACCTACATTCAGGGCAGCACCAAAGCCATCCGCAAGCGCAACGCCGAGTCCGGCCCCTACGGCGACTACTGCCTGAGCGTCTTCAAGGACAACGCGGGCGTCATCAAGTTTTCCGAATCCCTGAACGTCTGCGTAAAGGTGGAGACCCACAACAGCCCCTCTGCGCTGGACCCGTACGGCGGAGCCCTGACCGGCATCGTGGGCGTCAACCGCGACCCCATGGGCACCGGCATGGGCGCCAACCTGCTCTGCAACACGGACGTGTTCTGCTTTGCCTCGCCCTTCCATGAAGGCGAACTGCCGCCCCGTCTGCTGCACCCGCGCCGGGTGTTCGAAGGCGTGCGCGAGGGCGTGGAGCACGGCGGCAACAAGTCCGGCATCCCCACGGTGAACGGCTCCATCGTCTTTGACGAGCGCTATCTCGGCAAGCCGCTGGTCTACTGCGGCACCGTGGGCACCATGCCCGTGGAAGTGGCCGGACGCCCGAGCGAAGACAAGGCCGCCCTGCCCGGCGACGCCATCGTCATGTGCGGCGGCCGCATCGGCAAGGACGGTATTCACGGCGCGACCTTCTCTTCCGAAGAGCTGCACGAAGGCTCGCCCGCCACGGCCGTGCAGATCGGCGACCCCATCACCCAGCGCAAGATGTACGATTTTCTCATGCGCGCCCGGGACAAGGGCCTGTACAATGCCATCACCGACAACGGCGCGGGCGGCCTGTCCTCGTCCGTTGGCGAAATGGCCGAAGACTGCGGCGGGTTCGACATGGACCTCGCCAAGGCCCCACTCAAGTACGACGGGCTCAAGCGTGGGAGATTCTCATTTCCGAGGCACAGGAGCGCATGACCGTGGCCGTGCCGCAGGACAAGCTGGCCGAATTCATGGACCTCTCCGAGGCCATGGACGTGGAATCCACAGTGCTCGGCGAATTTAACGACAAGGGCCGCTACTTTGTGCGCTACGGCGACACCGTGGTGGCTGACCTCGACATGGAATTCCTGCACGGCGGCGTGCCGCAGATGAAACTCGAAGCCCGCTGGGAAGCGCCCCGCATCGAGAACCAGCCGGTTCCCGAAGTGGCCGACCACAACACCCTGCTGCACGACATGCTCGGCCGCCTGAACATCTGCTCCAAGGAATATGTGGTACGCCAGTACGACCACGAGGTGCAGGGCAAGAGCGCGGTCAAGCCCATGGTCGGCAAGGAGGCAGACGGCCCTTCGGACGCCGGAGTGCTTCGCCCGGACCTGAAGAGCGATCAGGGGCTTGTCATCTCGCACGGCATCTGCCCCAAGTTCTCGGACGCCGACACCTACTGGATGATGGCCAACGCGGTGGACGAGGCGGTCCGCAACGCGGTGGCCGTGGGCGCGGACCCGGACTACATGGCCGGGTGCGACAACTTCTGCTGGTGCGATCCGGTACAGTCCGAATCCACCCCCGACGGACACTACAAGCTCGCCCAGCTTGTGCGCGCCAACAAGGCGCTTGCCGACTACTGCCTCGCCTTCAACGTTCCCTGCGTGTCCGGCAAGGACTCCATGAAGAACGACTACAAGGGCGGCGGCAAAAAGATATCCATTCCGCCGACCGTGCTCTACTCGGTCATCGGCGTGCTGCCTGACGTGAACAAATGCCTGACCTCGGACTTCAAGAATCCGGGCGACGCCATTTACGTGCTGGGCCAGACCCGGCCTGAATTCGCGGGCTCGGAAATATCGGACCAGCTCGGCTTCGTGCACGGCGAGGTGCCCATCGTGGACGCCGTATCCGCGCGCGAACGCTACCGCAGCCTGTTCCGAGCCGCCCAGAAGGGGCTGGTCAATGCGGCCCACGACCTCTCGGACGGCGGCCTCGGCGTTGCGCTGGCGGAAATGTGCATCGGCGGACGCCTCGGCGCGGACGTGGACATCAGCGCGGCCCCGGTCTGCGGCGCGCTCAATCCCACCGGCCTGCTGTACTCCGAATCGGCCAGCCGCATCCTTGTAAGCGTGCCGCAGGAACAGCGCGATGAATTCGAGCGCGAATTCCGAGGCCAGTTCCTCGCCTGCCTCGGCAACGTCAGCAAAGAGCCTAAACTTCTGGTGAAATACGCCGAAGATACACTTGTCCAAGCGTCTGTTCAAACGCTTGTTACAGCGTTCAAGGCCACGCTCGATTGGTAACATTTATGCAACAGAACATATTAGAAGGGGTTTACCCTTTCGTGGAAAAATACTAAAAGGGCATGGTGTTTTTATAACGGGATGTTCGTCTACTGGGAGGAGGGCGGCGTCCCTGCGGCATCCGGTTAGTTACCGAGGGGGTAAAATGTTCATTTCTATGCGGCCAAAGGCCGGTGCTCTGATATTGGGCATCGCCTTGGTGGTCTTCACTGCGGCAGGCGTAACGCCCGGGGCCTCAAGCTCCGGCCGCTATGTCGGTAGCGCGGAATGTCAGGACTGCCACGAAACTGAGTACGAAAACTTTAAGCAGTATTCCAAAAAGGCCCACGCCGGCGAATCCATCAAGATCATGGCGGGGGATCTGACCAGGCAGGAGCTTGAGGAATGCTACGCCTGCCACGTGACGGGGTACGGCAAACCCGGTGGCTTTGTAAGCTTCGAGGAGACCCCGGAGCTCGCCGATGCCGGATGCGAAGCCTGTCACGGTCCCGGCTACGACCACGTCGAGTCCGGGGGTGATCCCTACCTTATCAAGGGCGACCTTGAGGTTTCCGACTGCGAGACATGTCATAATGCCGAGCGCGTCGCTGCCTTCGACTACAAACCGCTGCTCTTCGGCGGGGCGCACTAGGAGGCTTACCGATGCACTTCATTCGCAAATCGCTCGGCGTCAAGGTCCTGCTGCTCACGTCGCTGCTTACTGTCGTGGCCTTCACAGGCCTGTTCCTGTGGAACTCATACGCCAACTACGAAACCATGCTCGAGGAGATCCACGGCGCGGCCGACCGGACCTCCGACATGCTCTACATGGCCATCGAAGAGCCCATGTCAGTGGGTGACAACGAAGGCACCATCGCGAAGTTCAACGAGGTGGCCCAGCGGTATCAGGACATCACCGCCTACATGCTCGACTACAAGGGCGAGATCACCTACGCCACCAACCCCGACACGGTCCGCAAGGACATCTTTGACGTCTTCAAGATCAAGCGGGCCACCGACATGGTCATCGAGAGCCTTGAAGACGAGGTTCAGGGAGGCGATCTTGTGGAGACCGACGACGGTCTCTTCTACGCCGGTGTCACCACGATCAAGAACGAGGAGAGCTGCCACCACTGTCACGGGCGGTCCCGCAAGATTCTCGGCACCATGGTGCTGGTGCAGGATGTCACCCCGCAGTTCAGCAGCCTGAAGAACACCCAGATTCAGTCAGCGGGCATCTCGCTCCTCGGCGTGCTGGCCCTCCTGGCCGCGCTCATCGTGTTCATGCGCACCAACGTGGTCAACCGCATCAAACTCATCGCGGACGCCACCGAGGAAGTCAGCAACGGCAACCTTGACGCGGAATTCTCCGTCAAGGGCGAAGACGAGCTCGGCAACCTGAGTCATTACCTTTCGACAATGGTCCAGCAGATCAAGGACCAACTCCAGTACAACAAGAGCATTCTCCAGGGCATCATCGTGCCCCTGTTCGTTACCGACGCGCAGGAACGCTTCCAGTTCGTCAACAATCCCATGCTCGAAATCCTCGGCAGCAGCGAAGACGGCGTCATCGGCAAGACCGTTGCCGAGACGTTCGACTGCGCCGAGGGGGACGAAACCTGCGACGCCGCCCATGTCATCGGCTCGGGCGTGGCCCTCTCGGGCAACTTCGTCTATGTCCGCGACGACGGCACCAAGATACCGGTGCACTTCGAGTGCTCCCCGCTGGTTGATGCCAAGGGAGAAGTCGTCGGTGCCATCGGCGTGCTCATTGACCTCACCCGAGAGGAAGAGGACAAGAAGAACATCGAGCTGCAGCGCCAGAACCTCATGGAAGTGGCAACCGAGGTCACGGAAGTAGCCATGCGCCTTTCCGCGGCAAGCACCGAGCTCTCACAGCAAATGGAAAACCTCTCTCGCGGCGTGGACACCACGGCCGACCAGACCGGTCAGGTAGCCACCGCCATGGAGCAGATGAACGCCACTGTGCTTGAAGTGGCCAAGAACGCTTCCGAGACATCGGAAGCCTCGGACAAGGCCAATCAGGTCGCGGCAGAAGGCGGTCAGGTGGTCGCCACCACGGTCAGCGAGATCGACCTCGTGGCCGGGACCACCGAACGGCTGGCCACGTCGCTGGCAGAGCTCTCCGAGCGAGCCGAGAACATCGGCCACGTCATGAGCGTCATCAACGACATCGCGGACCAGACCAACCTGCTGGCGCTGAACGCGGCCATCGAGGCCGCCCGCGCGGGCGAAGCCGGACGGGGCTTTGCCGTTGTGGCGGACGAGGTGCGCAAGCTGGCGGAAAAAACCATGCAGGCCACCAAGGAAGTGGAAGACGCCATTTCCCTGATCCAGCAGAGCACCAACGAGGTGGTCGGCGAAATGGACAGCACCAAGGGCCGCGTGGTCAAGGCGTCCGAAATGGCACAAAGCTCGGGCGACAAGCTCGAACAGATCGTGCAGCAGGCCGGGGTCATCGCCAACATGGTCCAGGGCATTGCGGCGGCGGCCGAAGAACAGTCCGCCACCAGCGACCAGATCAACTCCAGCGTGAACCACATCAACGAACTCTCGCAGGAGATTCTCACCGGCATCCGGGAATCCAACGAAGGCATCCGGGATGTGGATGAAATGGCGCAAACACTCACGCGACTGGTTGATAAGTTCAAGGGATAGTCGTACACGAAACCAAACCCCAGGGGCGTCCCGCAAGGGCGCCCCTTTTTTTTCGGATACCCCTTGACGCTTCAACGAATCCTAGCTAGTAATAATTATCGCTAAGACATGGAGGCATGGCATGAACGCTGATATGAACTTTCGACTGTCCAAGCAACGGCGGGTGATTCTGGAGGAACTCAAGAAGGTTACCTCCCACCCCACTGCGGACGAAGTATACGACATGGTTCGCCAGACCCTACCGAGAATCAGTCTGGGTACCGTGTACCGAAACCTCGAATTCCTCTGCACCAAGGGGCTTGTGCTCAAGCTGGGCGGCCCGGGGCAGCAGAAGCGGTTCGACGGGAACCCGGTTCCTCACCCGCACATCCGTTGCGAGGTCTGCTCTAAGATCGTCGACGTGATGGAAGAGGTCTCGGTTCCCGAGCTGCCTGAAGGCTGTGACTGCGGCTTTGACATCCACAACTGCAACATCGAGTTCGTGGGCGTCTGTCCGGAGTGCAAGGGCACTGCGCAGTAATAAAGCAGACATTTGCCCGAAGAGGGCTTCACATTTCCGGTGATTATGCTACATCAATTGTGACCGGCTCTTGTCGGTCGCCCTAATTCCAAGTTGTTAAGGAGTTATTTACAATGACCAAATCCATCAAAGGCACCAAAACCGAACAGAACCTGCTGAAAGCCTTTGCCGGCGAATCCCAGGCCCGCAACAAGTACACCTACTTCGCATCCATCGCGAAGAAGGAAGGATACGTGCAGATTTCCGCCATCTTCGAGGAAACCGCGAACCATGAAAAGGAACACGCCAAGCGCCTGTTCAAGTTCATGGAAGGCGGGGAAGTGGAAATCACCGCATCCTACCCCGCGGGCGTGCTCGGCTCCACGCTGGACAACCTCAAGGAAGCCGCCGCAGGCGAACACTACGAATTCGTGACCATGTATCCCGAATTCGCAACGATCGCCGACGAGGAAGGCTTCTCGGACATCGCCTGCGTGTTCCGCAACATCGCAAAGGCAGAGACCTACCACGAAGAACGCTACCTCGGCCTCATCAAGAACATCGAGGACGGAAAGGTCTTTGAAAAGGACGAAGAAATCACCTGGCGCTGCCGCAACTGCGGGTACAACCACAAGGGCAACAAGGCCCCGGAACTCTGCCCCGCATGTGCGCACCCCAAGGCCCACTTTGAAATGCGCGATTACAACTGGTAATCCCGCCAAAACCGGAGGTACAACTCTATGGCTACCAATCTCGGTGAAGTCTACAAATGTGAAGCGTGTGGAAATATCGTCATCGTGGTTCACGCTGGCGGCGGCGACCTTGTCTGCTGCGGTGAGGACATGGTCCTCATGAAGGAAAACACCCAGGACGCCGCGCAGGAAAAGCACGTCCCGGTCATCGAGCGCGACGGCGACAAGGCCGTTGTCAAGGTCGGCAGCGTCGATCACCCGATGGAGGATAAGCACTACATCGAGTGGATTGAACTGATGGTCGGCGACAAGGTCTACACCAAAATGCTCAAGCCCGGCGACGCTCCCAAGGCCGAGTTCTGCCTCTGCGGCGAAACCGGTGAACTGAGCGCCCGCGCCTACTGCAACATCCACGGCCTCTGGGCTGACAAGTAATGAAACAGGGCGGGGCGGCGAGGCCGCTCCGCCTTTTCATGATTTTTCCTGATGGGAGGATGCCATGGCTCGTCCTGAAGACATGTGGCAATGCCAAACAGTCAACTGCGGCTACATTTACAACCCGGACAAAGGCGACCGAAAGGGGAAGATCCCCAAAGGCACCAAGTTTGAGGACCTTCCGGACGACTGGCGCTGTCCCATCTGCGGCGGCACCAAGAAGTGCTTCCGCCCGCTCGCAGGAGAAGGCTCCACTGCTGCCGACTGCGAACTGCCCACCACCGGCGCTTCCGAAGGATTGACAGGGAGTGCCTCACCTGAGAAAAAAGGCTCTGACAAGGAGAACGCTGACATGCAGAAATACGTTTGCAACATTTGCGGCTATGTGTACGACCCCGAAGTCGGGGACCCCGATAACGACGTGGCACCGGGAACCAGCTTTGAAGACATCCCTGATGATTGGGTCTGCCCCATCTGCGGCGCTCCCAAGGATAACTTCTCGCCTGAAGCGTAAACGCTTCGGCCCCGCTGCGATCGTGCAGTTTTTTTAGGTAGGGAAACGCGGTCCGCCTTGCCATGGTGGACCGCGTTCTTTTTTTGTTAACCGCCGCACCTGCGGCCCGAACCCTCCCCGGAGCACGGAAATGAAACCTGTTGAAATAAAAAAAGATATCTGGTGGATCGGCTGCATTGACTGGAACCGCCGCAATTTCCACGGCTATTCCCTCTCCCCCCCGCGGGACCACGTACAACAACTACCTCATCATCGATGAGAAAGTAGCCCTCGTGGACACCGTGGACCGCAGCTTTTTCTCGCAGATGAAGTGCAACATCGCCCACGCCCTCGGCGACCGCAAGATCGACTACTTCGTCATCAACCACCTTGAGCCCGACCATGCCGGTTGTCTGGCCGAAGCCGTGGAGAAGTATCAGCCGGAAAAGATTTACACCTCCCCCATG
Source organism: Salidesulfovibrio brasiliensis JCM 12178 (assembly GCF_001311825.1). Taxonomy (GTDB): domain Bacteria; phylum Desulfobacterota; class Desulfovibrionia; order Desulfovibrionales; family Desulfovibrionaceae; genus Pseudodesulfovibrio; species Pseudodesulfovibrio brasiliensis. The sequence continues at coordinate 46,255 of NZ_BBCB01000003.1, read as the reverse complement.
GGCGAAAAGGCCATGAAGGCCCACTTCCACTACGAAGACTGGCCGGTCGAGGTCGTGCCCACCGGGTCCGAGATTTCGCTGGGTGAAAAGACCCTGCACTTCGTGGAAACCCGCATGCTCCACTGGCCCGACAGCATGCTGACCTACTGCCCCGAAGCCAAGCTTGCCTTCACCAACGACGCCTTCGGCCAGAACATCGCCTCCAGCGAACGCTTTGTGGACGAGTATGACCGCCACGAAGTGCTCAAGGCCATGAAGGAGTACTACGCCAACATCGTGCTGCCCTACTCCCCGGTGGTTCTGAAGACCCTCAAGGCGCTGGGCGAAATGAACCTCGACATCGACATGCTCTGCCCGGACCACGGCCTGATCTTCCGCGACGAAGACTGCGCGTGGGTGCTGGAAAAGTACAAGGAATTCGCAGAGCAGAAGCCGCAAAACAAGGCCGTGCTCGTCTACGACACCATGTGGGCCTCCACGGAAAAACTCATCCTCGCGGTGGCCACCGGCCTGAACGAAGAAGGCATCTCCGTGAAGGTCATGAACATGAAGCACAACCACCACTCCACGGTCATGAGCGAAGTCTTCGAGGCCGCTGCCGTGGTGGTGGGCTCTCCCACGCACAACAACGGCATCCTGCCCATGATGGCCGACATGCTCACCTACATGAAAGGCCTGCGCCCGCAGAACAAGCTCGGGGCGGCTGTCGGCTCCTTCGGCTGGTCCGGCGAGTGCGTGAAGATTCTCAACAAGTGGCTTGAGGACATCGGCTGCGAAGTTGTGGAACCCAACGTCAAGGTCAAGCACATCCCCACCCACGAGACCCTCAAGGAGTGCGTGGAGCTGGGCCGCACCCTCGGCAAGGCGATCAAGGAAAAGACCGCCTAGCCGAGCCGCAACGATACACAGGAAAAAGGCCCCTGCCGCGTGAGTGGCAGGGGCCTTTTTGCCAGGAGAGGGGGGAAGGCCGGGGCCGGATCCGACCTTCCCCAATGGGAGAGCGAGGTTCTTTCCAACGCCTTTCCGAACACACTGTACAAAGCCCGAAGCCGATGATGGTTACAGGGGCTTGTCAATTGTGAAAACCTGCGGACACGTTCTGACCGTGCATTGTTGTATCGCCAGACACTCCGTGATACCTATGAGTCCGGCCGCAACAAGTGGGTATAATCAATGGTTCTCGGATCACTCGGCATCATCAGCGGGCTCACCGAAGCCCCCCTGCACCTCGCACCCTTTCTGGACGAGATTCCGGTGGGCGTGGCGCTCATCGACGGGCAGGCACGCGTACGGCTCGTCAACAGGGCCTACAAGACCCTCACCGGCTTCGGGCGCGAAGAAGTCATGGGCCTTCCCTGCATGCACGCCCTGCGCTGCCGCTTCTGCACGCAGGGATGCCGCGTGCTCAAAGGGCTAAAGACCTTTGAGCCAATGACCCGGGAAACCGACATCATCAACACCGAGCGACAGCTCATCCCCATCCGGCTGACCGTGGCCCCGCTGCTGAACGCCGAAGGCGAGCCCGTGGGCTTTCTCGAAACCGTTCAGGACATGCGACAGGTCTCGGAACTCAGCAATCAGGCCTCGCGGGCATACAGCCTCGGCGGGATCGTCGGCAACAGCCCGGAGATGGACAAGCTCTTCCAGATGCTGCCGGGCATCGCCCGCACCGACTCTTCCGTGCTCATCACCGGCGAGACCGGCACCGGCAAGGACATGCTCGCCGAGGTCATCCACCAGAACTCGGACCGGGCAAGCGGCCCGTTCGTCAAGGTCAACTGCGGCGCGCTGCCGGAAACGCTCCTCGAGTCGGAACTCTTCGGCCACAGCAAGGGCGCGTTCACGGGCGCGGTGGAGGACAAGCCCGGCCGCTTCCGCATGGCCCACGGGGGAACGCTCTTCCTGACGGAAATAGGGGACCTGCCTCTGCCGCTTCAGGTCAAGCTGCTCTCCTTCCTCGACGACAAGGTCATCTATCCGCTGGGCAGCACCGAAGGGTTTCACGCGGACGTGCGCGTCATCTGCGCCACGCACCGCGATCTTCGGCTGATGGTCAATGAAAGACGCTTTCGCGAGGACCTGCTCTTCAGGCTGAACGTCGTTCGCCTGCACCTGCCGCCGCTGCGCGAACGCGGGGACGACATCCCCATGCTCATCAAGCATTTTCTTACCACCTATACCAAGCGCTTTCACAAGGAAATCAACGGGTTCTCGGCACCGGCCAAGCAGCGACTGCTGCAATACCGTTACCCCGGCAACGTGCGCGAGCTGCGAAACATCGTGGAGTATGCGGTCAACTTCTGCACCGAGCAGGACATCCAGCTCCACCACCTCCCGGAATACCTTGTGGAATCACCCATCTCCCCCATGGCTGGCGACAGCAGGGAAGAGCCAGGCGCAGGGCCGCGCATGGCCCCGGCTGACACGTCGGATACGTGGGAAGATCTGGAGAAACGCATGATAATGGACGCCCTGTTGCGGGCAGGCGGACGCAAGGGCCGGGCCGCGGAAATCCTCGGCTGGGGGCGAAGCACGCTCTGGCGCAAGATGAAACGCCACGGCATAAGCGACTAGAGGGACGGCAATGGCTGAAAAAGTACTTATTCCCCTTTACGAGAACGAAGTGGCTCCCCGCTTCGATCTGGCCACCGAAGTCCTCGTGGTCCACGTGGACCGCCGCAACGACGGCTCACCCCGGGCCACCGAAAAGGTAGTGGTTCTTTCCGAAGCCTCGCCGGAAGAGCTCTGCCGCATCATCATCGCCGACGGCATGGACGCCGTGATCTGCTCTGCCATCGAGGAAGAATACCATCAATACCTGATCTGGAAAAAAGTCGCGGTGTTCGACAATGTTCTCGGCCCGGTGGACAAGGTTCTGTCCTATTTCCTCGAAGGCCGACTTGAAAGCGGCACCATCCTGTACGATTGCCCCCTGTAGTTGTCTCAATTTGTTTCATTATGTTTTGAGAATTATTTCTCAAATCGTTTCGCTTTGTTTCACTTCGGTTCCCTGCACCATTTTCCCCAACTCGCAAAAATCATTATCCACCTGTAAAAACAGGACATAAGACTCTTGGCACCCTCATTGCTCAAGAAGGGCGGTCGTGCGCCGAACGGCAAACGATCTTCTGGTGGCCGTCCGCGGGGGGCGGCGGAACAGATTAACCGGGGAAGACATGAGCGATCTCAACGTACTGGTCGTCGAGACTGACGAAGAATTCGGAACCCACCTGAGCCAGCGGCTCGCGGCCGAGGTGCACCGTGAACGTGGCGGGCGGCGCGGAAGGCGTCGGCGCGCTCGCGCACGACTGCGACGTGGACGCGGTCCTGCTCGACCTTGGCGGCTTCGGGCGTGAAGGCCTGAAGATCATCAAGGATGTCGCAGAGACATGCCCTGAAACACGTGTTATTCTGCTCAGCAGTTCGAAGGACGTGGCCTTGTCCATAGAGGCCATGAAGCTCGGAGTGTTCGACGAAGTCTCCGTTCCCGTGGACGTTGATGCTCTCATGGACAAACTTCTGGCGGCCCGCAAGCTCCGGCGTGGGGCCTAGGTCCGCTATTCATACACAAGGGGGATGAGTGTGAACTCAATGAAGGTTAGAGATCTGATGATACCGCTGTCCGAGTACACTACCGCTACGGGCAAGGAAACGCTTCAGGAGCTGTTCAACATGCTGGACAACTCCATTCCCGAAGGCCTTTCCCGACCGCACCGTGATGTGCTCGTGGTCGACGAATCCGGTGACCTGCGCGGAAAGCTTTCCATTCTGGACGTGTTCATGGCCCTTGAGCCATCCTACGCCAAGATGGACACCACCGCCAACGGCCAGATCCTCACCGGCGACTACGTCAGGAAGATTTTCAACGAATACGACCTCTGGTCCTCGTCGCTCAAGGAAGCCTGCAGCTACGGCGCGGAACGCAAGGTCGAGGACGTGATGCACACGCCCGCCAAGGAAGAGTTCATCCAGGCCGATGAGACGCTCGATCTGGCCCTGCACGCCTTCATCATGGGCGTGCATCAGCCGCTGATCGTCATGGACGGCAAGGAGGTCGTCGGCGTGCTGCGCCTCGGCGACGTGTTCGACACCCTTCGGGAATCCATTCAGGCCTGCAAGCTGTAGGCGGATACCCAGAGAATTTTTCTGAATAAAGGAGACTGACAATGGATGCCGCACAGGCCGCCAAGCCATCTTTCAATTGGAAGCGCCTCATCTTCATGTTGCTGGGCGTTTCGCTATTTACCTTTGTATACATGGCCCCGCCCTGGCCCGACGCCGTCGACCCCATGGGCAAACACTTCATCCTGAGCCGTGAAGGCAAGGGCGCCATCGCCATCTTCCTGCTCGCCGGGACATGGTGGGTGTTCGAAGTCGTGCCCATCGGCGTGACCTCGCTTGCCATCGGCGTTTTGCAGGCCATGTTCCACGTGCGCGACGCCAAGGTCGCCTTCAAGGACTTCATGGACCCGTCCGTCCTGTTCATCTTCGCCTCCATCATGATCGGTCTGGTCTTCACCAAGACCGGCCTGACCAAGCGGCTGGCGTACAAGATGCTCATGGTCGTCGGGGAAAAGACGAGCCGAATATACCTCGGGGTCTTCGTGGTCACCGCCGCGCTGACGCACATCATGGCGCATACCGCCGTGGCCGCGACCATCTACCCGCTGCTCATCGCCATCTACGCCCTCTACGGCGAAGGCGACAAGCCACCAAGTTCGGCAAGGGCCTGTTCATGGGCATGGCCTTCGTGGCGGGCGCGGGCTCCATCGTGACCCTGCTCGGCGCGGCCCGAGGCGCGGTCGCCCTCGGCTTCTACACCGAGATCGTCAACAAGGACGTCTCCTTCTTCGAACTCAGCTACTACATGTTCCCCATCGGCTGGCTCATGACCTTCCTGCTCTGGGGCTTCTTCATGGTCTTCTTCAAGCCCGAAAAGGACCGCATCCCCGGCCTGCGCGAAAAGGCCAAGGAGCTCAACAGCCGTCTCGGCGGCATGACTCGCAACGAAATCCTCGCGGCGGTCATCGTGGGCGGCGTCATCGTGCTGATGTCCCTGCGCTCCTTCGTGCCCGCGCTGGGAGCCATCGACAAGACCGCGCTGATTCTGTGCTCCTCCATCGCGTTCTACATCTTCAAGATTCTTGACCTCAAGGACCTTGAAGACATCCCGTGGAACATCATCCTGCTCTTCGCGGGTGCCATGTCCATCGGCTTCTGCCTCTGGGAGACCGGCGCGGCCAAGTGGCTCGCGGTCAACTGGCTGGGTATGTTCCAGGAAGCACCGGGCTTCGTGTTCATCATGGGCATCTCCTTCTTCGTCATGATGATGACCAACTTCATCATGAACGTCGCGGCGATCGCCATCTCGCTGCCCGTTGCCCTTGTCATCGCACCCTACCTTGGCGTTGCACCGGAAGTCATCCTGTACTCCTCCCTCGTGGTGGCAGGTATGCCCTTCCTGCTCCTCGTGGGCGCGGCCCCCAACGCCATCGCGTACGACTCCGGCCAGTTCACCACCGGCGAGTTTTTCGCCTACGGTGTACCGGCAAGTATAATGCTCATGGCCGTCGTCGCCGTTGCGGTGGTTGCAATTTGGCCAATCATGGGCATGCCCATTTACCTTCCTTAATCAAAACGATATAACCACCGGGCGGTCTCACTAGGTAGTGAGGCCGCCCGCCACTATTCAACCGCCCAAAAACAAGGACGGAAACCGTGAAATACCTCGATAAGCTCATCGACAGAATCATCCGGCGCGTGAACGCCAACCTGCGCAAGCCCCTGCTTGACGTCAGCCCTTACGTTCACGGGCTGATTCCCAGCGAATCGCACGCCCAATACTACGCTTTCTACTCCCTCGACTGCGAACGGACCAACCTGTTCCGCTTTGAAGGCTCCAGCCTTGCCGGAACCTACTTCCTCGGCAAATGCGAAGTGCTTGATTCCGTGCTGTACAAGAGCGACATTCGCGGCGACGAACTCAAGAAGAAAGGCGACAAGGTCGACATCGCAGGCATCACCATCCCGCTGCGCGAAGACGAGAAGTTCCACATTCGCGACAGCTTCCTGATGAAGACCCTGGTCCACTGCCACGCCAAGGACCCGCAGAATCCGGAACTCTTCAAGATCCACAACACCGTGGCACTGCATTTCTCCAACATTCACGGCACGTCCCTCAACGGCGTATTCCTCGCACCCTTTGCAACCATCGACCTCTCCGTGGCCCACGACTGCGCCCTCGGCGAGTTCTCCTACGTGCAGGCGGGCGAAATGCTCCATACCCGCATCGATCCGGGCCGTGTCTGGGTCAAGGCCGAGGGAGCCTTTGAATGGAACTACCAGTACCCCAAAGAAGCACTGGCCGAATACATCAACATGGACGACAAGGGCCGCCCCTCCGGCGTGTTCATGGACTTCCTCGACGAGCGCAAGGAAGACTTTGTCCCGGTCTACGCCACGGTGGCCTTCGAGCATGACCTCGATGTGCCCGAGAACTCCAAGGTTTCTCCCTACGCCATGATCAAGGGCGACGTTACCGTGGGTGAAAACGTGCTGGTGGCCCAGCGCAGCTGGATCGAGGACTCCTACCTCGGCAAGGGCGCCAATGCGCAGGAGCACTGCTACATCATCAACTCCCACTACGAAGGAAACAACGTCACGGCGCACGGCGGCAAGGTCATCAACTGCCGCATGGGCACCAACACCTTCGTGGGCTTCAACTCCTTCCTGCGCGGTCTCGAAAAGTCCCCGGTGGAAGTGGGCAACGGCTGCATCGTCATGCCCCACACCATCATCGACGCCACCGAGCCCATCAGCATCCCGGAAGACCACCTCGTCTGGGGCCTCATCAAGACAGCCGCAGACCTGGACACCCATTCCATGTCCCTTTCCGACTTTGCCAAGCTCAAGGGCCAGTTCCAGCTCGGCAACATGACCTTCGAAGGCATCGGGGCCAAGTTCGTGGAAGGCTTCGGCCACCGCATCGAGCACATCCTCGAACTCAACGGCGCATTCTACGACGGCAACGGGGAGAACAGCGGACACGCCCAGAACAACCGGCGCGTCTCCTACAACATCCTCATGCCGTTCACGCAGGGCGACAGGCAGGGCCTGTTCCCTTCGCTTTCCATTGCACCGTTCGTCCCGACCGACGACTAAACCATATAATCATTCAATAACCTAAGGAGATGGTGCGGCCATGACTCTCGGTCAAGCATTCAAAGCCAACATGCTGGGTAACGCCCCGACCTGGTACAAGCTCTGCATCCTGAGCTTCCTTATCATCAACCCGATCATCTGGTACCTGGTGCCGGACGGACACTTCATCGCCGGGTGGGTTCTCATTGCGGAATTCATCTTTACACTGGCGATGGCTCTCAAGTGTTACCCCCTGCCCGCAGGTGGTCTTCTTGCCATTCAGGCCGTGGCCATGGGCATGGCGCCCGCCGAAGCAGTCTATGAAGAGGCGCTGCACAACTTCCCGGTGATCCTGCTGCTGATCTTCATGGTGGCGGGCATCTACTTCATGAAGGACCTCCTGCAGTACACCTTCACCAAGCTGCTGGTGCGCATCCAGTCCAAAGTCGTCATCTCGCTTCTGTTCAGCTTCGCGGGCGCGTTCCTGTCCGCGTTCCTCGATGCCCTGACCGTTACCGCGGTCATCATCGCGGTGGCATACGGGTTCTACAACGTCTACCACCGCTGGGCATCGAACAAGGACATGACCTGTTCGCACGACCTGTGCAGCGATGACGAAGTACAGATGAACCGCGATGACCTGCTTGAGTTCCGCAAATTCCTGCGCAACCTCATGATGCACGGCGCGGTGGGTACCGCCCTCGGCGGCGTCTGCACCATCGTGGGCGAACCCCAGAACCTGCTGATCGGCCACGAAATGGGCTGGCACTTCATCGACTTCTTCATTGAAGTGGCCCCCATCTCCATGCCCGTCCTGATCGTGGGCCTGCTGACCTGCTTCACGCTGGAAAAATTCAAGCTCTTCGGCTACGGCGCCCAGCTGCCCGGCAACGTCCGCTCCATCCTGCTCGAGCAGGCCATTCGCGACGAAGAAAAGGCCGGCATCAAGGGCCGCGCCCGTCTGTGGGTTCAGGGCCTCGTCGCGATCTGGCTGGTCATCGGTCTGGCGCTGCACCTCGCCGAAGTCGGCATCATCGGCCTCTCGGTCATCGTGCTGCTGACCGCCTTCAACGGCATCATCGAGGAACACCAGCTCGGCAAGGCGTTTGAAGAGGCCCTGCCCTTCACCGCCCTGCTTGTTGTCTTCTTCGCCATCGTCGCGGTCATCCACCACAACCACCTGTTCAAGCCGGTGGTCGAATACGTGCTCGCCATGAGCGGCCACGTGCAGCTTGCCGCCTACTACGTGGCAAACGGCGTGCTCTCCATGATCTCGGACAACGTGTTCGTTGCCACCGTGTACATCTCGGAAACCAAGATGCACTTCACGCAGGTGCTCTCCGCCATGCCCGGCGTGGAAAACGGTCCGGCCCTCATGGACCAGCTGACCGACCCGAAGAACTACCGCGCGGACGTCATCAAGACTCTGCCCGAAGGCATTCAGGACACCGTCGCCGCCACCATGCACCAGTTCGACAAGCTGGCCGTGGCCATCAACACCGGCACGAACATCCCGTCCATCGCCACCCCGAACGGTCAGGCCGCGTTCCTGTTCCTGCTCACCTCGACGCTGGCACCGGTCATCCGCCTCTCCTACGGCCGCATGGTCCTGCTGGCGCTGCCCTACACCGTGACCATGAGCATCACCGGCCTTGTTGCCACCTGGTACATGAACGAAACCCTGCACTTCTTCGGCTTCTAGCTGATACCGCATACAAGCAAAAAGCCCCGCCTCTTGGCGGGGCTTTTCTTTTGCGACTTGTGCCACTGATTATTCTTATCCTTTTCTTTCAAGTGATGTATGCATAAAAAACGCAGCACGGCCAAGCGCGAAACGAGACAGTCTCACCTCTGACGCCGCTTGACGAACCGGGACTCGGCAAGCCTGCTCGATACACGCAAGGAACGATAATGAAGAAAATATTGTGGTCACTGTTGATAGTCGCCGCTCTGGCCGGTTGCTCCACCGGCGACTGGCGCACGGCGAGCCGGGAACCGGCCGGGATCGCGCCCGATCCCGCAACGACACAGGAAGCAGTGGTTCAGGTATATGCCGCTCCCGCGTGGGGTTGGCGAGGCTGGTTTGCCGTCCATACGTGGATTTCTGCCAAACGCACTGGCGAGGACAGCTATACCGTGTATGAGGTCGTTGGCTGGCGGGAGAAACGCGGGCTGCCGGTGGTGCGCATCGAGCGTGACGCCCCGGACCGATACTGGTTCGGCGAACGCCCGGAGTTGCTGGCCGACCAACGGGGCGACGGTCTCGACGCGATCATAGACAAGATCGACGCAGCGGCGAAAGACTACCCGTGGGCAGACACCTACAAGGCCTTCCCCGGCCCCAACAGCAACACCTTCACCGCCTGGATCATCAACAAAGTGCAGGAGCTCGACGTGAGCCTTCCCTTCTCCGCCATCGGAAGCGGCTACGCTGACTGATTCAGACGCGTATCGGCGCTACTGCCAAACCCTGCGGACTGCCTCGGCCAAGGCTGCCACGGCCGGGTCCTGCGCCCGAGTCTTGAGATAGGTGAAGAGAATATTCGTGGTGAAGTCCCGGTCTTCGAGGCAGATGATCACCTTGCCCGCTGCGGCTGCTGATTCGGCCTCGTCCTCGCGCATGACCGAAAGCCCCTTTCCGGCGGAAACGAGCTGTCGAATGATATCTTCCGAGTCCACTTCGATGCGGTTTTCCGGGTCCGTGGCAAACAGCTCCGCGTTTTCGGCCAGAATGTTGCGGAACGGACAGTGCGTTGCGGGCCAGATCCACGGCAGCTTCAGCAGCTCCTCGGCAGAAAGCCCTTCGACCCGCTCGGCCCAGTGTGCGGGCGCCACCACGTTCAGGCGCGACTTGGCCAGCACGTCCGTGGCAAGGTCATCGAACGGCGAGCCGTAAAAGATGAACCCGCCGTCCAGCCTGCGGCCCCGCACATCGCGCAGAATGCCCTCGGTGGAGGTCTGCACGAAGTGCAGCTTCAGACCGGGATGAATCTCGGAAAGAAGCTCTATAAGCTCGGTCACGCGGAGGAACTCCGAATCGGTGTTCAACCCAACCCGCAGATCGCCGGAAAGCTCACCGGCCAGCCCTTTTGCCACCGCGACCATATCCTCAGCCTCGACAAGGATGCGCTGGGCGCGCTCAAGCAGCAAGGCTCCGGCTTCGGTCAGCACCATGCCGCGCGGGGTGCGGTTGAACAGGGCAAGGCCAAGAGCTTCCTCAAGCGACTTGATATGCGCGCTGACCGCAGGTTGGCTGGCGTACAGCCGCGCCGCCGCCCTTGTCAGGCTTCCTTCCTCGGCCACGGCCGCAAACGTTCTGAGCTGATAGAGTTCCATTATTTTCCCATAAACAAGATTTGAGGCATCGGTTTTTCCGAAACCTACCCTCAATCATTACAATTAGACCGAAAAGAGGAACGTCCGTAAGGTGTGACTCGTTCCGGTTGAGCAACTCATCTGGACACCCGGTCACGCCCACCCCTCTCCTTGGGCGGGGCCAGCTTCATCGCGGTGCCGCGAACACCGCCGAGGCGACAAAGGGGAAGTCTGCCAGGACTTCCCCTTTTTCATGCCTACTTGCCAGCCACTTCCACAGCCTTTTTGAAGCCTTCGGCGCTGCGACGAATCACGTCCTCGCCCACGCAGAAAGTCAACCTGAAATAGCCGGGATAGCCGAAGCCCTTGCCGGGAACGGCGAGGATGCGCTGCTCCAGCAGGATGTTGGTGAACTCCACGTCGTCCCCGCCGGGCGCTTCCGGGAAGAAATAGAAGGCTCCCTTGGGCATGGTGTATCGAAGCCCTGCGGCATCGAGCACCTCGGCCATGGCCTTGCGGCGGGCGTCGTAGATGGAGATGTCCACCTGCGAACCGAGCGAGCCGGGTAGCAGGCGCTGGCCCAGCGCGGGCGCGTTGACGAACCCGAGGATGCGGTTGCTCATGACCAGCCCTGCCAGCAGGGTTTCCGCGTCCGGCATGGCCGGATTGACCAGCGCGTAACCGACGCGGGCACCAGCAAGGCTCAGGTTCTTGGAAAAGGACGAACAGACCACGGTGTGCGAATAAAGCGGCAGCAGGCTCGGCACATCCACGCTGTCGTATGCGAGGAACCGGTACGGCTCGTCGGAAAGCAGGAAGATGGGCCGCTCGCGCCCCTCGCTGTGCCGGGTCAGGACCTCGGCCAGCTGCTCCAGACTCTCGCGGGAGTAGACTGCGCCGCTTGGGTTGTTGGGCGAGTTGATGAGCACCACACGGGTCTTTTCCGTGATGGCCGCGTCAATGGCGTCGATGTCCAGCTCGAAGGTCAACGGCTTGGCCGGAACCGGCTTGAGCACCGCGCCGTGGTTTTCGCAGTAGAATCCGTATTCCACGAAGAAGGGAGCGGGAACGACCACCTCTTCGCCCGGGTCCATGACCGTGCGCAGGAAGGCGTTCAGCGCGCCCGCCGCGCCGCAGGTGATGACCAGATTCCCGGCAGGAACGTCCGTCCCCTGCTCTTTGGAAACATATTCGGCCAGCGACTCGCGCACGTCCGGGTACCCGAAGTTCGGCATGTAGCCGAAAGCAAAAGGCTCACCGGCCTTTTCGGCCATGCCGCGCAGTCCGTCGGCAACCGAAGGCGGCGGCGGCAGGTCGGGGTTGCCGAGGCTGAAGTCACAGACGTTCTCCTCGCCGTATTTGGCCTTGAGCTCAGCGCCTTTCTCGAACATCTTGCGAATCCAGGACGCTTTGTCCATATAACCGTGTATTTGCTTGGAAACCAGTTGCATCAAATCTCCTTGGTTTGTTCGGTCCCGGAAGGATACGGGAAAAGCCCTGCGGAATAAAGTCGCTTTGGAACCAATTTAAGGGGGTTCTTCCCGTACATATATATGGTAAGGATAGGTATGCGAACGCTTCACCGCTACCTAGTCGATCATGAGGACCAGCTCCTCGAAAGAGTACACGCGTATGCCGAACGTTTCGGGTACGCCAAGTACGCATCAACACATGCGGAAGACTGGCGCCTGTCCGTCTCCGGACTGACCGAGGCCATCGGTCAGGAAGCAGCGGAGATGGAGACGCCGCCTCCTCTTCTGCCGGAAGAGGATTACGAAAGCGACCCCCTGTGCGCGTTCGCCATCAGGGAGGCCATCCGGCACCGGGAGCGAGGTGTCTCGCTGACCATGTTCCTCGGGCTGTTCAAGTACTATCGTCAGGCATACCTTGACCTCATCGCGGACGACCCGGACCTCGTGAGTGAAAAACGGACCCATTACTCGGACACGCTCAATGCGTCCTTCAGCCGAATCGAAATGGGATTTCTGCAGGAGTGGTGTTCCCACGCGGACCGTGACCACCTCGCAGAGCTTCAGCGGCGCAACCGAATCGCCACCAATGAAAAGAACATGTTTCTCTCGCTTCTGGAGAGCCTGCGCCAGCCGGTAATCCTCATCGGCACGGACGACACCCTGCTCTATGTTCACTGGACCCTTTCCGAACTGAAGCAGCGTCCCGGCAACTCATACTACTGCAGCATCGGGGAACGCGGTCCAAAACGGGAGCCGGATGCGCGAAAGGCGTCCGAGGTCTTCCCATGGTTGGCCGTGGATCTGCGCGACTTCAGCAAATCCGAGGACGAGGAGCGCACCGTGGTGCGCGAAGTCTGTCTGGAAGAAGGCCCGCGCTTCATGGAAGTCTCCATGACCCGGATGCTCGACATCAGCGACAAATACACCGGCACGGCCATCCTGATGAAGGACATCACCGAGGCCCGCGAAAACTACTCCAAGGAAATCACGCAGCAAAAACTTGCTTCGCTCGGAGAACTTGCCGCAGGCATCGCCCACGAGATCAACACACCCATCCAATACATATCAAGCAACCTTGAATTTCTTGGAACCGTCACAAAAAGCATGAGCGGAGAGGAAGCGGAGGAAATGCGCGAGGCCATTGCAGAAAGCATGGAAGGCGCAAACAAAATCGCTGAAATCGTCAACTCCATGAAGCGTTTTGCCCATGGCGGGGAGTGTGCGTTGCAGGAAGCAAACCTCAACGATGTCATCACCGACACGGCCACCATCAGTCGCAATGAATGGAAATACAACGCCGAACTCGCCCTCGATCTCGACGCAGAGCTTCCGCCTTTGGTTTGCAACTGCGGGGAGATCGGCCAGCTATTGCTCAATCTGATCGTCAATGCGGCGCAGGCGGTGGAAGAAAAATTCGCCCTTACTGGCGACAAAGGCAAGATCGTCGTGCGCAGTTCGCACGACGACGAAGGCATTCACGTCAGCGTTTCCGACAATGGCATAGGTATTCCCGAAGAGCACAGGGAGAAGGTTTTCGAACTCTTTTTCACCACAAAACCCCCGGGAAAGGCTCGGGACAGGGGCTTTCCATCGCCAACTCCGTGGTCAGAAGACACGGCGGCAGCATATGTGTGGAGTCTGAAGAAGGGGAAGGGACAACCTTTACGGCCTTTTTGCCGTATGAACACGACCCGGAAAACGAACGCGAGACTCTCGAAAACCTGCCATAAATGGCACGCTTTGGGGCTGAGAAACAGTCAGCGGTTGCCGTTTTTTACGATCAGAATCCGTGCCGAACGTGCTCGTTGTCGCGTCTGTTGACGAACTGAATGTAGCGATAACCGCCCTTCAACTGCGACTCTTCGAGCAACCTGTACCCCTCGTCCCGGCACGTATCACAGGCACCTTGCGGAATTTCCACGCCCAGACACAACGGATTATTGGTCGAACGGGTTTCGATTTTCAAAAGCCCTCTGCAGTCGTTGCACTGCCGGACCATTTCGGTCTGGGCTTCAGTAATGCCGTCCACATCGTAGTAAATGTCCTTGTGCCGGACGAACCAGCCACCGGAAATCACGCCGTCGCGGGACTTTTCCGAGCCGTCAAAGGGTGGCGGATTGAAATATAATTCTGGGAAAGACGCGCACATTTCGCTGATGTACTTGACGATCCTCGGGTCCTGCCGAACGGCATCGGGAGTGAAGTCCGGTTCGCGTATGCCTGAAAAATCCATCCCGGCCATGGCCATGCAGATGCCGAGGTTCACGTACGGCAACGCCCCCTGAATGGCGTAGCCCCCCTCCAGCACCGCGATATCCGGCTTGAGCATGGCGTTCATGCGCGCATAGCCCTGCGCCGAAAGGTTCATGTTGGTAATCGGGTCCGTGAAATGATTGTCCTGCCCTGCGGAATTGATGATGAGGTCCGGGTTGAAGTCATCGAGAATGGGCATGACGACCTGCTCCATGACCTCCAGAAAACCGTCATCAGACGTGCCGGGCGGCAGGGGAATATTCAGATTCCTGCCCCGCGCCTGCGGTCCGCCGAGCTCGTTCGGAAAGCCGGTTCCGGGGTACAGGGTGCGCCCGTCCTGATGAACCGAGATGAACAGCGTGTCCGGATCGTGCCAGTACACGTCCTGCGTTCCGTCCCCGTGGTGGCAGTCCGTATCCACGATGGCGACCCGTTTCGGACCGTACTTTTCGCGGATATACTCCAGCATCACGGCTTCAATGTTGATGTTGCAGAAGCCGCGCGAACCGTGAACGACCTTCATGGCGTGGTGCCCGGGCGGTCGAACCATGGCAAAGGCGCGCTCCTTCTCGCCGCTCAGAACGAGGTCTGCGGCACGCATGGCACCGCCTGCGGAGACCATGTGCGACCGCGTGGCAACGGATGAAACTTCCGGAAAACAGAAATGGACGCGCTCCACATCATCAACTCCGGCCACCAGTGGCTTGTACTCGTCAATGCCTTCCACATCGAAAAGCCCTTCCTCGCGGAGTTGGTCCTGCGTGTAGAGAAGGCGCTCCTCGCGCTCCGGATGCGTGGGGGATATGGCCCAGTCAAAGGCCGGGAAAAAGATTATTCCGAGCGAATTATCTGCCTTGAGCATGTCGACTCCCGCCGTGACAGGCTGTGGAAACGTTCACTGTGATGCGAAAAAAATGTCTGGTCATACGCTCCCCATCTTCCGGGTCACGCCCGGCCGGACCTGACACTGCACGCGAATGTTGCGCCCGGCCATGGTGAAATCCTTGACCATGTTGAAGCTGGACGCGTGCGTGATCTGGGCTTCGCCCTTATCAAGCGATACGCCCATGTTGTCGAGGTGCATGGTCAACTGGTTGAGGGCATCCCGCTTGGCGTCTTCCAGCGTATAGCTTGAGGGAATGTTTTCCCGGTACGAGAGGGACGGGATGAACATGACGTTGCGCTCGGTATCCGCAAACAATTCAAGGTCCCACGTGGTCCGGGTCAGGGCCGCGCCAATGGCGTTTGCCACCGAATAATCGGAAGGGACCTCCACGGAGAGCTTGAAGCGCGAGAAAAGCGGCATCCGCATGGACTCGGCCGGGCCGCCCATCAGGTACACCTTGCGAGGCACGACCTGCTTGCCTTCAAGCAGCTCGTGGATGGTGTAGACCGGCTTGGCGTTGATCTCCTCCACCAGCTTTCGGGTCTGCTCGTGAATGGTCCGGGAAGCGTACTCCACGGCACGCTCCGCAAGGGTTTCGGCAGGGATGGAGTGCGCGTCGCCGTAAGCTTCCATGGCCCGGCGCGAAGCCTCCACGTCGCCGAGCGACGACTCGCCCACCATGTTCAGGGCGTCGGTCAGGGTCGGCCGCTCTCCGCCGTTGCAGGCGCTCGGTCCCAGCCGGTTCGGGCCGACGCGCACCTCGTCGCCGAGCACCGATATTGCCGAGTCCCCGCCCATGCCGATGGAGCGGACCTTCAGGGCGCGCACCAGCGTCGGGTGGGAGCCGATGTCGATACCCTCACGCTCCACCAGCGGGGCACCGGCGGCAAAAACCGCGATATCCGTTGTGGTGCCGCCGATGTCGAGGATCACCGAGTCGTGCACGATGTCGCACAGGGCCACAATACCCATCACGCTCGCAGCCGGGCCGGAAAAGATGGACTGCACCGGCATGAGCTTGGACTGCTCCAGCGGCATGGTCCCGCCGTCCGCTTTGAGCACGTTCACATGCACGTGCCCGAGGCCGATATCGGCCAGCGATCGCTCAACAGCAGCGGCAAAATCGTTGTAGACACGCCAGACCGCGCAGTTGAAGTAGGCCGTGGCCACGCGGCGGGGAAAATTCAGGGTGCCGCCGAGCTCGTGCCCCATGGTCACGAAATCCGCCAGATCGCAGGCGTTCTCGTCCTTGCAGGCGCAGATGGCGCGGCGCATGAGCTTTTCGTGCCGGGGATGGCGGGTGGAAAACTTGCCAACGGCCGCAAAAACGCGGATGCCGTGCTCCCGGCACTCATTGACAGCCTTTTCCACCTGATTGGGTCGAAGCGCGCGAATCTCGTTGCCTCGATGGTCCACGTAGCCATCCAGCGCAAAGAAGTGTCGGCACGGCATGAAATGGTGCGGGTCGATGCCCGGCCCGGCGCTGACAAAAACGCCCACGTCTTCCACCTTGCCCTCCACGATGGCGTTGGTAGACAGCGTGGTGGAAAGATTCAGGCGGGTGACGGTTGCCGGGTCCACGTCTTCCAGCACCTTGCGCAGCGCCGCGGTCACGGAGCCGAGCAGGTCGTCATGGTCCGTGGGCACCTTGCAGGATGCGGCCGTTTCCATGCACCCGCCCCGCTCGGCCAGCGCCACGGCGTCCGTATGCGTTCCCCCAACATCGATTCCAAGCAGCATGAACAATCTCCCGATTCATAGGCAGCGTATCACGGAGTACGTACCACCATTATTCAGGCCCGGTCCACAGGGGGAATGGCGAACGGTCGGTATTTGCCGGGGAATGGTCAGTCCGCAGCGGGAAGACGGACGGTGAAGGTCGTGCCTTTTCCCACCGTGGAGTCGAAAAAGAGTTCGCCGCCGTATTTTTCCACGATGACGGCGTAGGCGATGGACAACCCCTGTCCGGTGCCGCGCCCCACCGGCTTGGTGGTGAAAAACGGGTCGAAGACGTTGTCGCGCGCAGACTCAGGGATGCCGTTTGCGTTATCGTTCACCGTGAGCTCAACCATGTCGCCATGGAGCCTGCCGGTGATCCTGACCCTGCCGATGTCGCCGCTGCCCTCCACCTTCTCCCGGATGGCGTCCACGGCATTGATGAGCAGATTGAGCACCACCTGATTGAACTGGCCGGGGATGACCCTGATGCGCGGCAGCTTCTCAGGAACGTCAACCTGCACGTCGGCCACCTGTTTCCACTCGTTTCTGGCGACCATAACGGTGTTCTGCACCGCTTCCGCAACGTCGATCTCGATGGGCCGGATTTCGTCAGGATGCGCAAAGGATTTCATGCTCCGCACGATTTGCGTGATCCTCTTGACTCCGTCCAGAGTCTCATCCAGCGCCTGCGGCATCTCCTCAAGCAGGTATCCGGTATGGGACTCGTCGCAGAACCGTTCCACGGCTCCCTGCTTCGGCATATTTTCAAGTGTCGGACAAAGCTCTTTTCGCGCCTCGTCGACCATGGAGATGAACGGCTCCAGCTCTTCCTTCAGGAACCGCAGGTTATCCCCGACAAACTGGGAGGGAGTGTTGATCTCATGGGCCACGCCCGCGGCAAGGCGTCCGATGGATTCCAGCTTCTGGGCCTGAAGGTGATTCCGCTCCATTTCCTTTTTCTCGGAGATGTCGAATATGACTTCGAGGAAAACCACACGTCCCTCGCGCCGGGAGGCCACCACGGTCTTCATTATCGGCACCTTGCGCCCGTCGGCACGCGTGGCGACGAACTCGCCGAGATGGATGTTCTTGTTCAGAAGCGGGCACCCGGCAAACTGGCCCTTGGCGCTCATCCTGCCGCAGAGAAAATGACAGGTGCGACCGATGAGCTCTTCACGAGAATAGCCGGTCAACACCTCGGCCTGCTCATTGGCATCAATGACGACCTGATCCTTTGGCTCTACAGTCACAACCGCCGCATGAAGACCGTCAAAGACATGTTGGAGAACCTCCTGACTTTCGCGGGCTCTTCGTTCGGCCTCCTTGCGCTCGGCCACCTCCCGCCTGAGCTTGCGGTTCGAGTAGCACAGCACCAGCACGATGCCCGCACCCGGCAACAAAATCATCAATGCCCAATGCAGAATATCTCCAAAGGCCACGGTCTGTTCCACCCGCAGCATGCCCCAGTGGTTCAGTATCTGCGCGCGCTCCTCCGGAGTGATCGAAGCCAAAGCCTTGTTCAGGACGGACGCAAGCTCCGGCATGTCGCGTCGCACGCCCATGCTCTGTTCATGTCGTCCATACTCGGTGGAGGAGGCTATCTTGAGATTGGACAGGCCGTTCTTGTCGATAAGCCACGCCGCCCCGGCGATATTGCCAACAAAGGCATCCACCGCTCCCGTGGAGACGGCCATGAGCGCCTGCTCTGGATTATCGGTCAGCAGGTAGCGCATGTCGGGATAGTCCCGCTCCATCATTTCATGAATGACAAAGTCCTTGGGCACGGCGACTGCCGCACCGGGCAGGTCCGCAAGGCTACTGACTCTGGGGTAATCCTTTCTGGTGACAATGACCCACGGCAGAGCGAGATAGGGATCGGTCATGAGCAGGTATTGTTCACGGGCCTTGGTGCGGCGAATGGTGGGCAGGACGTCTACGAGAGGATCGTCCCCCCGCATGCTCTCCAGAGTCTGGCCCCATGTGGCGGGTGCCTTGACATACTCGAAATCAAGCCCGGTCTTCTGCTCCACCAGTTCAAGGTAGTCACGGCAGATGCCGTGCGGCGCAGGCTCCATGATTTGAAAGGGCGGCCAGTTGCCGATGAAGACGCGGATGGAGTCTGATGAGGCAATCCACTCGCGCTCCGTCTGCGTCAGCTCAAGCCCGTCGGCACGGACCGGCAGAACGGCCGAGATCAGCAGGAAGATGATTGCGACAAAACGGATGGAGAGCACCATACACTAATAATAGCACATCTCCATCCATTCGCCATTATTTCATTGCGAGACTTATCGCCTTTTGTCGTCGAGCGTCACCTTGAGTTCCGAATCCTGCTTCAGCAGCACGTCACGCTGCGGGAACGGCATACCGACGCCGTTTTCGTGGAAGGAATCCCAGATGGCGAGCAACACGTCATGACGCACCCCGCCGATGCCCTTGTCGGAGTCGCGAATCCACACGCGCAGTTCAAGGTCCACGCTGCTGTCGCCAAAGCCGATGATCCGGGCGGCGGGCTCGGGGTCCTTCATGACGCGCGGGCATTTCTCGGCGGCCTTTTCCATCAGCTCCAGGGCCAGTCGCAGGTCCGACTCATAGGTCACGCCCACGGGCAGGCGCAGCCGAACCTGGTTGTCGGAGAAGGTCCAGTTGATGACCTGATTGGTAATCAACAGCTCGTTGGGAATCAGGTATTCCTTGCCGTCGCGGGTGAGCACCGAGGCGTACCGGGCATGCAGCGAACGGATGTAGCCGTACGCGCCTGCACCTCGATGGTGTCGCCCGGCTTGATGGAGCGGTCCAGCAGCAGAATGACGCCGGACACGAGGTTGGAGAAGATTTTCTGCAGACCGAAACCGATACCCACGCCGACAGCGCCGGAGAAGACCGCGAAGCTGGTCATGCTGATGCCCATGGAGCTGATGACCACCAGCCCGGCTCCCGCAAACAGACCGAAGCGAAGCGTCTTGACAAACAGCACCTGCAAAGACGGCGACAGGCTGGAGTGTGTAATCCTCTGGTCTGCCACGCGGGACGTGACCGCAGCGGCCTGCAGGAGAATCACGCCCAGCAGCACGCCCTTGACCAGCACCAGCGCTGTGAGCCGCGTCTCGCCGAAGGTGACGCCGAGGCCGTCGAGAAAACCGATGACCGGCTCCAGCAGACCGAGGATGTGCAGCGCGGCCATGGCCCATGCGGTGTAGGCAAGCATCTTGCCCCAGAACCGGCTGGGCACGAGAGAGCGAAGAATCTGCGCCGCGAACCATGCAGCGGAAAGATTGGTGAAGATGCCTATTATGAGCGTCGGCTTTCCGGCCATGCCCATGGCAAATGCGGAAATCTGGCAGAGCAGCATGAACGGAATAAGCCAGCCGTATCGGGCGAAGGTGCGCAGCAGCTGGGCCACCCATTCGCCGTCGATGGCCTCGGCTTTGCTGCGGACGCGCCGCTCCACAGGCTTCCAGACGAGCAGGGCCAGAAAGAACGAGGCCAGCACGAGAAGCCCCTGCAACGCAGCTTCCACGGTCAGCAGCCGCTCCTGCGCCTTGATGAAAAGACTTTTCAGGGTTTCCAGAATCTTCTGCATCGCTTCAGGCATCACGTCTCCCCCTGGTTAGCGTATGGCGATGTCGACGAGCACGCCGACGAACAGCAATACTGAAATAACACCATTTACGGTGAAAAAAGCAAGGTTCACGCGGCTCATGTCTTCGGCGGAGATGAGCCTGTGCTCCCACATGAGAAAGCCGCCAACGGCCAGTGCCGCGAGATAATAGACGATCCCTGCACCGGCGGCAGCTCCGGCGAGCAGAAAGAACACCGCCGTGGCGAAATGGCTGACCGAGGAGATGCCCAGCGCGGCGCGAATCCCGAGGTTGGCGGGGATGGAGTGGAGTCCTTCCTCGCGGTCGAACTCGCGGTCCTGACAGGCATACAGCAGGTCGAACCCGGCCACCCAGAATAGGACGCCGAAAAAGAAGAGCACCGAGGCCAGCGAAATCTCGGCGGTAACGGCCAGCCACCCGGCCACAGGCGCAAGCCCGAGTACCGAGCCGAGCACAAAGTGGCACCAGTGGGTGAACCGCTTGCAGTAGGAATAAAACGCCGACCACCCGAGCGCCAGCGGCGAAAGCGCGAGGCAGACCCAGTTCAGCCCGGCACACGCAAGCACGAACACGGCGGCGCAGACCGCGATGAACTGCATGGTGAAGCGCGGGGTCAGCTCGCCCGAGATGAGCGGCCGATCCTGTGTGCGGGGGTTCTTTGCGTCGATGTCCACGTCCGCGAGGCGGTTGAAGGCCATGGCAAAGGAGCGCACAGCCACCATGGCCACGGTCAGGAAGATCATCACCCGCCAGCCGGGCCAGCCCCCGGCGGCAAAGAACGCGCCCACATAGGCGAACGGCAGGGCGAACACCGAGTGCTCGATCTTGATCATGCGGCAGACCGCGCCGATATTCTTCAGAAGATTCATTATCCAACTCCGTATTCGATTAGTAGCGGCTGACCATGAACGCCCCCGCGAGCAGGAGCAACGCGCCCACCACGCGGACCGGATTGATCTCCCGGACGTGGAAGCCGAAGAAGCCGTAGTGGTCGAGCAGCATGGAAGTGATGAGCTGCGCCGCGATGATCCAGACCATGGCCCCGGCCGCGCCGATGTTTGCCGCAACGAGGATGCTTGCCGCCACAAAGGTGGCCCCGAGCACGCCGCCGAGCCATATCCAGAACGGCCCGGAGGCGGCGGCCTGCGCCAGCGGCATGGGGATGCGGGCCAGCAGTACGAAGCCGAGCAGCACCACCGTGCCCACGCCGAAGGAGACCAGCGCGGTACTGATGGACGACCCGAGGGCGGCGCGAAGGCTGTTGTTCACACCAACCTGAACGGCAGCGCACGTCCCGGCCAGATATGCCACAAGAAAAAAGAACCATTTCATGAGGCGGGAGTCTACTCCGCTTTCACGCCCCCGTAAATCGTCCCAAGCCCCTTTTTTCTCCACACAAGTGAACCGCAAGCGTAACGGCGCTGAAACGACACGCATCCCTGCTGTGGCTACATAGAGCAAGACATAACACCCGAACCGTCGGAGGTCGTCATGAACGAAGTTGCCAAAAGCACCATCAAGGCCCGTCTGACCGATTCCCTGAACAGCATCATCGCTGCCGGTCATGAAGAATCTCACCTTGCGCTCGAAAACTTTGCTGACGATGCGGATTACGCCACCCAGCTTACCGCTCACAGCATGGCCCTGGCTCTGAAGGAACGTGACCGGGAGAAGGTCCAGCGCATCGAGGAAGCCCTCGAGCGGATCAACTCCCCCGAATTCGGATCTGCACCGAATGCGGCGACGACATCGGCGAGGCCCGCCTCATGGCCCGCCCCGACGCCCGTCTGTGCATTCGCTGTCAGGAAGACCGCGAGACCGGCCTCCCTGCCTGCGCATAACACAGCAAGGAGAGCACGCCATGGGCGACACACCGCTCAGGATCGATCTGCACGTGCATTCGCGCTTTTCCAAGCGCCCGTCGCAATGGATCCTGCAAAAAATCGGCTGCCCGGAGAGTTTCACCGATCCGGCGCTCATCTATGAAACCGCCAAAAAACGGGGCATGGACCTCGTCACCATCAGCGACCACAACACCATCGATGGTGCCCTTGAAATCGCCCACCACGACGACACGTTCATCAGTGAGGAGATCACCACCTACTTCCCTGATGACGGCTGCAAACTCCACGTCCTCGCATGGGACATCACCGAGGCCCAGCACGCCGAGTTCCAGAAGCTCCGGGAAAACGTCTTCGACCTCGTGCCCTACCTGCATGAGCAGAACATCACCCACGCGCTGGCCCACCCGCTCTTCGCGGTCAACGACCGCCTGACGCTTGAGCACTTCGAGCAGGCCCTCCTGCTCTTTGACGTGCTGGAGGCCAACGGCTCCCGGGATGCTCGCCAGAACGAATCCCTGCAAGCGGTGGTGAACGGCCTTGGCCCGCGCCTCATGGAACGCCTTGCCGACATCCACGGCATCGAACCGGTGTCAAAGACGCCGTGGCAAAAGGTCATCGTGGGCGGATCGGACGACCACAGCTCCATCAACATCGCCCGCATGCACACCCGCTTCAACGGCAAGGCCTGCGTGAACGGGCTCAAACAGGCCATTGCTGACGGCACCTGCGCCCCGGCAGGCGAAGCCGCCACCCCGCGCACCATGGCCCACAACCTGTACGGCATCGCTACCAGTTCTACATGCGCCGGGCCAACCTCTCGGACGCCGCGCGGCAGCACGTTGTCATGCGCTTCGGGGAAAAGATTCTCGACCCTGCGCGCACCGAGGACCCGGGCGGCATCATCCACCGCTTCCGCCGCTTCGTGGGCAGGAGCAAGGCCGCGCTGCACTCCTTTTCCTCCTCGCACGACGACTCCATGCGCGACTCGCTTTTGAAGAGCGCCTCGGACATCATCACCGCAGACCCGGACCTGATGCGCGTGGCGCACGGCAAGGGCGGCGAGCCGCGGCTGCTGGAAAACGAGCTGGCCCGGTTCATCTCCGGCTCGGCCAACCGGGTGCTCCGAAACTTTGCTGACAAGGTGCTCGACAGCGCCATGGGCGGCAACTTTTTCGACATATTTCATACCATCGGCTCGGCCGGATCGCTGTATGTTCTGCTCGCGCCGTACTTCGTGGGCTACGACCTCTTCAGCCGGGAGCGCACCTTCTGCAACCGCGCACTGAAGCGGTTCGGCGTGCAGGACCAGCAGAAGCGCCCCTTGCGCATCGCCCACTTCACGGACACGTTCGACGAGATCAACGGCGTGGCCAAGACCATCAAGAGCCAGCTGGACCTCGTCTCTCGCCACGGCAAGCAGATGACCGTGGTCACCTGCGGCTCGGACGGCTCGCGCCGGGGCCTTGCCAACTTCGACCCGGTGGGCGAATTCACCATTCCGGAATATCCGGAGCTGACCCTGCGCTATCCGCCGGTGCTCGAAATGCTGGAATACTGCTTCGACAGGGAGTTCGACTGCATCCTTGCGGCTACGCCGGGACCGGTGGGACTCGCCGGGCTGGCGGTATCGAAGATTCTCAAGATTCCGTTCCACGGCACCTACCACACCGCATTCCCCCAGTACGTGCGCGCCTTTACCGAGGACACCGCGCTGGAAGACGGCTGCTGGCGATTCATGACATGGTTCTACAACCAGATGCAGGTCATCTACGCGCCCTCCGAAGCCACTCGGCAGGAGCTTATCGACCGGGGCATCGATCCCGGCAAGATAACCACCTACCCTCGCGGCGTGGACGTGGAGCGCTTCCATCCGGCCAAGCGCAACGGCTTTTTTAACAAATTCAACGTGCAGGCCGACACCAAGCTCCTCTACGTGGGCCGCGTGTCCAAGGAGAAGGGCCTCGACACCCTCGCCGAGGCGTACCGCAGGCTCTCCCGGATGCGTCCGGGCGTCTCGCTGGTGGTCATCGGAGACGGGCCGTATCTCGACGAAATGAAGCGCACTCTGCGCGGCACGCCAGCCGTCTTCACCGGCCCGCTGCACGGGGAGGACCTTTCCGCAGCTTACGCAAGCTCGGACATCTTCGTCTTTCCTTCGGCAACGGACACCTTCGGGAACGTGGTCCTCGAAGCCCAAGCCTCGGGGCTGCCCTGCATCGTCACGGACGAAGGCGGCCCCTGCGAGAACATCGACCCGGACGAAACCGGGCTGGTGATCCCCGCCGCAGACCCGGACGCGCTCATCCGCGCCATCCTGCACCTCACCGATGCCCCCGAACGGCTCAACTACATGCGCCGCAAGGCACGCTCCCGCATGGAGCATCGCACCTTTGACCAAACTTTCCTTGAGACCTGGGAACTCTTCGGAGCCCGGATCAGGGATGCCGCATAACAGAACCTCCCTCTCCTGGAAGGCGGGCCGGACACCCACCGGCCCGCCTTCAACCCCCCGGATTCACTAACACGCGCAACAAATCGCAACTTTAGTTGCTTGCGCAAAAAAAAGTTGCAAAGGCGCTGTTTGCAACATTTGGCGCATAGCAACAAACACCTCGCGCATCCTGTCAATAAAAGTTGCAGAAAAACCTGCCCACCCTCTACGCAAATGTCTCCTTACGTTGCAAGACCCATCCTGCCCGAACGCATTCATTAAAATGATCATTGCGCAACATTCGCAAATGAAAGAACTTTTATTTACGTCACATCTTGAAAAGCCTCCTGCTTCATCCTTTGCAACCAAATTGGCATGAACCTTCCTATGGACACTCCGGCACAGGCCGCAACGCAATCAACGAGGAGTGACCATGTTCGTAGGGCTCAAGATGCTCAAGGATTTCGTAACCGCCACACCGGACATGCTGGCCGAGGACGCGGAACGGATCATGGAAGAGAAACGTCTCTGGATGATTCTGGTGAAGGACAACGGGACACTGGTGGGCTACGCCCGGCGCGAGGACGTCAGCGCCGCCATGCCCTCGCACATGACCGGGCTGGACAAGCACGAACTCAACTACCTGCTGTCCAAGCTGACCATGAAGCGCATCATGCGCACGGACATCACCACCGTGCCGCCGGAAATGGAGATCGAGGAAGCCGCGGTCATCATGCGCGAAAAGGATCTCGCCGGGCTGGCCGTGGTGGACGAGTCCGGCAAGCTCATCGGCTACATCAACCGCACCGTCATTCTCGA
This sequence comes from Salidesulfovibrio brasiliensis JCM 12178, assembly GCF_001311825.1. GTDB lineage: Bacteria > Desulfobacterota > Desulfovibrionia > Desulfovibrionales > Desulfovibrionaceae > Pseudodesulfovibrio > Pseudodesulfovibrio brasiliensis. The sequence continues at coordinate 20,774 of NZ_BBCB01000003.1, read as the reverse complement.
CGTGCTTGCCGAGGAGCTGGGCTTTGCAGAAGGCGGCTCCCGCATCGTCTTCGAAGTGGCGGACCGCCCCGGCGTGCTGCGCGAAGTCTCGGCCATCATCGACGACCTCGGCTATTCCATTATTTCAACGGGCACCTTCCACCACAAGGACCGCCGCATGGTCGTGGTGCGCGTGGACACGCCCAACCCCTCGTCCATCGCCGGATCATTGCAGAAGGTCGGCTACGAAGTGGTCGGCCCGGAGGACTTCCGCCATGACTGGCAGTAACGGCGACACCCTCCTCGAAATCGGGGACATGACCCTGACCTTCAAAGGCGTTGCAGCGCTCACCCGCGTCTCCTGCACCGTGCCCAAAGGGGCCATCACCTCGCTCATCGGTCCCAACGGCGCGGGCAAGACCAGCATGCTCAACTGCATCTCGGGCCGTTACGTGCCCGACTCCGGCAGCATTACCATGGGCGGCCGGAAGCTGCTGGGCGTGCCGCCCCACAAACGCACCGCCTTCGGGCTGGCAAGGACCTTCCAGAACATCGCGCTCTTCAAGGGCCTCTCGGTCCTCGACAACCTCATGACCGGCCGCCACTCGCGCATGGACTACGGCCTCATCGCCTCTATCTTTTACTTCGGCAAGGCCCGGCGGGAGGAAGCCATCCACCGCGAGCGAGTGGAACAGATCATCGACTTCCTCGGCCTCTCCCCATACCGCCACAGCATCGCCGGGCACCTGCTACGGTGTGCAGAAAAAGGTGGAGCTCGGCCGCGCACTGGCCGCCGAGCCGGAACTCATCCTGCTGGACGAACCCATGGCGGGCATGAACCTCGAAGAGACCGAGGACATGGCCCGCTACATCCTCGACATAAACGAGGAATGGGGCGTCACGGTCTTTCTGGTGGAGCACGACATGGGCGTGGTCATGGATATTTCGGACAAGGTCGTGGTCCTCGACTTCGGCCGCGTGCTGGCCTCGGGCGCGCCGACGAGGTCCGCAGCAACCCCAAGGTCGTCAGCGCCTACCTCGGCGACGACGACGGCGTGCATCTGGGACGGTAGCCATGAAAGCGTACGACACCACCCTTCCGGCGCTGCTGGTCAAAAACGCCGAGGATCGCGGCACCCGCACCGCCATGCGCGAGAAATACCTCGGCATCTGGCAGAGCTACACCTACGAGGACTACCTGACCATCACCGAAGAGTTCGCCGGCGGACTGCGGCAGCTCGGCCTCGGCCGGGAAGACATCATCGTCATCATCGGCGACAACCGCCCCGAATGGCTCTGGGCCCAGACCGCAATTCAGGGCCTCGGCGGCATCTCTCTCGGCCTGTATCAGGACGCGCCGCCGGACGAAATCGAGTTCATCTTCGAGATTTCCAAGGCACGCCTCGTTGTGGCCGAGGATCAGGAGCAGGTGGACAAGATCCTCTCCTTCAGCGACAACCTGCCGCACCTCGAATACATCATCTATCACGACCCCAAAGCTGGCGGGCTACGCGGTCGAGGGGCTCATGGACTTCGACGCTGTCCGGGCCATGGGCCGTGCCAATCCGGTCTCCTTCGATCATCTGGCGAGCGGCGTCTCCCCGGACGACACCGCGCTCATCGCCACCACCTCCGGCACCACCGGGCGCCCCAAGCTGGCGCTGCTGAGCCACCGCAACCTGCTTTCCATGGCTTGGAATCTCGGCCTTTCCGACCCCAAGAAAGACACGGACGAGTTCGTCTCCTTCCTGCCGCTGGCATGGATGGGCGAGCAGATGATGGCCTCCTCGTCGGCCCTGCTCTTCGGCTTCTGCGTCAACTTCCCGGAAGAGCCGGACACCGTGCGCGAGGACATCCGCGAGATCGGCCCGCACCTCATCTTCTCGCCGCCGCGCGTCTGGGAAAACATGGCCGCGTCGGTGCGCGTCAAGGTCATGGAGTCCACGCCCTTCAAGCGGTTTCTCTTCAACACCTTCCTGCCCATGGGCACCCGGTACGCCGCCAAGGTGCTGGCGGGCGAGGCACCGGGCCTCGTGGACAGGCTCGGCAAGAAGCTCGCAGACGCCTGCCTGTTTCGGGCCCTGCGCGACCGCCTCGGCTTCTCACGGGTGCGCTCGGCGTCCACGGGCGGCGCACCGCTCGGGCCGGACACCTTCGCCTTCTTCCACGCCCTCGGGGTAAACCTGAAGCAGATTTACGGCCAGACCGAAATCGCGGGAATCTCCTGCATCCACCGCGACGGCGAAATCGCCGTGGAGACCGTGGGGCACCCCATCGAAGAAACGGAAATCCGCATCTCGGAGGAGGGCGAAGTGCTCTCCAAAAGCCCGGCAGTGTTTCAGGGCTACCTCAACAACCCGGAAGCCACTGCCGAGACCGTGGAGGACGGCTGGCTCAAGTCGGGCGACGCCGGATTCTTCACGGACGACGGCCAGCTGGTCATCATCGACCGCCTCTCGGATGTCATGGATATGCAGGGGGGCCTGCGCTTCTCGCCCCAGTTCATCGAAAACAAGCTCAAGTTCTCCACCTTCGTGCAGGAGGCCGTGGTCTTCGGGCGCGGGCGCGAACACATCGCGGCCATCATCTGCCTTGACGCGGACATCGCTGGCCGCTGGGCCGAGGCCGAGCAGCTCACCTACACCACCTATCAGGACCTCGCGGCCAAGCCCGAGCTGTACGACCTGATCCAGAGCGAGGTGGAGCGCGTCAACGAATCCTTGCAGGAGGGAACGGAGATCAGGCGGTTCGCCCTGCTCTTCAAGGAGCTGGACGCGGACGACGGCGAACTGACCCGGACCCGGAAGATCCGGCGCAAGATCATCGAGCAGCGCTACGGCGACCTCATCACCGCGCTCTACAACGGCACCGGCAACCTGAACCTCACGGCATGCATCCGCTATCAGGACGGCTCCGAACGCGAGATGTGCGGCCTCATCACCGTCCGGGACGTTCCCGTTCCGGCCCGAACCCCGGAGACCTAGATGGAATACTATCTCCAACTCGTCATCACCGGCCTCGTTGTCGGCTCGATCTACAGCCTCGTTGCGCTGGGATTCGTGATCATCTTCAAGGCCACCAAGGTGGTCAACTTCGCGCAGGGCGAACTGGTCATGGTCGGCGCTTACGTCTGTTTTTCGCTGACCGTGCAATACCAGATTCCGTTTTTCATTTCCTTCCTGATGACGCTCGGGTTCTCGGTGCTGCTGGGTCTTGTGGTGGAACGGCTGGTGCTCCGGCCGCTGGTGGGCGAGCCGATCATCTCGGTGATCATGGTCACCATCGGATTGTCATCAATCCTCAAGTCGCTGGTGCAGCTGTTCTGGGGCACGCAGATTCGCGTGTTCCCGCAGATTCTGCCGCAGGACCCGATCATGATCGCGGGCGTGCCCGTGGCCCCGGTCTACATCGCGGCCTTCGTGCTCTGCCTCGTGCTCTTCGGCATCTTCTCGCTGTTCTTCAAGTACTCGTCCATGGGCATCGCCATGCGCGCCACGGCCTTCGACCAGCAGGCGGCCCAGTCCATGGGCATCGGCATCCGAAACATCTTCGCCATGAGCTGGTGCATCGCGGCCATCGTCTCCAGCATCGGCGGCATCATCCTCGGCAACATCAACGGCATCAACTCGCAGCTCGGGTACCTCGGCCTAAAGGTCTTCCCGGCGGTCATCCTCGGCGGGCTGGACAGCCTGCTCGGGGCGGCCCTCGGCGGACTCATCATCGGCGTGCTGGAAAACGTCTGCGAAGGCGCGGCGCGGGAGTTCCTGAACCTCGGCGGATTCCGCGAGGTGGCCTCCTTCGTGGTGCTGGTCATCATCCTGATGGTCAAGCCGTACGGACTGTTCGGAACCGAGGAAATCGAGAGGGTCTAGCATGAAACAGTGCGGTCTGTTCTTCACCAGCTACAGCGGCGAGAAGGCGCTCTTCCCGACGCGGTTCCAGAAGGTCTGCCTCGGGCTTTTCCTGCTCGCCATGGTCGCGGTGCCGCAGGTCTTCGACCTGTACGTGGTCTCCATCATGAACCTCATCATGATCGCGGTGATCGCGGCGGTGTCGCTCAACCTGCTCACCGGCATGTGCGGCCAGATGTCCCTCGGTCAGGGCGCGTTCGTGGGCGTGGCGCGTACGCCACGGCGTGGTTTGCCGGGCACGGCGTGCCGTTTCTCGCCGCCATCCTGCTCGGCGGGGCTGTCACGGCGCTGGCGGGCATGATTTTCGGCATCCCGTCCCTGAGGCTCAAGGGCATCTACCTCGCCATCTCCACGCTGGCGGCCCAGCTCATCCTCGAATACGTGTTCCTGCACTGGGACCCCGTCACCGGCGGCGCGTCCGGCATGCCCGTGGATTCCCCGTCCATCTTCGGCTTCGTGTTCGATACGGACGAGCGCATGTACTACCTCATCTTCGGGGCCGCGGCCCTGTGCGTGCTGGCAGCCACGAACGTCATGCGAAGCCGCTTCGGGCGGGCCTTCGTCGCCATCCGGGACTTCCACCAGTCTGCGGAAAACGTGGGCGTGAACCTCTTCACCACCAAGCTCGGGGCGTTCGCCCTGAGCGCGTTCATGGCGGGCATCGCGGGCGGCCTCTGGGGCGCGTACACCATGTACATAACCCCCGAGCAATTCTCCATCGCCCTGTCCATCAACTACCTCGCCATGATCATCATCGGCGGCATGGGCTCGGTGCTCGGCTCCATCTTCGGCGCCGTGTTCATCACCCTGTTGCCGGAACTGCTGAACCTTGCGGCCGGGGCCGCGGGATCGTTCTTCCCGGACGTGACCACCATGGTGGCCGCGCTCAAGGAAGGCGTGTTCGGGCTGGCACTGGTGCTCTTCCTGATCTTCGAGCCCGAAGGGCTGGTCAGGCAGTGGCGGCTGGCAAAGGCGTACTGGAAGCTTTACCCGTTCGCTTACTAGCGCGGGACACCCTTTTACCCAAACGAAGGAGCATGGGAATGAAAAAACGTCACATCACCGCGCTGGCAGTGGTCATGGCCGTCCTCATGGCGGTCCCGGCGCTGGCAGAGATCAGAATCGGCGTGCTGTCCGACCTCTCCGGCCCCACCTCGAGCGTGGGCACGCCCTACGCCAAAGGCATCAAGGACTGCATCACCTACCTGAACGACAACGGCGGCATCGGCGGCGAAGAGATCGCCTACGATCAGGTGGACTACGCCTACAAGGTCCCGCAGGCGCTTTCTGCCTACAAGCGGTTCAAGAGCAAGGGCATCGTGGCCATGCAGGGCTGGGGCACCGGCGACACCGAAGCCCTCGTCCGCTTCGTGGCCAAGGACCGCATCCCGGTCTTCTCCGCCTCCTACTCCCCGCACCTCATGGACCCGGAAAAGGCTCCGTACAACTTTACCGTGGCCCCGGACTACTCCACGCAGGGCCGCGCGGGGCTCAAATACGCAAAGAGCAACTGGAAAGGCACCGGCACGCCGCGCATCGCCTTCCTGTATCCTGACAAGCCCTACGGCCTGGTGCCCATCCCGGCCCTGAAAGAGTACGCCGAAGAGCTGGGCTTCGAGATCGTGGGCGAGGAGAACGTGAGTCTCAAGGCCATGGACGCCTCCCCGCAGCTTCTGAGCCTGAAGAAAAAAGCCCCGGACTTCGTGTGGGTGGGCGGCACCACGCCTTCCACGGCGGTCATCATGAAGGATGCCAAGAAGCTCGGCATGAACACCACCTTCATCGTCAACATCTGGGGTAACGACGAGAACCTGCAGAAAATGGCCGGTGACGCGGCCAACGGACACCTCGGCCTGCAGGCCGCAGCCATCTACGGGCAGGACGTTCCGGGCATGAAGGTCATTGAGAAGCTGACCGGCGGCGAACCCCAGATGACCCACTACGTACGCGGCTTTGTCTCCATGCTGGTGCTGGCCGAAGGCATGCGCCGCGCCGCAGACTCCGGCGAAGTGACCGGCGAGAGCATCAAGGCCGCGCTGGAGAACATGCGTGACTACGACCCCATGGGGCTGGCCCCGGCCATCAGCTTCTTCCCGGATGACCACCGGCCCAACATGGCCGTAAACGTGGTCACCTACGAAAACGGCGAAATGAAGTCGCTCGGCATTGAAACCCTGCCGCGCGACAGGAAGTGGCTCGGCCACTAGGCACGACGACACCCGGCCCGCCTTCGGGCGGGCCGGAAACAAGGACACGCGATGAATCTGCTGGAAGTGCGAAATCTGGAAGTGGTCTACAACGACGTGGTGCTGGTGCTCAAAGGGCTCTCCCTGAAGGTCCCGGAAGGCGGCATCACGGCCCTGCTCGGGGCCAACGGCGCGGGCAAGTCCACCACCCTCAAGGCCATCTCGGGCCTGCTGGCCGGGGAGAACGGCAAGGTCACGTCCGGCGAGCTTGTCTACGCTGGCGAGACCGTGGGCCGGGGCAGCCCGGAGAAGCTGGTCCGAAAAGGCGTCTTTCAGGTCATGGAGGGCCGCCGCATCTTCGAGGACCTCGGCGTGGAGGAAAATCTGCGCTGCGGGGCCTACACCCGCCCGCGCAAGGAGTTCGCCCCGAACCTCGAAAAAGTGTATGACTATTTCCCACGGCTCAAGGAGCGGCGCACCCAGCTCGCCGGATACCTTTCCGGCGGCGAACAGCAGATGCTTGCCATCGGACGCGCCATGATGGCCCGGCCCCGGCTGCTGCTTCTGGACGAACCGTCCCTCGGCCTCGCCCCGCTGCTGGTGGAGGAAATCTTTGAAATCGTGAAGCGGTTCAACCGGGAAGAGGGCGTGACCGTGCTGCTGGTGGAACAGAACGCGCGCATGGCGCTCTCCATCGCGGATTACGGCTACATCATGGAAAACGGCCGCATCGTCATGGACGGTCCCGGCCCGGAGCTTTTGAACAACGCGGACGTGCAGGAGTTCTACCTCGGCATTTCCAACGGCGGCGAAAAGCGAAGCTATCGCGACGTGAAACACTACCGCAGGCGCAAACGCTGGCTCGGCTAACCCCACGGAGACGGACATGAAGAGCACCGACCACTACCGGCCGCAGGAATCCGAACCCATGACCGTGCGAAACGAGCGCGTGCTGGGCGAACTCAGGCGCGTGGTCCGGCACGCCGCCGAACACTGCGATGAGTTCCGCCAGCGGCTGGACAGCGCGAGCATGGCCCCCCACGTCATCGGCACGCTGGATGACTTTTCCAAAATACCGCCGCTTCGCAAGAAGGACCTCGCCAGACTGCAACAGGAAAAGGGGCTCGACTGGTTCCTGACCGCGCCCGCAGGCTCCCTGCGCCGCGTCTACCAGTCCCCCGGCCCGCTGCTTGATCCCGAAGGGCGCGGCGAGGACTACTGGGGCTGGGCCGAGGCGTTCCACGCCGCGGGATTCCGCTCCGGCGACCTCGTGCAGATGACCTTCAGCTACCACCTGACCCCGGCGGGCCTGATGCTTGAGGAGCCGCTGCACGAGCTGGGTTGCGCCGTTATTCCGGCCGGTCCCGGCAACTCGGACGTGCAGCTTGAGCTCATGACCACCCTGCCCGTCACCGGTTTCGTGGGCATGACCAGTTTTCTGAAGATTCTCGGGGAAAAGGCCGTGAAGCAGGGGCTCGACCTCGGCACGGACATCACCATGCGCACCGCCTTCGTGGCCGCCGAACGTCTGCCCGAATCCCTGCGCACCGAAGTGGAGGCGATGTTCGGCATGGTCATCCGGCAGGGGTACGGCACCGCAGACGTGGGCTGCATCGCCTACGAATGCAGTGAGTTGGGCGGCATGCACCTCTCGTCCCGCTGCCACGTGGAGATTTGCGACCCGGTAACGGGCGAGCCGCTCCCCGAGGGCGAGACCGGCGAAGTGGTGGTCACGCCCTTCACCACCGACTATCCCATGATCCGCCTTGCCACGGGCGACCTCTCCCGCATCGTGAGCGACGAGTGCGCCTGCGGCAGAAAAACCGTCAAGCTGGCCGGAATCCTCGGCAGGGCCGACGACACCGCCAAAGTCAAGGGCCAGTTCGTCTACCCCTCGCAGGTGGCCGAAGTTGCCGCCATGTTCGACTCCGTAACCCGGCATCAGGTCGCCCTCGACAACCCGCAGGGCCGCGACCGCATCACCGTGAAGCTTCAGCTCGACGGCGACCTCGACGTGGAGGCCTTCCGCGCCGCGTTCATCGGCCGGGTCAAGCTCAACCCGGTCATCGACATCCTGCCCGAGGGCGCGGAACTGGAAGCCGACGCCCCCGCACTTGTAGACGACCGGGAATACGGGTAAAGATCAACCATGAGCGAGAACCGGATGAACGGCATGTACCCCCATAACCCCGTGCTCCTCGTGGACGACGAACCGTCGTGGCTGCGCTCCTTCACCCTCGCCCTGCGCTCCGGCGGCATCGACAACGTCATCGGCCTGACCGACGCCCGCGAGGTGGAGCCGCTTCTGGCCGAGACCCCGGTGGAGGCCATCGCCGCAGACCTCTCCATGCCCGGCATGTCCGGCGAGGAACTCATCGAACGAGTCCACGCCACCCACCCGGACATCCCCATCATCGTGGTCACGGGCATGAGTCAGGTGGAAGCCGCCGTGCGTTGCATCAAGCTCGGGGCCTTCGACTTCATGGTCAAGACCTACGACAAGTCCAGCCTCGTCAACGGCATCCGGCACGCGCTGGAAATCCGTGAGCTGCGCCGGGAAAACGCCTCGCTTAAAAAGAGCTTCCTGCAGGACACCCTGAAAACGCCCGAGGCCTTCGAGCACATCGTCACCTGCAGCAAGGCCATGCGGCTGGTGTTTCAGTACGTGGAGGCCGTGGGCCGGAGCACCCAGCCCCTGCTCATCACCGGCGAGTCCGGCGTGGGCAAGGAGCTGCTGGCCCGGGCCGTGCACCATGTCTCCGGCAGAAGCGGCGAGTTCGTGCCCGTGAACGTGGCCGGGCTTGACGACAACATCTTTGCGGACACCCTCTTCGGGCACCGCAAGGGCGCGTTCACCGGCGCAGACGCCTCCCGCTCCGGCTGGTGGAAAACGCCAGAGGCGGCACGCTCTTTCTGGACGAGATCGGCGACCTCTCGCAGGCCTCGCAGCTCAAGCTCCTGCGGCTGGTGCAGGAACGCGAATACCTGCCCCTCGGCTCGGACCTGACGCGCAAGACCGACGCCCGCATCGTGGCCGCCACCAACGCCGACATTTCCGCGCTGGGCAGCAACGCCCGCTTCCGAAGCGACCTCTACTACCGCCTGAGCGCCCACCATGTGCACATTCCGCCGCTCAGGGAGCGCATGGAGGACCTGCCCCTGCTGGTCAACCACTTCATGCGCGAGGTCTGCCGCGAAGAAAACCGCCCGGTGCTGGACATCCCGCAGGAGGCCATCACCCTGCTCTCGGGCTACGCCTTTCCGGGCAACGTGCGCGAGTTGCGCTTTCTCATCCACGACGCGGTGCGTGCCTCCCACGAAGGCACGCTGGACATGGCCCGAATCCGCGAGACCGTGAGCAACAGGGCCGACCTGACGCCCCCGCCGCAGGGCACGCGGACGGTCTTCGGCCCGGAGCTGCCCTCGCTCAAGGAAGTCTGCGACGACCTCGTGCAAGAGGCCATGCGCCGAACCGACGGCAACCAGAGCCTCGCCGCGCAGCTGATCGGCGTCAGCCGTCAGGCCCTGAACAAGCGGCTGAACAACATGCGGCGCAAGGACTAGCCCATGAGTGACGAGAAACGGCGCATCAGGGAACTGGAGGACGAGCTTTCACGGCTCCGGACCCTGCTGGACGCGCCCGACAACGTCATGTGCTTCTCGCTGGACACCGAGTACCGCTATACCGCCTTCAACCGCGCCCACAGACTCTTCGTGCGCCAGAAATGGGGCGTGGACATCCAGCAGGGCATGGCCGTTCCCGACGTTCTCGGCACCCCGGAAGAACGTGAGGCCGCCATCCGGCATTTCGACCGCGCCCTCTCCGGCGAGACCTACATGCTCAAACGCCAGTACCGGCTGAGTCACGGCGGCCCCGAGCATTACCAGAACACCTATTTCCCCATCGTGGAAGACGGGCGCATCACAGGCGTGGCCGTCTTTGCCCACGACATCACCGAATGGAGCGAGAAGGAGAAGGAAGGCCACAAGTACCGCTCCATCTTCGACAAGGCGCTGGAAGGCATCTTTCGCTCCACCCCGCAGGGCCGTTTCATCGAGGCCAACCGCGAGATGGCCCGCATCCTCGGCTACGAGTCGCCGCTGGACCTCATGGACTCAGTCCGCGACATCAGCGGCCAGCTCTACTGCGACGCCGAAGACCGGGAACGGGTCTTCTCGGTGCTGCGCAGTCAGGGCGTGGTCAAGGACTTCGAGACGCGCATGCGCCGCAAGGACGGCTCGGTCATCTGGGTGGAATTCAACTGTCGCTCGGAAAAGGACACGGACGGCAGGACGCTGTATCTGGAGGGCAAGCTCACGGACATATCCGGCAAGAAAGCCGCACAGCGGAGCACGGAGCTTCGTCGCCAACAGGCGGCACAGGCGGACAAAATGGCCGCCCTCGGCGTGCTCGTGGCCGGGCTTGCCCACGAGATCAACAACCCGGCCAGCCATCTCTCCCTGAACCTGCCCCTGCTGCGGGACGTCTGGCGAGACGCCCTGCATCTCATGGACGAATTTGCCGAAGACCACGGCGAATTCCTGCTCGGCGGGCTGCAGTACGGAGAAGTCCGCGAACAGCTCCCCTACCTCATGCAGGAGATGATCGACGCCACCGGACGCATCAGCTCCATGGTCACGCGGCTCAAGGACTACTCCCGGCAGGCGCCCGTGGACCACCGCGAGCCCGTTGACCTGAACCGCGTTCTCGACGTGGCCGGAACATTTCTCGGGCACCGGCTCAAGAGCCACGGCGCAGAGCTTGAGGCGCACCCCGCCGACCCGCCCGTGCATGTGAACGGCGACGAGCAGCGGCTCATACAGGTCATGCTCAACCTGCTCCTGAACGCCTGCGACGCGCTGCCCGAGAGCGGAGGGCGCATCACGGTCCGCATCGGCACGGACGGGAGCGGCCCGTTCGTCGCGGTGACGGACACCGGGCGCGGCATCGACCCGGCCGACCTCAAGCACATTCAGGACCCCTTCTACACCACCCGCAGGCAGGAGGGCGGCACCGGCCTCGGCCTGTCCATCTCCGCCACCATCATGCACGAGCACGGCGGCAGCCTCGACTTCCAGTCCGAACCGGGGCGCGGCACCACCGCGACCATGCGCTTCCCGGCTGCGCTCTGTAGCTAACGCACCCTGCTTTCTTCATCGCCCACAATAAAAGGCCCCTGCCGAATCGACAGGGGCCGTAATGCCAGATCGTGTGCCGGGGCGGGCTAGACGCCCATGATGTTGTAGCCGGAGTCCACGAAGATGACGTCGCCGGTGGTGCCGGACGAGAGGTCCGAGGCGAGATACAGGGCGCATTTGCCCACGTCGTCAATCGTGATGTTCCGTTTGAGCGGCGCTTTTTCCTCAATGCGGCTGAGGATGGAGCTGAAGCCGGAAATGGCGGTGGCGGCCATGGTCTTGACCGGCCCGGCGCTGATGGCGTTGATACGCACGCCCGATTCGCCGAGATCGACGGACAGGTAGCGCACGCAGGCCTCCAGTGCGGCCTTGGCAACGCCCATGGCGTTGTAATTGGCCACGACCTTGCCCGCGCCGTAGTAGCTGAGCGTCAGCACGGAGCCGCCGGGGTTGAAGAGTTTCTCATATTCGCGGCAGAGGGCCACGAGGGAATAGGACGACACGTCCAGCGCCACCTTGTAGCCTTCGCGGCTGGTGTCGATGAAACGGCCCTTGAGGTCGTCGCGGTTGGCGTAGGCGATGGAGTGCACCAGCACGTCCACGTCGCCCCACTGGTCCTTGACCAGCTGCGCGCCTTCGGCCAACTCCTCGTCGGAGGTGACGTCGCACTTGAACATGAACTCGCCGCCGAGCTCCTCGCAGATGGGCTCCAGACGGCGTTTAATGGGATCTGCGGCGTAGCTGAAAGCAAGGCGCGCGCCCTGCTCCTTGAACTGCTTGGCGATGCCGTAGGCAATGCTGCGTTCATTGACCACGCCGAAGATGAGCGCTTTCTTTCCTTTCAAAAGCATCGGATTCTCCTTTGGTTGACGACGCGATTATACCCATGGGCCCCTGTTTGGCAATGGGTAAGCCGCCCCTGAAGCAAAAAGCCCCTGCCGTATCACGGCAGGGGCTTCAAATTTTCAGGACAGCCGCGCTCCTATCGTACCAGACGCTTGCGCAGCTTGGAACGAAGGACGATGGCGACGAGGTTCATGCCCAGCACCAGCGTGATGAGCACCAATGAGGTGCCGTACTGCAGCGGCAGGGTCGCCTCCGGGTCGGTGGAGGAAACGGACAGGCTGTAAATCTGGTACGGCAGGGCCATGACCTCGTTGAAGATGGAGGCGGGCAGGCGCGGGTTGTAGCTGGCCGCAGCCGTGAACATGATGGCCGCAGTCTCGCCCGCCGCGCGGGAGATGGACAGAATGGAGCCGGTGAGCACGCCGGGCAGCGCCGCAGGCAGCACTACCTTGAAGATGGTCTGCCATTTGGTGGCGCCGAGACCGAGCGAGGCTTCGCGGAATGTGTCCGGCACGGACCGGAGCGCTTCTTCGGAGGTACCGATGATGACCGGCAGGATGAGCACCGCCAGCGTCATGGCGCCTGCCGCGATGGACACGCCGAGGCCGAGGCCGCCGAGGTCGCGCGCGGCCACGAAGAAGGCCATGCCGAAGAGACCGAACACGACGGACGGAACGCCGGCGAGGTTGTTGATGGCCAGCCGGATAAGGCGCATGGCCAGTCCGGGTTTGGCGTATTCGTGAAGATAGATGGCTGCGGCCACGCCCAGCGGCAGAGCCAGAGCCATGGAGCCTATGCTCAGGTAAAAGGTCCCCACGATGCAGGGGAAGATTCCCCCGGCAAGGCCGCCTTCCGTGGGCATTCCGGTAAGAAAGTCCCAGCTGATGGCGGGCAGGCCGTAGTAGACCATGTAGCCCACGATGATGAACAGGGCCAGACCGTTGATGAGCACCGCAAAGCGGAAGAGATTGAACCAGAAGTGCTGGGTGATCCTGCGCCGCGCAAGGCGGCCTTCATCACCGTTTCGCTGCATCTGGGCAACTTCGCTAACCGTTTCGGACATGGTTCTTCTCCCTTACAGGGTGGCGGAGCCGACCTGCTTGTACTTGTGAGCGATGTGGTCAGCCAGCAGGTTGAACATGAAGGTGATGAGGAACAGCACCATCGCGATGGCGAACAGCGCGAAGTAGTGCATCTCCAGACCGAAGCTGGTCTCGCCCATTTCCGCGGCGATGCTTGCGGGCATGGGCCGGACCGGATCGAAGATCGTCTGCGGGATGCGCGGCGCGCCGCCTGCGACCATGAGCACGACCATGGTCTCGCCGATGGAGCGGGACATGCCCAGAATGACGGCCGTGGAGAGGCCGGAAAGCGATGCGGGCAAAATGACGCGGCGAATGGTTTCGAAATGCGTTGCACCCAGCGCGAGCGAACCTTCCTTCAACTCATCGGGGACGGAGTGAATCGCGTCCTCGGCGATGGAGGTGATGGTGGGAACGGCCATGAAGGCCAGCATGATGCTCGCGTTGAGCATGTTCACGCCGAAGCGGATGTTGAAAATCTCCAGCATGATGGGGGCGACCACCGCCAGCCCGAAAAAGCCGATGACGACGGACGGCAGGGAGGCGAGCAGTTCCACCATGGGCTTGACGATTTCACGCACTTTCGGCGGCGCGATCTCGGCAAGGTACACGGCGGTCATGATGCCAAGCGGAATGGCAATGGCCGAGGAGATGAGCGTCACCCAGACGGAACCCATGATCAGAGGTAAAATCCCCCAGCGCGGATTCTCGGATACGGGCATCCACCTGTCACCGAAAATGAAATCTATAAAGGAGACGCCGCTGTGATGTTCACCCATGGCGTCAAAGCCGGTGAAGGTCGGCAGGGCTTCCGTGACCAGGAAGTACATGATCAGCCCAGGGCGATGATGGAAAGGCTGGCACAGGAGAAGAATATTCCCTGAATCACTCTTTCCTTGGTCTGTCTTCTCATTGAATCTGTTCCTCCGGCCCCTTTTCAAGGGATTCCGCCGGGGCGCGCGTGGCACCCCGGGCGGGTTTACTTGTCTAGCTCAGCGATTCCTCTCGGAATGACGCTTAGTTGACGGGCACGAAGCCGACTTCCTGCACGATGGCCTGACCTTCGGCGCTCATGCAGAAGTCGATGAACTTCTTGACTTCACCGGTGGGCTCGCCAGCGGTGTAGAGGTTCAGGCCGCGGGAAAGCGGGTAGGACTTGTTGATGGCGTTTTCGACGTTGGCTTCGACACCGTTGACGGTGAGAGCCTTGACGGAGGAGCTCAGGAAGCCGAGACCCACGTAGCCGATGCCCTTCTTGTTACCGGCGATCTTGGCAGCATGGCGGCGTTGGAAGGCATGCGGGAAACGAGCTGGGCTTCGTCTTCCTTCTTCATGACTTTCTTGTGCCACACTTCGTAAGTACCGGAGTTGGTCTCACGGGAGAACAGGGCGATGAAGCCGGGGGTGCCGCCGACGGCCTTCCAGTCGGTGATCTTTTCCTGATAGATGTCCTTGAGCTGGTCGGTGCTCAGGCCGGAGACGGAGTTGGAGGGGTGCACGATGGGCACGAGGCAGTCGAGGGCAACCACGAACTGCTTGGGCTCGATGCCGTTGGCCTTGCACTTTTCAACTTCGGCGGGCTTCATGTCGCGGGACATCATGCCGATCTGGGCAGTGCCGTTGATGATGGCCTTGGCGCCGTCACCGGAGCCGGTGGCGGAGATGGAGAAATGCACGCCGGGATTGGCTTTTTCGTAGGCGGCGGCCCACTTCTTCATGGCCGGGTCAACAGTGGTGGAACCCTTGACTTTGATTTCAGCGGCAGAGGCCAGAGAGGCCACGGACAGAACGAGCAGCGCCACAATGGCGATGAGGGACTTTTTCATTTCTTCCTCCAGATAAAGGTATTTCAGGTCTCAAAAATTGACACGCCTCAGCGTCGACCCGGATGTGGTACCAATATGCTGTTACGAAACCGTGACACCGTAACGAAAGGTAAGTTACACTATGTTCGCGGCATGTTATTTTCGGTCCGGGCTTGATTGTGACGCCAATATAGCGTGCAATACGGCACCGGAAATCAGGAGGGTGCATGAAGACGAAATACGCCATCATCGGGGCCGGTCCCACCGGGCTTGGAGCCGCCCACCGGCTGGCGGAACTGGGCGAACACGACTGCGTGGTTCTGGAGCGAAACGACCACGCGGGCGGGCTGGCGGCCAGTTTCCGCGACAATGCCGGATTCACATGGGACATCGGCGGTCACGTGGTGTTCTCCCATTACAACTATTTCGACCGCCTCATGGACACCCTCATGGGCGACGACCGGCTCGAACACCAGCGCGAATCGTGGGTACGTTCCTGCGGGACATGGGTGCCCTACCCGTTCCAGAACAACATCCGCCACCTGCCCCCCGAGGCCCGGTGGGAATGCGTTCGCGGTCTTCTGCCGGGCAAACGCCCCGAAACACGACCGAACAACTTCGGCGAATGGATCGAGCACATCTTCGGCAAAGGCATCGGCAGACATTTTCTCTGGCCCTATAATTACAAGGTATGGGCCACGCCGCCGGAGCTGATGCAGTACGACTGGATCGGCGAGCGCGTGAGCGTGGTGGACCTCAAAGGTGTCATCAAGAACATCGTCCTTGAAACAGACGACGTGGGCTGGGGGCCGAACAACACCTTCTTCTTCCCCCTGCACGGCGGCACCGGAGAAATCTTCCGCCGACTGGCAGACACCCTCGGCGAAAAGATTCACTACGGTCAGGCGGTCGCGCAGGTGGACGGCCAGGCGCGGACCCTCACCACGCAGCAGGGACTGACCGTGGAATACGAGCATCTGCTCAACACGGCCCCGCTGGATATTCTCGCCGGGCAGTGGCTCGCCCAGCGAGACGAAGCCATGGTCGAAGCCACCAAAAAGCTCAAGCGCAACGGCGTGTATGTGGGCGGCGTGGGGCTTGACGTCAAGGCCCCGTCCGAACGCAACAGCCGCTGCTGGATGTATTTCCCGGAAGACAACTGCCCCTTCTACAGGGTCACGAACTTCCACAACTATTCGCCCAACAATACGGCCGACCCCGGCAACCAGCTCGCCTTCATGTGCGAGACGTCCTACTCGGAGCACAAGCCGGAAGCGCTCGACAGCCTCATGGAACGCACCGTGGACGGGCTCGTGAACACGACCCTCATGGACGGCTCCCGAAAGCCTGACATCCTGACCCGCTGGGAGATCAGCGTGGACTACGGCTACCCGGTGCCCACCCTTGAGCGCGATGCCGGACTGAATCACATCCAGCCCCGGCTGGAGGCGCAGGGCATCTACTCCCGCGGTCGCTTCGGCGGCTGGAAGTACGAGGCGGCCAACATGGATCACAGCGTCATGCAGGGCGTGGAATGGGCCGACTTCATCGTTCAGGGAACCCCGGAAACAACCTACACTCGGAAGTAATCATGGATAACACCGCATTTGAAACCAGAAGGCAGAACCTCAAGCGACTCCTGACCGAACGCGACCTGCCCGCGCTCATCGTCTCCCACGCCGCCAACCGCTACTACCTCAGCGGCTTCGAGCTGCACGACGGACAGTGCAACGAGACCTCCGGCTGGCTGTGCATCACCAAGGACGGCCCGGACTACCTCTTCACCGACCCGCGCTTTGAGGACGCGGCCAAACGGCACTGGGACGAGGCAAACATTTGCATCTACTCGGCCAAGCGGCTGGAAACCATCGCCACGTTCCTGCGGGGCAAGGGGTACAAAACCGTGGCCTTTGAACCGGAAGCCATGAGCCTCTTCGATTACGAAGGCCTCAAGTCGCATCTGGAGCTGGTTTCGGCCAAGGAACTGGTGGAGGAACTGCGCGTCATCAAGGACGCAGACGAGATCGCCCGCCTGAAGCGTTCCATGGACCTGAACCACCGGCTCATGGCCTACATCGAAACACAGCTCGAACCCGGCAGGAGCGAAAAAGACATTGCCTGGGAGATCGAGAAATTCTTCCGCGAAAACGGCGCTCAGGAGCTGGCCTTCTCCACCATCGTGGGCGTTGGGCCAAACGCTGCCCTGCCCCACTGTGTGCCGTCCGACGAACCGCTCCGCGACAACGAGTTGGTGCTCATCGACACCGGCTGCCGCTTTGACAACTACAATTCCGATCAGACGCGGACCTTCTGGGTGGGCGACACGCCCTCCGACCGCTTCAGGGAGGTTCTGGAGATGGTTCAGGGCGCGCAACAGGCTGCCATTGACATCCTGCGACCGGGCCTGACCTGCTATGACGGCTGGAAAGCGTCGTGGGACTATCTGGAAAAACGCGGCGTCGCCGACTACTTCACCCACGGCCTCGGCCATGGGGTTGGGCTTGAAACTCACGAGGCGCCACGCCTGAGCCGCCACGCCAAGGGCGAACTCAAACCCGGCATGATCGTCACCGTGGAGCCCGGCCTGTACTGGTCGGACTGGGGCGGCATCCGCTGGGAACACGAAGTGCTCATTACCGAAGACGGCTGCGAAGTGCTCTAGCGCGCCTGAACAGCACGAAAAAAACGGCCCGTCTCGCAGGAGACGGGCCGTTTTCCTTTCTACACGGGCAAAGCTATTCGGAACTCGGTGCCGAAGCCTTCGTCGGAGCTGAACCCGACCTTTCCGCCGAGATACTTCTCGCCCAGAAGCAGAATGCTGTACGTTCCGAGGCCGCGATCAACGCCCTTGGTAGAAAAGGAGCGCTTGAACACCTGCCGCTTGACCTTTTCCGGCATCACGCCCGGATTGTGCACGCTGAACACGACAGCCCCCTGTTCCTCACGGCAGCCGATGGTCACTGCCTCGCCAGAGACGCTGGCTTCCAGCGCGTTCTTGACCATGTTGCCGATAACGCGGTTCAGGAGCACCGGGTCCACATCCATGGAAACATCAACCGATGCGGGGTCCACCACCACCCGCTTGTCTTCGGCGACCACGTGCTTACGATACACTCTGGCCACGTTGGTGATGTGCTCAACCGTATGGATACGCTTGGATACGGGATGGAGTTCGCCACTTTCGGCGGCGGTCAGGTCCTTGTGTGCAAGAATCTCGTTCAGGAGCTTTTCAAGCGTCATTGCCATGACCGAGGCGATTTCCTCGTCAAAGGACCCCGGATTGCCCGCAATGAACTGGGCCATGCCCCGCAGGCCCCCAGCGTGGTTGAGGATGTCGTGAAAGAAAACGCGCTCAAGCACCCGGCGGCGCTTGTCTGCGGATATGTCTTCCAGTGAGAACACGGTAAACTGCTCACCGTCTTCACTGACGTACGGTGCAGCGGTGACGCGAAGATCCACGGCTTCCGGACCGTCACCGCGCTCGCAAAGCATCCGGCACTCTCCCTGCGCCTCGGTCCCGCCCAGCGACGATTTGATGGCATTGGCCGCCCCGCACTCCCGGCAGAAAACCGTCGTGCCGCAACCGTTCTCCCGGCTGTTGGCGTGAATACAACGAAAAATCGTGCCGGGGCGTTTGCCCACCACATCTGCGGCCGACTCCGCATCGATCATGCGCAGCGCACCGCGATTGGCGAAAACAGCCTGCCGGTGATCGTTGAGAACCATCAGCCCAAACGGAATGTAATCGGAAAAACAGAATGCGCCGGAAGCCTTGATGGCCTGTGCCTGACGGGCGACATCCTCCCGGCTCAGAACGTCCGGCGGCAAAAACTCGGTGTCTGAGCCGTTCGGGCTCTCGAAATACATGCTACCTCCAGCTTCCGGAAGCCGAGGCCTTGAGCACTGTTGCCCGCATCCCGTCACGCTCCCGCTCGAGGCGCATCTCGCCCCGGAAGCTCTTGGATAGCCCAGAGCGGGCTGGGACCGCAAGGCATTCCGAGGTGATTTTCTTCTCATGCTGAATGACGATTTTACGCGTTGCAACAGGCGAATGTCCCGAGTGGATGGAGAGGTGCATGATGTCTCCGGACCGGGCTCCCATCACCGTGGCACAGAACACCGGATCGGATTGAGCCGGAAACGCAAAAGGCGGCGCAGGAAAGACCACCCCTGCTGGTGAATTGAACCCGAATCCTGCGTCAACGACCGCCTCGGAGCGATACGCCATGGCAAGCTCGGCACGCATGGTCCACATGGGTACACCTCGTGAGCCGCAGCCGCCGCCTTCAGGAACACCGGAGAAAGGACAGTACGCCCGACCTGCTCGCGTGACCATGAACTGAAGCGCAGAGTGAATACCTTTTCGACCATGGGCCAGAAGACCGAGCGGCGCACCTTGCTCCACAGTGTTCCCCACCGACACGGAAAGGGAATCCGGGGCTATCCCTGCATAGGTCGTCTGCCAGTTGTTGTCGTGCATTATGGAGACGCTCACAGCGCCGGAGTCGGTCATGCCGACGCGGGAGACACGACCGGCGGCTGCCGCAAGGACGTATACCCCATGGTGCACCAGGCGCTCCGGAAGCATGAGCGCCGTGTATCGAGAGCCGTCCCGCGCCAGCTCGCCGCCATTGGCGTCGCACGAACCGGGGCGCGGATCAAGATCAACCATTTCGACCAGCACAGGATCGCTGGCACCTGCGTAAAGAGGCAGCGCCAGTTCCAAAGCTGAAGCCGACAGCGGGCCGAGCAGGACCGCAAAAAAAAGTATGGCTGAAAAGACCTTCATACCCAAGCCATAGCACAACCGGCCGGGTATGCCAGCAGTATTAGATCGTGTCGAAAAGAACCCAGGTCAGCTCATGCTTGTTGTGAGACAGATGCATGAGACGAGAGCCGGGGATGGCCATAAAGGGTTCAAGATCTTTGGCATATTCTTCGCCCTGCAGCTTGACGGTGCAGACAAAATTCCTGCATCGGCCAAGCTCAAGCCAACGGGTCACAAGATTGTACAGACGCTCGGGGTAACAGGCCATGTCCGAGAATAGCCAGTCTATGGTGCCGCAATGTCGGGGATCGAGACCGAATCCGCTGCCGATGCAGTGTTGAATGCGTGGGTGACGGTCAATCCTTCCGTCCAGCGGCGCTTTGTCGATGCTGAATACATAGGCCCCGCACTCGGCTGCAACCCAGCTCCAGCCGCCGGGGCTGCTGCCAAGGTCAAGGCAGAGTTCGCCGGGGCGCGGAAAACGGTTCAGACGGGTAAACGTCTCCCACAGCTTGAGATATGCGCGGTTGGGCGGATCTGTTTTGTTTTCCACGAAATAGTATTCACCATCCGACACAGGGCTGGAGCATGTCGGCGATGCAATGACGGTGTCGTGACTCCAGAGGGTCCACGAGCCGAGCGGGCTGTCAGGAAGAGGACTGCCGAACGGGATCGGCTTGGCTGAAACGTGAGGGAGTTGCTCCTGAATGAGCTTTGCGCGGCGGTGGTTGTCAACGGAATACAGGCTCCAGTTGCGCTGGATCGCCTTCAGTTGGCGGGCCGCGTCCTTGATGGACGAAATAGTGATGACCTGGGGATCAAACCAGACATTGTGCGCCCACGCGGACTCGACAGGCTCGCCGGGGCGAAGGACCAACCTGTCCCGAACCACGAGGCCTGCCCGCTTTCCACCAAGTTCACGCACGAGGTCGCTGACAAAACCCCGAGGTGCCAAATATGCCGTAAATGGCTGCTTTGGAAGTTGCATAGCCGTCCCTGCCTGCCGTTTGTGTATTTGTGGAACCATGCCATGTTGACGCAAAAAAGCCCGCTCATAT
>NZ_BBCB01000002.1 GCF_001311825.1 Salidesulfovibrio brasiliensis JCM 12178 | reverse complement strand
CGCCGCGCATGCCGTCGATGGTCACGATGTCGGCCCCCGCACGGACCACGCCCGAGGCGATGGCCGCCACGTTATGGACCGCCGCGATCTTGACGGACACCGGCAGGCGGTACTCGCTGGCCTCCTTGAGCGCAAAAATGAGCTGCAACAGGTCTTCAATGGAATAAATGTCGTGATGCGGGGCCGGGCTGATGGCGTCGGACCCGAGCGGGACCATGCGCGTCTCGGACACGGCCTGATTAATCTTCTCGCCCGGAAGATGGCCGCCGATACCCGGCTTGGCCCCCTGCCCGACCTTGATCTCGATGCCCGCCCCGGCGTTCAGGTAGTCTCGATGCACGCCAAAACGACCGGACGCGACCTGTACGATGGTATTGGGTCCGTATTTGTATAATGACTTATGCAACCCGCCCTCGCCGGTGTTGTAGGCAACCCCGGTCTCGGTGGCGGCAATGGCCATGGCGGTGTGCAGGTTGAAATTGATGGCCCCGAAGCTCATGGCCGCGAACATGATAGGCACGTCCAGCTCAAGCTGGGGGGTGAGCTTCGTCTTGAGTTTCGGTTTGCCGTCCGCTCCGGTCTCGATATCCAGCCCTTTGGGCTTGGCCCCAAGGAACGTCTTGAGCTCCATTGGTTCGCGGAGCGGGTCGATGGACGGGTTCGTCACCTGACTTGCATCCAGAAGCAGGCGATCCCAGTAGACAGGTATGTCCACGGGCGACCCCATCCCGGCCAGCAGCACGCCGCCAGTGTCGGCCTGTTTGTAGATGTTGTTCAAAAAAACAGGCTTCCAGTTGGCATTGGGACGAAAATCCGACTGCCTGAGCCGGATGTTCAGTGCCCCTGTGGGGCAAAGCGCCTCGCAGCGATGGCAGCCGATGCACTTGGAATTGTCATGAACGACCTTTCCGCGAGCATCGTCCATGCGGTGAACGCCGTAGGTGCATTGACGAACGCAGACCTCACAGTCAATGCACAGGTCGCGATCACGATCAACGCAAAACTCATGGTAATTCTTATTAATTGGCTCAAACAGCAAAGTAGACACTCCGCCTGAGGTTTTCATTTTCGTCTCAAAAGACAGACCTCAACACAAACTCCGTTTCATCCGTTTTACACAAAAGTCAAAAAATACATACTAATTCATGAGCCGCAACAATTCCACAGCAACGAGACCGTGTCAAGGAGGGGCACACACCTTCCACCGGGCAGAAAAGCACGAATTAACAACACATGAACCCCCAACTCAACCCACTGAAATCGAGATATATTTCGCAGAGACAAACCACAGTCTCTCTCCGAATTAAGATGATATGACAATCCGATTCATCACAAAAGACCTGCATATTTTGCGCCCCAACAACAATTCATCCTTTTTTCTAAATTTATCTCCTGCCCTAAAGAGAAAATGTTTGTGAAACATTGCTCATAGGCATAAATATGAGAAATCGGACCAACAATAACCAGACTGAAGACCCATAAACAGAATATAATAACTAGAAAAAACTATATAAATACATTATTGTAACAAGATCACAATTTCTTCATGCGCACGGTTATTGACACGCAAAGCCATTCGAGCGATTGAGAACTCCTGACAGGCCCGCAGTCGCAGAAGCCCTTCAACCTTCCGCTCTGCCGAACTCTTTCTTATAAGGTTCACCAATGATTACGCTCCCCCACGTCTCAGGCACGAAACGACGACCGTACCCCGCACGGATGGCGCGCTAAAACAAAGCCCACAAACACGTCCACGGCCCGAGACGATTTCGATCAATACAGATATAAGAGAATACCATGACCAGATCATTTGAAAGTATAAAGCAGCGGGAACAATCCCTGATGATGCAGACCTACGGCCGCTATCCGCTTGCGGTGTCGCGCGCCGAAGGCTGTTCCCTCTTCGACCTCGACGGAAACGAATATCTGGACCTGCTTTCCGGCATCGCCGTATGCAGCCTCGGCCACAGCCGCCCGGAACTGGCAGAGGTCATGGCCGAGCAGGCCCGCAAAATGGTTCACGTTTCCAATCTGTTCTATCAGAACGAACAGCTCGACCTTGCCGAAAAACTGCTCGACACCTGCGCCGCAGACCGAGTCTTCCTTTGCAACTCCGGTGCGGAAGCCAATGAGGGGGCCATCAAGCTCGCCCGCCGCTACATGCGCAAGGTTCGCCATACCGAGGCGTTTGAAGTCGTTACGCTGGAAAAATCCTTCCACGGCCGCACCCTCTCCACCCTGACCGCCACCGGGCAGGAAGGCCCGATCAAGGACGGTTTCGACCCTCTGCCGCCCGGATTCATCACCGTGCCGTTTGCGGACATGGGCGCGCTCAAGAGCGCCATATCCGACAAGACCGCAGCCGTGATGATCGAAATGGTGCAGGGTGAAGGCGGCGTGCGCCCGCTTCCAGAAGAATATGTCGAGGAATTGAAGAAGCTGCGCGACGAACGCGGGTTCCTCATCATCGTGGACGAAGTCCAGACAGGACTGTGCCGCACCGGACAATTCTGGGCGCACCAACACTATGATCTGGTTCCGGACATTTTCACCTCGGCCAAGGCACTGGCCAACGGTCTGCCCATGGGCGCGGTCCTCGCCACCGAGGAAATCGCCAAGGGCTTTGCGCCCGGCTCACATGCCACGACGTTCGGCGGCGGTGCAGTCCTTTCGGCTGTTGCGGCCAAAGTCGTGGACATCATGAACGAAGACAGGCTTGCCGATCGCGCTGCCGAGCTTGAACTCTGGTTCAAGGATCAGGCTGCGGCACTGGCTGAACGACACCCCGAAAAAGTGACAGGAGCCCGTGGCAAAGGACTGCTGCTGGGCATCGAGCTCACCTTCGACGGCAAGGACGTCTGGAAGGCGCTGCTGGACCGCCGCATCGTCTGCAACCTGACGCAGGGCACCATCCTCCGGCTTGTCCCGCCGCTCACCATCGGCAAGGAGCAGCTCGCCCGCTTCTTCATCGAACTGGAAGATATTCTGACCAAGGCATAAACAGAAACGGCGCGTCGAGGGACGCGCCGTTTTTTACGACTTATTGCCCTGCCCCGCTTCGTATCGCCGCCAGAAAACGCGAACGCAACGCATCCCCCATAAGGGCCTTCTTTACCGGGCTGAGCTTGAGAAATCCGCCGAGAAGCGAACGCATGAACCCTTCGGCCCGGCTGTTGGGGTTGTCGAAGACGAGATTCTGCAGGGTTCCGCGCTCAAGCGACTGAAGAATAACCCGCTCGAAGCTGTCCTCGGGATGAAAGACCTTCTGCTTGCGCCGATGCAACTCGAGCGCCCCGGTCTTGCATTTGAGCGCACACACTCCGCATCCGAGGCACATTTCAGCGTCCACCAGCGCAAATTTACGTGCGCGACCGTTTTCGGTCTTTCCGTTTTCAAGAATGGAAATTGCGTCGATCGGGCAGGCTCTGGCGCATTTACCGCAGCCGTTGCAGGCGTCCTCGTCGCAAAGCGCGATGAAACTCGACGACACCAGCACACCCGGGTAGCCGCTATACTTGATGCCGTTCATCAGGTTGCAGCAACACCCGCAGCAATGGCAGATGAAGCCCGCGTCCTGCTTCACATTATCCGTTGAAAGCGTGAACCCCTTGTCCTTTGAGCGGGCGAGGATATCGAGCATCTCGGCCTTGGAGATTTCCCGTGCAAAGTCGTTTCTGACCAGAAACTCCGCAGCACTGCCCATGGAGGTGCAGGTCTCAAGACCCACGTCGCACCCCTGCTTGCCGAGGTGATGCTTTTCATGGCGACAGGCACACAGCCCCACTGCAAAGAACTGCTGGGCGTCAATCAGGGCCGAGGCCTTTTCATAATCGAGAATCTCTACGTGATCGGACTGCGTAACCGTCTCTTCATGGGGCAACGCGCGCATGACCGAAACCTGCTGGCCGTCGCCGAAGTTTGCCTCCAGAAAAGATTTGTCCCCGAACATGTATCGTTGAAAAAGCTCGGCCCAACGATGCGGTTCCAGTTCGCCACGGGTGCGCATCATGGTGAACTCGAAAAACCCGATGACAAAGGGGCTGATCATATAAAGGTAATGATCGTCCCGCCAGATGTCACAGACAAGCCCTTTGCGGCACATGTCGTGGAGCATGGTCGAGAGCCTCGGCTCGCCCACGCCTGTCAACTCGGCTATTCGCTCCGCGCGGGCCGGGCGAAACGGCATATGCACAATCAGTTCGGCCTCTTGCGGGGAGTAAAGCGCCTTCAGCATGGCATAAAGCGAGTCGGACCACGGCATTCGCACCGCAGTGTCATCAAGCTTTCGGCCGAGTTCCCGGTACAGATCCTTTGCGACGAGATGTCCCATTTAGGATTCCCAGTTCATCTGTTTGTCCCACTTCACCTTGCCCTGCTGCTTCTTCTGCTTGCGAAGGAGCACATAGAGCGCACCGCCACCGCCGTCCTTGGGCAGCGCGGTGCAGAAGGCCAGCACGATGCGGCGAAGCGGCTCGCGGGTGAGCCATGTCTGGATTTCCTGCTTGAGAACGCTCCTGCCGCCCGGAGAATTCCGGCCGCGCCCTGTCACCACCAGCAGACAACGTTTGTTCTGCAAGTAGCTCTCCCGGATGAAGAAAAGCAGCGTATCAAAGGCCTGATCGGAATTGAGGCCGTGCATGTCCACATGCGCCTCCCGGCTCAGGGTCCCGGCCTTGAGTTGCTGGAATATCTTGGAATCGAGTCCGCGCACATATCCGTGCATGTATTCTTCCGTATGCTCCAGCTCAAACTCTATGTTGCCGCTCAGGAAATCATCGAGCGCCTTTTTCTCCGCGTCCTTTTTCAGAGCGCTCTTCTTGACCTTCGGCTTGCTGGCCGCGACTTCTCGGCCGCTGCCGGAAAGCTGGTCCACGCCCTGCATGGCGTTGAAAAACAGATCGGCCTCGTCCGGTTCCTGCGCCTCTTCGACTATCTCGGTCTCCTCGGCGTATTCGCTCTGCCGCTTCTTTTTGGCTTTCTCAAGAAGCTGTGATGCGTAATCCTTCGGCTTTTCCGGCTCGAGCCGGAGCTTGGAAAGATCATCAAGCGAACCGAGTTTCTTTTTTTTCTTGCCCATGGCGTATAACTCCATATCATGCGATATTCGGGGTTGCCGGATGAGGCATGGATATACCATTCGGCCCCGGCGGGCAAACCCGCGAAGGACGAGCCATCGGCAAACGCCCATTTCCCACTGGACTTCGGGGGCTTGCTCAAGTATGCCTCCCTTTGCGCAAGCCGCAAGGTACGAAAGCGAGGAAACGCAATGCTCAAAATAGAAAATCTTCACGTGAATATCGGCGACAAAGAGGTCATCAAAGGCATCGACCTCGAGATCAAGGAAGGGGAAACCTTTATCCTCTTCGGCCCGAACGGATCGGGCAAGACCTCCCTGCTCATGACTCTCATGGGCTTCGCCGGATACACCGTCACCAAAGGCAAAATCACGTTCCGGGGCGAAGACATCACCCACGCCCCCACCTACGAACGGGCACGGCTCGGCGTAGGCATGTCATTCCAACGCCCGCCGACCATTCACGGCCTGCGCACCCGCCATCTCGTCCAGCTCTGCGGACAGGGCGACGAAGTGGACGTGGAAGACCTGTCGCGCAAAGTCAACTTCGAACAGTTCCTCGACAGGGACATCAACGCGGGCTTCTCCGGCGGCGAGATCAAGCGCTCCGAACTGCTCCAGCTCATGGCCCAGCGCCCCAGCCTCGTGCTCTTCGACGAGCCCGAGTCCGGCGTTGACCTCGAGAACATGCAGCTCATCGGCAAGGTCTGTCGCCAGCTGCTGGACGGCCGCATCAACGCCCGCCCGGACCAGTCCCTCAAGGAAATCAAGGAACAGTCGAAGACCTCCGGCCTGATAATCACCCACACCGGCTACATTCTCGACTACGTCAACGCCGACCGCGGTCAGGTGCTCTACAACGGACACCTCTGCTGCGAAGCGCGCCCGAGGGACATCCTGGAACACATCCGCACTTACGGATACCAGGAATGCGTTCGTTGCCTGAAATAAGCCGGAACGGAGACAATCATGAGCGATACAGTCAAGCTTAGCGATTTCAAATTCGACGGTCTCAGCCGCGACAAGATCGACGACCTGAGCACCCTCGACGCACAGGACAAGGAAACCCTGATCATGTCCGGCGTGGACGTGGAAGACGCCAACCGAAGCGGCTCCTTCCTGCAGATGGACCACTCCAACGTGCACTGCAAATCCAATGATCCCGGCGTTGAAATCCTCGATATCAAGGACGCCATCGAAAAATACGACGGCCTCACCGAATACCGCTGGAAACTCATCGACAAGGACAAGGACGAGTACACCCGGAACACCGCCGCCAACACCCACGGCGGCTACTTCATCCGCACCAAGCCCGGCGCCAAGATTGAAAAGCCCGTCCAGTCCTGCCTCTTCCTCAAAGCGGATCAGGTCGGACAGAACGTGCACAACATCGTGGTGGTCGAGGAAAACTCCGAACTGCACATCATCACCGGCTGCTCGGTCGCCCACGGCACCACCTCCGGCGCGCACTTCGGCATCTCCGAGTTCTACGTCAAAAAAGGCGGCAAGCTTACCTTCACCATGGTGCACAACTGGGGCAGCAACGTCTCCGTGCGCCCGCGCTCTGCCGGCGTGGTCGAGGAAGGCGGCGTGCTCCTCAACAACTACATCCTGATGAAGCCGGTCAAGGACCTGCAGATGTACCCTTCCATCACCCTCAAGGGTGAAGGCGCCCGCGCCCGCTTCAACTCCGTGGTCGTGGCCCCCGAAGGCTCGCACCTCGACATGGGCAACCGCGTTGTCATGGACGCCCCGGACACCCGCTGCGAAATCATCGCACGCACCATCTCCACCGGCGGAACCATCATCAACCGCGGACACATCGGCGCCAACCACGTGCCCTCCCGCGGCCACCTCGAATGCCAGGGGCTCATCCTCGGCGAAGGTCGCATCTGGGCCATCCCCGAGCTGGACGGCTGCCTCGAAGGCGTCGAGCTGTCCCACGAAGCATCCGTGGGCAAAATCGCACAGGACGAAATCGAATACCTCATGGCCCGAGGACTCGACGAAGACGAAGCCACCTCCACCATCGTGCGCGGCTTCCTCAACACCGACGTCATGGGCCTGCCCGCCAAGCTCCAGAAAGAAGTCGACCGACAGATCGACGAGCTTCAGAAGCACGGTGCCATGTAACTAAAGAACGATTGATAATGAAAAGGGGCTTCCACATGGAAGCCCCTTTTTTATGCCTCCGGCGGCCCTCCGAAGGGCTGAGCGCTGCTCTGCACTCGCCCAAGGGCCATACCCTTGGGAATCCCCACCTGCCTTTCGGCCCTTGCCAGCAACACTATCCCGTAATGCGCACGAACTCCGCCGCCGAAGGCAAGGTAAGACGTTTTGGGATTCTTAAACCCTTTTGGAAAAGGGTTTAAGCCCCCGGAGGGCCGCCGGAGGCACCTATAATCGGACTTGCCGTGTGCTGGGGTTGCGGGTACTCTGCCGCGCATGCCCGGATACAAAGGACACCTCGCAGGCGGTACATTCGTCGGCGGCATGGCCGCCACCGGCGCTGTCATGTTCGGCCTGTTGCACATGAACCCGCTGCTCATCGCCGCCCTCATGGGCTTCTGCCTTATGGGAGCCCTCTTCCCGGATACAGACACGGAATCCAAAGGGCAGAATCTTTTCTACCTGATCTTCGCAGCCGTAGACCTTGGACTGATACTAAAAAAGTATTACATCTGGGCCGCATGGCTCGGCTTTCTCGCCATGCTGCCGCCCATCGGTTCGCACCGCGGCTGGACCCACACATGGTGGGCCATGCTCGTGGTGCCACTACCCATAATCCTGATCCCGGCCATCCTCTTCAACCCACCAGACATGATGCCGTTCTACCAGTTTTATGCAGCCTTCACAGTGGGCTACTTCTCCCACCTGCTGCTGGACGGCGAATTCAGATAAAAAAAAAGCCCGGCAACTGCCGGGCATTTTTCATTTACTAGAAGACTCCCCTACTTTCTGGCCAGCAGCCAGATGACATGCACCAGACCCGGGAAGTATCCGCAAAGAGTCAAGATCAGGTTGATCCAGAACTGCAACCCGAGGCCGACCTTCAGGAACGCCCCAAGCGGCGGCAGCAAAACCGAAATGATAATCCGAAGAATTTCCATGTCCTCTCCTTTCGAGTTGCGTTTATTCGTCTAGCAGATTTCATACATTCATCCAGAGCTTGCCGCAAGCATACGAAAAGAATGCCTCCGGCGGGCAGGGCGCTGCCCTGCACCCGGCAAAGGGGATAATCCCCTTTGCAATCCCTGACTTGAATGCGTTTGCTCCAAGCGAAAACCTCGCGTTGTCGAACAATTGCGCCGAAGGCAAGCCAAAACGTTTTGGGATTCTTAAACCCTTTTGGAAAAGGGTTTAAGCCCCCGGAGGGCCGCCGGAGGCATGCTGGCCTTGTCCTACCGATAATAGCAACAAAAAAGCCCGCTCCATCTGGAGCGGGCTTTTGATCCATAACGATCTGGTCTTATGCGGCTTCTTCCTGATTCTCTTCCTTGTCGCCTGCCATGCCGCGTGCCATCGCGAGTTCTTCTGCGCTGAAAATCTTGTTGATTTCCAGAATGATGATGAAGAGACCGTCCTGTCGCCCCATACCCTTGATGTATTCGGCATTGACGGCAGCACCCATTTTCGGGGCGGGCTCGATGGTATCCGGGGCCATTTCAAAGACCTCACGCACGGAATCGACCAAAGCTCCCATGATGGTCAGCTCGCCTTCAAATTCGATTTCGACGATGATGATGCAGGTATCAACCGTATCTTCGCCTTGCGACATGCCCATTTTCTGGCGCATGTCCACTACCGGAACGGCATGTCCGCGCAGGTTGATGACACCCCGCATGAATTCCGGCGTACGCGGAATCTTGGTGATGGACGTCAGTTCAAGCACTTCGCGAACTGTCCCTATATCGAGCGCAAATATCTCCTTGCCCAGCGTAAACGTCAGGAACTGGTTGATATCTTTGATTGCTTCTTCGCTCATGGCATCCTCCCAATGCTTTTTGTGGGATTCACTTTTTCAAGCGTTGTAATTCGTTACTACCATAGTGGGTAATTGGCCGTCCAATCAATTAGAATCTTTCAAACTCGCTGTCATCCTCCATATCAAGAGAGACACCGGATTGTAATGCCTTTGTTTCAGGAGCAGTTTTTGCGCGCTCCTTAGGGGGCTCCAGCGCATTGCGATGGGGCTTGACGGCGGCTTTGCGACGGGATTGCGAATCGTTGCCTATCCTGAAGAACGACATGGTCTGCTGAAGCATCTGGCCTTGCCCGGCCAGTTCTTCGCTGGTGGAGGCCATTTCTTCTGAGCTGGAGGCGTTCTGCTGGATAACCGTGTCCAATTGTTGAATGGCTTTGTTGACTTCTTCCGCCCCGCTGTTCTGTTCCGCGCTTGCAGCTGCGATTTCATGAACAAGTTCGGCAGTCCGGTTGATGTTCGGCACCAGCTCGTCGAGCATTTTCCCGGCCTGTTCGGCCACGGCAACGCTGTTGGCGGAAAGTTCGCTGATCTCCCCTGCGGCCTGACCGCTACGTTCGGCGAGCTTTCTGACTTCGGCGGCCACCACGGCAAATCCCTTGCCGTGTTCGCCAGCTCGGGCAGCTTCGATGGCTGCGTTCAGAGCCAACAGATTTGTCTGCCGGGCGATCTCTTCAATGATGGATATTTTCTCGGCAATGTTCTTCATTGCGTCGACGGTTTTGCCAACCGCCTGTCCGGACTCGCGGGCGCTTTCGGCCGCACTGTGCGAAATGCCTTCGGTCTCGTGGGCATTGTCCGCGCTTTGGCGTATGTTCTTGCCGATCTGATCCATTGAGGAAGACACTTCTTCGATGGACGCTGCCTGCTCTGTCGCCCCTTGTGACAGCGTCTGGGCGGCTGCGGAGAGTTCTTCGCTGCCAGAAGCGACGTTATCTGTTGCGGAGCGCACGTCACCGACCACGTCGCGCAGCTTTTGAACCATGGTGTTCAACGCCGCGGCCAAGGTGCCTATTTCATCCTTCTGGTCTATGTCGAGATGCTTGGTAAAATCACCGTCAGCCATGGCACGGGCAAAGTCGACACCTTGCCGCACCGGACGAGTGATGGAGCGGGTCAGGAACACGGCTGCGATGATGCCGAGCATGATGGCCACACCAGCACCGGCAAACATGGTAACGGTCGCGGCATCCATTTCCGTTACCATGAGCGCTTTCTGGTCTGCCCGCGCCTGTGCGCACACTTTCTGGGCATTCCGGGCAGCATCAACCATGATCTGTTCAGCCTGTTTCTGCTTATCCGTAAGGTTCAGGTAGTCGGCAAAGCGCTGCTGATACTCGGCGAGCGAAGAGGTAATGGTGTCGACCTTTATCTGGTTGGCAGGGTCACGGAACCGCTGTTTGACGTCTTTTGCAAGGGCAATGATTCCTTCCATAGCGGCGAGGTTGTCGTCCAGATAGCGCTGCTCGCCGGAAATGATGACTTCCTTTTCATTCTTTCTGGCTTCAAGAAACCACTTGATCATGCGGTTCGTGTCGTCCGCCTTTTGGAGCCTGTCGTTCATTGCGCGCAGACTGGCGTCACCCGATTCCATGAGCTTTTGAAGCTCTTTCTTTTGCGTGGCCCGAAGCAATTCGGTATCACGCAGGGCTTTTCGCGCGCTCGCCCGCATGTCATCCATGGCCTGATCTTTTTGTGCGGCAAGCGCAACATAGTCTTCAAACGCAGTTTCATAACGCCGAACCGCTTCAAAGACTTCCGTCATTTGATCCCTGTTGGCCTGACGGTCAAACTTGCTTTTGGTGAGTTCAGTCTGCTCCAACAGCGATTTCAACACGTTCGAATGCTTTTCCAAGTGCTCCTTATCGCCTCGAAGCATGTAATTCTTTTCTTCAACACGACCTTCAAGGATAAACCGGACAAGCCTGTTGACATCATCTGCCTTCTCAACACGGCTCCCCACCGAAGACAGGCCTCGGAAACCAACAATAGCGACAACAGCCGTCAAAACGAGAACTATGGCGAAACCAAGAGCCAGCTTGACCCCTAACCGCAGATTATTCAGCATGATAACACCTCTTGAATATTGATTTTGCCACCATGACTATCACTTCTAATAAGGCACATGGCAAACATTAATTATAATCTCAATCCCTACTGAACGACCCCACTTTCAGTTTTTTCCGCCCGCTTGCGAGAAAAATCGAAATCTTCTCCAGAAAACGGTTGACATCTTCGGCTCATACACATAGTTAAACAACCCGCGTCGGGATGTAGCGCAGCCTGGGAGCGCACTTGAATGGGGTTCAAGGGGTCGGAGGTTCAAATCCTCTCATCCCGACCAGAATTAGACTACCCCAAAAGGGACTGGAGAAATCCGGTCCCTTTGTCTTTTCAAGAACAGGTGACGCCAGTTGATATTCTGCTTGTTCGTTTAGATTCTGCTCGCACCGTATCGAACCAACCGTCAACCCGCACCGCGCCCAAAAAAGTTCGGGAAAATGTGCCGAGCAAGCAATTTCCGGTTGACAGGTTTGCGTCAATTCCCTAAAGAATTCACCGCACACGGCACATTAATTCAATGCTGCAACGCCTTCATAGCTCAGTAGGTAGAGCGCATCCTTGGTAAGGATGAGGTCAGCAGTTCAATTCTGCTTGAAGGCTCCAGATATATACGGCCCCGCATTCCACGGAATGCGGGGCCTCTTCGTGTATGCTTTCCTGCCCTGCCTACAGTTGACCCGCCTCCGAGGGTCCGATATTCCCTATCGACCATGCCAACTCCCCACGACCTGCTCCATACCGTTTTCGGATTCAACGACTTCATCGGCCTTCAGGGAGACGTCATCCCCCACGTGACAGAAGGCAACGACGCCGTGGTGCTCATGCCAACCGGCGGCGGCAAATCCTTATGCTACCAGATTCCCGCCATGCTTCGGGACGGTTTCGGGGTCATCGTCTCCCCGCTCATTGCGCTCATGCGCGATCAGGTGGCAGCCCTCAGGCAGGCGGGAGTTCGCGCAGCCTGCCTCAACTCCGCCCTGTCCATGCAGGAGATGAACGAAGTGCAGGCGGATCTGGAATACGGCCGCCTCGACCTTCTCTACGTGGCCCCGGAGCGCCTCTGTCGTCCGGAGTTCCTCGACAGGCTGGCGAGACTGCAACCAAATCTGTTCGCCATTGATGAGGCGCACTGCGTTTCCCAGTGGGGACACGACTTCCGGCCCGAATACCTCCAGCTTTCCATCATCCCCGAACGATTCCCGGGGGTGCCGCGCATGGCCCTGACCGCCACGGCCGACGGCCCGACCCGGCAGGACATCCTCAACCACCTGCGGCTTCAGGACGCGCAAATCTTCGCCACCGGCTTTGACAGGCCAAACATCCGCTACACTGTGCTCCCAAAGGACCAACCCCAGCGCCAGCTTCTGCAATTCATCCGTGACAACCATCAGGGCGACTCCGGCATCGTGTACCGTGTCAGCCGCAAGAAGACCGAACAGACCGCGGCATTCCTGAACAAAAACGGACACAACGCCCTGCCGTATCACGCCGGGCTGGGCGCCGAGGAACGCCACGCCAATCAGGAACGCTTCATGCGCGAAGAAGGGCTGATCATGGTCGCCACCGTGCCTTCGGCATGGGCGTGGACAAGCCGGACGTTCGCTTCGTGGCCCACCTTGAACCACCGAGAAGCCTTGAGGCCTACCATCAGGAGACGGGGCGCGCGGGACGCGACGGTCTCCCCGCCGATGCGTGGATGACATACGGACTTCAGGACTTCGCCATCATGCGCTCCATGATCAATGGCAACGAGGCCGATGATCGCCGCAAGTTCGTGGAACACCGCAAGCTCGACGCCATCATGGCCTTTCTTGAAACGCCAAGCTGCCGCCGACAGGCCCTGCTCTCGTATTTCGGGGAATCCATTGAGCCTTGCGCCAACTGCGACACATGCAGCAACCCGCCCGACACGTGGGACGGCACCGTGGCCGCGCAGAAGGCCCTCTCCAACATTTTCCGGACCGGACAGCGTTTCGGAGCCAAGCATCTGGCCAACGTGCTCAAGGGAAAGCACAACGGACGAACCGAGCAGTTCGGGCACGACCAGCTCTCGACCTTCGGCATCGGCGAGGAACTCTCGAATCAGGAGTGGCGCTCCGTGTACCGCCAACTCGCCTCCTCCGGCCTGCTGGACGTGGACATTGAAGGCCACGGCGGACTCAAGCTGAACGAACGCTCATGGCAGGTGTTACGCGGCGAAAAGTCCGTGACGCTTCGCACCGACCCGATCATGCTCAAGCCTTCGCGCAGAAAGACCAAAGGTGAACGCATTGACGAGGACGGAGCCATCAGCACCAGCGAGGCAAGGCAGCTCTTCGAGGCCCTGCGGGCCAAACGGCAGGAACTGGCCGAGGAGCGCGGTGTCCCGCCGTATGCGGTGTTTACGGACCGCACCCTTCTCGAAATGGTCCGATACAGGCCAAAGGATTTGGACGAGATCAGCCGTCTCAGCGGCATTGGTGCAGTCAAGCTGGAGAGCTTCGGAGGCATTTTCCTCGATCTTCTCAAAGGGCATGAGGCCTTGCATGGCAGGCCGGACGACGTTCCGATGCATCCAAAGGCGCTGGACACAGCCAAGCAGAAGAGTTCCGGACCAAATGAGACCGTGCGTGAAACCGCCACCTTGTTCAAGGAATATGGTGACGTGGAAACGGTTGCGCAAAAACGCGCCCTCAAACCCTCAACCATTTGGGGGCATCTCACGCAGGCAGTGACCCATGGGCTGCTGGACTGGCAACAAGCCTGTGCGCTTTCCGAGGAAGAAGTGTCCGAAATTCGCGATGCCATCACGGCGTTCCGATCAAGAGGAATCATGGAACTCACGCCTGTTCACGAGGAACTCGGCGGGCGTTTCGACTATCCGATTCTTCGTCTTGTCAGGGCCGGGCTGATGCGCAAGGAAGGAATGCACGTATAGACGGTTGATCCTTTGCGCGGCTTCCTATACTGATGCATCGAAACGTGTGAACCAAAATGAAGAACTCAGACAAAAAAACAGCGCTTCCAGAGTTACGGCGTGAAATCGAAGCCGTAATCCGGATCGAGATCGAGGACGGACACCGCAAGCAAAGCGAAGTCCGCCAATGGGGCGATACTGGCGTGGACATCGTTACTGCGGCGTCTGCCGCTTTCGACGCGGTCGACGCCATCTCTGAAGAGAGTGAAGCCGACTATCTTGGCGCATGCATGCTGGCGCTGCACAGAACACACTTGGCATACAGGCGCGACCATGACGACGATTCCGGTCACGGCTCCGAGTGTCTGCACACTATCAAGGCCGCAGTGGTCGCGCTTGGCAAAAGGCATGGTTTCAAAATCGCCATCCCCGACATGCCGGACACGTTGATCTTCGACGATTCGGCCACCCTTCCGAGCAAGGACGATCTGGTCACAAGACTTCAGCCAAAGGCCCGCCCCTCCTCTCGAACCAAAAGCCTTTTCAGCCGTCTTCTTTCGATATTAGGCTTCTAGCCAGACGCAACAAGGACAGCTTTCCCGTTCAAGCCGTTTATTTCGACAGAATAATGGCGGGTTTCACAGTTCTCCGTTAATCGATACTCTATCCGTATCACAACCTTGGAGAACTCATGCGATCACTACCTATTCTCGTCTGTCTCATTGGCGTCCTTCTCGGCACAACCGCCATAGCCTCGCAGCAGTCCCCTTCGTGCGAAATTCCAGCCTGCCCCGACTATTCCAAAGAAATATGCTGGGCATCAAAGCCTGACAAACTCGACAAGCCGGTTGACGTATTTTACGTCTACCCTACAATTTATCAGGGCACCTGCCCGAACAACATGAACATATTCAACGAGGCACGGCGCTCCGACGTTCAAGGGCTGCTCAAGTCTCAGGCCGGAGTGTATTCACCCTCCGCCAACCTTTTCGCCCCCTACTATCGTCAGGTTTCCATTACATGTCTGAACCCGGATGAGGACATGACCCAGAACAGGTACCTCCGAATCGGCGCTGACGACGTTCAACGGGCATTCAACTACTATCTGACCTTTCTCAACAAGGGGCGTCCCTTCATCCTCGCAGCACACAGTCAGGGATCGGTGGTCTTGCTGGACCTGTTACGAAGCCGTTTTTACGATAAGAAGTTACAGAAGCAGTTGGTCGCGGCCTACCTCATCGGCTACTCGGTCACAGACAAAGACCTGAAAAAATACTCTTGGATCAAAGCCGCAAAAAAGGCTGATGACACTGGCGTGGTTATTTCATGGAACACGCAGGCTCCGGGAGCAACCGGATCCCCGGTACTTATGCCCGGCGCTATCTGCATCAACCCGCTCACCTGGACCACGGATGAGACCCCGGCAGACAAGAGTCTGAACCTCGGCGCAGTGTTCTTCGACGACTTCAAGGGCACCTTAAAACGGGAAGTGCCTCACTACACTGGTGCTCGTATCGACAAAGAGACCGGTGCATTGGTCACGACACCGCCGGATAAAATGGAAATCGGCCATTTTCCGAAAGGCGTGCTCCACAAATTCGATTACGCCTTCTGGTACCGGAATCTGGAGAAAAACGTCCGAGACCGTATTGAGGCATACTTGAATAATTAAAAAAAGGCCCGGGAGCAATTTCCCGGGCCTTTTCATTCAAACTCTACACAAAGAAAGTGGGGACCGACCCGATGCCGGTCCCCAGAGTACAGAGGTAACGTTATATGAGGAGAGTTTGTTTTATTATTGGATGTGACCCATTTCCGATTCCAGCCAGTCTCTGACTTCCTCGTTGGGCGGGTACACACCCTTGAGGTGGCTGACGCTCTCAAGAAACCGCTTTGCGATGTCGTTGGGCAGTTCCAGTTCAGCCAGTTCCCTTGCTTCCTCGGAGTTACGCCGGATGAGAATAGCCCTGGGCTTTTCGTCCCACGCATACACCACGAAATAGGTGCTGTAGTCCGCCTTTGACCGGACCGGCTGGTGCTCTGCGTGCCATGAGTTATTCCCCCACTCAAGGTACATGGTCACAGCATCTTCCGGGGTCATGTTCCAGTCAATGTCGGTATGCTTGTATTCACGAAGGCTTCCCATATTTCCTCCTTGTCTCGCTATCTGTCGTTTACAGTAATGATAACGATTACCAGGTTTGTGTCAAGCACAAAACGAAAAATTTCTGCCGAAGAACGAACTTCGGCAGAAATTTCACGCGACTTGAGACTCGAATAGCCGAGACACAGTCTGGCCAAAACGGCCGCTATGTTTGGGAGATCGAAACGATCAGACCGAACTATTCCTTTTCAGGAGACCAGTTCGGGTCGCGATACTTGTCCGGGTTGTACAGACGCCAGTCAGAGCCGTCTTCGTACTTCTCATCTGCACCGGGATACGGCACGAAGGTACGGGCCCGCTCTTCGTTACATTGACAGTTCTGTTTCTGTTTCTCTTCCTGTCCCATGACTCAAACCCCTCGAATTGTGGTGTTTTTGTCCGGAACCCCGCAGGTGAACCGGGGGCGGCGTCCCTGCCGCCACCCCCTTCCTGCTTCAAATGAAACTACGTGTCAAGCGCCGGTTTCGCGTAAAGTTCGCCGCCGAAAGCATCATTGATTACCAACAGCGGGAAATCCTTCACCTTCATGGCACGAACAGCTTCGGGACCGAGTTCCTCAAAGGCGATGACCTCAGACGCGACGATGCTGTTGGACAAAAGCGCCCCTGCCCCGCCGGTGGCACCGAAGTACACGGCCTTGTGCTCTTTCATGGCCTCCTTCACCTCGTCCGAGCGCTTGCCTTTGCCGATGGTGGCCTTGAGGCCCAGCGAGTGCAGACGCGGCGCATAGGTGTCCATGCGGTAGCTGGTGGTCGGCCCTGCGGCTCCGATGGGACGGCCCGGAGGCGCGGGGCTGGGTCCGACGTAATAGATGGATGCACCCTGCAACTCGAACGGCAAGTCCTTGCCCGCGTCCAACAACTCCACGAGTTTTTTGTGGGCAGCGTCCCGAGCCGAATAAATGGTGCCTGAAAGAAAGACCACGTCACCGGCCTTCAGCTTCACGATATCCTCATCCGTCAGCGGGGTATTGAGTTTGTGTTCGGCCATTACAGTTCAACCTCCTCGTGTCGCTGGGAGTGACACTGCACGTTCACGGCGAGCGGCAGGCTGGCGATGTGGCAGGGTTCCACGGCAATCTTGACCCCGAGCACCGTGGTCTTGCCGCCAAGGCCCATGGGACCGATGCCCAGCTTGTTCAGTTCGGCTTCCAGTTCCTGTTCCATGGCCGCGATTTCCGGGTCAGGATGCGTATCATCCAGCTTGCGGATAAGCGCCTTCTTGGCAATGCGTGCCGAGTGGTCGAACGTGCCGCCGATGCCGATGCCGATAATGGTGGGCGGGCACGGGTTCGGCCCGGCCTCGGCCACGCGCTGGACCACGAATTTCTTAATGCCTTCCCAGCCCTGCGCCGGGGCAAGCATGGTCACGCGGCTCATGTTTTCACTGCCGCCGCCCTTGGCCATGTAGGCAATCTTCAGCCTTTCGCCGGGGACAACGTCAAAGTGAATAACAGCCGGAGTTCCATCGCCGGTATTCTTCCTCGAAAGCGGATCACAGGCCGATTTGCGAAGGTAGCCCTCGCCGTAGCCCTTGCGAACACCCTCGTTAATGGCTTCCTTCAGCCCGGGACCGTCAACCACAACCTCTTCCCCCACTTCCACATAAAAAACGGCAAGGCCGCAGTCCTGACAGAGCGGGAGCTTGGTATCACGGGAAATGTCGGCGTTCTCCAGAAGCTGCCGCAGCACCTCCCGAGCCGCCGGGGACTCTTCCTCGGCCATGGCCTGCTCGAACTTGGTTCGCACGTCGTCGGGAAGGACGGTATTGGCTTTCACGCACATCTCCGCCACGGCTTCGACGATCTTCGATGCCGGTATCTCTCTCATGGCGTCTCCTTGATTCACATTTGGAGTCGTATTGAAAAAGGCCGGGGAACTCTCCCCGGCCCGTCGTTTCTAGCCCTTGAACAGGGTCTTGATGGCGGTAATGCCCATCTTGCGGCGCAGGAAGCCGAGCTGATTCTGCAGCGGCAGATGCTTGGGGCACACGTCCTCGCAGGCCAGAAGACCCATGCAGCCGAAGATGCCCATATCGTTGCCGATGATCTCATAGTAGTCACGCTCGGTACGCTGGTCGCGCGGGTCGATGAGGAACCGGCCGATGCGGTTGAGGGCCACCGCGCCCATGAAGTCTTCACGAATCCGGGCCGTACCGCACGCCGAAACGCAGCAGCCGCATTCGATGCAACGGTCAAGCTCGTAGATGCTCTCGGCCACGTCGTTGTCCATGCGCTCCTCAAGCGCGTTCTCGTCAAAGACCTTGTTGGTGTGAATCCACGACTCGGTCTTGTTGTACATTTCCCGGAACCACGTCCCGGTATCCACCGAGAGGTCGCCCACGAGCTTGAACACCGGCAGCGGCAACAGGGTTATCTCGCCGGGCAGGTCACGGGTCTTGGTATGGCAGGCAAGACCCGGGCGGCCGTTAATGACCATGCCGCACGCGCCGCAGATGCCCGCACGGCAGCAGAAGTCGAACTGCAGCGACGCGTCCTGTTCCTCCCTGATGCGGTTCAGGGCAATGAACAGGGTCATGGCGTCGGTCTCCTCCAGCACGAACTCGTCCATGTGCGGCACGGACGCCTCGTCCTGCGGATTGTAACGGAATATATTGAATTTCAAGAGTCTGGACATGCTTTATCCCTCCTTGCCTTCGCTGTCGTCAGCGGAGATGACCGCCATCTTGCCGTAGCCCCGGTCGCCCGGCGGTATTTCCACGGTCTTGGTGGCCGGTTCATACTCAAGAGTCGGCAGCATGTCGTCCGTGTTTTTCCAGTATGCAAGCGTGCGTACCAGCCAGTCGCGGTCGTTGCGCGCGGGATAGTCCTCGCGGTTGTGCGACCCGCGCGACTCGGTGCGCTGCAGCGCGCCGTAAGCGATCATCAGGGCCAGCTTGACCTGTCCCTCGATCTTGAGCGCAGCCGCCAGCTCCGGATTTGCCCCGATGCCGTTGGTGCGAAGACCCACGGTTCGGGCGCGCTCCAGCACTTTCTGCAAGGAGTCGACACATTCCTGCAGGCCTTCCTCCGTCCGGAAGATGTTCGCGCCCTTGTGCAGCGCATTCTGCATATCGGCGCGAACCTTGTAGACGTTCTCCTTACCGTTGCGGCCGCTCACGAGGCTATCAATGCGTTCTTTCTGGGCAGCGGCGGTCTCGTCTATGATGCGGGAGTTGAAAAGGACTTCGGTCCCTTCCACGTATTCAACGATCTTTCGACCAACAATGCCGCCCGCAACCACGGTCTCCGCAAGCGAGTTGCCGCCGAGACGGTTGAAGCCGTGCATATCCCAGCAGGACGCCTCGCCCGCGGAGAAAAGGCCCTTGAGGCCGTATGCCGCGCCATCCTTGTCCGTACGGATGCCGCCCATGGAGTAGTGCTGGGTGGGCCTTACCGGGATGAGCTGATGGATGGGGTCGATGCCGAGGAAGCTGGTGCAGATCTCGTATACCTCGCGGAGCTTGCCGGTGATGTGCTTCTCCCCGAGGTGCCGGATGTCCAGCCAGAGATGTTCGCCGTAGGCGCTCTTGACGCCGAAGCCTTCGCGCATGTGATGGGTCATCCAGCGGGAGACCACGTCGCGCGAGGCCAGTTCGGCCTTTTCCGGCTCGTACTTGTGCATGAACCGCTCCTCGTTCACGTCAAGAAGCGTCCCGCCGTCGCCGCGGCAGCCCTCGGTGACGAGGATATCCGTAGGCACAATGCCGGTGGGATGGAACTGCACGGCCTCCATGTTGCCCATGGGCACCACGCCCGTCTCAAGCACGGCGGTATGGGCCGAGCCGTCGCAGATGACGGCATTGGTGGTGTTGGGATAGATGCGCCCGAACCCGCCCGAGGCGACCATGGTGGCCTTGGCGATGTAGGCGAAAAGCTCGCCGGTGCGCAGACTACGCGCGATGGCCCCGAAGCAGGTCTCGCCGTCGTGAATGAGGGCGATGGCCTCTGTCTTGTCGTGCACCTCCACGCCCTTCTGGGCGCAGACGTTGTCCACGGTAAAGAGCACGGCATGCCCGGTTCCATCGGAAACGTAGCAGGTGCGCCGCTTGGCGGTACCGCCGAAAGCGCGAGAGGTGATGAGCCCGGCCTTGTCCTCGCGCTCCTCCTTCTCGAACTGCTGGCCGCCCTTGAAGTAATTGGACTTGCCCGGAACCACGCGGTTCCACGGCACGCCCCAGTGGGCGAGCTGGCGCATCTCGATGGGTGCGCGGTCGGCGAAAAGACGGGCCACTTCCTGATCGCAGCCCCAGTCGGAGCCTTTGACCGTATCCTCGAAATGGACGTCCGGACAGTCGCCGTCGCCCATGCAGGAGTTGCCCAGCGCCGCCTGCATGCCGCCCTGCGCCGCCGAGGAATGCGAACGGCGGGCCGGGACAATGCTCAGGCAGATGGTGGAGTTTCCGGCCTGCGCCGCCTCGATGGCCGCGCGCTCTCCGGCGAGCCCTGCGCCGATGACCAGTACGTCGGTGTATATCGTCTGCATGGCGTTCTCCGTTATTGTGCGATGCTGAGGAACATGAAACGAAGAAGCGCCGCGAACCCGATGACGATGAAGGCCAGCGTCAGGAAGTTTTCACGCTTCTTGAACATACCGCGCCTGTCGTCGGTGATGAAACCCCATTTCACCCCGATGCGGTAGAAGCCGATGCCG
This sequence comes from Salidesulfovibrio brasiliensis JCM 12178, assembly GCF_001311825.1. Classification (GTDB taxonomy): domain Bacteria; phylum Desulfobacterota; class Desulfovibrionia; order Desulfovibrionales; family Desulfovibrionaceae; genus Pseudodesulfovibrio; species Pseudodesulfovibrio brasiliensis. The sequence continues at coordinate 170,962 of NZ_BBCB01000002.1, read as the reverse complement.
ACATGCAGCTCGGTGAGCGGCAGCAGAATCATGTAAAATACAAACCAGAACCCGCCCTGAATGCGTGCCGCGCTCTTGGCCGCGGTGATGGGCAGGTCGGTGAGCACCACCCACATGTGGATGGAGCCCATAAGCAGGATGATCATGGCGGACACTGCCTGTACGATCCAGAGCCAGGTGTCGCCGTGACGCATCATCTTTGCGTGGGACCAGATGGTCTTCTGCCCTTCCAGACGGAACGGCAGCTTGCGCGCGGCAAGAAAGAAATGCGTGAGAAACAGCAGGAATATGAGCGGCCCCCCGACCTGCGCCATACCTGTCGCCTCAAAGAAATGCGCGATTGCGTTCATCCAGTCCGGGCTGACGATAACGCTCGCAACAAGCAGCATATGCGCCCACATGAACAGGATGAGTCCCGCCCCCGAGAGCATCTGCATCCAGTCGAGAAGCCCGTCTAGCCGTGATGACTTTCCGGGCAACACACCTGAATCGATTGACATCAACTTCCTCCGAATTGAAGTTTTCACATGGAAACCACCCCATACGAGTATCCGACAAGTTTTGGCTGTTCAACAGGCATTTGTCAACGCAACTTGCCCTTTATCGAACGGAAACACCTTGCTTAGAGGCTTTTCTGCCAGTACTGTTCCCGAACCGTGGCGGAAGGGAAACAACGGTCCGCCTTGCAGGGGGAAGAATAATGATTACATTTGTCGAAACGTCGCGCCGAAAAGGCGCTGGTAGTAAAACGCATGACCGGCCACTCTCGCCGGTCCATACCGGAGCTGATACATGCTTAGGATACTCATTGTTCTCGGAGGGCTGCTGATGGCCTTCGGCTGCACTCCCCATGCGGCAAAATCCGTGGTGGCGGACACAGATCAGGTGCGCCCACACAGCGACGAGACCCGCATCGTCAAACTCAAAAACGGCCTGACCGTACTGGTCAAGCCCGACAGCCGCTTTCCACTGGTGAACGTCCGGTTGTACGTGCACGCAGGGTCCGCCTACGAGACCCCGGAAATCGCGGGCATCAGCCACCTTCTGGAGCACATGGTCTTCAAGGGCACCAACAAGCGCGGCCCAGGCGAAACCGCAATGGCCGTGGAATCGGTCGGCGGCAACCTGAACGCGGCCACGAGCTTCGACTACACCGTCTATTACGTTGAAGTGCCGGACCGCCACTGGCCGCTCGGCATGGACATCGTGCAGGACCTCGCCTTCAACGCCGAGATCGACGCCAAGGAACTTGAAAGCGAACGGCAGGTCGTCCTTTCCGAACTTTCACAGGGCGAGGACAACCCCGGCAGCCGCATTTTCAAGACGCTACAGGCCGATATCTGGAAGGACACCAGCTACCAGTGGCCCATCATCGGCTACCGCGACACGGTCTCCTCCATCACCGCCGAAGAGATGCATGCATACGTGGACCGGCTCTATCAACCGCAGTCCATGCTGCTTTGCGTGGTGGGCAACGTGGACCCGGACAAGGCAGTGGCCGAAGCCGAAAAGGTCTTCGGCAAGCTGGAAAACACCCGCGAGGTGACGCCGCCCGAACCGTTCGTGATGCCGGAAACCGGCTCCGGACCGACCGTCAGGACGGTCCCCGGCAAGTGGAACAAGGTCTACCTCGGCGCGGCCTTCCCCATCCCGAATCTCAAATCCGCCGAGATGGCCGGGCTGGAAATGCTCTGCCAACTCATGGCCGGAGACGATACTTCCCGGCTCTACAGAAAGTTCAAGTACGACTTGAACCTTGTTGACGGCATTACCATGGCCCCGCTCTCGCTGGAGCGCGGTGGTATGCTCTATGTCATGGCAACACTTGATGAAAATAAGGTTGACGAGTTCTGGCCAGCTCTCCTTGAAGAGCTGGCAACCTTCGACCCTGCCGTGTTTACGGAGCGGGAAATCGAACGCGCCCGCCTGAACATCAGCGACTCCATGTTCCTCGCCAAGGAGACCCTCTCGGGCATGGCCGGAAAGATCGGTTACTTCCAGTTCTTCGAGGGCGGTGAGCAGGCGGAGAAGAACTACCTGTTCGACCTTGAGCACGTGGACCGCAAGGAGATGGCCCAGCTGTTCAATAAATACGTTCGCCCGGACAAGCTCTCCGTGTGCGCCCTCACGCCCGAAGAGAGCGACATCACAGCCGAGGTGCTCAAGACGGCCGTGAGCGATCGCTGGAACGGCAAAGCCATGGCCCAAGCCAAAGCCAAGGCCAAGACCGTCAGCAAGGAAACCACTATCGAACTGCCCGGCGGCTCCACCCTCGTGCTGCTGCCGGACGACACCCTGCCCTATACCGCCATGAGCCTGTACTGGCGCGGCGGTGACTCCATCATTGATAGCGACGAGCAGGGCCTTGCCGCCATGACCGCCAAGGCGCTCACCTCCGGCACCGTCGCCCTGAGCAACAACGAGCTCGAGGACTTCCTCTCGGACCGCGCCGCAAGCATGGGCGCAACGTCGGGCAAGACGGTCTTTGCCTTTGACGCGAAATTCCCCACCCGCTTCACTGAAGAACTGCTTCCGGTGATCGGCGACACCCTGACCGCCCCGGCCTTCCGGCCCGCGGAAGTGGACAGGGCGCGGCTGGATCAGATCGCGGGCATCAAGCGTCGCGAAGACCGGCCCATGGGGCTCATGTTCCGCCACCTCTTCCCGTTCCTGTTCAAGGGCGGCCCCTTCGGCTACCTGCATGACGGAACCGTGGACGGACTCGGCACCATCGACCGCGACGAAGTGACAGGCTACTGGAAGGAACAGTCCAACCGGCCGTTCGTCATGGCCATATGCGGCGACTTTGACGCGGAAGCCATGCAGGAGTTTGCGGAAGGACTCACCAGAAAGCTCGGCACCAAGGCCGAGAGCGTAGACCCGCCTGCCCCGGTCTGGCAGGAGCAGCGCGAAGAGACCCTGACGCTGCCTGACCGCAATCAGGCCCACCTGCTGCTGACCTTCCCGGTTCCCGGCAAGGAGGACAAACAGGCCACGGCGCGGCTTAATGTGCTGAAATCCGCCCTTTCCGGACAGAGCGGCCTGCTTTTCCGCGATCTCAGGGACAAGCAGGGTCTGGCCTACACCGTGACCGCCTTCCTGTGGCAGGCTGACGAAGCCGGACTGCTGGCCTTCTACATCGGCACGGCGCCGGACAAGGTGGACCAGTCCTACGCCGGATTCACCAAGGTTGCAGAAGACCTCAAGAAGAGCGTGCTGCCCGAACACGAAATCGTCCGGGCCCGCAACATCATCGAGGGCGACTACTATCAGGAAAAACAGTCTCTCCTGTCCCGCTCCCGCGAGGCAGCCGGGCTGATGGTTCGCGGCATGCCGCGCGATTATGACCGCGAGCTCATTGACCTCGCCACGCAGGTCACGCCGGAAGACATCCGCGACATCGCACGCAAGTACCTCGACGTGGACAAGGCCTACCTCATGAAGGTCGTGCCCTAGCAGGTCAGACATACGACGTAAAAAAGGGCCGGCGTGCAATGCACGCCGGCCCTTCCTGTTTCCGCTTTCGGTTCCGCTAGTGTTCAATAGCTATCTTGCGCGTCTGGTCCTTTTCGTTTTTCGGCATGGTCAGCGTCAGCACGCCATCCCTGTAGCTCGCCTTGACGTTCTCCTCGTCCACGTTTGTGGGAAGGGACACGGAGCGCTGAAAACTGCCGTAGCTGCGCTCGATTCGGTGATAGTTGTCCTTCTTCTCCTCGTCCTCGAACTTCTTTTCGCCCTTGATCAGCAGCCTTCCGCCACTGATGCTAATGTCGATGTCCTCGGCGGTCATGCCGGGAAGCTCTGCAGTCACCCTGATCTCGTTGTCATCCTCGCGCACGTCCATGGCCGGGAACTCCTCGCCTCCGAACATGGACAGGGAGGAAAACGGTTTGCGCCAGAAGTCCTCCATCATGTCGAAAACCGACTCGGGGTTCCGTCTGGCCACGGGACTGCGGCCACGATGCGGTATAAGGTCTCTCAACATCGCTCAAAACCTCCTTTGCGTTTGTGGTTGTCAACACATCGACTCTGTCCTCTCACACGTATTTTTAATCATCTTTGCCGACAGTCAAGAGGGGCCCTATGAAAAATACCATGCCGCGAGGTTCGCGCATTCCTGAAACGCAAAAAGCCCCGCAGGGCGTACCTTGCGGGGCTTTTGCAACATACTGTATTTATCCGAGAACCGCTTCCCGGATAGCGTCGATGCCGACCTTCTCCACAAAGCGGGCGGAACGCTGCCGCTTTCCGGAGTTGTCGCGATAATAGTCCACGAATCTCTTGATGACCCCGCGCGCCTCTTCGCGGTCGAGGTCCTTGGCGAGCACATCCGCAATACGCGGCCTGCCCGAGGCATTGCCGCCCACCACCACGGTCCAGCCCTTTTTCTTGCCGATCAGTCCCACATCGCGCACAAACGATTCGGCACAGCACATGGGGCAGCCGGAGACACCGATCTTCAACTTGGCGGGCATTTCATACCCCACCAGCATTTCCTCAAGCTCCAGCCCGAAGCCAAGGGAATCGCGGACACCGAGGGAACAGACCTCGGTACCGGGACAGGCCTGCACGTAGTGCACACAGAGGCCCACTGCGGGCCCTACGTCCATCTTCAGGTCATCCCAAACCATGTCGACCTTGTCTTCTTCCAGCCCGACCATGGCGATGCGCTGGCCGGAGGTGATCTTCATGATGGGAACGTCGTATTTCCTCGCCGCACGGGCGATAGCTTCGAGAACCTCTGGCGTGACGAGTCCCACAGGTGTACGGGGGACGATGGCGTAGGTCTTCTTGTCACGTTGCAGAATGGCACCTTTCGGGGTGTCGGACATGCCTTTCTCCATTACGGGGTTGCTATTCCCGCAGCGTGCCGGACGGCGTCCATGCCGACCCTTTCCACAAAGCCCGCTGCGCGTTCACCCTTTTTGACGTTCGCGGAGAAAAAATCAAGTATTCTTCCGGTGCAGGAGAGTACAGCATCGGCGTCCAGCCCCTTGGCGACCGTCTGACCGGGCCGGGCCTTGCGCCCCGCGCTACCGCCAAACAGCAGGGTCCAGCCCTTTGCATCTCCCAGCAGCCCGACATCGCGCACATAGCTCTGCCCGCAACCGCGCGGACACCCTGAAACACCAAACTTGGGCCTGACGCCCATCCCCGTGCGCTCCTTAAGGACCGCCTCCAGACGTGCAGCCATGGCACGGGTGTCCTGAAGCCCCTTGTCACACTGCACTCTGCCAAGACACAGGGTGAGCATGAACGGGCACGCCCCGTCCAAGTCGCCTATGCGCCGCGCAACCGCATCCACCACTTCCGGCGCAATGCCGTACAGCTCAACGCGCTGGGCACCGGTGGCGCGGATGCCGGGCAAGCCAAAGTCACGCACGACCTCGGCCACGCGCGCAAGCATGGTCGCGTCCATGAACCCCTGCGGCATGGCCGGGCGAAGGGCGCACAGGCCGTCCGCCCGGCTGGAGATGCCGCCAAAGGTATCGTGAATGGTCTTCATGGCTAGATCGGAGGGGCGATGTGCACCAGCAGCCGGACCCGCGTAGTGGCCCGGAATCCATGCGGCTCGGCAATTTCGCTGATGAGCACGTCGCCGAACTTGGCAGGAATGACCGCACCGTCAGCGCCGAGGAACTCTCCCTCGCCTTCCAGCACGCAGATGGTCAGTTCGCCTTCGATGTCATGGTTATGCACCGGAAGCTCCTGCCCGGGCTCAAAGTTGAAGTTGAGCACCTTCATGAATTCGCAGTCGTGAACCAGCAGGTTGCTGAGGCCCTTTTTCTTGAAGCCGTTTTCAAACGTAAGATCTGCCTTGCGCATGATGATCTCCTTTATTTATGCAGTTTCGCGGCGCAGTACCTGACCGTTCAGGGAGACGATGATCCGCTCCACAGGAACGCGCCTGCCCGCCTTTTCAAATGCCTTGTCCAGAATAACGCTCATGCTGGAGCAACACGGCACTTCCATTTCCATCACGGTGATGGAATTGAGGTTGGCCGTGACAACCATCTCCGCCAGCTTGTTGATGTATTCCATCTGGTTGTCGAACTTGGGGCAGCCCATGAGCACGACCTTCCCTGCCACGTAGTCCGCGTGATAGCCCGGCAAGGCAACCGGAACGCAGTCCGCTGTCAGAAGCACGTCAGCATTTTGCAGAAACGGCGCGCTCGGCGGCACCAGACGCAGCTGGACCGGCCAGTGCGAAAGGTTGGAGCCTTCCGATTCCGCCTGCTTTCTCGGTACATTGGCCTGACCGCAAGGCGTCATCTGCTTGAGCTGCGCACCGGGGCAGCCGCCGCGCTTTACGGGTGCGCCGCGAACCTCCTCGGCACTCGGCATGTGGTCGGGGACCGGAAGGCCCTGCGACTCCAGGTGGTCGCGAACTGCGTCAGGGTTGAAGTCCTCTGCCGGACGCTCCTCGATGGTCAGGGCACCCTGCGGGCACTCGCCGATGCACGCGCCGAGCCCGTCGCAAAAGATTTCCTTCACCAGCTTGGCCTTGCCGTCCACGATTTGCAGCGCGCCTTCATCACAGCCGGGAACACAAAGGCCGCAACCGTCACACTTTTCTTCGTCTATGCGGATAATCTTGCGATTGGTAATCATGAGTTTTCCTCCTGTTTTTCAGGATATTGTCTATATTCTCGCCACGCCGAGAAACACGGCGTGAAGGCTGACCACCAGCGTGATGAAGGCCGCTCTGGCCCTCTCGGCGGTCATGCCGGGAAATACGTAGCCGATCTGGCCATGCCTGCATGCGCCCACGCAGTCGCCGCACAGTGTGCAGCTCAGGGCGGGACTGCCCTCTTCCAAAGCCCGGTCATCCAGAGCCGAATAGCGGCACCTGGCAATGCAGGCATTGCAACGCGTGCAGTCTGCACCGATGCGTATACGCCACGGCGACACCTTGCCGAGCAGGTTCGCAACCACACCGATGGGGCAATACGCCGTGCAATGTACCATGGTGCCATTCCTGCGTGAAATGGTGAGCATTATAATTACGCCTGCCGCACCGAACACGGCACCTCCGACGACAGCCAGAACCCACGAAGCGCCCGAAATTCTTAGACCGTACGCTGCACCAACAACAAGAACGAGTGTTGCCAGACGGGACAGAATCGTGACTCTGCGGGAGAGCGTGGCAGGCTTCCGGGCACCCAGACGGGAGGCTGCGTCATCCCACGCGCCGATGTAGCAGAGATGGCTGCACCACGCCGGACCGACAAGCAGCAGGGTCACGGAGAACAGGATGAGCATAAAAAATCCGCCGCCACGGTACACCGGCCCGCCCAGAATGAGTGCAGGCACGGGAAGATGCAGGTTGCCGGTCATGAGCATATCACGCAACCCGGAAAGGCCGAGAGCGAGTTGAAGAAAGAATACAAACGAAAATCCGGCCCAAATGTACCTTCTGACCTGCGGCTGTCTGCTCGGTTCAAGCATTAACGAGGCGATCCACTGCCCATACAGACCGAGCAGGATGATTTCCAGCCAGCCCCAGCCCGGAGCGAACCGATCCAGAAGCAGAACCGGAAACGGCACCTTTGCCTGCGCCACCGACAGGCCTAGACAGACGAGAAGGAATACCAAGCCCCTAATGGAGGCTCCCCGGCTTTGTCGGTTGAACCATCTGGTCCCGGTCGGGCCGAGAGAGAGCATAAAGGCCGCAAAAGTCACGGCGATCACTGCTCCCATAATCAAGGCAAGCCGCTCCCAGTCAGCGCCGAGCATCTGCCGGACGCGGATAAAGCCGACAGTGCTGTCAGCCCAGACCCATGCGCCCCATGCCAGTGCGGCAACAGCGGGCATTCTGACCCACTGCTTGCGGGAAAAGACCAGCGTCACGAGCAGGACATGCGCTGCGGCAAGCCCCATGTCGCCGAAACGAAGGTGATGTGCCCCGAGCAACAGGAGGCTCAGGCAGATTGTTGCGCTTGTGAGTATGTTCATGCTTCGCTCCACGGCCCCACAATGGACAATTCCCCACCTGCGTGACATGATTCAAGTCAAATCACACGGAATAATCCACTTTTTTGGAGAACTCATGGAAACGAACCAAGCGGTCCGGAATGTCTCGCTCTTCAAGGGGCTTCCGGAAGAACAGTTGGACAGGCTTGCCGAAATCACGGTCTGCAAGCGCTATCGCAAGAACGAACTCATCTTCGAATCCGACACCCCGGCAAACGGCTTTTACGCGACCCTTTCCGGCAAGGTGAAAATCTACAGGATGTCCCTTCGGGGAAAGAGCAGATACTCCACGTCTTCGGCCCCGGCGAATCCTTTGCCGAAGTGCCGGTGTTCGAGGGATCGACATTTCCGGTGCATGCCCAGACACTGGAAGCCTCGGAGCTCATCTTTATACCGAGAATGGAATTTGAAAAAATGATCAGCAAAGACCCGGATCTGGCCATGAAGATGATGGCCCTGCTGGCGGGCAGGCTGCGGATACTGGTGAACAAGATCGAGGAATTGAGCCTCAAGGAAGCACCGGCGAGAGTGGCGTCCTATCTGCTCCTGCTGCGCTCGTCGCACGATGCCCCGACCTTCAGGCTGGAACTGCCGAAAGGGCAGATCGCCTTCTACCTCGGTACCATTCAGGAGACGCTCTCGCGCATCCTGAAGCGCTTCATAGAGGACGGGCTCATTGAAATGAACGGTAAGGAAATCACGGTACTGGACCCAGACGGGCTACAGGAAGTAGCCGACGAAGGCCGCTGACGCGGCGCACTTTCAATACACGCACGAAAGCCCGCCCTGCTTAAAGCAGAGCGGGCTATTACAATCGTGCGTTGTCGTGCGGGCTAGGCCAGCTTGTTGATGGCCTGCTGCAGACGGGAGACGCGACGCTGAGCCTGACGCCAGTGAATGACGTTCTTGCGAGCGGCCTTGTCCATGATGGAGGTGACGTCCTTCATGGCGGCCTGCGCCTTGGCGGCGTCGTTCTCTTCGATAGCGGTGTTGACCGCTTTCACGGAATTCTTGATGCGGGTCTTGGTCATGCGGTTACGCAGGTTGCGAACCAGGCTCTGGCGGTGCCTTTTGATGGCGGACTTGTGGTTAGCCAACTGTCTTTCTCCTCGGTACTTTTTTTCTTATTCTTATGCGTTGAAAAACGTCTATTTCTTAACGAAGGCAGCGTTACTTATATGGTTCTGCCATCGTTTGTCAAGCATTTTCTAGACCTGCAAGGCGTTGAAATCGGCCAAACGACCGAGCTTGTCGACCAGCGCCTTGAGCAGATTCAGGCGGTTTGTGCGAAGCGCCGTATCGTCGCACATGACCATCACGTTGTCGAAAAACGCGTCCACGGACGGGCGCAGTTCAGCAAGCAGCCCGAACAGCCCGGCGAAGTCGCCCTTGCTCCACAGAGCCTCGAAACGCGGATCGGTCTCTTCCAGCTTGGCGGCCAGCGCCTTTTCGGCATCGTCCTCAAGCATGTCGGTCTCAAAGCCGCCGCTGAGTTCCTGACCGGCCTCCTCACCCTGCTTGCGGATGATGTTGGCTGCACGCTTGAAGGTCAGCACGGCCTGCTCAAAGCCTTCGCTCCGGCTGAACTCGTCCAGCGCGCCGAGACGGGCCTTGAGGGTGTGGATGTCGGCAAAACCGGCACCGATGGCCGCGTCCACCACGCGGGTGGCGTAGCCCTGACCGGTGAACATGGCCCGGAGCCGCTGGGCGAAGAAGTCCAGCAGCATGGTCAGGGATTCCTTGCGACCGACCTTCCATTTCACATCCTCGGAATACGCGGCCTGTGCATGCTTGAGAAGGCTTTCGAGGTCGAGGTCCAGCCCGTGCTCCATGATGATGCGGCAGATGCCCAGCGCACAGCGGCGAAGCGCATACGGGTCGTTGGCCCCGGTGGGAATCTTCTTGATGCCGAAACAGCCCGCGAGGGTGTCGGCCTTGTCGGCCATGGACAGCACCGCGCCGGAAAGCGAGGACGGTACCGGAGTCTCCGGCCCGGCCGGAAGATACTGCTCCGCGATGGCGTCGGCAACAACGTCGCCCTTGCCTGCGCGGCGGGCGTAAATGCCGCCCATGATTCCCTGAAGCGAGTCAAACTCGTTGACCATCTCCGAAACAAGATCAGCCTTGGAGAGGCGACCTGCGGCTCCGAAGCGCTCAATGTCGGCGGGAAGGATTTCCTTGGAATCGCCAAGCTCGTCGGCAACCCATGCACAGACTTTTTCCAGACGCCGGGTCTTGTCGCCCATGCTGCCGAGCGGGCCGAGAAAAACGACCTTGTCCAGCTTGCCGAGCCAGTGGTCGAAATCGGTCTTGATATCCGCTTCCCAGAAGAAACGGGCGTCTTCAAGTCGGGCCTTGAGCACGCGCTCCCAGCCCTTCTTGACCAGTGCGCGATCCTTGGGCTCAATGTTCAGGGTGGTCAGGAAGTGCGGCAGCAGCGAGCCGTCTTCCTTCTGCACACCGAAGCTCTTCTGGTGCGACTGCATGCTGGTGAGCAGCACTTCGGGCGGCAATTCCAGATACAGTTCGGAAATGTCACCGAGAATGGGCACCGGGTATTCCACGAGGTTGGCCACTTCATCCAGCAGCGAGTCCTTCCAGACAATGCTGCCCCCAGCAGCCTTGGCCAGACGGTCGCCTTCCTCCACAATCAGCGCCTTGCGCTTCTCGGGATCGATGATCACCTTGCAGTCCTCTTCCACGATGCGGAAGTAGTCTTGTGCGGACGGGACTTCAAAGGGACCGGGCCCCATGACGCGGTGGCCGCGGGTGGTGCGGCCCGAGGTCAGGTTCTCCAGCGTGAACTCGACGACCTTGTTGTCAAGAAGCGCCAGCAGCCAGCGCACCGGGCGGCCGAACAGCAGGTCGTGATCACCCCAGCTCATGCGCTTGGGGAACGTGAGCTTGTCGAGCACGTGCGAACAGATGCCCGGCAAAATGTCGAACGATTGCCCGCCGCCCACGCTTTTGGTGGCCGCAAGGTATTCGCCCTTGCCGGTCTCAAGCTTGTAGAGCTGGTCCTCGCTCACGCCCTGCGTCTTGGCGAATCCCTGCCCCGCCTTGGTGAGGTTGCCCTCATCGTCGTAGGCGATGCGCACCGGAGGACCGGTGACGGTCTCCTCTTCACTGCGCTGGGTTTCGGCCACGCCCACGACATGCGCGGTGATGCGGCGCGGGGTGGCGTAGGTCTTCACGTCCTCGAAGCCGATCATGGCTCCCTCAAGGGACGCGCGGAAGAGTTCTTCCAGTTCCGAAGCCAGCTTCGGCACGAAGCGGGCCGGCATTTCCTCGGTTCCGATCTCGAAAACGAATTCGGCCATGGTAAGTCTCGTCTATTTGATGGCGTTTCGCGCCGTTATTTCGACAACATGGGATAGTCCATCTCTTCACGCTGTGCAGCGTAAAGGTGGGCGATCTTCGAAGCCAGATTGCGGACCCGGCCAATGTAGGCGGCGCGCTCCGTAATGGAGATGGCGCCGCGCGCGTCCAGCAGGTTGAAGGAGTGCGAGCACTTCAGGCAGTAGTCGTAGGCGGGCCACGGCAAACCTTCCTCGCACAGTGTCAGGCACTCGGCCTCGAACTTGTCGAAAAGGTCGAAGAGCATGTCCTGATTGGAGATTTCAAAGTTGTACTTGGACATCTCCACTTCGTTCTGATGGTAGACCTGACCGTACCTGACCTCGTCGTTCCACTTGAGATCGTACACGGATTCCTTCTCCTGCAAATACATGCAGATACGCTCAAGGCCGTAGGTCAGTTCCACACTGACGGGCTTGAGGTCGATACCGCCGACCTGCTGGAAATAGGTGAACTGGGTCACTTCCATGCCGTTGAGCCAGACTTCCCAGCCAAGGCCCCACGCGCCGAGAGTCGGGGATTCCCAGTCGTCCTCGACAAAACGGATGTCGTGCTCGGAAGCGTTGATTCCGAGAGCGGCGAGGCTTTCGAGATACAGCTCCTGCACATTGTCCGGCGAGGGCTTGAGGATCACCTGAAACTGAAAATAGTGCTGCAGGCGGTTGGGGTTTTCTCCGTAACGACCGTCGGTGGGACGGCGGGACGGTTCGACGTAGGCCACGTTCCACGGCTCGGGGCCGATAACGCGGAAGAAGGTGGAGGGGTTGAAGGTGCCCGCCCCGACCTCGATGTCCACCGGCTGCACGATAACGCAGCCGTTCTTGGACCAGAAATCCTGCAGGGTCAGAATAACATCCTGAAAGTTCATGCAAAAAACTCCGAATCAAACCTTTTTGAAATACCCGTTCTCCCACTGGAGACCGAGATGATAGGCAACAAAAGCCTCGATGAGGCGGCGGCTCTGTCGGGCGACGTCGGCAGGCATGGACAGGCGTGCCCAGTCGGCCGGGCGGGTGGTGCGAATCCATTCAAGCGAACGGAGCACACCCGGCGACACTCGACGAACCACTCCGTCTACCGCTTTCCGGCCCGATTGACAAGCAGCGCATACGACCTGCCCCGACTCGACGCTGACCAGCGGGGATTTCATGCCCTCGGCAGCCGTGCCGCACGACGCGCACTCCTCGAACGCCGGACGATAGCCAAGCTCGAACGCAGCCTTGGCGCGAAACAGAAACGGGATCATGTCCCCCTGCGGCAGGGTTTCCTCAAGCAGTTCAAGCGTTTCAAGAAGCAGGTCAAAGACTATGCGGGCATCCTGCGGGGATGGGTCCATGAGCCGCACGAACTCAAGACAGTTCACGGCCTGCCCGAGCACGGCGGTATTCTTCTTGATTTCGAAGAATCCGTTTATCAGGGAGCCCTCTTCCAGACTCTGATAGGTGCCGGTCTTGTTGGCGGAAAAGGAAAAAAGGACGAGATTGAGAGGATCAAGGCAGCCTACGAAACGGCGTCGGCTGCGAAATCCGCCAAAAGCAAAGGCGTTGAATACGCCCTGCGTGGGAGTGAGCAGGCGAACCCATGCGTCGACCTCGCGGAAACGGCCGACCTTGAGGACCAGCGCTTTTTCCGAGGAACGCACGATACAGGCCGCCTACGGGACGTCGAATACTATGGTCTGGGCGTTGCCCTTGGAGTCGTCCAGTTCATAGGGCTTGCCGTTGTGCCTGACCGTGACACCCGCCACGTTGCCGATGCGAATGCGGCGTTTGCTGTTGAACTTAAGCGTCAACGGCTCGCCGTTTCGCAGGAAAAAGTCACGATACATCTTCTTTTCGTCGCCCTTCCAGACACCAACCCAACATCCCTTGTCAGAGACGGCCCGGATAACCAGAAGATGCGCGTAGAGCTGACGGTCGGACTCCTGCTCTTCCGTCTCCCCGACGGTCTCCTGCTCTGCCGGAGGCTGCTGCGCGGTTGCGACTTCCGCCGCGGCCCGTTGCGCTTCGACAGGCTTTTCTTCATTCTCCCCAGCGGCCTGAGCCATGGAGGAGCCGTCTGATTGTACGGCTTCCTCCGGGGCTTGCGCCCCGGGTTCCTCGGCAACTTCGTCCGCAGCCTCAGCCACCTCCTGCGAAGCGGCCTCCGGCTGCGCAACGCTTTCCATTTCGGATTGCGCTGCAGGCTCAGGCTGCAACTCCGCAACGGCAGGAGCCTGCGCCTGTTCCGCAGGCTGTTCAACTGCGGCTTCATCACTCTTGGGCAACAGGGCACCACCCATCTTGCCAAAGTAGAAAATGAGTCCGACCAGCAGGGCCAGCAGGAGAACCAGAAGCAAAATGGACGGCCAGCGGCTCTTGCCGGACGCTGCGGGACCTTCTGAAACGGTGAAAGCCTTGTCCGCCGCAGGGGTGACCTCATATCCTTCCGGATCCGGGCACTCCTGTTCCGTCATCTCCTGATCCACCACCATGGCCAGTTCCTCACCGTCCAGACCGAGAAGGCGCGCATAGCTGCGAATAAAGCCTTTGGCATAAACGGGATGCGGCAGATGGTCGCAGTTCCCTTCTTCAAGCGCCACAATGTTGCGGCGGCTGATCTTTGTGGTCTCCATCACCTCATCAAGAGACAGGCCGCGGCTCTCGCGCGCCCGTTTCAGTTCCAGACCCATTTCCTGGAAATTCATGTCGTATAAACCTTACCTTGCTATTGATCCATGTACTCAATCACGGCCTTGTCGTGCAGCTTCTGGAAGTATTCATCGAATACCTGCTTGCGTCGTTCGGCCATCAACCGTTTCATGATGTCGTCCTTAACTTCCTCAAAAGGAGTGACGTCGCCCTGGTTCACCGATCGCAGAAGGATTATCGTCTCCTTGCCGCCAATGAGCATGGGGTCGGTCATCTCGCCGGGCTCCAGTCCTTCAAGGGCTTTCTGCCACTCGTCGGCCAGTGCACGGCGCATGACTCCGTTGACCTTGCCGCCATCACCGGCACCCGGCCCCACGGAATATTTGTCCGCAGCTTCGGCAAAGGTCATTTCCTCGTCATCGATGCGTTTGACAACTTCCTTGCTCGCCACGTCGGGCGGTAGCACGATGACGGAAATATCAAGCGTCTCGCCGGTAGAGTACTTGTCCATGTTCTTTTCGTACTCTTCCTTGAGTTCCGTATCGGTCACGAGCACCTTGTCGTGCACCATGTGGCCGACAATGCGCTGCTTCTTGATGCTTTCGCGAATCCTTTCCCGGAATTGAGCCAGCGTGAAGCCGTCGTTGGCGAGGATTTCCGCCAGTTGTTCGTCGGTGAGGTTCCGCTCGGCCTTGATGCGGGCGATTTCCTCGTCAACGTCCTGATCTTCGACGGTGATGCCGTAGCGCTGGGCCTCAAGCTCAAGGAGCAACTCCTCGACCATCTTCTCCAGCAGCTTGCCACGGATGGTCTGGCGCATCTCCTGAGTAATCTCCTGTCCTTGCTCCTTGTAGCGCTTTTCCACATCCTTCATCTTCACGGCAAGGTCGGACTCAAGAATGATCCCGTCATTGACCTTCACGAGAATCCTGTCGAAGACATACTCTTCCGCGCGCGCCAGAGAGGCGGTCACGAGAAGAATCATCAGGGCCAAAACAACATGCTTTCGCATTATTCAACTCCGGACACCCGGACAGGCCGGGGCTTTTTGTGCGGTACAGTAGACCCTTTGTCGCCTGTCTGCAACATTCCGGCAACAACTCTAGTCGGTTGTCGCATTATCCTGCGCATCTTCAGGCGCGGATTCCAGCAGATGCTCGCTGATCTCAATGCGTGCGCCGGACACGGCCTGATCCAGCCATTCATCAAAAGCCTGCTCCATCTTGCGTTCCAGCAGCACTTCCTCCACCAAAGGATACACCTGTGTGGGGCTGAGAACCTTTTCCGGCGTGCGTTCAAGCACCACCAGCGCCTCGTAGCCAAACTTCTCCTTGATGACACCGCTGCTCTGACCGACCTTGAGGCCGCGCAGTGACGCCTTCCAAATGGCAGGAAGACGCTTTTCGTTCATCACAAGCTCACGCACCTCGAGTTCCGTAAAGGCCTCGCTGAGTCCCTGAATATCCTTTTCATCCCGGAATTTTGCCACCGCGCCTTCAACAATCTGCTGATTCGGGCCGCGAATAACGAGCAGTCGCATGGATGCAGGCATGACGAAATCCGCAATATGGGCCTTGTAGTACTGCTCGGCTTCCTTGTAGTCGATTTTGATCTTGGGCCGCAGCACCTGCTGCATGAACTTCCGGGTTGCAAGCTGGTCCTTCATCTGGATTCGCCAGTGGTCGAGGTCGACATACTGCTCCCTGAGCATCATCTCGAATTCGCCTTCGGGATAGTCGGCGCGAATGGTCTCTTCCTGTTGGCGAAGCTCTTCCTCGGTCACTTCCAACCCGAGATTGACAAGCTCCTGCCGGACCAACTCCGAGACTATCAGGCCACTGAGGATGTCCCTGTACTCACTGCGCAGCACCTCGACGCTGGGGATGCCGTCGCCTTCATTGGCAAGCGACTGCATATCATGAATATATTCCAGCGTGTCGAGCATGATGGGCTCGCCGTTGACGCGGGCCACGACGCCCACCTCCGAGTCTTCGCGGGCGCACCCCGCAAACGTGGAAGCGACAAGCGCCAGAAGCGCGACAACCGTAAGAAAACGTTTCATTCATTCACCATTTGAGTTCTAAGTGTCCGTCCCGCCGGAAACAAGGCCAGCCAGTTCGGTTGCCGCGGCTTCAAGCGCCTCGCGAACCGTATCGGCCTCGGCATAGCGAAGCTCCACACGTCCGGGCGGGAGCAGCCGGGAACGCTCCTGTCGTTCGGCAACCCAGGCCACCAGCGCCTCCGGACTGATGACATCGGCGGTCTCGTCCCAGGTGATGACCGCCCTGCCGGGATACAGCTCGGCCTTTGCCGCCTGCAACCTCGAAAGAACCTGTTTGAGCGTCAGCACGCCGATAAAGGTATCCACCTGCTCCGGCAGCGCGCCGAAACGGTCACGCAGTTCGGCTTCAAGCTCGCGCAGCTCGGTCTCTTCACCGGCACCCGAGAGCGCCTTGTAATACCGAAGCCGCTCTTTGGGATCCGGCACGTATTCATTTGGAATGTGCGCCTCGAATACGAAGTTCAGCTCCGGCTCGGAGGCTCTTGTCTCGGTTTCTCCCCGGACACGGCGCACTTCCTCTTCCAACATTTCAAGGAACAGGTCCAGCCCCACGCGGGCGATCTGGCCCGACTGGGATTCGCCGAGGATGTTGCCCGCGCCCCTGAGACGCAGATCCTCCATGGCGATCTTGAACCCTGCACCGAGATAATCCAAGTCGAGAATGATACGCAAGCGCTTCCGCACCCGTTCCTGAAGATCGTCCAGCGACGGCACAACGAAATAGGCATATGCCTGCCGCTCGCTTCGTCCCACTCTACCGCGCAACTGGTAGAGCTGTCCGAGGCCGAACATCTGCGCCTGATCCACGATGAGCGTGTTTGCGTTAGGAAAATCAAGCCCGGACTCGACAATGGCGGTACAGACCAGCACATCCAGCTCATTATGCCAAAAACCGTGCATGGTCTCCTCCAGCCCTTTCTCGCTCATGCGGCCGTGAGCCATGCCCACGCGAGCATCCGGCACCAGTTCACGGACGAATTCGGCCACTCGTTCGAGTCCTTCCACACGGTTGTAGACCCAGAAGACCTGACCGCCACGGGCCAACTCTCGCTCCAAAATGGCCTTGAGCTCCAGCTTGTCCCGCATCAGGATGCCGGTTTCCACCGGCTTGCGGTCTTCGGGCGGCGTCTCGATAACCGAGAGGCCGCGCAACCCTGACATGGAAAGCTGGAGTGTCCTCGGGATGGGCGTTGCCGAGAGCGTCAGCACGTCAATAGTGTTTCGGAACTGCTTGAGCCGCTCCTTGTGACGCACGCCGAAACGCTGCTCCTCGTCGAGAATCAGCAGGCCGAGGTTGGGTAGCTCCACGTCCTTGGAAAGCAGCCTGTGCGTGCCGATGAGTATGTCGATCTCGCCCCGGGCCGCTGCCTCAAGTGTGATCTTCTGCCGCTTGCGGTCCACGAAACGGCTGAGCATTCCGATTCGGACCGGAAAACCCTCCATGCGGCGCAAAAATGTCTGGTAATGTTGCTCGGCCAGCACGGTGGTGGGACAGAGAAGCGCGGTCTGCCGCCCTTCCAGTGCGGCACGGAAGGCGGCGCGCAGTGCCACCTCGGTCTTGCCGAAGCCCACGTCGCCACAGACAAGGCGGTCCATGGGTTCCGGCTTTTCCATGTCGTCAAAGACATCCTGAATGGCCTTTTCCTGATCCGGGGTCGCCTCGAAACCGAAGCCGACCTCGAAGTCACGATACATCTCGTCCAGCGGGCCGTAGCTGAACCCTTTGGCCACGCGGCGGTAAGCATACATCTCCACCAGTTCGTGGGCGATCTTTTCAATGGCCTTTCGAACGCGCGCCGTGGTGTTCTTCCAACGGGTGCCGCCGAGCTTGTCCAAAGCCGGGCTGGCCCCTTCGGGCCCTTTGAAACGCTGGACGAGCTTGAGACGGTCCACCGGCAGATAGAGCTTATCGTCGCCCGCAAAATCAAGAAGGAGATAGTCGTTGGCCACATCACCAAGCTTGATGTGATGCAGGCCGTCATATCGACAGAGGCCGTAATCACGGTGCACCAGAAGATCGTTTTCCGCGAGGTCTTCGTAGGCGGTCAGCCCCTTGAAAGCCTTGTCGCGGGCGCGGTGGGCCTTGGGGGCCTCAGGCTGGAGTACGCCTTCACCCAAAAGACGCATCCCCGCCCACTCGATTTCGACCCCATGCTTGAGCGGGGCTACAACTGTGGACACACCTTTTCGGCCAATCTCCACGTCAAGCTGAAACGGGATTCGCTCAGGTTCGGCGAGGCTCAGAAACCGATTGCGGGACCGCTCGGTGCGAAAACCGAGAACCGTGCCAGTTCCGGCCCTGTTCCACTCCTTGATACCCTCCATGAGAGCCTGCCACGGACGTCGCTGGTGGTCGGGCTGCCAGAAAAGGTCCGCGAATTCGCCTATGGGACGCTCGGGCAGGTCAATGCCATTTTTTTCAGTGCCTATGACCAGTTCCTCAAAAACGAGCTGCCTCTTGCCCCGCCACAGGCCGCGGGCTCCTTCGGAGGTTCGGCAAATGGCACTGAGCGGCCAGCGGCGGCCATGGTCACGCTCCTCGGCCTCGAGAAAACTGCGCCACGACCGCTCGGTGTCTTCGATGCGCTCACGAAGCGCGCCACCACCGGCGAGGATGAAAGTGCTCTTGGGCGGCAGATGCTCTTCGATACCAGTTGCATCAGGATAAAACAGGCCGGGCCAAACGTGCGCGTCGGACTGGTCCAGCCGCTCAAGAAGATGCTTCTCGTCGTCGGCGGTCATTTCTCCGCGTGAGCGGTGGCCCTGCCAGAGCTCACGCGCGGCGGTCGCGTGCGGGTCTGCGGCGATTCCCGGCGACACCGGAAGCAGAATCGCTTCGGCAAGGTCCGCCTTGGAGCGCTGGGACGGCCCCTCGAAAAGACGGATATCCTCCAGCGTGTCCCCAAAGAACTCAAACCGCAACGGCATGGGATAACCGGGAGCGTGAATGTCGAGGATATCACCGCGCAGAGCCGCCTCACCGGGACCTGAAACCATTCTGGTGCGAGCATAGCCCCACTCCACCGCCTGCTCCAGAATAATATCCGGTGAGAGGTCGTCACCACGTGAAAGGGTGAGCCAGCTGTTTTCCAGAACGGACGGCGCTGGCCAGCGCACGGCCGCGTTGTCGGCGGTCATAAGCAGGCAGAAAGGCGCTTGCCATACATCAGCGAGTAAAGCGCGGCCCAACGATCGGCCCACTCCTCTGGTCGGGGGTGCCGTGCCGGATACGGCGGCAGGACCGTGAATCCCTTCTCCCAAACAGGGGCATGAGGGTCGCCGCCAATATCAAGAAGCATGCTCAGGATAGCCTGCGACTCCTTGAGTTCGCGACCGCCCGGAACAACCATGACCACGTTCTGTCCTCGATCAACGAGATCGCGAGCCAGCAGGGCCCTCGTTCCGGGACCGCTCTTGAAGATGCGCAGACTATCAGTCTTGCCGCGCAGGAATTCCGTCAACTCTGTGGGGTACACTCTATTCTCCCCGCCCGAGACGGGCGGAACACGAAAAACCGCCTTGCGCTTTCAGCGAAAGGCGGCCTTCGTCGATATCGGGTCAAAAGGTTAAACCTTGTTCAAGGCTTCCTTTTCCTCGTTACTCAGAAGCTGATCGAGATCGAGAAGAACCAGAAGCCGCTCTTCGAGCTGGCCGATGCCGTTGATGTATTCGGACTCGATGCCCGACACAACCGGCGGCGGCGGCTCAATGGTGCCGGCCGGGATTCGCAGAACCTCGGAGACCGAGTCCACCACGAACCCGACGATCATCACGTCGATTTCGATGACGATAATCCGCGTATGCTTATCATGCGGGCGCGACTCAAGGCCGAACCGTCGGCGGAGATCGACAATGGGGATGACTTTGCCGCGCAGGTTGATGACGCCCTCGACAAAATCCGGGGCGCGGGGCACGTTGGTGATGTCCATCGTCCGGATGATTTCCTGCACCCGAAGGATGTCCACGGCAAATTCCTCAAGGCCGATGGTAAAGGTAACCAGCTGGATAAGCTCAGCATCCTGCTGTTGAACTTCGTTCTCTTCCATTTCCATAATACCGGATCCTCGCATGTGGTGTGGTTGTCGTGGCAGTCCTTCGCCATGCGTTTGTATACCAAGGAAAAATGGCAAGGGGAACAGGATTTGTCAATACGCGGCTGACAGTCGATTTTCCCCCTCAGTTCGGGTGGATTTATAACGGGTTGACGCAGGCTCGGAATGGGTCTAACGTATGGGTATTCAAAACATTTAAGTAGCTATTTTCATTAGCTTTTTACCCCAAAGGACGTCACCTGCATGGGATATTATGCCAAATCCGAGGACGCGGTCACGCTGGAAGAACAAGTAAAATGTCTGGAAGATGAAGAGCTTTTGGATTTCTGGATGGAAACGCAGGAACTGGCAAGACACGTTGAGAACTTCGGCCAGTCGGATTCGGAACTCAATCCGGAGTACGAACGCGTCATCCTCAGGGAGTTGCAGTTCAGAAACTGCAGAAGATACGCACTGTAATCGTTCACAAAAAACCTCCGGAAACGGAGGTTTTTTCTTTATTACCCCGAGCAGCAAATGAACGCTTGACTTATTGTGAGCTTTCGTCCAATGTGACGGCTCAGACACCAGCGGCACCCGTGGAGGCGCGGTCTCAATGTTGACCAGCGCTGGTTTGAATGGAAACAGGATTATCGAGGAGCAGTGTGCATCTTTGTGCGCTGCCCCTTTTTTTTTGGTGCACGGGCGCCAATTGCAGTATCACTTACTTTAGGAGTTTTGAATGTCCAAGAAGCTTTACGTCGGCAACCTGCCCTGGTCCTCTACTGAAGACGAAGTTCGCGCAGCCTTTCAGGCTTACGGCGAAGTCACTTCCGTCAATCTGATCGAGGACCGCGAAACCGGCCGCCCCCGTGGTTTCGGTTTCGTGGAAATGAACAGCGAAGGTGCCCTCGAAGCCATTGAAAACATGGACGGCAAAGACTTCGGCGGTCGCCCGCTGAAGGTCAACGAAGCCAAGCCCCGCGTGGAACGCCCCCGCTGGTAAGGCTTTTGCCGGCCACATAATTCTGCCTTTCGGCAGCGCCCGTCTTCCTCGGGAGGCGGGCGCCTTTTTTTTCGGCGACTATGATGCCGCTCACCCAACAGGGAGGTTTTCTTGCAGAAGAGAAACTACGGATTTGAAAAGAGACAAAAGGAACTGGCCAAAAAGAAAAAGAAAGAAGAAAAGAAACAGAAAAAACTCATGCGCAAGCAAGAGAACCTTGAAAATGAACAGGAATCGAACGACGATACCGACGAGATTGCCGAATAGGGACTCAATGACAACAAAGGGCTCATCTCCAGCAGGATGAACCCTTTTTTTGCACTCAGCGCTTGAGATAACGCGCAAACGGCCCTTTTACTTCCTCCAGCTTTTCCTCGATAACCAGAGGAACCGTCTTGGCAAAGAAATCCAGCAATATAACTGCGTTGACGCTCGAGTCGGCTTTCGATGCAAGGCGTAGCCTTCGGGCCAGAGAAAGATTCACCTCCTCCATATCACGGTAAATCCTCGTCAATCCGCTCATATCCTCGTCGAAGTCCATGCCCTGCCGCTGCCTGAAATACTGCGCGAGCATATACATGGATGTGGAACGATAGATGGTTTCATCCTCGCCGGAAAACGGCAGATGGAACCGGGCCATGGGGCGGAACCAATACGTATGGGGACAACCGCTTGTAGGGATTATCAAACCGAGCATCGAGCTCAAGCCGCGCTGCACGGTGGTGTCTGCGCTGATGGTTCGATATTCCATCTCGACAACGACATTCGCCTTTTCATGCGAAACACGCTCATGGAAGCGCTCTATAACCTTTATAAGCCTCAATGCGAGCGGACAATAGTCCACATCGATCGTGCAGTGCGAGCACCGCTCGACCTCCATGCCAGCCCAATCGGGCGGCGAGGCAGGCACAGGGCCAAGGTAGTCCATGGTTTCCGGATCAAAGCGAAGTTCGAACCGTTCCACATGACCGCCTTCGAGCTGGAACGTATAAGTCACTTCCATGTCTATCACATACACTCTCCATTGAGTGTGGACAAGCGTAGCGTTTAACGAAACGACATGGTCAAAAAAAAAACGCCCCGGTGGTGGCCGGGGCGTCCTCGTTTTATCTGGTCAGCTTGCGGAACTTGATCCGGTGCGGCCTGCTGGCCTCTTCACCGAGTCGCTTCTTGCGATCCGCTTCATATTCGCTGTAGTTGCCCTCAAAGAACTCGACTTTGGAGTCGCCTTCAAAAGCCAGAATGTGCGTGGCGATACGGTCGAGGAACCAACGGTCATGGCTGATGACCAGCACGCAGCCGGCGAAGTTCTCAATCCCTTCTTCCAGCGCCCGCATGGTGTTCACGTCAAGGTCGTTGGTCGGTTCGTCAAGGAGGATGACGTTGGCACCGGACTTGAGCATGGTGCCGAGGTGCAGACGGTTTCGCTCGCCGCCGGACAGCACGCCGACCTTTTTCTGCTGGTCCGCCCCCATGAAATTGAATCGTCCGCAATATGCGCGGGCGTTGACCTCACGGCCACCGAGCAGAATTGTCTCGCGCCCTCCGCTGAGGGTTTCGTAGACCGTCTTTTCCGGGTCAAGGGAGGCGCGGTCCTGATCCACATAAGCCAGCTCGACAGTGTCGCCGAGGGTCATGGTTCCGGAGTCCGGCTGCTCCTTGCCGGTAATCATCTTGAAAAGCGTGGTTTTACCCGCACCGTTGGGACCGATGATACCCACGATGGCGTTGGGCGGAATAATGAAATCCATGTCCTCGACCAGCAAGCGGTCGCCCATGGCTTTGCTCACATGCTCGGCCGTGATGACCTGCTTGCCGAGGCGGTTCCCCGGCGGGATGTAGATTTCCAGTTCCTTGCCGCGATCCACGGACTCGTGAGAAAGCATGGATTCATAGGCATTGATGCGCGCCTTGGACTTCTTGCGACGGCCCTTGGGACTCATCTTGATCCACTCAAGTTCGCGCTGAAGAGTGCGCTGGCGCTCGGATTCGGACTTCTGCTCCTGCGCGAGGCGCTTTTGCTTCTGATCGAGCCAGGAGGAGTAATTGCCTTTCCACGGGATGCCCCGGCCGCGGTCGAGTTCCAGAATCCATCCCGCCACGTTATCGAGGAAGTAACGATCGTGAGTGACCGCGATGACGGTTCCGGGGAAGGTGCTGAGATACTTTTCCAGCCAGCCCACGGATTCGGCATCGAGGTGGTTGGTAGGTTCGTCAAGCAGCAGAATGTCGGGATTCTGCAGCAGCAGGCGAACCAGCGCGACGCGGCGTTTTTCACCGCCGGAAATGTTGGGGACCGGAGTATCACCGGGGGGGCAACGCAGCGCGTCCATGGCCATTTCGAGCCGGGAGTCGATGTCCCACGCCCCTTTGGAATCCATGAGCTCCTGCACTTCGGCCTGCCGGGTGATGAGCGCGTCCATTTCGTCTGCTTCCATGGGCTCGGCGAACTTGGCGTTGATTTCGTTGAACTCGTTGACGAGCTGCATGACCTCGCCCACACCCTCTTCCACCACTTCACGAACTGTTCTGGTCTCGTTTTGAAGCGGTTCCTGCTCAAGATAGCCGATGGTGTAGCCGGGAGAAACGTGTGTCTCTCCCTCGAAATCCTGATCCACACCGGCGAGTATGTTCAGCAGCGAACTTTTCCCCGAGCCGTTCAGGCCCAGCACACCGATCTTCGCCCCGTAAAAATAGGAAAGCGAGATGTCCTTGAGCACTTCCTTGGTGTTGTGCTTCTTGGACACTTTATACATGGAATATATGATCTTTTCAGAATCACTCATTTAAAATCCCTCTCGGTTCTTGATTTTCTTCATGTCGTAGCGACTCCTTGGCAAACCCGGGACGTTTTGTCCAGCACAAGCTTGCCGCGCGATGCGCCCATTAGCGCTCTGCGAAATGAAAGCCGGTCAAAACCCGGCGCGATGCAAACGAATCAGAATTTCAGCCGCATCCCGGAATGCATGGGCCGGACAATGGCATCCAGCTTACGCATAAGGACTCTGGTGGCCTCTTCCCCGGTGCAATGCCCGGGCACGATGAGCGACGCCCCGCACCCACGCAAAGCATTGAGCGCCTGCTCCATCTGATCCCTGTCTGAATTATAGAGATGCAGACCGCCAATAACCGCATGAACCTGCTTGATCCCGTGACGGTCTTTCAGCACGGCAAGGCTGTTGGCGATGCCGGAATGACAGCAGCCCAGCAGAACAACCGGGCCTTGCCGGGTTTCGATAAGTAAAAAGGCATCGTCCACAACATGGTCAGCCTCACGCCCCTCACGGTCAAAGGCAAATCCCTTGATGGCCTCGTAATTGCCGGGAAGCCGCGGGATATCCGTCACCATGATCACTGACGGCGCGATCTCCACGGAACCCTCAACAGGCTCGAATGGTGGCATGCCCTGCAGAACGCCGATGCTTTCGGGAGGATCGTGCCGGACGCTGAATCGCTCCCGGGTTGATCCCGGATGCGCGTAAATCGTGCCGCCAAACCCGGCCTTGAGCAGACCGGGCAAACCGCCCGCGTGGTCATAATGACCATGAGAAAGCGCAAGCAACTCGGCCTTGGCTACGTCAATACCGAGTTCTCGGGCATTATCCAAAAATGCCGAACTCTGGCCGCAATCCCAGAGTAGCAGCCTGTCTCCCAAAGAGACAGCACAGGACAGCCCCCACTCGCTGGCGAGGCCGTCACCGGCCTCGTTATCCATCAAAACGGTAATGTTCACGGGCACGTCAGTGTCCTATCTTACGCATGTCCTCGCGGAACAGCTTGTAGTTGTATGAGTCGACTACAGCCTGCCAGCTTGCCTCGATGATGTTGTGTGAGACTCCCACCGTTGTCCAGCGCTCAATGCTGTCGCCGGATTCCACCAGAACCCGGACGAAAGAGGCTGTGCCGCCGGTATCGCGAACCGCGCCGGAAAGCACACGCACCTTGAAGTCAAGCAGGCGCACGTCCTCAAGGCAGGGATAAAACCGCTCCAGCCCTTTACGGAGCGCGCGGTCGAGCGCATTGACCGGGCCCATGCCCGTGGCCGCGGTGTGCTCTTCCTTGTCGCCCACATGGACCATGACCGTTGCTTCGGAGAACGGCTCGGAGTCCTCTTCGCGCTTGGCATCCACCACGAAGAAGTTCCGGAACTTGAAGTAATTGAAGTGGCGTCCCGATACGATCTTGTGAAACATCAGCTCGAATGAGGCTTCGGCCACGGAGTATTCGAAACCCATGCTCTCGCGCTGCTTGAGCTCCTTGATGAGCTGATCCAGCCTCGGGTCGCCCTTTTCCAGCGGGTGGCCGAACTGCTCGGCCTTGTGCAGAAGATTGCTGCGCCCGGCGAGATCCGAAAGCAGGACACGCTGTACGTTACCCACGGCCTCAGGCCTGATGTGCTCGTAGGTTCGGGAATCCTTGCGCACCGCACTGACATGCACCCCGCCCTTATGCGCGAATGCGGACGCACCCACGAACGGCTGGCGCATGAACGGCCGCAGGTTCGCGATCTCGCTGATGTAATGCGAGACTTCCGTCAAACGGGCCATGTTGTCCGGGCCGAGGCTCTCGTAACCGAGCTTCAGTTCGAGGTTCGGGATGATGGAACAGAGGTTGGCGTTGCCGCAACGTTCTCCGTAGCCGTTCATGGTCCCCTGCACCTGTACGGCACCGTGACGGATCGCCTCCAGCGAATTTGCAACCGCCAACTCGCCGTCATTGTGGGCGTGAATGCCAAGTTTGGCCTCAGGCAACCTCTGGGTCACGGCCTTCACAGCTTCAGCGATCTGATGCGGCAGCGAGCCGCCGTTGGTATCGCAGAGAACAAGCACGTCTGCCCCGGCTTCATGCGCTGCCTGAACACAGTCCAGCGCAAACTCGGGATTGTTTCGGAAGCCGTCGAAGAAGTGTTCGGCGTCGAAGAAGAGTTCACGGACATTCGGGCGCAGATACGCCACGGACTCGCGAATAAGTTCCACGTTGCGGTCGTTATCGATGCCGAGAGCGAGTTCCGCGTGAAGGTCCCACGTCTTGCCGAAGATGGTCAGCACGTCGGCTCCGCAGTCCAGGAGGGACTGAAAAATGGGGTCGGTTTCCGGCGTGGCCTTCGGATTGTAGGTGCTCCCGAAGGCCGCGATGGACGAATTCCTGAATTGATGACTTGCAATTTCATCGAAGAAGTGGCGGTCCGTGGGATTGGAGCCGGGCCAGCCGCCTTCGATGTAGTGCACACCAAGCTCGTCGAGCTTGTGGGCGATGCGCACCTTGTCTTCGGTGGTGAGATTGAGTTCTTCGGCTTGGGTGCCGTCCCTGAGCGTCGTATCGTATATTGCTATCCTGTACATGATTCCGCTTTTATACCGCCCTCGTCGAGAGCGAATTCCTTATGCAGCGTTCTCACTGCGAGTTCCGTGTATTTTTCGTCGATCAGGAACGAAACCTTGATCTCCGAGGTACTGATCATCTGGATATTGATGTTGTCGTCGGCAAGCGCCCGGAACGCACGGGAGGCGACTCCGGAGTGGTTGCGCATGCCGACGCCGATAATCGATACTTTCGACACGTCACTCGCTGATAGCAAGTCTTCGTAGCCGATTTCGTAGCGTAGCGCCTCAAGGGTCTTGATGGTCGCGCCGAGATCGGCCTTGGGTACCGTGAAGGTCATGTCCGTCTTGCCGTCCTTGCTCGGATTCTGAACGATCATGTCCACGAGAATCTTCTTTTCCGCAAGGGGGCCGAAGATTGCGGCGGAAACGCCGGGGCGGTCCTGAACGTGGACCAGCGTGATACGGGCCTGATCCTTGTCATAGGCGATTCCAGATACGAGAACAGCTTCCATGTCGTCATCCTCCTGACTGACCAAGGTGCCCTGCTCGTCGGAGAAGGTCGAGCGGACATGCACGGTTACATTATATTTTTTGGCAAATTCAACGGAACGAATCTGGAGCACTTTGGCTCCCATGCTGGCCATTTCCAGCATCTCGTCGTAGGCGATCTTGTCGATCTTGGTGGCGTCGCTGCAGATATTGGGGTCCGTGGTAAAGACCCCCGGCACGTCCGTATAGATTTCACAGACTTCCGCATCAAGCGCCGCGGCCATGGCCACGGCCGAGGTGTCAGACCCCCCACGACCGAGCGTTGTGATACGACGATCACAGTCACATCCCTGAAACCCGGCAACCACCAGCACATCGTGGTCATCCAGCATTTCCTTGAGCTTGGTGGCTTCAATGTCCACGATGCGGGCCTTTCCGAAGCTGCAGTCCGTCAGGATGGGGGCCTGAAAGCCCAGCACGGAACGGGTTCGGATGCCCTGCTGTTTGAGCAGCATGGAAAAAAGCGCACAGCTCACCTGCTCGCCAGTGGAAACGAGCGAATCCACTTCCGCAGGATCGGGATTGGACGACCACTCGTTGGCAAGAACCAGCAGGCGGTTGGTTTCTCCGGCCATGGCGGACAGCACAACCACGACCTTGTTGCCTTCGCGCAGAGGGCGCATGACCTTCTTCATGACCTCGCGCTGGGTCTCCAGACTTGCGACCGAAGTGCCGCCGAATTTCTGTACGACGATATTCATTTGGATTCCGTATTCTTTATGTATTGGCCGAGACGTTTCCCAAGACTGTCGAGAAAGTCTCCGGCTCGATTTCCCATTGCATGCAAGACGAGGACTCGTCCAGTCCTTTCCGGTTCCCAGACGAGATGCAGCGCCTCTTCGGGCCACTCGCTCCGGGGCAGATACTCCACCCACTCCACCACGGCCACGGACGACTCCCCGGCCAGTTGATCAAGGACTTCATCCCCCGGCGGCATGCCTTCGAGCCGGTACAGGTCGAAATGCGCCACCACGGGTTCGGTGGGGTACAGGTTGAAAATATTAAAGCTCGGGCTTGAGACCTCGGCCTCATCCGCACCCGGCAGCGACTCCACAAGGCCGCGTACCAGCGTGGTCTTGCCGGAGCCCAGCCCGCCCTGAAGCAGAATGGCCGGAGGCGCTTCGGTCTCGCGCAGAAACGCCGCAAGAGCGCGTCCGAGCGCGAGGGTCTCCTCCGCATCCTTCAGGAAAAACGTCAACGGCATTGGGGCTCGCTACTGTTCGCCCATGAGCGTGCGCAGCACGTCTTCCTTGCCGACAACGCCGACCAACTCGCCGTCATCGACAACGGGCAGGGTGTACATCTTCTTGTTGCTCATGATGGCGGCAAGCTCGTCGATGCCCGTTTCCGGCCCCACGGTGAGCGCCGGGGACGTCATGGCGTCCTTGACCGACAGCGCCGTGATCTTTTGCATCTCCTGATCCAGATCAGCCATGGAGGACAGCGGGAAGATGCCGTCCAACAGGGTGAAAAAGGAAGGAAGCGACAGCTTCTTCTGCTGAGCCACGAGGTCACCCTGCGTCAGCACACCCACGACCTTGCCGTTCTCGACCACCGGCGCACCGTTGATCCGCTTTTCCAGCATGGTCTTCACTGCGGAGGGAATGTCTTCGTCAGGTGCGAGCGTGATGGGTTCGGTAGTCATGATGTCCATGGCTTTCAGCATGTCGTGTACTCCTTTGCCGCGCGTGGCAGCATATGGGCTATTTCACCGGCAAGGTTGCCCCGCCGTGGGTATTCGTTTTCAAGCATGGTCCCGGCCGCTGCGTGCCAGTAAACGCCGAGCGTGGCGGCGTCCATGGCCTTCATGCCGGAAGCGGCAAGCGCGGCAATGGCTCCGGAAAGCACGTCCCCGGCCCCGCCGACGGCCAGACACGGCGCACTAAGCGGACAAAGACGCGTCTGTTTTCTATCGGCGATGATGGTTCCTGCGCCTTTGAGCACCAAAACGGCCTGCGTTTTTTCAATAAAACCCTCTGCTGCGGAGAGGCGGTCCCGCTGCACCTCCGCCGAGGAGCTGCCCGTAAGACGGCCCATCTCTCCCGGATGCGGGGTCAGCACAGTTCTGGGGGACAGCTCGCCGTAGAGTTCCGGGGCCTGGGACATGGCATTCAGAGCGTCAGCGTCCAGAACCAAGGGCACCGGACACCTTGCAATAATTTCCCGCAGGAAATCAACCGTTTTCCCGCCAGTTCCCAGCCCGGGGCCAAGAGTGACCGCATCGAAACGAGAGAGCTCGGAAACAACGTTTTTCGCAGTTTTCTCATCCCATTGTGACGAATCAACCAACGGCATGGTCATAATCTCGGGCCGACCGCCCTTTACCTCGGCACATAAAGATTCATGGCAGGCCACCGTCACCAGCCCTGCTCCGGCGCGCAAGGCTCCCAGAGCGGCAAGGTGCGGCGCACCTGTCAGCCCCGGCGAACCGCCGATAACGAGAACATGTCCGGCGCTACCCTTGTGCGCGTCGGCCTCCGGCTCGGGGATGGTCCGCATGATCTGAGGACCTACCACGAAACGGCGAACGGGTTTGGCGTCCTGAACAGCTCGGGGAATGCCGATGTCCCTGACGAAAAGCTCTCCTGTCCACTGCTCCGCACCGGGCATGACCAGCCCTGTCTTGGCGGCTTGAAAGGTCACCGTGGCATCTGCGCGAACCGCTTCCGGTCCGGGACGTCCGGTATGGCCGTTCAACCCCGAAGGGACATCAATGGAAAGGACATATGCCCGCTCGCCCAGACGGTTCACGTGACGAACCAGCCTGAGGGTGTCCTTGCGAAGCGTCCCCTTGAATCCGGTACCAAGCAGCCCGTCCACGAGAATATCCGGCTGTGGCAGGGAGCCAAGATTTGCCGTGGCGATATGAAAAAGCGGCACGCCCAGCTTGCGGGCCAAAACGAGGTTGGCTCTCGTCTCTCCACGATACTGCTTCTTGGGGCGGGTATGAAAAACGGCCACCGTTGCGGCGCGGTCCATGAGGTAACGGGCCATGGCAAAGGCGTCGCCGCCGTTGTTGCCGGACCCTGCGAAAAGATAGACTGTCTTGTCGCTTAAAGGACCGGCCTGACATTCAAGTACACGCATGGCCTCGCGGGCCGCGTTTTCCATAAGCACGGAACCGGGAATGCCGAACTCACCTATGGCCTCGGCATCCCATGCCGCCATTTCGCCCGGTGTGGGCAGCGGATTGAGCATGTCTCCTCCATGTCGCATATTACAAACGGCCTTTTCCGCCTTGGATGTTGCTCTTTCGATGATCCGGCTCCTAGCTTTCGATTATCACGACCGCTGCGGCATTGTCCCGTGAGTGGGTGATGGTCACGTGCGCCCGCTTTCCACCGAGCTTCTCCATGACCTTCTGCGCTTCGCCGCTAAAGGATACCTCAGGTTTACCGGAAGCGGTATGGATTATTTCCACGCCCTGAAAGGTCACGCCATCCGCAAACCCGGTGCCCAGCGCCTTGACTGCGGCCTCCTTGGCGGCAAAGAGCGCGGCCAGCCGCGACACCGGCGACTTGGGAAGCTGCGCGATCTCCGCGTCGGTAAGCACCTTGTCGGCAAAACGCATTCCCTGACGCTCCCACGTCTTTTCAATGCGGTCCAGTTCAATGAGATCGAGTCCGATACCGACAATCATGGCTTAATCCACAAAGGTCCGAATGAGATCGGCCATGTCCCGAACGGCGCGGTCCAGCCCCACGTATATGCTGCGGGCGATGATGCTGTGACCGATGGAATATTCGCTGATGCCGGGAACGTTCCTGAAAGCAAGGATGTTGCGATAGTTCAGCCCGTGACCGAGGTTGACCTTGAGGCCGAGTTCGCGGGCGTAGGCCACCCCTTCAACGATCTTCTTCAACTCGACCTGACGTTCACCGAACTCCTTGGCGTCGGCATAGTGGCCGGTGTGAATTTCAATGAACTCGGCTCCGATGTTTTTCGCAGCCTCAATCTGGGCCTTGTCCGCGTCGATGAACAGGCTGGAACGAACGCCCTTTTCATGCAGCGGCGCAAGAAAATCGGCCAGTTCCTGCTCACGGCCAACGCAGTTCAGACCGCCTTCGGTGGTCAATTCCTCGCGTTTTTCCGGCACGAGGCAAACCGTCTCGGGATCAACGTCAAGGGCGATCCGCTGCATCTCGTCAGTGGCGGCCATCTCGAAATGCAGGCGGGTGTTGCAGGTCTTGCGGACCAGCTCGATGTCCCGGTCCTGCACGTGGCGGCGGTCCTCACGCAGATGCATGATGATGCCCACGGCCCCGGCCATCTCGGCCATGTATGCGGCGGTGACGGGTTCCGGCTCGATCCCCATGCGGGCCTGACGCAGGGTGGCGACGTGATCGACATTCACGCAAAGTACGGGCATATGGATACTCCTTGTGCGGATGATGAATATTTCGAGGGTCTGTGATTACGCCTTACGCGCGTAGATGGCAACCGTGCAACACCCGTTTGACAGTATTGACACCCCTGCCGACAGAATATACCAACCCTCTGAACCCATACGACATCATATCACTGGAGAATATACATGAAAGTTTGCATCGTCGGAACCGGATACGTAGGACTCGTCTCCGCCGCCTGCCTTGCCGAAATGGGCAACACCGTCCGCTGCGTGGACGTGAACCCCGAAGTGGTCAAGAAACTCCGTCAGGGAAGCGTCCATATTTATGAACCCGGCCTTGAAGAACTGGTCAAGCGCAACTACGACGAAGGCCGCCTCTTCTTCACCACCGACATCGCCGAAGGGCTCGACGGCGCACGTGTGGCATTCATCACCGTGGGCACCCCGAGCGGCGAAGACGGACGCTGCGACCTGAAATACGTGGACGCCGTTGCCCGCGACATCGGCCAACACATGCAGGAGCCCAAGGTCGTCGTGGACAAGTCCACCGTGCCCGTCGGCACCGCCGATCGCGTGCGCGGCATCATTGCCGGAGAGTTGGAAAAGCGCGGCGCGTCCATCGACTTCGACGTGGTCTCCAACCCCGAATTTCTCAAGGAAGGCGACGCGGTCAGCGACTTCATGAAACCCGACCGGGTCATCGTGGGCACCGAGTCCGAAGACTCAGCCAAGGTGCTGCGCGACCTCTACGCCCCCTTTGCCAGAAGCCGCGAAAAGCTCATCGTCATGGGCACCCGCAGCGCGGAGATGACCAAGTACGCCGCCAACTGCATGCTGGCCACCAAGATTTCCTTCATCAACGAAATCGCCAACATCTGCGAGCGCGTCGGTGCCAACGTCACCGAAGTCCGTGCCGGCATCGGCTCCGACTCCCGCATCGGGTACAGCTTCATCTACCCCGGCGTGGGCTATGGCGGCTCCTGCTTCCCCAAAGACGTCAAGGCGCTCATCAACACCGCCCGCGAGGCCGAATATGACGCCCGCCTCATCCGCTCCGTGGATGAAGTGAACAACGCCCAGAAGCTGGTCATTTCCGACAAGATCATGAACTACTTCGCGGAACAAGGTGGCGTCGAAGGCCGCACACTGGCCCTGTGGGGCATCGCCTTCAAGGCCAACACCGACGACATCCGCGAAGCCCCGGCGCTCTACCTCGTCAAGGCGCTCACCGACGCGGGCATGAAGGTCCGCGCGTTTGATCCGGTTGCATGGGAGCGCGGCGCGGAAGAATTCGCGGACAATCCCAACGTGGAGATCGTCCGGGACCAGTACGACGCCTGCAAAGACGCGGACTGCCTCGCCGTTGTCACGGACTGGAACCAGTTCCGCGACCCCGACTTCGAACGGATTCAGGAGCTGCTCAAGGCGCCGATCCTCTTCGACGGCCGCAACCTCTACAGCCCGCGCCGCATGGGCGAGGAAGGCTTCGCCTACTTCAGCATCGGTCGCTCGGCTGTAAAATAACCCGCCTGGACACAAAAAACTAAGCCCCCGACAACACCAGTTGCCGGGGGCATTTTAATGTACGCATCCAACATTCCCCAGTCCGCCGCCCGACAAAGCCCGGTACCGGCAGGCTGTCGCGGAGCGCAGCTTGCCGGGACCGGGCTTTGTCGGGCAACCAAGGATTCCAAAGGGGATTATCCCCTTTGGTCCCGCTGAAGGCGCCCTCGGAGAGTCGCCGAAGGCATCAACCAGTCTTAAGAGTCATCTTCCAACCCGGTCAGATCACCGATCTCGCCGCCGGTTTCCTCGGCCTTGAGGACGCGGCGCATGATCTTGCCGGAGCGTGTCTTGGGCAGCCGTTTCCTAAATTCTATGGACTTGATGACCGCAACGGGACCGAGCTCGTTTCTGATGTGACGCTTGAGGTCCTTGATGAGCTCGTCATCCTCTTCGGTGCCGGATTTGGTGACAACGAACGCTTGGCAGCTTCGCCCTTGATGGTGTCGGGCACGCCGATGACCGCGGCTTCGGTTACGTCGCGGTGCGCGCCGAAGGCGGCTTCCATCTCGGCAGATCCTACGCGATGACCGGCGATGTTGATGACGTCGTCGGCCCGGCCCTGAATCCAGATGTAACCGTCCTCGTCCTGCGGGCCACATCCCCGGCGTAATAGCAGCCGGGAATCTTTTCGAAGTATTCCTTGTAGCGGTCCTCGTCGTTCCAGAGGCCGGTCATCATGGACGGCCACGGGTCGCGAACCACCAGCAGACCGCCCTTGCCCGCTTCGACGGTGTTTCCGTCCTTGTCCACAACGTCGGCCTTGACGCCCGGGAGGGGCTTGGTGACGGACCCCGGCTTGAGGAGCGAAATGGGCAGCGGACTGACCATGAACATGCCGGTCTCGGTCTGCCACCATGTGTCGATGACGGGACACTCGTTGCGGCCGATGTTTTTGTAGAGCCACGTCCAGGCCTCGGGGCTGATGGGTTCGCCGACGGAACCGAGGAGGCGCAGGCTGGAGAGGTCATGCCGTTTGGTATGCTGAACGCCGAAGCGCATGAGCATCCGGATGACGGTGGGCACGGTGTAGAAGATGCTCACCCCGTACTTGGCAACGATGTGCCAGAGGCGGTCAGCTTGCGGATAGTTGGGATGGCCTTCGTAGATGACCGTTGTGGTGCCGCTGAGCAAGGGACCATAGACAACGGCGCTGTGACCGGTAATCCAGCCGGGATCGGCGGTGCACCAGAAAATGTCGGTGGGCTTGATGTCAAAGACGGTGGTCAGAGTGCGGTGCACGCCGACCATGTAGCCGCCGTGGCAGTGTGTGACGCCTTTGGGCTTTCCGGTGGTGCCGGAGGTGTACATAAGGAAGAGCGGATCATGCGCCTCCATGACCTCTGTGGGCGCGGTGTTACGCTCCTGACGGATGAGGTCGTCGTACCAGAAGTCGCGTCCGTCCACCATGTCCACGCCGACCTTGGTGCGCCGGACCACGACCATGGACTCGACACAGTCGGCACACGCGCCTACGAGTGCCTCGTCCACGGTGTCTTTGAGGCGAAGCACTTGCCCGTTGCGATAAAAGCCGTCAGAAGTGATGACGGTCTTGGCCTGCGCGTCGTTGATGCGCTGGCGCAGGGCCTTGGCCGAGAACCCGGCAAAGACAACAGAGTGAATGGCCCCGATCTTGGCGGTGGCGAGCATGGCCACCACTGTCTGGGGAAGCGGGGGCATATAGATGACAACGCGGTCGCCCTTGCGCACCCCGAGAGATCGAAGCGCGTTGGCGAAACGGTTCACCTCGCGGTACAGCTCGAAATAGGTGTATTTCTGGGAATCGCCGGGCTCGCCTTCCCAGATGAGGGCCAGTTTGTTCTTGTTGGCGGTCTCGATGTGGCGGTCCAGACAGTTGTAGACGATGTTGCAACGTGCGCCGGGGAACCAGCGGTAGAAAGGCTTTCGGGAGTCGTCGAGCACCTTGTCCCAGCGCTTGAACCAGTCGAGGTGGTCCGCGGCCTCCTCCCAGTACCCGAGGGGATCGTATTCGGCCTGACGCCGGGCGGTCGCCAGTTCCTGCGGGTTGACGTTGGCCTCGATCACCAGTTGCGGCAGAGGACGGAAAACACGCTCTTCATGCAGCAGGCTGTCAAGGGCTTCGAAACGATCCATATATCTCCTCCTCGCGCGGCCGGTAAAGGTGGTCCACGAGTCTGTTTCAACACAACTGGCGCGGCAAGCCCCGCCCTATTCGGTGAGCGGGTCGCCGGACCGGATGAACGGTCAAAGGCCGAGAATCTGCTTGAGCTCGGCTATCCTTCGGCGGCTGATGGGCAACTCGATGCGGGTACGCCCGGCGGTTCTGAGCATGAAATTGCTGCCGGGCATGCTGGCTATCTCCGTAACCATATCGAGGTTTACGAGATACTTGCGGTGGACCCTGAAGAAACGGTGCGGCTTGAGCCGGTCTTCGAGGTGCTTGAGCCGGTACGAAGTGAGAAATTTCTGATTGGCGGTATGGACGTAGGAATAGTCCTCGTAGGCCTCCACAAAGATGACCTGCGAATAAGGAATAAGAATCATGCTGCCGTCCTGGTTCACGGCCAGCTTTTCCAGTTCCGGAAGGCGGTTGGCGGATTGGTCCCACGCATTGCGAAGCGCGTTCAGGAAGTGCTCCTGCTCGTCTTCTTCAAGCGGAAGCTGCACGGTCTTTTCGTCGGACTGGTTTTCCTCGTCAGGATCGTCCTGCCACTGCTCGGGTTCGGGGATTTCCCGATACTTGGTCTTGAAATCGCCAAGCCTGTCGATAGTTCGGGCAAGCCTCCCGGTGGCAGGCGGCCAGAGAAGATAGTCGATGGCCCCGAGCTCAAAGGCAGCGTAGGCCTGCTGTTCGGATTCGGAGATAAAGACCAGCGCAGGGCGGGCCTTCCTTCCGGCAAGCATCTGGGCCAGCTCGATTCCGTCAGCCTTTCCGGGCAGATCAGTACCGAGAAAAAAAGCCCCATAGGGAATGGACTCAAGCAGTTCCAGCGCCTCAAAGGCGTCAACCGCTTCGCCAAGCACCTGCAGGAACGGCACTTCCGCCAGTTGTGAGCGCAATTCGGCCCGCACCTGGGGATCGGGATGTATCAGCAGCGTCTTGAGCTTGGGCATGACCGCAACACCGGAGCTTCATTCACAATCCTAGGCCCCGCCTCCATCATCTCTTCCTAACGGGAAACGCGCGGAACCGCAAGCACCCAGCGCTTGACATGACGACCGCCCTCTTCTATATGAGTAAATCAAGATATCTCAATATACGGATTTAATCATATTTTGAAAGGAGCGAGCATGTACATTCACGAAGCCTGCGAAAATGACACCCCATTTCTCTCTTTGGAATTCTTTCCGCCGCGCAGTGCCGGAGCCATGCCAAAGTTCCTGCGTTCCGCGGAAAAGCTTAAAACACTGAGCCCTCTTTTTGCGGCAGTCACCTGCGGCGCGGGTGGCGGCGGAGCCACAGGCACACTGGAAACCACGAGTCGGCTTGCGCGTGACCTTGGCTTCACCGTGATGCCTCACGTTACCTGCGTCCACAACACGCCGGAATCCGCAAGGGAACTGGTGCGCGAATTCCGCAAGGCCGGAATCCGCAACGCGCTGGCCGTTCGCGGCGACTTCCCCGACGGAATCGACTCCGCTCCCGAAGGACTGCGCCACGCCAGTGACCTCGCGGCAATCATGCTCGACGAAGCCCCGGACATGGCAGTAGGTGTCGCAGCCTATCCGGATGCGCACCCTGAGTCCGGAACGTTTCAGCACGATCTTGAAGTACTCAAATTCAAACTGAAATCGGCCAGCTTTGCCGTGACCCAGCTCTTTTTCGACAACAGGCGCTACTTCGATCTCGTGGATCGACTGAATGCGCTGGGGTGCCACAAGCCCATCATACCGGGAATACTTCCCATCCGGTCGCTCGGACAGATACGGAGACTGATGACGCTTTGCAGCACGCCCATACCAGGTGACCTTCTCGCAAAGGTCGAAGCGGCAGACGCCCAGGGCGGAGATGCAGCCGTCCGGGAACTCGGCGTCGAATACGCCGTGGAACAGTTGAAGGGGTTGGTGGATGGCGGCGTCCCCGGCACCCACCTGTACCCCTTCAACCAGGCGGACCTCTGCCTGGAGCTTGCCGAAAAAGCGGGACTCATACCCTAACAACCTTTTTCATTCGGGAAACGGAAGGCGGTGAAAAGCCGCCGCGGACACGCCGCCGTAAGCAAGGGAAAGGCACGGCACGACCACTGACGCGCATCGGGAAGGTCGGCCGGAAAGCCGGAGAGCTCATAAAGCACCGCCCTGCGAGCCGGAAGACGTCCCGGATGAAGGTACACGCCCTCGTGCAACGGGCAGCTACCGAATGGTAAAATATACAAAGCACTGCCGGAAGCGCGTCGCCGGCCAACCTGCAACTATCCGGAGTGTAAACTGATGTTGACGCATTCCCTTGGTTTTCCGCGCATCGGCGCGAAACGGGAACTCAAATGGGCGCTGGAACAATACTGGCGCGGCGAGATTGACGAATCCGCATTGAACGAAACCGCATTTCAGGTAAGACGACGGAATTGGGAGATCCAGCGGGACCGCGGAATAGAACTATTGCCAGTCGGGGATTTCTCCCTTTACGACCATATCCTTGACACGGCCTTCATGCTCGACGCCATTCCCGAACGATTTCGGGAAGGCAACGGCCAGAGCGGCATCGACACATACTTTTGCATGGCTCGCGGCGACGCCGAAAAGGACATCCCGGCCATGGAAATGACGAAATGGTTTGACACCAACTACCACTATATTGTGCCGGAGCTTGCACCGGATCAGGCATTCACCCCCAACCCGGACCCCCTGCTTGAACAGCTGCAGGAAGTCAACGATCTCGGCATGTCCGGAAAACCCGTGCTTCCCGGACCGCTCACCTTCCTGCTCCTTTCGCGTTCGACAGAAAAAGACGCGAATACGCTGGACCTTCTTCCCGCCCTGACCGAAGCATATGCACAGATTCTCTCTTCACTGGCAAACAAATGCGAATGGATTCAGATTGATGAGCCGATCCTTGTCCAGAATCTGCCCAAAGCAACCGTCGAGCTCCTGAGCCCTGCTTACGAAAATCTTGCAAAAGCAGCCGGTCCCGCCAAGCTCCTGCTGACCACCTACTTTGAGGGAGCAGCCCACCACGCAGAGACCATTCTCTCGCTTCCCGTGGCGGGCATCCATCTGGACCTCGTGCGGGCTCCGCAACAGCTTGACGTGTTTCTCCAAGAATATCCGAAAGACAAGACGCTGTCCCTTGGAGTCGTGGACGGAAGAAACGTCTGGAAAACAGACCTCAACACGGCCGTGGAGCCACTGAAGGCCGCTATAAAGGAACTTGGGGAACACCGTGTGATGGCTGCCCCGTCCTGCTCCATGCTGCACGTTCCTGTGGACCTTGAAGCCGAGTGCAAACTCGACGGAAACATCAGGAACTGGCTGGCGTTTGCCGCACAAAAATGCACGGAACTGCGTGTGCTCGCCTTTGCAGCCCGAGACCTGAACTGCGTAGAACCGCTCAAGAACAATGCAAACGCCATTGCCCAGCGCCGGAACAGCCCTCTTATCACCAATCCAGAAGTTCGAAAGAGAGCCATCACGAAGGAAATGACCAGCCGGAACTCGGTTTTTGAACAACGCTCGGCCACGCAACAGGAGCGCCTCGGACTGCCTGCGCTTCCCACCACGACCATCGGTTCATTCCCGCAGACCGAGGAAGTGCGAAAGACTCGTGCGGCCTTCAGGCACGAAAGGATCGACGCTGCAGCATACGAAGATACCATGCGCGAGTACATCAAGGATTGCGTCCGCAAGCAGGAAGCCATTGGCCTCGACGTGTTGGTTCATGGCGAACCGGAGCGCACGGACATGGTGGAATACTTCGGCAGGCGACTTGACGGCTTCTGCTTTACCGACTTCGGATGGGTGCAGAGTTACGGCTCCCGCTGCGTCAAGCCGCCCATCATCTACGGCGACATCTCCCGCCCAGCCCCGATGACCGTGGAATGGACAACGTATGCAGCGTCCCTCACGGACAAACCGCTCAAAGGCATGCTTACCGGCCCAGTCACCATTCTCTGCTGGAGCTTTGTGCGCGACGACATGGAACGCATGGACGTCTGCCGCCAGATAGCACTTGCCATCCGCGACGAAGTGGCTGACCTCGAAGCTGCGGGAATCGGCGTCATCCAGATCGACGAACCGGCGTTCAGGGAAGGTCTTCCCTTGCAGAAAGGAAAACGGAAAAAGTATCTGGCCGATGCCGTAGAGAGCTTCCGCATAGCCTCATGCTGCGTTCGCGACGAAACCCAGATTCACACCCACATGTGCTATGC
This sequence comes from Salidesulfovibrio brasiliensis JCM 12178, assembly GCF_001311825.1. Classification (GTDB taxonomy): domain Bacteria; phylum Desulfobacterota; class Desulfovibrionia; order Desulfovibrionales; family Desulfovibrionaceae; genus Pseudodesulfovibrio; species Pseudodesulfovibrio brasiliensis. The sequence goes on along the minus strand of NZ_BBCB01000002.1, from coordinate 131,771 downwards.
TGATTTCAATGACGTCATTGAACACATTGCAGCGATGGACGCAGACGTCATCAGCATCGAGGCCAGTCGGAGCGCAATGGAGCTGTTGGAAGCGTTTGCCGACTTCAGATACCCCAACGACATCGGCCCGGGCGTATGGGACATCCACAGCGCCCGTGTGCCCTCCGCTGAAGAAATGGCGCAGAACCTGCGCAAGGCGACCCGGGACATACCGGCAGCACGAATATGGGCCAACCCTGACTGCGGCCTGAAAACCCGCGCGTGGCCGGAAACACTTGCCTCGCTGGAAAACCTCGTCAAAGCCGCGAAAATCGTTCGCAATGAACTACTAACATAACGCTCCTCCTTATTGCCCGCACGGCCCGGAAAGGCTATCGTGGCTCCATGACGGAAACCTGTTCGCGCATAGCGGTACTCTCCGATATTCATGGCAATCTCGAAGCCTTCCGGGCCGTGCTCGGCGACATCGAGTCCCGTGACGTGGAAATGACCGTCAGCCTCGGCGACGTCATCGGCTACGGCCCGGACCCGCAGGCCTGTGCCGATCTCGTCCGCGCCAGCGGCATCAAAACGATCATGGGCAACCATGAACAGGGGCTCATCAACAACATCTACCTCGCGCGCTTCAACCCCACCGCGCGCGACATGCTGCTCATGACCCGCGAAATGCTGGACGAGGAAACCGTCCAGTGGCTTATTACACGACCAAAGGCGCTCACCATCGGCGACTGCCGCTTCGTGCACGGCTGCCCGCCTGACCTCGTCTCCGAATACCTCTGGAAACATGCGGGCAACTACGAGCCGCTCTTTGCCGCATTCATCGAGCGCTACTGCTTCGTGGGACACACCCACGAGTTGCGGCATGTTCACGGCAACACAAACAAAGCTACAGCCGAACACCTCACCGGCGGTACCTTCCGGCTCGACACAGGCCAGCGGCATATCATCAATGCCGGGGCCGTAGGGCAGCCCAGAGGCAACGGACCCGACGCAAAGTATCTCATCTTCGACACAGTTGCCGCCACCATCGAAGTCCGCTTCATCCCCTACGACAACTTGAAGACCGCCGAAAAAATACGCAGGCTCGGTTTTAACCGCGCCTTTGCAGACCGGCTTCTGTAAGACCCTCACCTATAAATGATTATCACCGGGGAGCCATTTCCGGTTCCATCCCTGTCGCCACGCACGGCGATCCAGTGCACCCGCACCTCATCATCAGTTTCTGCTTCCAGCGTGATCGTCCTGCACATTCGCCCCACCCTGACCTTGATACGCGATCCCCGACGAAGAATGTCCACCCCCTCGGCCACCACAACATCATCGGCGTAAACCCTCACCTTTCCTCCGGTGCGGCTGCCGATGTTGTCGTCAGCCTCGAATACGACAGTATCAACAAATGACAGCCCGCCGAGATACAGAGTCGAGCGACGCTCCCGATTACCGTCCGGGCACTTCTCGCCGCCAAAGCAGAAATTCTCTCTGAATCCGAGCAGTTCCGGATCATCAAGAATGGCCTGACGCCGTTCCTTTTCTTCGCGCTCCTTGCGCTCCTGCTGCGCAATTCTTTCCCGCCTGCGCCGCTCATCGATCTCGGCCTGACGCTCTCGTGCCTCCAACTGTTGCTGAGCACTAAGCCGGTTCCATTCGGCTTCGGACATCCCGAGCGGGTACAGCCCCACACAACCCCACAGGATCGTGAGCAGAGACGCCAGAGCCAGCAGGTTGAAAATGATACGCATGATTCCTCCGGAGTTTCGAGCGTGAATATGCCTCCCCTTCAAGCAACGGACGTGCCGAATCTGCCTTCCCGCCAAGCGCCACTTGACCGGAGCCGTAAAATTCAACACCTTGACCCAATGAAACGACACAGCGCCTGCACCTTCGATTGCCCGGACAGCTGCTCATGGCTGGTGGACGAGACCGCACAGTCCATCGTCGGCAACCCTGAACACCCGTTCACTAAAGGCTTCTGCTGCCCCAAAGGGGCAAAAATGTTCAAGCGGCTGAACGCCGAAGACAGGATTACCGAGCCACTGCTTCGCGAAGGCAGCACCTTTCGCCCCATCGACTGGGATACAGCCCTTGACCTGTGCGCGGAAAAACTCAATGCCTTGCAGACGTCACCGGAGCGCATTCTCCACCTTCGCGGGTTCGGCTATCGCGGCGTCCTCGGCCATGCGAGCATCGCCTTTTTCAAGGCCATCGGAGCCACCCGGACCGAAGGCGCGCTGTGCGACGACACCGGCATCGAGGCCTGCATCAGGGACTTCGGCTCGCTCAACCACAACGACCCGGAAGACATCCTGAACGCCCGCAGAATCGTCAACTGGGGCAAGGACTTCCACAGAAGCTCCATCCACATGGCCGCCCTCGTCCGCAAGGCGCGAAAGAACGGCGCGAGTGTGTTAAGCATCTCCATCGGCGGCGACCGAACATCCTCGCTTTCCGACCACGTCATCCGCATCCGTCCCGGCACCGACCGCTTTCTGGCCGCAGCCGTGGCAAAACAGCTTTTCGCGTCGAAAAGCATCAACAGGAAAGCGCTTGACCGCACACAAAACGCTGAGGCGTTCAAGGGTGTCCTCAACAGCGTTTCCATGGCCGAACTGCTATCGGCCTGTGACGCAAACCGTGAAGACGTGGAACTGCTTGCCGAGTGGTACGGAAGCGGCGACCCACTCTCGGCGATCATCGGCTGGGGCGTGCAACGGCACCTTCATGGCGGGGAGGCGGTGCGCTTTATCAACGCGCTCTCCATGCTCAGCGAAAACGTGGGAGCACCGGGCCGCTGCGCATATTACAACATATCATCCGGTCGCAACTACGCAAAATGGCAGGCCAAAGGATCGCATGACGGACCAACGCGAACCTTTCTTGTGCCACGGCTAGCCCAGGAACTGGAACAGGCCGATCCGCCGATTGAGTTCTGCTGGGTAGACGGTTTCAACCCCGCCAATCAGGTCCCGGATGCCATGGCTGCGGCCAGAGCCATCAAGAGCATTCCCTTCACCGTGGTGGTGGATGCCTTCATGACCGACACCGCCATGCGCGCCGACCTGATTCTTCCTCCAACGCTGACGCTGGAGTATGAAGACGTCCTCGGCTCTGCGCTGCATAACTACGTCAACCACTCCTCCAAACTGGTGGAGCCGCGCGGATCATGCAGGCAGGACTTCGACATTCTCAAAGACCTCGGAGCACGACTTTCCGCCCCTGTGATTATCCCTGACCGGGAGACTTGCTTCAAAACGGCCTTTGCCGAAGCTCCTTTTGACATTGAGCAGTTGCGACAGCATGGCTTTGCCCGGGGCAACTGGCCGCAGGTAGCGTTCGAAGGTATGCGTTTCGATCACCCTGACGGACTGTACAGACTGCCGGAGCAGCTCGCTGCTCCTGAGGACATGAACGCCAACTGGCCTCTTATGCTTATGTCACTTGTCCGCAGAGAAGCGATCCACTCCCAGATTCCCGAAAAGGACCAAAAGGAACTCCCCGTCGCTCGTGTTGCGCCGGACTGTTCTGTCCTGAAGACACTCACTCCGGGCAACCGGGCTCTGCTCGTCACGCCCGCTGGCCGGATGGTCGTCAGGCTGGAAGTTGAAGACGGCATCCACCCGGAAGCTGTCATCATGCGTCGGGGCGGCTGGCTGAAACATGGACGGAACCCCAACGCCGTCATCGAACAGCACGTCACCGACATGGGCGGCGGCGCAGCTATTACAGCCAGCGCTGCAGTCTGCTCACTCTCAAATAACGCCACCACTCACCCCCTCTCTTCCTCCTGCCCCGAACGCGGGCGGCCGATCGCTCGCGCTTTCTGACAAGCTGCAAAAATCATATCCTGTTATGTGCTGCTTTTGCTATTGATGTAACACTGTAAACCCTCCTCTTGATCGAGCACTCATCATTGCCGCCACCGCATACCGGCAATTCGATATTCAAGCAGGTCAACCTGTTTGATCACTCGGAGACTGCACATGAACACATGCTCACCCGTCGGCCAATAACCCTAGTCATTGTATACAATTAGAAGCATTTTTACTGACATAAACACATACCAGATGCAGCGACCACTCAGACATGACCACCTATCAGGTAATTTCACCATTTCGCACTGCATTTGACAAAAAGGAATCTCTTTATTATACAAGAAAAATCGACAGATAAGATTCTATCGATTAAATCCGATCCAGATATCACCTTACACTGAAAGGACTGTAATAAAACCATTGCAAAACATTAGCGTACTACTAATGCATAGCAAAAATAAGTTTTTTACATTACAAAATTCTTTACTACTTAAAATTACATTGCAGGAAATCCGTTAAATTAAAAGTTGCAACACGATTGTAACACTTTTCTAGAGGGAAACATTTGTTATCATCAGCAGAAAACCATGGGCCAAGCAGATGTGAATTTTAAGCAATTTTAACAATTTCGGTTAGGTCAGGGCTTAGTTTTCAATCGACGAACAACTACTCATTTATATTTCGATCAGGAGTTGTCATGGACAAAATTCGCGTGGAGAACCTTTCCAAGATCTTCGGGGCCCATCCGAAGAAAGCACTGAAGTTGCTGGAAAAGGGGCTCACCAAGGATGAAATCCTTGAGCAGACAGGCATGACCGTCGGCGTCGACAATGCGACTTTCGGCGTCAAACAAGGCGAGATTTTCGTCATCATGGGATTGTCCGGTTCGGGCAAATCTACCATCGTGCGCATGCTCAACCGGCTCATTGAACCTACCGCGGGAACAGTCATCGTGGACGGGCAGGACGTCACCGCCATGGGTGATGACGAACTTGTCAAGTTTCGCCTTCACAACATGAGCATGGTGTTCCAGTCCTTTGCGCTCATGCCCCACCAGACGGTTCTCGACAACGCAGCCTTCGGCATGGAGCTGGCCAAGATCGACAAGAACAAACGTCGTGAACGCGCCCGCGAAGCACTCGCACAGGTCGGCCTGTCCGGATGGGAGGAATCTTACCCCGCCCAGCTCAGTGGCGGCATGCAGCAGCGAGTTGGACTGGCGCGTGGACTCGCCGTGGATCCGGACATCCTGCTGATGGACGAGGCCTTCTCTGCACTCGACCCACTCATCCGCACGGAAATGCAGGATGAACTGCTCAAGCTTCAGGAAGAACACCAGCGCACCATCGTCTTCATCTCGCACGACCTCGACGAAGCCCTGCGCATCGGCGACCGCATCGCCATCATGGAAGGCGGCCAAGTGGTGCAGGTGGGTACGCCCGAGGACATCCTCCAGAACCCGGCCAATGATTACGTCCGTTCCTTCTTCCGAGGCGTGGACCCCACCAACGTCATTTCAGCAGGAGACATTGCGCGCGACACCTTCCCCACCATCGTCATGACCAAGGAAGGCAGCTTGCGCACCACGCACGAAATCCTCAGCGGTAGCGACCGTGATTTCTGTTGCATTCTCGACACGCGTAAACATTTCCTCGGCCTTGTCTCGTCCGACTCGGTCAGAGAGGCGCTTGAAGAGCAGAAAAAGGGGATTCGAGAGGCTTTTCTCACGGAGGTCAAAGCCGCGAACGTCAACGAATCCATGCAGGAAATCCTGCCCATGCTCGCCTCGAAATCATGGCCGGTTCCGGTTGTGGACGACGACAACACCTACAAGGGCGTCGTCACCAGAAACAGATTCCTGAAAACCCTGCACCGCACTGAAGAAAAGCTGGACGCTTAACCGACTGAAAAGGATACAATAGAATGTTTAAAGAACAAGTCATCCCGTTGGACAGTTGGGTTTCCCAGTTTGTGGACTGGCTGGTCAACAACCACCGAGATATCTTCCAGAGCATCAAGTGGCCGGTCGAACAGACTCTGAACGGCTTTGACGCAGGTCTTAACGCACTGCACCCGCTCATCATCATCGCACTGGTCTGTCTCGCAGCATGGCGATTTTCCGGCATCAAACTGGCGGTATTTTCCGCCGTCACGCTGGTCTTCGTCGGCCTGCTCGGCCTTTGGCGCGAGGCTATGACCACACTTGCTATGGTGCTCTCGTCCGTGTTGTTCTGTACTGTGGCGGGCGTTCCCCTCGGCATTGCCGCTGGCCGCAGCGACCGCTTCGAGGCCGGCATACGCCCGGTGCTCGATGCCATGCAGACCACACCCGCGTTCGTCTACCTCGTTCCCATCGTGATGCTCTTCTCGGTCGGGAACGTCGCAGGCGTCCTCGCGACCATCATCTTTGCACTGCCGCCGCTCATCAGGCTTACCAGCCTCGGCATTCGCGGCGTACACCCCGAACTGGTGGAAGCGGCACAGGCGTTCGGCGCCACCAAAAGCCAAGTTCTCATCAAGGTGCAGATCCCGCTTGCCCTCCCCACCATTCTGGCTGGTCTCAACCAGACCATCATGATGGCGCTCTCCATGGTTGTCATCGCCGCGCTCATCGGCGCAGGCGGACTCGGCTCCCCGGTTATTCTGGGGCTTAATACACTGGATATCGGACGCGCCGTGATCGGTGGCGTCGCAATTGTCTTGATGGCCATCGTACTGGACAGAATCACGCAGTCGATGGCTCAGAAGAAATCGTAAAACAAGGAGGATTCATGCGACTCAAACACTTACTGCTTGCCGTTACCTGCGTGGCCGTCATGGCCACAGCCGCCATGGCTTCGGACATGAAGCCCGGCGAAGGCGTTACCGTCAAACCGGCCCGCGCCACCTGGAACACCGGCTTCTTCCAGGAAGCCCTTGTCCGCCGCGGCCTTGAGGAACTCGGCTACGACGTGCAGACCCCGAAGGACCTCCAGAACCCCATCTTCTACAAGTCCGTTGCCCTCGGCGACGTGGACTACTGGACCAACGGCTGGTTCCCCAACCATGACAGCCAGACGCCCCCGGGCTTCTATGAAGATGCCGCCAAGGTGGGCTATGTTGCCAAGGCCGGTGGCCTGCAGGGCTACCTCGTCTCCAAAAGGGAAGTTGAAAAATACAACATCAAGTCCCTTGAGGACTTCAAGCGCCCCGAGGTCAAGGAAGCCTTTGACATCAACGGCGACGGCAAGGCCGACCTGACCGCATGCCCTCCGGGCTGGGGTTGTGAGAACATCATCACCCACCACATGAAGGTCTACGATCTGGCCGACCACATCAACCCGGTCAAGGCCTCCTATGAAGCGGGCATGGCTTCCGCGCTCGGTACCTACAAGAGCGGCGGCCCGGTCTTCTTTTACACTTGGCTCCCAACTGGACCATCTTCAAGCTGAAGCCCGGCAAGGACGTCATGTGGATCAACGTCCCGGAAATCATGCCCACCGAAGCACAGGCTCCCGGTAAGGACCGCATGACCATGTCCGGCATTGAAGGTGCCGTGAGCGACCCGATCAAGCTTGGCTTCGTCGTCTCCGACATCCAGATCGTTGCCAACAAGAAGTTCCTGGCCGAAAACCCCGCCGCCAAGAAGTTCATGGAAGAATTCAATCTGCCGCTGATTGACATCAACGAGCAGAACACCCGCATGAATCAGGGCGAAAAGTCCGAACGTGACATCGCCAAGCATGTGGATGAATGGATCGCCAAGAACAAGGACAAGTGGAATAGCTGGCTCGAAGCCGCCCGCAAGGCAGCCAAGTAGTCCGGAATCCGACAAGATAAAAGGCCCCGGCATTCTTGATGCCGGGGCCTTTTTCGTTTCTCAGGTAATTGGACAACCGCAGGAGAGGTCCTTGTCGAACCGCCACCGCCCTTCCCTTGTGGGGTACTCAAGGGCCACTTCAAGCATCTCCCGGAAGCGGAAACGTGCAACCTCTCTGGCTCCGAACCGCAGGAGATGGTCGGTGGTTTGCTGGCAATCCACCAAATGAAAATCCCACCGCGCAAGCTGACGTGTCAGCGTGACGAAAGCGGCCTTGGACGCGTCTGAAACGCGGAAAAACATTGATTCGCCGAAAAAAGCCCTTCCAAGGGAAATGCCGTACAACCCGCCTGCGAGCTGCCCGTCGCACCATGCCTCCACGGAATGGGCATAGCCCATGTCATGCAAAAGCGTGTACGCCTCTATCATTTCAGGCACAAGCCACGTGCCCTCCTGATCGGGTCGCCGGGATTCAGCACATGCATTGATGACGGCCCGGAAATCACGGTCCAAAGTGAAGGTAAAGCACTGCCTGTTCAAGGTGCGCCGAAGGCTTTTCGGAACATGGAGCTCAGATGGCGGCAGGATGAGCCTTGGATCGGTTGACCACCACAGGATAGGCGAATCGTCCGCATACCACGGGAATATCCCGTTGGCATACGCGGTTAGAATCCGGGTGACGGAAAGGTCGCCCCCAATGGCAAGCAGACCGTCCGGATCGGCCTGCTCCGGATCGGGGAAGACCGGCTCTTCGAACAGGCGGAATATAGCCACCCTAGCCTCCGAGTTTCCTTTCGTCCTCCACGGGATCGGGAAGCGGAGCCTTGTTGCCGTTCTCGTCCAGACGCACGAATACAACCTTCGTACTGAAAATGAAGCGTTCCTGCGTTGCGCCGGGTTCGTCGCCATAGACTTGCACACGGTAGGTCACGGATGTCCTGCCCTGACGTTCGCGTTCCACGTTGAATCGCAGGATCGCGCCGCAGCTTATCCGCTGCCGAAACTCCACTTCGTCCATGGCAACGGTGACCATGGTGCAGCCCCGATAATCAAGGGAACAGAACAGCCACGCGAACTCGTCCACCCATTTGAGAACGATGCCGCCAAAGAGGTACCCGTGGTGATTGAGGTGCTCCGGGCGCACCACTCTGTAATTGTCCACGAGCCCTCCCTAGAAGTCGAAGCTGAAGCCGTCGTCGCCGTGGTCCACGAGAACCTTGCCGCCCTTGACGAGCTTGCCGAAGAGCAGCTCGTCCGCCAGCGGGTCCTTGATCTCCTTCTGGATGGTACGGCCCATGGGACGCGCGCCAAAGGAGGGATCATGCCCGAGCTTGGCGAGTTCAAGCCGTGCTGCGGGTGTCAGTTCCACCGAAACGCGCCGCTCGGCAAGCTGGCCGTTCAGCTCAGCAATGAACTTGTCTACAATCAGCTCCATGACCTCGGTGCTGAGGGCGTCGAACTGCACAATGGCGTCCAGCCTGTTGCGGAACTCCGGCGTAAAGAGCTTTTCCACGGCCTTGAGCGCCCCGGTCTTGCGGTCGTCGCGATCGTTTCGGGTGAAGCCGATGGCACCCTTGGCCATTTCACGAGCCCCGGCGTTGGAGGTCATCAGCAGAATGACATGCCGGAAATCAGCCTTGCGGCCGTTGTTGTCCGTGAGGGTAGCGTAGTCCATGACCTGAAGCAGGATGTTGAATACGTCCGGATGCGCTTTTTCTATCTCGTCAAAGAGGACAACGCAGTGCGGCTGCTTGCGGATGCCTTCAGTAAGCAGCCCGCCCTGATCGAAGCCGACGTATCCCGGAGGGGCACCGATGAGCCGGGCCACAGCGTGCTTTTCCATGTACTCCGACATATCGAAACGCATGAAGCCCACATCAAGCTTTTCGGCCAGCTGGCGGGCCAGTTCAGTCTTGCCCACACCTGTCGGTCCGGTAAGCAAAAAGCTGCCTACGGGCCTGCCGGGCTGCTTCATGCCCGCCCGGGCGCGCTTGATGGACTTGGAAAGCTGGGCAACCGCGCTGTCCTGACCAAACACCACACCCTTGAGTTCTTCATCAAGATGCTGCAATCGGGCACGATCATTGACGCTCAGGCGGCGTTCCGGAATACGGGCCATGCGGGCAATGACCCGCTCGATGTCTGAAACCGTAATGTTGTCGGCCTTGCGCTTGCGCTTGCCGAGCTTGTAGAGCGCTCCAGCCTCGTCCATGACGTCAATAGCCTTGTCAGGCAGATGGCGCTCCGTAATATGCCGCGCCGAAAGCTCCGCCGCAGCCTTGAGACATGGCAGGCTGTAGGAGACGCCGTGATATTCCTCATAGCGGGACTTGAGACCCTTGAGGATTTCCACGGTCTCTTCAACTGTGGGCTCGGCAAGCTCGATCTTCTGGAACCTGCGCGAAAGGGCACGGTCCTTTTCAAAATGGTTCTTGTACTCCTCATAGGTGGTGGAGCCGATGCAGCGGATTTCTCCGGATGCCAGGAATGGCTTGAGGATGTTGGACGCATCCATGCTGCCGCCACTGACCGAACCGGCCCCGACGATAGTATGAATTTCGTCCACGAAGAGTATGGCGTCCTCCCTCGGCTTGAGCTCTGCGAGCACGGCCTTGAGGCGCTTCTCGAAGTCGCCGCGATACTTGGTCCCGGCCAGCAGAGCCCCGAGGTCCAGCGCCCAGATTTCGGCGTTGATGAACTCCTTGGGCACGTTCCCTTCCACAACGTGCAGAGCCAGCCCTTCGGCCATGGCGGTCTTGCCCACGCCGGGGTCGCCCACGTAAATCGGGTTGTTCTTGCGTCGACGGGAGAGTACCTGAACAGTACGTTCGAGCTCGGCGGTTCGGCCGATCAGCGGATCGATGCGTCCGCTTGCCGCGCGCTCGGTGAGATTGACGGCAAACTCTTCCAGCGCGCCCTTCTTGTCCTCGGCTTCGCCGGGACCGGGATCAGGCCGGTTTTCACCGACACGCTCCGGGAACCACGGCTGCACGTCCTCGTCCACACCGTGGGAAATGTAGTCCAGCACGTCGAGACGGGAGATGTCCTGCGTCCGCAGGAAATAGACAGCGTATGAGTCCTCTTCGTCGAACATGGCTGCCAGCACGTCGCCTACATCGACCACGTCCTTCCCTGCGGCCTTCTTCTGCCAGACGGCACGCTGCAGCACGCGCCGCACACCGAGGGTCTGGATGACCTCGGTCTCGACGTCCGTGGGCAGCGGCTCCATGTTCTGTTCAAAGAATCGCCCGAGCTGCTCCTGAAGCTCCGAGACCTCGGCACCGCAGGACACGAGTATTTCCACGCCCTTTTCTTCACCGGTAATGGCGTACAGCAGATGCTCAAGGGTGAGGAACTCGTGATTCCGCTCCTTGACTTCGTTGACGGCTTTCGTCAGTGCGTTTTCTAGCGCCTTGCTCAGCATGGTCATCGTTATTCCTTCTCCATGGTGCATTTTAGCGGGAAACCCGCACCACGGGCGAGCCGGTGGACAAGGTCCACCTTGGTCTCGGCCACTTCAGCGGAAAACACGCCACAGACTCCCACACCTTCATGGTGCACGGCCAGCATGATCCGTGTGGCCTCGGCCTCGCTTCTGTGAAACACCTTCATCAGAATTTCCACGACAAATTCCATCGTGGTGTAATCATCGTTGTGCAGGAGCACCTTGTACCGGGAGGGTTCCTTGACCTCGTGCCGTTCAAGCACATCGGATTCAAATTCATCTCCGGTGAACGGTTTGCCCATGATCAACGCTCCATAAAGACTTTTTCAGTTTCAATATAAATACGGCCGCCCCACATGTCGAGAGGCATATTCAACACGATTGCAATTCTTTCAGGATGCGCTCCCTCTCGGCTTCCTCAAAAACGAAGTTCTCGTCCTCGGGCAGGCCGCGCTCTGTCCTATAACACAGATTGAGAGAGTGATACGTCTCGGTGCAGGCGTTTTCTTCAGCCAGTCCGAGCTCTTTCACACAGGCAGCGATGCCGTCCCGTGTCCCTTCGATCTCGACATACATGCCGAACGGCAGCGTGTCGAGGCACACGGCGCAGTCATTCAACCGCCATTTTTCCCTAACTTTTTCATAGGCGAAGACCACGGCGTACCCCAAAGCCTTCAGGCAATCGGCCATGGCGTCATGATCGGCCACGAGCGTTTCATGCTCGTCAAAGACTTTCAGCCCTTCCGGCACCTCCCTTCGGGCGGGACCTTCACGGTCAAAACGCTTGCATCGGCACGGCGGCGCAGACGCAAGAGCTTTCCGGCACCCTTCAGCGACCTGTCGGGATTATCGAAGACCGCGTTGGACTCAAACCAGACCCCGACCATTTCGGCACCGCAGGCCGAGAGAGCCTTACGTACCGCATCGTGGTCCGCGCCTGTATATTTCACTTCCACTTCCAGTGCCACTTTGCTTTCTCCCTCTAGGGTGATACAAACGCCCGCATGGTGAAGAAAATTCTGCTCATCGCCCTCGGGGGCGCGGCCGGGACGCTCTGCCGCTACTATGTTTCCGGGTTTGCCCAGCGTCTTGCGGGAGCCGGTTTTCCGGCCGGGACCTTTGCAGTGAACATGCTGGGCTGCCTGCTGTTCGGGGCGGTCTGGGGATTCTTCGAAAACCGCATCGGCCTTGGCGGCGAGTTGCGGCTGTTGCTCCTCACCGGGTTCATGGGAGCCTTCACCACCTTTTCCACCTACATGTTCGAGACGGCCCAATTGGTCAAGGGCGGCCAGATCGTCATGGCCGCGCTGAACGCGGGCGGTCAGGTCGCTGCCGGACTTGTCCTCGTACTTGGCGGGATGGCCCTTGGCCGTCTCTTGTAGATAATTCTCGCGCAGCGCTCAAGCCGCACGGCACAGGAGGATACGATGCAACTTCCCAACGAAGCCGAACGCATCAGAATATTCATCGGCGAAAGTGACCGCCATGAAGGTCGCCTACTCTCGGAAGTACTGGTGGAAAAGGCACGAAGCGAAGGACTGGCAGGAGCCACCGCCTATCGAGGCATAATGGGGTACGGCGCAAACAGCCGCGTGCATACCAGCAAGATTCTCAGGCTTTCGGAAGACATGCCGCTGGTCATCGAGATCGTGGACTCCACGGATAAAATCGACTCGTTCCTCAAAATAATCGACTCTCTCATCACCGAAGGATTGGTGACGAGAGAGCCCGTTCAAGTCATCTTCTACCGCCATTCAGGCGGCTAGACGCAGCGTTTGACCACTTCTCCGGCAATCTTGTTCAGCGGCAGGATGGTATGCACGCCGCCTGTCTTGATTGCTTCCTGCGGCATCCCGAAAACCACGCAGGAGGCCTCGTCCTGTGCGATGGTGTAGGCTCCACTCTCAAAAAGCTCCTTAATGCCTTTGGCCCCGTCATCACCCATGCCTGTCATGATGGCGGCTACAACGTTCTTTCCGGCATATCTGGCACCGGACCTGAAGAGCACGTCAACGGAAGGACGGTGGCGTGAGACCAACGGCCCTTCCTTGACTTCCACGTAATACTTGGCGCCACTGCGCTTCAGCAGCATGTGCCTGTTGCCCGGAGCAATGAGCGCCTGCCCCCGGAGCATGCTGTCGCCGTCTTCGGCTTCCTTGACGGTGATGGCGCAAAGCCCGTTCAACCTGTTGGCAAACGCAGCGGTGAAGTGCTCAGGCATGTGCTGAACGATCGCCACAGGCGGGCAGTTGACGGGGAGCGCTTCCAGAAAAATCTTGAGAGCTTCCGTGCCACCGGTCGATGCGCCGATAAGCGCTATTTTTTCAGTAGTCTGTAAAGATGTTGCAGGCTTGCCCATCGGAATGACCGCGTCTGCGCCAAGCTTGGGCTGGGGCTTAAGCGGCGGTGCGGGCGGCTTGACCTTCTTGCCCTTGGTCAGGGCTGCGGCCTTGACGGCGTCCACAAAGCGGATACGGGATTCCTCAAGAAATTTCTTCGTGCCCACCTTGGGCTTGGAAATGATCTCCACAGCCCCGTATTCAAGCGCCTTGAGCGCGTTCTCGCCGCCCGCAGTGGCCATGGACGAACAGATGACCACCGGAATGGGATGCTGACTCATGATCTTTCGCAGGAAGGTCAGCCCGTCCATGCGCGGCATCTCAATATCCAGCGTGATGACGTCCGGGACCTGCTTGCGGATTTTCTCGGCCGCCACAAATGGGTCCACGGCCGTACCCATGACCTCGATGGCCGGGTCGGATTCGAGAATGTTCTGGAGGGTCTGACGCACTACCGCTGAATCATCAACAATAAGAACGCGAATCTTCTTGTTCATAATGTGTCCACCGGGCTAGTTGAGGCTGGTGTCCGCGACGATGCGGCGCACAAGCCTGGGAATATCGAGAATCAATGCGATGGAGCCGTCACCCTTGATGGTGGCCCCGGAAATACCTTCAACATCCTTGTATACGCGACTGAGGCTTTTGATGACGGTTTGGTGCTCGCCGATGACCGTATCCACCACGATGCCTATACGGCTCCCTTCCACGCCTGTGATGACGATCTGCTCAATGGGCGGATTGGTGCCCTCGACCTCGAAAAAGTCACGCAGGTAAACATACGGGACGATCTCGCCACGAAGATGCATGATGCGTTGGCCGGATTCGTCATCGTCCCGGTCCACATTGGAAAGCTCCACACATTCTTCGACCAGCGAAAGCGGAATGACGTAGTACTCGTCCTCTACCCTGACCTGCAGGCCGTCAATGATGGCGAGCGTCAGTGGCAGACGGATGGTGATGGTCGTGCCCTTGCCCTTCTGGCTGTCGATGTCGATGGTTCCGCGCAGGCTGTCGATGGCCCGTTTGACCACATCCATGCCCACACCGCGCCCGGAGACGTTGGTAACCTGCTTGGCCGTTGAAAAGCCGGGCTCGAAAATGAGCTTGAATATTTCCTTGCGCGTGAGGTCGGCATCGGCCGTGATGAGTTCCTTTTCCACGGCCTTGGCCTTGATCGTGTCGGGGTCCATGCCCCGGCCATCGTCCGTGATGCGAATAAGGACCTCGCCACCGGAGTGTTCGGCAGAGAGGAGGATCATGCCGCCCTTGGGCTTGCCTACGGCTTCGCGATCGCTCGGCTGCTCGATTCCGTGGTCGATGCTGTTTCTCAGCAGGTGGACGAGCGGATCGTTGAGCCGCTCGATGACCGTCTTGTCCAGCTCGGTCTCGGCCCCGTTGGTGGACAGGGTGATCTCCTTGCCGAGTTCGCTGGACAGGTCCCGGACCAGTCTGCGGAACTTGCTGAAAGTTGTCCCTATGGGCAGCATCCTGATGCCGAGCGTGGAGTCCCTGAGTTCGTCGGAAAGCCGCTCCAATTCCTCGGAAAGCGTCTGAAGCTGGGTGTCGGACCGTTCGCTGACCACCTGCGCTATCTGCGCCTGCACGATGACCAGTTCACCCACAAGGTCTACCAGATAATCTAGCTTCTCCGCAGTGACGCGAATACTGGAAAGCGCCTCCTGACGCTTCTTGGTAGCTGCGCTCTCCCGGACCTTTTCCTGACGCTTGACTGCCTTGCTAACCTGCTCGTCAGAGACCTTTCCGGCCTCCTTCAGCAATGCACCGAGCGGCTTCTGGCTGGCAAGAGCCTGTTCCACGTCTTCGGCTTTCACGGCACCCTCGCCCACAAGAATCTCCCCTAGCTTGGGAGCATCTTCGTATTCTTCTCCATCGTCGTCATCCGCATCTTCCTGAGCGGCCTCTTTCTGCACCGCATCTTCCGGCTCTTCTTCGGCAGAAAGGCCAGTTGCGGGGGCAGGGCCGGACGGCATGTCGTCGACTGTATCGTAACGGGTTACTTGTAGGTCGATCTCAGAGTCGGCAAAAAGAAAAATGTCCTGAATGTGGTCTTCGCCCTTGTCCGTGTCCAGCCGGATTTCCCAGCCGTGTACACCCGGGACATCGCCCGGACGGGTCTGAATGACCATTTCACCGAGCTTGGCCAACTCTTCATACACCGCACCCAGCGCCTCTTCATCACACGCCTCGGGATCGCGGCAACCAACCTGAATGAGAAAATGATTGGGTTCCTGCTCTGCTCCCTCTGCTTCAACCGGAACGGTTTCCTCTACAGATGATTCGGAAGCGGCATCCTCGACGGCAGCCATCTCACCGGAGGCATCAGGTTCGGCAGGCTCTGATTCAGCACCGGGAACCGGCTCTCCGGCAACAAGCGCCTGAAGCCCGGAAAGGATGGACTCCATTTCCTGCGGATCGACAATCTCACCGGCATCCGCATTGTCGAGCATCTTCTGAATCTGGTCCCGCGCACGGAAAACCAGATTGACCAAATCCTTGCTGACGGCCATTTCCTCGCCACGCACAAGGTCAAGCACCGTTTCCACCTCGTGGGTGAACTCGGCGATGTCCTCGAAGCCGAACATGGACCCGGACCCCTTGATGGTGTGCAGGGCGCGAAAGACCCTGTTAACCAAATCCATGTCTTCAGGCGTCTCATCCAGTTCAAGCAGGGCGCCTTCCAGCTCACCGAGTAGGTCGTAGGCTTCTTCCTTGAATATCTGCCGATTCAGATCGTCGGACATCAAAAAGGCTCCTTGAAGTGTTCAGGCGCGGATTTATGCCGCTCTATATTTCTTTACGGCGTTGTATGGGATGTCGCCAGCACGTTATAACTTTATTTGAGGAAATGAATCTCCGCACGGGCAGTTTCCTTGTCGAACGGCGTGATGTTGACCTTGATCTTTTCACCCTTGAAGTCAGCCGCTCCAAGCAGGATGCCTTCAAAGTAATCGAACAACCCGCGCTTGGAACGATAATTCATGAACAGCCGGTCACCCTTGTCCTCGTAGGTGAAGCTCGGCGGCTTGATGCCGGGCAGATCCTTGGTAAGCTGGGCGTGCAGGTCGTTCATGCGCATGTAGAATTCCTTGAGCGACTCTTTCTTGAAGTGACGCTTGTACAACCTGTGGAACTCGCCAACGGTGAATCTGCCGAGTTTCAGAAAGAAATCGCGCTGAGAAATGCGTGCCTTGTCGGAAACGAGTTCGGCCATCTGGTGCAACACGCTGTCAGGATAGCTTTGCGTGGGCAGGAACGTGGGATCGCCCATTTCTTCCTGCATGTGTCGGTACACTTCATTGCCAAACTGTTCCTGAACAAACTTCTGCGTCAACTTGGGCAGCACCCCTTTCATCTGACCATCTGAAGCGCGCAGCTTGCTTTCGCCCGCACCGCTGAAGTCCATGGACACGGTCAACAGCTCCTGTGCGAGTTCGGCGAGATCGCGCGTGGCTGCGGCAGCCTGCCCCGCTCCTTCGTCGGCCTCGCGGGCAACAAGGGCGATGTCCTCGATGCTCTGGCTAATCTCCTCTGCCGCCGCAGACTGCTCTTCGGCAGCCGTAGCGATCTGGGAAACCCGGCCGACCATGTCTTCAATGCGAGACATGATCTGCTGCAGGGATTCGCCCGCCTTGTTGGAAAGCTCGGTGCTCTCTTCCACTTCCTTCTCGGTCTGGGTCATGCTGGTCATGGCATGGGCAGAGCGTTCCTGAATAGTCCCGATGGCCTCTTCCACTTCCTTGGTGGCTGTCATGGTCTTTTCAGCGAGTTTGCGGACCTCGTCGGCGACAACTGCGAAACCCCGGCCTGCCTCGCCCGCTCTGGCGGCCTCGATTGCCGCGTTGAGCGCAAGCAGGTTGGTCTGGTCGGCAATATCGTTGATGACGCTGATAATACGTCCGATCTCCTCAGCCTGCGAGTCGAGCTGCCCTATAACCTGAGAGAGCCTCCCGGACGATTCAGCAACGTTGTTGATGGAGCTGACGGCCTGATTGACCATGGAGACCCCGTCCCCGGCCGCAACACGAGCCTCCTCGGCAGCCTGCGAGGTCGCCGAGGCATTCTGGGCCACCTCCAGAACCGTTGCGGTCATCTCTTCCATGGCCGTGGCCACGGTATCGGTCTGCCCGCTCTGCTTTTGGGCACCGCGTGCCTGTTCGTCCGCAGATGCGCTGAGTTCCTCGGACGCCGAGGCCACCCGCTCCGCGAGACCGCGAACATCCTTGCCGATGGTCAGCATGCGTTGCTGCTGCTCTTCCATCTGCTTCTGCCCTTCCACGATCTCCTTCAAATCCACGAAAGAGACTACTGCACCGGTCACATCGCCGTTTCGATTTTTGATAGGCTCGGCAAAGACCTTGAGTGAATACTGTTTCCCGTTCCAAAGTGTAATGTCGGAGACCGTCTCGAGGGGTTTTCCTGAGTTCAAAACCTTGTCGGTGAGAGACTGACCCTCTTTGTTGTAAAAGGCTTTGCCGACAGTGAACCCGATAACCTGAGTCCTGGGTTTCTCAAGAATTTCATACAGTGACTTGGTGGCGACAGTAATACGGCCCTTTTCATCGCAGACCAGCACAGGATTGCCCATCACGTTCAGAGCGGTGAAATAGAAATGTTGCTCTTCGATCAGTTCATCGCGCTTTTCGGCGAGACGGGCAACGAGCTCTCCAAGATCGGTGTCCTTGGCGGTTTCTACGAGCCTCCCATAATCGTCGGTCTTCTTCATCTCCGACAGAATGGAAAGCAGCGCAGCCGACGAAGAGCCGCCGCACAGCAGAGCGGAAAGGGAAAGCGCCCCCCCAACGGCCACCGCTATGTATGCAACAAGGGCAGACCCCGTGAATACCCCGAAGGCCGCGACGGCCAGAGAGAGCACTATCAGAATCAGGGCAATTCGACCGCAGAACACGCTTTTGACATTCAACGCCATGTACCACTCCTCCAGAAAAGCAAACACAAGTCGACTGAACATGAACACCCTCAACAAACGGGGCAATTATTCAATTTTGTACGTCCATTCCTTGTGAATTGCAACGCAGGAAGGTGAAAAAATAGAGGAAAATAACGCGTTGACACGCGGATGCGTCAACAACAAAAATCGAGAGGCCGAAAAAACCGTTCGATAACGGTTGGCTATGGACGAGTACGTTTTTTGAGCAGGTAGAGCGCCCTGCGACGACGGTACGCGCGGACGAAGTACAAAGTGAGGAAATACGTGAGAAGTGCTGCCGGGATACCGACGATGAGCCCGCCACTGAGCATCACGCTGAACATGCCCCATCCGGCTTCAAGGAGCTGCTCCATTTCCAGCCGGTTTGGATCGAAGGTCACGTTTTCAAACGGCAGCAAGGTCTTCCCGACATGAAAAAGGAAGTAATAAAACGGGACCATGGTGAAGATGTTGGAGTAACAGGTGGCAAGCCATGCTACGAGCTTGTTGACCCGAAAAAGAAAGGCCACGGCGATGACGGCCACACTCTGAAACGGCATGATCGGAAGAGCGCCCACCAACACGCCAAGCGCCATGGCCCCAGCAAGATTTCGCGGGGACGACTTCTGGCGCATGACGCGCAGGTACCAATAACGGGTCGCACGTTTCAGGTTATTCCAAAACCGTGCGAATCTTCCTGATTCATAACCGGAATTGTTACGCATTTTCCGCCATTAATCCAGTATGTCGAACCGGTCGAACTTCATGATGAAGGCCGCACGACCCTGAGTCGCCGAGCGAAGATCGGTGGAAAAACCGAAGAGCGAAGCCAGCGGTGCGTTGCCGGTAACGAGCTTTCGGTCGCCCCGGTCGATCATGTTGCCAACGCGCGCCCCCTTGGCGCCCATGAGGCCTACCACATCGCCCACGAACTCTTCCGGCACAGTGATTTCAACGGCCATGATGGGTTCCAGCAACTTGGGAGAAGCGTCCGAAAGAGCACTCCGAAGAGCCATGGCCGCAGCCATGCGGTATCCTGCCGGGGAAGACTCCCCTTCCCTTCGCAGCATATCCAGCACGCGAACGCGGACGTCCTGAACGGGGTAGCCCCTGACCACGCCGCTTTGCAAGCCGTCCTCAATACCTTCGGCAACGGCTTCCATCCACTGCGCAGGCCATGCTTCGGGATCAACCTCGAATACGATGTCACGGCCCTTGCCCCGCTCCAACGGTTCAACGCTGAGACGCACGCCGCCATGGTGCATGACCTCACCGAGTTCACGGTGAAATTCTTCGGTGCTCTCTGCGCTCTTGGCCGGAGTCTCCTGATAAACAACCTGCGGCTTACCGGTTCTCGGCTTGAGGTTGTATTCGCGGAATAAACGTTCAAGCATAACTTCCAGATGCAGCTCACCCATGCCTGAAAGAATAACCTGCCCGGTTTCCTCCTCGTTTTCCACCACCAGCGTGGGGTCTTCGAGCAGGAACTTGTTCAGGACCTCCTCCAGCTTGTCGCCTTCGTCGGAGTTACGCGGCTCAATGGCCACGGAGATAACCGGCTTATACTCGTCGATACGTTCCAGCAGAGCCGGAGATTCCTTGAGACAGAGTGTGTCGCCGGTCTTTGCGTACTTCATTCCGGCCGCGGCCACGATGTCCCCGGCAAAACCGGTCTCCAGCTTTTCCTTACGCCCCGCATGCAAATGGAAAAGACGGGCAACGCGCTCGTCGGTCTTCTGAGTGGCGTTATACACCACGTCCCCGGCACTGATGCTGCCGGAGTAGATCCGCATGAGCGCAAGCTTGCGCCCCGAATCCATGGCGACCTTGAAAACCAACGCGGCGAGCGGCCCCTTGGTGTCGCATTCGTACTCGACCTTGCTATGGGATTCTTCATCAACCGCAATGGCCGGGGGCGTCTCCAGCGGACTTGGAAGATAGGCACAGACCCCGTCCGCAACGGGCTGCACACCGGAATTCTTGAGCGCGGAGCCAGCAAATACAGGAACGATCTCACGCGAGAGCGTCAGCTTGCGCAACGCAGCTCGGATTGTTTCGGCAGGCACGGGTTCACCGCCGAGATAAAGATCAAGAATATCCTCATCCGCCTCGGATGCCGCCTCAATGAGCTTTTCACGCCAACCGGCGATACTGCCGGCCTCATCGTCTGTCAGTTCATGGGTCAGGACTTCCGAGCCCTGCTCCCCGGTGAACTCAAGGCGCTTCATCTCCACGAGATCGAAAATACCCTTGAATTCCTGCCCTTCGCCATTGGGCACGGTGACAGGTACAGGGTTGGCCTTGAGTTTATCGACCATGGAGTCAAGGACTGCCGAAAAATCAGCGCCGAGGCGGTCCATCTTGTTTACGAAGGCAATTTTGGGCACGCGATACCGCTCGGACTGACGCCACACCGTCTCGGACTGCGGCTCCACACCGCTCACCGCACAGAAGACGCCGACCGCGCCGTCGAGGACGCGCAGGCTGCGTTCGACCTCAATGGTGAAATCCACGTGTCCGGGGGTATCAATGATGTTGACTGTGCTGTCTTTCCAAGGGCAAGTGGTCACGGCAGAGGTGATGGTGATGCCGCGCTCCTGCTCTTCGGGCATGTAATCCATGGTGGCGGTGCCCTCATGCACCTCTCCGATCCGATGAATCTTCCCCGAGTAATAGAGAATGCGCTCGGTCAGCGTGGTCTTGCCCGCGTCAATGTGGGCGATGATCCCGATATTCCTGAGCTTTTCCAGATACTTTCTACTCGGACCCTTGACCTTGCTCACGACAGTCCTCCCTTTGTCCAACGTGTTTCGCGCTTGAGAAATAGATCAATCGGCATGTCTGTAAACGCCCAGCAGGCCTCCATGCCGTGTCCGGCCGTGAAAGCTGCCCTTGCCGGGCTTTCGGTGAATACCCCCGCAGGTTTTTCGTTGATTTCCTGGATTGTTGCGGCCTGCACCAGCGATCCGGGATGCATGAACTCCAGTGCGTCGAGATCGAACCCTTCGCCTACCACAACGGCAGGACCGGGGACGCTTCGCCACACCTTCATGCCAGCCCGGGAAGCTGCGTGGGTTAACGCTCCGCCAATGCACACGGCAACACAGTCGCCGTGGCCCGCAATTTCCTGCAGACACGCGGCGGCCTCGTCGACGGCCAGTTCCGCAACGTCTTCCTGACCGGCCAGTTCAAGGGCGGTGAGTTGCGCGTCGGTCCAGCCGGAACCGACATGAAGCGCAAGCACATGAAGCACGCCCGCCGCCAGTGCAGGGACAAGCCCTGCCAGCAGATCGGCGGGCGAAGGAGATGAATCATCAAGGATGATGACAGCGCAGTCCAAAGGACGGACGCTGTCGGATGCCGTGAAACCGGCACGATAGTCGACAATGGATTGCCGGGCGGAGACACGCTCCGCTCCGCGCCACTCCCAAAGCCGTGCAATGCAGGTCTTCAGAAGCGCACGACGTTCGGGAGCGATGGAGTCATAGGCATCTGCGAACCGGGAGTCGTCGGGCACCCTGTCCGCCAGCCACCGGGGAAACGCGAAACCGTCTCGCATGATCCTTCCCGTCCGGCTTGGTGACCGGTGCTAAAGCCACTCTCTGAGCCAGAGATACCAGCTGTCCTGAATCTCCATGCGTTCCTCTTCGGACAGCTCCTTCTGGTACTCAAAGTAGGCCTGTTGCGCCCGCTTGTGGGCGTAAGTGCGCAGGTCGGGGATGTCGGAGTAGTTCTCCACCACATAGCGGTAGCGATGCCACGCCGGACCGAACTGGCTGCGCGTAAAGAAAAAGTCGGCCACGAACAATTCATGCTCTGCAAGAATTCTACGACTTTTTTTAATCAATTCACGAGATTGCTTGGCGTACTCAGTGTCAGGATACGCCTGCTCAACCCGGTAGAAGTATTCCAACCCTTCCTTAATGTTGTCCTGACGTCGATCTATGGACTCGAACTGGTTCAGGTTGGACATGCCCACCTGAAAAAGCACATAAGGAATGTTCTCGTTCCCGGGGTGTAATGCCTCGAATTCCTTATAGGCTTCCGTGGCCTGAACGTATTTTTCGTCGAGATAATACGCATCCGCCAGTCCCAATTCACCCTTCACGGCGTAGGGACTGAACGGAAAGCGATCCTTGAGTTTGGCAAAATACTCCTGAGCAGCCTCGTAATGCTTCTCCTTCATGGAATCCAGCCCGGCCTCATACAGCTCGAAAGCGGTATCTTCCGGCGGGGGCAGGAAGTAATAATCGATCAGGCTGCAGCCTGAAGCGAGAAGGATGAGCAACACGCAAGACGCCCTGAAGGCGGCACCGATCCGCATGAATTAGTCCTCGAGCTGTTCCAGATAGGCGAACGCGGACGTGGCAGCGGTGGCACCGTCACCCACGGCCGTCGCGACCTGGCGGCAGAGTTTGGAACGGATATCCCCGGCAGCGAAGATGCCCGGCACGTTGGTAAGCATTTCGTTGTCGGTCAGGATGCCGTTGGGCTCGCGCTCGACATCTTCGGGCACGAAATCAAGAATGGGTTCGAAACCAACGAAAATGAAGGCGCCGTCCACATCGAGAACCTTGTTCTCACCGGTATTGACATCCTTGATGGCCACTCCGGTGACTTCATTCTCGCCGACGATTTCTTCCACCACGGCATTGCGGACAACTTCGATGCGCTCGTGCGTAAAGCACTTGTTTTGGTAACAAAGCGCACCGCGAAACTCCTCACGGCGGTGGATGAGATAGAGCTTTTTGACCAGACGCGCGAGGTACAGGGATTCTTCGAGCGCGGAGTTGCCGCCGCCCACCACCGCGACCGTCTTGTCGCGATAGAAATTCCCGTCGCACAGCGCGCAGTAGGACACGCCCCTGCCAATCATCTCCTGTTCGCCGGGAATGCCCAGCTTGCGATAGCGGGCACCGGAACAGAGGATGATGCTTTTGGCCTGCACCACTTCGTCGCCCACGCTGATTTCGTGGTACGGGGACCCGACCTTAATGGAACGGACCTCGTCGCTAATGGTGTCGTGCGGGTAAAGGTCAAGCTGCTTCTGAAAGAAGTCGGCAAGCTGCCAGCCCTCAAGCCCATCGGGGAAACCGGGATAGTTCTCGATCTTCTCGGTCATGAGAACCTGCCCGCCGGGCGAGAGCTTTTCGATCATCGCCGTCTTCACACCGGCACGCAAAAGATAGAGGGCAGCCGTCATTCCTGCCGGTCCGCCCCCTATTACAATGGCGTCATATTGCTTCATGGAACTACAGAGCCTTTTTGGCAATCATTTCCTTGATGCTGCTCTTGGAGACGGCACCGGTGCTCTGGTCGACGACTTCGCCGTCCTTGAAAAGGATCAGGGTCGGGATGGCGCGGATGCCATACTTGCCGGGGGTGCCGGAGTTTTCGTCGACGTTCATTTTCAGAACCTTGACCTGGCCTTCGAACTCACCGGCCAGTTCGTCTATGACCGGACCCATTGCACGGCAGGGGCCGCACCACGGAGCCCAGAAGTCGATCAGCACGGGAATATCGCTCTTCAACACTTCTTCTTCGAAATTGCTGTCAGTGACTTGATTGGCCATGAATAGCTCCTTTCATTTGTTACTACGGCTCAGCCGCATTGCTTTCATATTGTGCTGCCGAAAAACGGCAGGATGAACCAGTCAATAAAAGTAGTGTTCCCACATCGCCGTGTCAAGAAGGATTGGCGAAATACCCGGCGGAAACTACACGGAAATCCAGTCCAGCGGCACGGTTCGCCCTCTCGGAATCGCTTCCATATCGAGGCTGTGATACTTCCCGTTCCGGGCCATGAGTTCCCCTGCCGCAGCCACCATGGCGGCGTTATCAGTACACAGGGAAAAGCCGGGCAACACGAGTTCCAGACCATGCGAGTCGGCAAAATCCTTCATGAACGCCCTGACCATGATGTTGGCGGCAACGCCACCGGCGACGATGATCGCTCTTGCGTCAGGAGCCTTCCGGTAAGCTCGCTCCACCTTGATCCGCAGCGTGTCGGCCACGCTCCAGTTAAACGAGGCGCAGACCTTGGCCAACGTGGCCCGTTTTTCTGCGCTTAGCCGCTCCAACGACTCCGCCTCCATGCTCTCAAGCACCAAATGAGGATGCGCGGCAATGTGATTCGCCACAGCGGTCTTCAACCCGCTGAAGCTGAAATCGAGACTCGGGTTGTCGACAAAAGCGCGCGGGAACAGGGCCGTGTCCGGCTGCGACTCCTGCCCCAAATTGTCGAGATGCCTGCCGCCCGGATAAGGAAAATTTAATTGTTTGGCGACCTTGTCAAAAGCCTCACCCGCCGCGTCATCAAGCGTTTTGCCAAGCAGCTCGAACTCGGTGGCCGAGTCGATACGGTATGTATGTGTATGGCCGCCGGAAACCAGCAGACCAAGCGCCGGAAACGGCAACTCGCGCTCAAGAGAAGGAGCAAGCAGGTGCGCCCAAAGGTGGTTGACACCGGTCAACCGCGCCCCGGTCGACAGACACAGCGCCTTGGCAAAGCTCACGCCTACCAGCAACGCACCGAGCAGTCCCGGCCCGCGTGCAACAGCCACGACGTCGATGTCTTCCGGAGCCCTGCCGGACTCGCCCATGAGTTCGCGAAAAAGAACGGGAAGCAGCCTGAGGTGTTCGCGGGAGGCTATTTCGGGAACAACGCCGCCGAACACGGCGTGCTGATCCACCTGCGAGGCCAGTTGCTGCCCCACAAGACGACCATCCTCCACGAGCGCCACAGCAGTCTCGTCACAGGAGGTCTCAATACCGAGTGTCAGCATGAGTTACCCTTTGGCGTCAAACTCGCGGTAGACTTCGCGAACCTTGAGAACATCCTCACGGGAGCCGATGAACAGCGGCGTACGCTGATGCAGGTGCTCCACTTCAAGCTCGAGAATGCGGTTGCGACCGTCCACGGCCATTCCGCCAGCCTGCTCCGCGAGGAACGCCATGGGGTTGGCTTCGCAGGTCAGCCGTAGTTTGCCCTGCGGCTTCTTCGGGTCGCGGTTGTCGGCCGGATACATGAAAATGCCGCCGTAAATCAGATTACGGTGAAAATCCGCCACAAGTGAACCGATGTAACGGCCGCTGTAGGGCTTGCGATTGTTGTTATCGGAGGACTTGAAGTATTCGAGTATCGCCTTGGTCGGCTCATCCCAGTAGCTGTAGTACCCTTCGTTCACGGAGTATATGCGCCCGCGCTCGGGGATGCGAATGTTCGGATGGGAGAGAAGGAATTCACCCACGCCGGGGTCCATGGTGAAACCGTGCACGCCGTCGCCCGTGGTAAAGACGAGCATGGTGGAGGTGCCGTACAGGACGTACCCCGCCGCCACCTGACGCAACCCCGGCTGGAGCACGTCAGAAGAAAGCAGGTGGCTGCCTCGGGACTCTCGCGCTTGAAAATGGAAAAAATGGTGCCGATATTGACGTTGACATCGATGTTGGAAGAACCGTCCAGCGGGTCGAAAATGCAGATGTAGTCGCCGACAGGCAATCCGTGGGGCACTTCAATGATGTCCGCATTCTCTTCCGAGGCCATGGCGCAGAGCACACCGGAGCGCGCCATCCGATGAATCAGAATGCGATTGGCGTACTCGTCAAGCTTCTTGACCTCTTCACCCTGCACGTTGGTCTTGCCGGTGAAGCCGAGCACATCGACAAGTCCGGCCTTGTTGACCTCGCGGTTGATGATTTTCGCGGAGAGCACGATCTCGTTGAAGAGCCGCGTGAACTGGCCGGTGGCACCGGGGATGCGCTTTTGATGCAGAAGCAGATGCTCAGTGACGGTAACCTGCTGGGGCACGGTATCTCCTTAGTGTCACGTTAAAACCACCACAACTTGCCGTCAGCTTCGGGGTCGACGCTTTCGGTGGCGTATATGTAGGAATCTTGCCCGATATATCGTGCAATCCAAGTATAATATTTTTCCCCAACCTTGACCTGACCCTGCACGTCTTCCGTGAGGATCTCTTCCCACGGTACGGCAAGCAGCCCTTCTTCATCCACTTCACCGCCAGCAGTCCAGACGCCGCCGCCGGGATGAATAATCAGCAGTTCATCGGGGTTGGGACTCAATCGCATGAGGCTGCGCGGATCGAAACCGGCAATAATCAGGCCCTTGAAATCCACATCCTCGAAATACGGCGTGCCCACGTACAGTTCGGGGCCAAGGTCCGGGTAGTCGGCGACGGTCTTCAGGAAAGTCTGACGCCAGACACCTTCAAATACGAGCGGCTGACTGAACCGCTTGAACGGCTGTGCGGGTTCCTGCGTAAGGATATTCCCCTCGGGATCGGTCACAATGACGCGATTGACCCAGGGAAACCGCAGGAAGAGCAACTCGATCCACTCCTGCTCGGGGCTAGTGTCCTGATCCTCCAGAAAACGGATCAGCGACCCCATGGGGCCGTCCACCGGCGCGAACAGCAGAGCCAGCTTTTCCTGATTGGGGTTCTCGAATTCGTAGGCATCGGTGTCCACGGTGGGCTGGATGTCGACCCAGCTCCGGGCCTCTTCCCACGAACCCTTCATGTATTTCTTGGTGTCATACCAGGTTCTGCAGCCAGAGACCGCCATAACGGTCAGCGCCAGCAGAAGCGCCAAAGTACGTGTCATATTTTAATCCCGGGTGTTCCCCAGTTCTCCGACTCTTGCCTCGAACCGGGCGGCCAGCATCTCAAGGGTGCTGATGAGCCGGTTTTTCGAATGGACGCTGTACGGATCATCGCCTTGCCCGGCGTCCGCACCGCCTCCCAGTTGTTCCAATTCGGCAATCCGCTCCTCAATGGAGGGACGCGACTGCGCCGTGGCGTTTTCAAGCAGATGACGATAGATGTCAAGCGCTCCGCCGTAATCTCCCTGCGAAGCAAGCAGTTCGGCCATGGTCCGGGTTCGCAGGCTGCCCGCTTCGGGGCGCACCATGTCTTCCTCGTCCACATGCCCGTCGATTTCCTCGACGCTGGGCATGACCGGCATGGACGGCTGGTAGGCGTCCTCTGCCGGAGCGGGAAGCGGCTCGCCCACGAGACGCTTGGAGAGCGCGCCGATGCCCTCGAAGACCACGTCGGTCCAATTGATGGGGTTGCCGGAAACATTCGAGGCCACAAGCATGAGAAAAACCGCGAGATCGCGGTTTTCTTCCGTCAATGCGCGCGCCCAGGTCCGCCAGAACCCGGGAAATTCCTTGAGTGGGGCAACGGCCTGTTCGAGGTGTCCGTGTACCTCATCATCGCGCCCGAGTTCCGAGAGCACCTGAATCAGCAACAGTCTTGCCTCGAAAAAATCGGGGTGCCGGTCCAGCCCTTTCTGCAGCGTGATGGCCGCGTCGTCGAGGTTGCCGAGTTCGACAAACAGCTTCGCGAGCGGGAAAAAGACCTTGGAACCCGGCTCAAGGGAGAGAACTTCCTGATACCACTCAATTTTCGCTTTCATTATTCGCTTCTCCGCCGGTTTGTCCATCCTCTGGGAAAACGTAGAGAATCTCGTCCTCGCGAACGAAATTGAGCCGCTCGCGCACCACTTTCTCCTGATACTTGCGGTCGCTTTTCAACCGCTTGATCTCGCGGCTCAGTTCCACGTTGCGCTCCTCGGCCTCCTCCAGTCTGCGCGAGAGGTCCTCGTGACGCTCCTTGAGCCGAGAATAGGCGAACATGCTCTGGTCGCTGAAAAGCAGCCGGGCCAACAACAACACGTTTACGGCAACAAGGACCGCAATGACAACATTTCGCGCAAGCGATTTCACTATTGCAGCCTTTTCCCGTCTTCGGAGTCGTTTTCGGCCAGCGCGCCTTCCAGTTCGTGAAGAAAGTTGGCGTGGCGCGTTCAATGCGCTCCACATCCTCTTCCGCGACGTCAACCACATCGATCTTCCCGAGAAACGACTTGAGCACGTTGAATTCATCGAGCAAGGCGTCACCCAGCTCGAGGCCCTCGATCTGCGGCTCCAGGTCCAGAATGGTCTGGAGGCAGTTCGTTATGCGCACAAGATGATTCTTCAGGTCGTCTCCGGCCATGTTACGCCTCGGTCAAGCGATCAATTCACCTCGGATATTAACCACTTTTTGTAGAAACTGTACAGGTAGTTCGCACCGGAAATCACGGTCAGGACCACTGCGGCCCAGAACAGAAGCTGTCCGATCTGGCGAACGTCATACCCCATGAAGGGGTAATGCCAAAGGAGCGGAACCAGCGCGAAACTCTGCAGTACGGTCTTCAACTTCCCGAACTTGTCCGCAGCGATGACCTGTCCCATGTCGGACGCCACGGCCCGCATGCCCGTCACGGCGATTTCCCGGCCGATGATGATAATCACGGCCCAAGCGGGAACACGCCACTCGGGACCGAGCCGGACCAGCATGATGAGCACGGAGCAGATCAGCAGCTTGTCCGCCAGCGGGTCGAGAAACTTCCCGAGATTGGTGATGGTGTTCTGTTGCCGGGCGATCATCCCGTCAAACAGATCGGTCGCCGACGCAATCATGAAGAGCACGCAGGACATGTAGGCCCAGTAACGCGCGCCAGTCCACAATTCAATGTAGAGCAGCCCGACGATGACCGGAGCCGCCACGATGCGTGTCAGCGAAAGACAATTGGGGAGGTTGAGTACCTTGTTGGGCATTCGTTCCGCCTAATCGGATTTGGAGGCCGCGGCCTCAAGACTGTTTTCGGCGGCCTCGGCCACCGTATCGGCCAGCGCGAGGAAAGCCTTCTTGGCAAAGGAATCCTCTTCAAGCAATACGACGGGCGTCCCCCTGTCGCCAGCGACCACGGTCGCGGGATCAAGCGGGATGCCGCCGAGAAATTCGAGTCCGTACTTTTCCGCAAGCTCGCGGCCGCCACCCTTCTTGAACAGATCAATGGACTGGTGGCAATGCGGGCAGACCATACCGCTCATGTTCTCCACCACGCCGAGGATGCTGGCCTTGGCGTACTGAAGGAAATTGATGGACTTCCTCACGTCCGAAAGAGAAACCTCCTGCGGAGTGGTGACCACGATGGAAAGCGCTTCGGGCACGGTCTTGAGCACGGTCATGGGCTCGTCGCCGGTGCCCGGAGGCGAGTCGATGACCAGAAAGTCCAGCTCGCCCCACTGCACGTCGGAGACGAACTGACGAATGGCGGAAGTCTTCATGGGACCGCGCCACAGAACGGCCTGATCCGGGTCTTCCAGAAGAGATTCCATGGAAACCACGAAAAGATTCTCGTTGTACTTCTTGGGAACCACAAGCGAGCCGCGTTCGATGTCGAGAGTGCCGGTAATGCCAAGCAGGGTCGGGACGCTCGGACCGTGAATGTCCACGTCAAGGATGCCGACCTTGTACCCTTTTTCCGCCAGCGCGGCGGCAATGTTGACGGCCACGGAACTCTTGCCCACCCCGCCCTTGCCGCTCATGACGAACAGCTTGTGCTTGATGTTGCCCAGCGTATTCTTGATGAGCTGGTTCTGAATCTCGAACTTGGCGTTGGAATCACCGCCACCGCAGGACTTGCAACTGTCGCTCACTGTATTTCACCTTTCATTCTGTTAGTTTACTGTCTGTCGCTCTTAATGGAAACACACTCGCCAGAGCAACGCTCCAGCAAGAGTACGGCAATAACTCCGGCGCACGCAAGCAGGACGGCCAGCCAGAAAGCCCCGTCCAGTGCCGGAGGAAGAATATTCGCTTCGCGCAGCACATGAATCTTTCCGCGTATCTGGGTGCTCTCAAGCACCTCTTTCCATGGCCAGACCTTGCGCAATGCGCCTATCATAAAACCCGTCAGCACGCTCACCGTGGCGGCATGCCAACGGTGCAGAAGATAGTGCAGGATGCGGGAAAACACAACAATACCACACGCGGCTCCCGCCGCGAACACGCCGATCACCGTCATGCTGCCGGGATCGAAGGGATTGCGCAAGGCTCCGGTGACGTAGGCATACTTGCCGAGCATAAGCAGGATGAATGCCCCGCTGATGCCGGGAAGGATCATGGCGCAGATGGCGATCATGCCGCACAGGAAAACGAACCACGAGGTCTCCGGCGTTGTCACCGGAATCATGCCCACGAGCGTATAGCTGAAGGCCGCCCCGAAGGCGCAGCAGACCGCATTGACCAGCGTAAAACCTCCTGCGCGCCGACCGACCACTATCACGGAAGCGGCAATGAGCCCGAAAAAGAGGGACCAGACCTGTACCGGATGGTTGGCGAGCAGATGGTGGATAATACGGGCCATACCGACCACGGCCAGAAAGATGCCGCTGACCAGACAGATCAGAAACCGCAGATGAACCCCGGCAAGCGCGCCGGAGAGGTCGAACTTGAGCAACCTGCGGATGAAGGAAAAATCAAAGGAGCGGATGGCATCCACTAGGTCATCATAGATGCCGGTGATGAAGGCCACGGTCCCGCCGGAAACCCCGGGGATGATGTCGGCTGCGCCCATGAACATGCCCTTGAGCGCCAAAAGTCCGGCCTCAGGAAAACTCCGGGGGCCAGGGCTGGCCATGAAAGCCTTGGAAAGGGTCTGTTTATTCACGAATACCGTCTTTATTTCCTTTTATGTCCAGCCGTGTGACCCGACGAGGTCCACAAAGGCGACGCCGCCGAGGTTCTGTTCCGTGACTTCGCCGTTTTCCCTGGTAACGAGGATAAGGGACTGCTGGCGGCGGGTGTCGCCCACCGGGATGGCCAGCTTGCCGGGATCGGCCAGTTGATCGACCAGCGGCTGTGGAACGCGCGGTCCGCCAGCCGTGACGATGATTCGGTCATATGGTCCCTCCTCGGGCCAGCCGAGGGTTCCGTCGTCCAGCTTTGGCCGGATGGAAAAAAGCCGCATGTCCGCAAATCGCTTGCGGGCGGCGAAAAAGAGCTTTCTGATGCGCTCCACGGTATGCACCTCGGCACCCATGTGCGCCAGTATGGCGGCCTGATACCCCGATCCGGTGCCGATCTCCAGCACTTTCATGCCGGGTTTCACATCCAGCAGCTCGCTCATGAGCGCCACGATATAGGGCTGGGAGATGGTCTGGCCCTCTCCAATGGGCAGCGGCGAGTCGGAGTAGGCCTTCATGGCCAGCGCAGGCTCGACGAAGAGATGCCGGGGCACTTCGCGCATGGCAGCAAGCACCGCGGGATCGGAAATCCCGCGCGCCTCGATCTGTTCCTTGACCATGCGCTCGCGCAGTCTGCGCGGATCAATCATCAAACCCCTCCACTATGCTGCTCTGCAACCGTTGGCGGATGCTTACTCCATTTGAGAATCAAGTCAACAACCTTGCGCTCTGCGGCCTCTTCCCATTGACAGGAATCGGCGGTTCGGTGATGCTTGTAACGTAAAATACACGGAGGTACCCATGCTCAAGATTCACGACTGGATGTCCAGTCCGGTGTTCTCTCTCTACGAGACGGACACCCTGCATCATGCCAAGTCCCTCATGAACCTCCAGCGCATCAGGCACGTCCCCATTGTCGACTCCGAAAAACGGTTCGTGGGCCTCATAACCCACCGCGACCTGCTGCGGGCGACCATCTCGCAGCTTGCAGACCTTGACGCCGAGACGCTCAAGGAAATCGACTCCGGCATCCCCATCCGCGAGATCATGCGGACGGACATCCGCACCTGCACCCCGGAAACGGCCCTCAAGGACGCGGCGGAGATTCTGCTGAACCACAAGTACGGCTGCCTGCCCATCCTTGACGACGGAAAACTCTGCGGCATCCTGACCGAGGCAGACTTCCTCAAGCTGGCCATCAACCTCATGGAAGCGCTGGACGAGTAACCCCGGCACTTCAAGCGCGACACCTGCGCCCGTTCCGGCCTTCCGGAGCGGGCGTTTTCCATTCATCGCTTGTCTTCCGGCCCCGGTGTGTGTAGACATATTCTAGATATTTTCGCAACGAAAAAGACCGGGAGATCCCGTACCATGAACAAAGAAAAGAAAAGCAACATATCCGCTTACATCCTGCCGATACTCATTCTTGCCATGCTCGCGGCGGGCAGTTGGTTTGTATTCCGCGACACCACGCCCCCCAAGCTTGCCATGACGCCGGACATCACCGACCTCGGCAAGGGAGCCAAGATCACCATCACCGCATCCGACCCCGGAAGCGGACTGAAATGGGTAAAGGCCGTGGCAGTACAGAACGACAAGACCATCCCCCTGTTCGACAAACAGCTCTCGCAGGGAACCATGAGCTTCAGCGAAACCATGAGCTTCGACAAGGACCGGCTCAAGGAAGGTCCGTTTACCGTGGAAGTTGAGGCCAAGGACGCATCCTTCTACCCCTTCGGCGATTCCGGATTGTCCAAGGCTTCCAAGGAATTCAATTTCGACGCCACGCCGCCGCGCGTTTACGTCAAGACGCACACCACCAACCTGAATCAGGGAGGTGCCGGGCTGGTCGAGTTCTCCCTTTCCGAACCGGCAGTGGAAGCCGGAATCCGTGTCGGAGAGCGCTTCTTCCCGGCCTACCGTCAGGAGAACGATCAGGAAATCAACTACCTCTGCATGTTCGCCATGCCGTGGGACACCCCGCCCGACACCTTTTCGCCGGTCATCACCGCCCGCGACAAGGCTGGCAACAGCGCCATGCGTTCCTTCAACTACCACGCCAATGCGCGCAATTTCCGAAAGGACCGCATCAGGCTTTCCGACCGTTTCATGGAGCGCGTGCTGCCGCAGTTCTCCCAGTTCATCGGCCAGAGCGAGGCCGACATGCTTCAGCAGTATGTGAACGTCAACAACAACCTGCGCCGCGAGAACGCCGAAGCCATTCACAAGATCGGCCAGCAGACCGCCTCGGTTCCTCTCTGGGAAGGGACGTTCATGCGGCTGCCCAACGCCGCCAACCGAGCGCGCTTTGCCGACTACCGCGACTACATGTATAAAGACAAGGTCGTGGACAACCAGACCCACCTCGGCCTCGACCTCGCCAGCCTGCGGCACGCCCCCATCCCGGCAGCCAACACCGGCAAGATCATGCACGCCGGGCCGCTCGGCATTTACGGTAACTGCGTCATCATCGACCACGGTCTCGGCCTCCAGAGCCTTTACTCGCACATGAGCCAGATCGACGTTCAGGTCGGGCAGGACGTCACGCGCGGCGACATCATCGGCAAGACCGGCTCCACCGGACTGGCCGGCGGCGATCACCTGCACTTCGGCGTCTACGTCTCCGGCACCCCGGTGCAGCCCCTCGAATGGTTCGACGGCCACTGGATCAAAAATAATATCGACATAAAGCTCAACCGATAGCGCCCAGCTGAATACACGCACAAGGCGGACAATCCTTCCGGGGGTTGTCCGCCTCTTTTTTTCTGCCATTTCAATGCATTGCCAACACATTCACAAGGCACGATACTTGCTCATTTAAACCAGGAGGAAATCCTTTCCGGAGATAAACCATGAGCAGCATAGGCGCAGTCACAAGCAGTACTGGCATCGATCCGTTCCAGCAGCGAAAGGAAAAGAAAGAGTTTTCGCTCACCGAAACGTTTCTTGCCAATGAAGGCGTGGACTTCAATGAAAAGAGCGAGTCCGGCGAATCCCAAGGCATGTCATTACGGGATCTGACTCCCGAAGAAGAGCGACGTCTCGCCAAGCTGCGCGACATGCTCAACGACTTGCTGCTGGACATGGGCGACAGTCCCACCGAGGCCCAGAAACGACGCATCAGGGATATAGAGAAAGAAATCGAAGAGATCACCGGTGTCGAGGTCAAGACCCGCCTCTCCGACGGCGTCCACGCGCTGAACAAGGCCAAGCTCGACAAGGAAGAGGAAGAAGGCGAGGAAGGCGGCGACCCGATGCTGCGCCGAAAAGGGTTTGCCTTGCACGAAAACATCGCCCGTCACGTACACGCACCCGTAAGGCAGGATGTCGGCGAGGGACTCATGTCTTTCCAGCAACGTCTGGCCGCCAACGCATACGCCATGCAGGCGGAACTGCCCGAAACCTCGGTCGCGGCTTCGGCAATCAGCGCCGAAAGCCTGTTGAAGAACAAGATATAACCCTGTCGTCCAGAGAGCCAACCAGCCATTACATAAGATTATTTTACCTGACGCCGGGCCTTCGTACCCCGGCGTCTCTTTGCGTGACCTCTCGACTTTTGCCCACCCCTTCGATATAGATGGCCTCCCGGCAACGGACCGGGGACAACCAAGCATTACGACCAGCCAGAGGACCGAATGCCCTGCAAACGACTCACATACTCAGGCCCGAAGGACTGGCCCGCCATTCAGGAATGGCTGGACAAGCGCAAAGACCCCGACACCAACGTCGACGGCATCGTGCGCGACATTCTCGAAAACGTTCGTGAAAACGGCGACAAGGCGCTGGCCGAATACACTGCCAAGTTTGACTGCGCCGACTTCGCCCCGAACATGATCCGCGTTCCGCAGGACGCCATTGATCGCGCGCTGACCGAGGTTCCCGAAAGCGACGTGGAGATTCTGCGCGAGGCAATCGAGAACATTCGTGCGTTCCATATCAATCAAAGAGAGAAGTCCTGGTGGACCACCTCGCCCGACGGCACCGTGCTCGGTCAGATGGTCACGCCCGTAGAGCGCGTCGGGCTGTACGTTCCCGGTGGTCAGGGCGGCGAAACCCCGCTCATCTCAAGCCTGATAATGAACGCAGTCCCCGCACAGGTTGCGGGCGTCGAAAGCATCGCCATGACCTCCCCGCCTCGCAAGGACGGCACCCTGAACCCGCACATCCTCGCCACGGCCGCCCTGCTCGGCATCACCGAGGTCCACCTCTGCGGCAGCGCATGGGCCATCGGCGCACTGGCTTACGGCACCGAAACCATCGCCCCGTGCGACGTCATCGCCGGTCCGGGCAACATCTTCGTGGCCACGGCCAAAACGCAACTCATCGGGCAGGTCGGCATCGACATGGTCGCAGGACCGAGCGAAATCGCCATCCTCGCGGACGACTCCGCCACTCCGGGATGGCTGGCCGCGGACATGCTCTCGCAGGCCGAACACGACCCGCTTGCCGCATCCATCCTCGTGACCGACAGCTCTGAACTGGCCGAGGCCACCTGCGCCGAACTCAAGCGCCAGACCGCCGAGCTTCCGCGTGGCGAGATCGCAGCCAAATCCCTTGAAGACTGGGGAGCGACCATCGTCGTGGACACCATCGACACCGGCGCCGACCTCATCAACAAGCTCGCACCCGAGCACCTTGAACTTTCGCTGGCCGACCCGTGGGCCAAGCTCGGCAAGATCCGCCACGCCGGGGCCATCTTCATGGGCCACCACAGCCCGGAACCGGTAGGCGACTACTTTGCCGGACCGAATCACGTACTGCCCACGCTCAGGACGGTACGCTTCTCCTCCGCCCTCTCGGTGCAGACATTCTGCAAGAAGTCGAGCGTCGTTGCCGCAAGTGCGGAATATGTGGCCCGCCACGGCGACAAGATCGCCCGTCTGGCCCGGCTGGAAGGACTGGAAGCACACGCCCGCAGCGTGGAATGCCGCAACAAATAATACCTTAAACAGGAAGAGAGAGTGCCATGAATGCCGTAGTGAATACCGACATCAAGGAATACCCGCTGGTCTCCCGGGGCAAGGTTCGCGACATTTATGAAATTGATGACGAGACCCTGCTCATCGTCACCTCGGACCGCATCTCCGCGTTCGACGTGGTCCTGCCCGACCCCATCCCGCAAAAGGCGCGGTGCTCAACAGCATCACCCTATTCTGGATGGAACGGATGAAGGATTTGGTGCCCAACCACATCATCGCCTCCAAGGTGGACGACTTTCCCGAACCGCTGAAGGCCTACCGCGACATGCTCGAAGGCCGCTCCGTGGTGGTTCGCAAGGCCAAACCGCTGCCCATCGAATGCATCGTGCGCGGCTACATCACCGGCTCCGGCTGGAAGGACTATCAGGCAACCGGCGAAGTCTGCGGCCACAAGCTCCCGGAGAATCTCAAAGAATCCGAGATGCTGCCTGATCCGCTCTTCACGCCGTCCACCAAGGCCGACCTCGGTGACCACGACGAGAACATCACGCTGGACCGCGCCGCCGAGCTGGTGGGGGAAGAGATGATGCGCAAAGTCGAAGACCTTTCCATCGCCATTTATTCCCGCGCCCGCGACTACGCCCGCGAACGCGGCATCATCATTGCGGACACCAAATTCGAATTCGGCACCATCGACGGGGAACTCATCCTCATCGATGAAGTGCTGACCCCGGACTCCTCGCGCTTCTGGCCCATGGATGGCTACGAGCCGGGCAAGGGCCAGCCCAGCTTCGACAAGCAGTTCATGCGCGACTGGCTGGTGGAAATCGGCTTCAACAAGCAGCCCCCCGGACCGGCCATTCCGGCCGAGATCGCGACAGTCACGCGCGACAAATATCTTGAAGCGTACAGGCTGCTGACCGGGAGCGAGCTTAAGGTATAAGGAGCAGGTCCATGAAAGACCTCGGCATTCTCGCCCTTGTTTTCCTGTGCGGCTATCTGCTGGCCCGCTTCGTCTTTCCGAAGCTGGGCATCAAGGGCGGATGAGGCCCGGGACGTTCGTGCGGCTGGACGCCGCCGGAGGACAAAGACTCCTCAGGGGTTGACACCCATAAAGAAAGGGACTAAACAACCGTCTCTTTGCCTTGCTTCATCCTGCGCCACAGGATGGGGCCCACGACCAAAAGGAGGAAATTATGGCATCTTACGAAACCCTTCTGCTGCTCTCGCCCGAGTTGGGCGAAGAGGGCCGCAAGGAAATTGTCGAAAAGGTCAGCGGCATCATCGCCAATCAGGGCGGTGAACTGACCGAGACCGACGAGTGGGGCATGCGCCCTCTCGCCTACCCCGTTCAGAAGCAGTCCCGCGGTTACTACGTGCGCCTCGTGTTCAACGCTCCCGGTGCTCTTATCGCCGAGATGGAGCGCATCATCCGCATCACCGACGGCATCTTCAAGTTCATCACCGTCAAGCAGGCCGCGTAAGGAGGATTTATCATGGCATTCCGCAAGAAATTCACTCCGCGTCGCAAGTTCTGCCGTTTCTGTGCCGACGCTGAAATGCCCCTGGATTACAAGCGCCCGGACGTCCTCAAGGACTTCGTGACCGAGCGCGGCAAGATCATCGCCCGCCGCATCACCGGCACCTGCGCCAAGCATCAGCGCAGGCTCACCACCGAGATCAAGCGCGCCCGTCAGATGGCTCTTCTGTACTACACCACTGTCCACTCCGCGGACGTGAAGAAGAAGACCAACCTGTAGGGAGGACGATATGAAACTCATTCTTCGCGCTGACATCGACTCCCTTGGCCGCCTTGGCGACATTGTTACCGTTAAGGCTGGCTATGGCCGTAACTACCTGATCCCGCAGCTTCGCTGCCCCGGCGACCAATGCCAACATGAAGCAGTTCGAACTCGAACGCAAAAAGCTTCAGGCCGCAGCGGACCAAGTCCGTGCCGAGGCCGAGGAAATGGCCGCCAAGATCGCTGCTACTCCGGTGGAAATCACCGTCCGTGTCGGCGAAGGCGACAAGCTCTACGGCTCCGTAACCCCGACCCACATCGCCGATGCAATGGCCGAACAGGGTGTCGAAATCGATCGCCGCAAGATCGTTCTCGAAGAACCCATCCGCGCCCTCGGCGAATTCGACATCGAAATCAAGCTGCATCCGGACGTTCGCGGCGAGCTGAAGCTCACCGTCGCCAAAAAAGGTGGCGTGATCGAAGAACCGTTCGAAGAAGTCTTGGATGCCGAGGAAGAAGCCGAAGAGGCTTCCGAAATCGCCGATGCCGAGACCGAATAAGTCTGGATACAACCAGAACGCAATGACGTCGGAGGATGCCCTGCAAAGGGCCTCCTCCGACATTTTGCGTAAAGTGCCGCCGCACAACCTTGAAGCGGAGCAGGCGGTACTTGGCGGCGTTTTCCAGTCGCCCACACTTTTCAACTCGCTGGTGGAAATCGTCTCACCCGAGCATTTCTACTCGCCCACCCACAAGGCCGTGTTCGAGGCCTTTGTCGACCTTTCCCGCACCAACCAGCCCATCGACCTCATCACTGTCGGCAACCACCTGAGTTCCAAAGGCACCCTCGATTCCATCGGCGGGCCGGTCTACCTCGCCGAACTTGCCGACTCCGTGGTCAGCGCATCCAACGCCAGCTATCACGCCAAGATCGTCCGCGACAAAGCCATTCTTCGCCAGCTCATCGACATCTCAGCCGGAATCATCGGCAACTGCTATGAGACCGGCAGTGTGGACGAAATGCTCAGCGTCGCTGAAAAGGACATCTTCAAGATCGCGCAGTCCAAGGCCGAAACCAACATGTTGGACAGCAACCGGCTGGTCAAACGCGTATTCGAAGAGCTTGAGCAGAAGTACAAAAACAAGAGCGCGGTAACGGGCATCCAGACCCACTACACCGAATTCGACAAGATGACAGCCGGGCTGCAGAACTCCGACCTGCTCATCATCGCGGGCCGTCCCTCCATGGGCAAAACCGCCTTCGCGCTCAACGTTGCGCTTCGATGCGGCGTGCGTTCCGAAACGCCCGTGGCCATCTTCTCGCTGGAAATGTCCATGGAGCAGCTCATGACCCGCCTGCTGGCCGTGCAGAGTCATGTTCATCTGAGCAACCTGCGCACCGGCTACCTTGAGGACAATGACTGGCAGCAACTCTACGACGCTGCCGACGTGCTCTCGCAGGCCCCGATATTCATCGACGACACCCCGGCGCTCTCCACGCTCGACCTGCAGGCCAAGTGCCGCAGGCTCAAGGCTGAACACGACATCGGGCTGATCGTGGTCGACTATCTTCAGCTCATGCGCTCCAGCGC
This sequence comes from Salidesulfovibrio brasiliensis JCM 12178, assembly GCF_001311825.1. Lineage (GTDB taxonomy): Bacteria > Desulfobacterota > Desulfovibrionia > Desulfovibrionales > Desulfovibrionaceae > Pseudodesulfovibrio > Pseudodesulfovibrio brasiliensis. Next base: position 92,637 of record NZ_BBCB01000002.1, on the reverse strand, counting down.
GCGGCCCGACTCCCGCGAGCAGGAGATTTCCGACATTTCCCGGAGCCTCAAAGCGCTGGCCAAAGAACTCAACGTCCCGGTCATCGCCCTCTCGCAGCTCAACCGCAAGGTCGAGGAGCGAACGGACAAGCGTCCCATGATGTCGGACCTTCGCGAATCCGGCGCAATCGAACAGGACGCGGACATCATCATCTTTCTCTATCGCGACGCCGCCTACAACAAGGCCGACGACAACCCGCGCAAATTCGAGGCGGAGATCATCATCGGCAAGCAGCGTAACGGTCCTACGGGCGCGCTCACGCTCTTCTTCAAGAAAGAGTGCACACTCTTCGAAAACATGGAGACCATGCCGTACGGTTCCGAGTTTGGAGAAGACGCCCAACCATCCGATTAATCAACAGCAAAAAAGGGGCACGCATGTACTACGATCCCGCCGAGACTCTCCCCCGTGCGGAACTGGAAAACCTCCAGGCCAAACGGCTCCGTGAAGTCATCAAGAACGCCAAGAACGCCCCTTTTTATGCCGAACGCCTCAAGGGATTCGACCCCGAATCCATCCAGAACGCCTCGGACATCACCGCGCTCCCCTTTACCACCAAGGACGACCTGCGTTCCCAATACCCTTACGGTCTGCTGACCCGCTCCCTTGACGATTTCGTGCGCCTGCACGCCTCGTCCGGCACCACCGGCACGCCCACGGCCGTCTTCTACACCCAGAAGGACATCGACACCTGGGCCGACCTCATGGCCCGCTCCATGTACGCCGTCGGCGTCCGCCGCTCGGACGTGCTGCAAAACATGAGCGGGTATGGCCTGTTCACCGGCGGTCTCGGTATCCACTACGGCTCCGAGCGCCTTGGCTGCCTGACCGTTCCGGCCGCGCGGGCAACACCAAGCGACAAATCAAGCTTATCCGCGACTTCAGCGTTTCGGTCATGCACATCATCCCCTCGTTCGCGCTCTACTTCGCGGCCAAGGTCCGGGAGGAAGGCTATGACCCGGCTGAAATGCCGTGGCGCATCGCCCTCATCGGTGCCGAACCGCACACCGAGGAGACCCGCCAGCGCATTGAAGAACTTCTGAAACTCAAGGCCTACAACTCCTACGGACTTTCCGAGATGAACGGCCCCGGCGTGGCGTTCGAGTGTACGGAGCAAAACGGCATGCACGTCTGGGAAGACGCATACATTGCCGAAATCATTGACCCCGCCACTGGCGAGCATGTTGCCGAAGGCGAAATTGGCGAGCTGGTGATGACCACCCTGACCCGCGAGGGCATGCCCATCATCCGCTACCGCACACGGGATCTGACCCGTTTCATGCCCGGCGAATGTGCCTGCGGCCGCACCTGCCGCCGCATCGACCGCATCGCCGGACGTGCTGACGACATGCTCATCATCAAGGGCGTGAACATCTACCCCATGCAGATCGAACAGGCGCTCATGTCCATGCCCGAAGTCGGCCAGAATTATCTCATCGAGCTCATCCGCGAAGGCTACATGGACCAGATCAAGGTCAAGGTAGAGATCAAGGACGAGTACTTTGTCGAGGACATGCGTGCCCTTCAGGGACTCCAGAAGCGCATCGCAAGTTCGCTTTGCAACGAGATTCTCGTCACCCCGCGCGTTGAGCTGGTCATGCACGACTCCATCCCCAAATCGCCGGGCAAGGCCGTGCGCGTGGTCGACCTGCGCGACAAGGAGTAGCCGTGGAGTACCTCTGGGCCACGCTCATCATCCTTTTGCTTCTCGTTTCACAGGCCGTGAACATCTTCGGCGGCCCGGCAAACTGGATTGCCCTTGGGCTTGTCGCGTTATGGAAATGGCTCTACCCCGAGTCCATGGGCTGGGGTTTCGTGGGCGTTCTTGCTGCCATGGCCGTTGTGGGCGAAGTGCTGGAATTCGTGCTCCAGACATGGGGCGCGAAACGATACGGAGCGTCCTCCAAGGGAAACATCGGCGGCATTGTCGGCGCCATCGTGGGCGCAATCTTCGGCGCACCGTTCCTGTTTGGCATCGGCGCTATTCTCGGCGCGCTGGTCGGCGCTTACGTTGGCTGCCTCGTCTTTGAACTCCCCGGCAAGAGCATGCCGGAGGCCAGGCACGCCGCATTGGGCGCTTTCTGGGGCAAGGCGTTCGGCTTCACGGTGAAGTTCAGCCTCGGCGCGGCCATGGTGGTTCTGAGCATCCCCCGCGTCTGGCCATAGCCTGACCGAGACACCAGCCGAAAAACTTGATGAAATTCCGGCCCTCCTGTTGTACTCGAAACGGGTTCGACATGAGCCCCCATCCGTAATTCAACCATGGAAGTATAAACCATGACCAAGGACATTTTCCCAAGCTATCGCGGCAGGATGGAATACTTCTGCCTCGGCTGCGGCAAACGGTATCCCACAGATGAACTGCATTACACCTGCCCGGAATGCGGCGGCGTGTTTCTTCTTGAAGATCTGAACTTCGACGAGTTGAAGAAGACCTCGGGCGATGAATGGCGGGCCATTTTCGATGAGCGGGCAAGCTCCAAGAACACAGCCCTGCGCGGCATTTTTCGTTTCTACGAACTGATGGCCCCGGTCATGGAGGAGGAAGACATCGTCTACCTCGGCGAAGGCAACACTCCGGTTGTGGGCTCTTCCGAATCCCTCAACGGTCATACCGGCATCAGCACCGCCTACAAGAACGACGGCCAGAATCCGAGCGCATCCTTCAAGGATCGCGGCATGGCATGCGCGTTCAGCTATCTCAAGTCGCTGATCCGCTCCAAGGGCTGGGATGAAATTCTGACTGTCTGCGCCTCCACAGGCGACACCAGCGCCGCAGCCGCGCTGTACGCCTCCTATGTGGGCGGTCCCATCAAGTCCGTGGTCATACTGCCACAGGGCAAGGTAACGGCGGCGCAGCTTTCGCAGCCGCTCGGCTCCGGTGCCACGGTGCTGGAAGTCCCCGGCGTATTCGACGACTGCATGAAGGTCGTGGAATACCTCGCCGACAACTACCGCGTGGCCCTGCTCAATTCCAAGAACGCATGGCGAATCCTCGGTCAGGAATCCTACGCTTTCGAAATCGCGCAGTGGTATGACTGGGATCTCGGCAACAAGAACATTTTCGTCCCCATCGGAAACGCTGGCAACGTCACCGCCATCATGGCCGGTTTCCTGAAGCTCTATGCGCTGGGAATCATCAGCGAACTGCCGCGCATCTTCGGCGTGCAGTCGCACCACGCCGATCCGGTGTACCGCTATTACGCCGTGGACGATCCCAACGAACGCGAATACAAACCCGTGACCGTGACCCCGAGCGTGGCGCAGGCCGCCATGATCGGCAACCCGGTTTCCTTTCCCCGCGTCAAGCATTTTGCCGAACGCTTCGAGGCAATCGGCGGCAAAAACGCGTTTCAGGTGATTCAGGTCACGGAGCAGCAGATCATGGACTCCATGATTCTCGCCAACCGAAACGGCCATATCGCGTGCACTCAGGGTGGTGAATGTCTTGCCGGTGCAGTGCGCGCAAATGCGCTTGGTCTGGTGGCCGAAGACGAAATTTGCGTGCTGGATTCAACGGCACATCACCTGAAGTTCGTTGACTTCCAGCAGATGTACTTTGAAAACAGCTTCCCGAAAGATTATGAAGTGCAGCCCGACATGGACCTTGCCAACCTCCCGGAGTTGGTCATTTCTCCGGAAGAAAAAGAACGTCTTGCCCCAGAAGAATACACGGAAACTACCGCCCAAAAGGTCGTCGAAAAGTTGGGTCTTGCCAAAAAATAGTCTCTTTTTGCCCTGAAAAAACAAGCGGCCTCCCTCGAAAGAGAGGCCGCTTTTTTCGACCCTAATTCCAGTCTTTAACGTTCATTTCTATGTTTGGAATACCATTATACCGGTCAATCTTTGGCGTGAACGCAAAGCTCAACTGCGTCCCTTGAACCTCCCGGCGCAGGGCTTTTGCCTGTCGCCAGACCTTTGCAGGAAGGTTTGCGCCGGTCTTTTCATCACGCAAAACGAGCTTCACATGCTCCCTTTCGCGCCCAAAGCATCGGTACTCTTGAACCACAACCGGCTCGGAAACGAACACCGGTTCGGGGTTTCCAAGGCCGAAAGGCTGCATGTGTTCAAGCTCCTTCAGAAGTACATGGTTGATCTCGGCAAAGGTCAACTCGCGATCAACCTTGATCTTTGCAGGGAGCGGTCGCTCCCCAAGTTCGTCGGCGACGATGCGATCAAAGCGCTCCCGAAGCTTCTCAACATTCTCTTTTTTTAAGGAAAGTCCCGCAGCCTGACGGTGTCCGCCAAAACCTTCCAGTAATTCTTCAAGCTTGCAGAGCCCACCATGGAGATCGTATTCATCAATGCTCCGGCCCGATCCCTTGACCAACCCGGTCTCGGGGTCCTCGGTCAAAAGCAGGCACGGACGGTGGAATTTTTCCACTATTCTTGATGCAACAATACCGATTATTCCGGAGTGCCAGCCCTCGGAAAAGAGCACGAAACCACGTTTATCGAGCATGGAATGGGCCTGTTTCATGGCCTCTTCCGTGATTTCCTGCTCCTGTTTTCTTCGCTCGGCGTTCACCGCATCCAGCTCGTTAGCAACCGGAAGCGCAGCCTCATAGGACTCAGCCAACAAAAGATCAAGCCCTTTCTCCGGACTTCCAAGACGTCCGGCCGCGTTGATTCTCGGAGCAAGATGGTAGCCGATCTGTCCGGCACCCAAGTCAGCCAGTCTGTCAAAATTGCTCACAACCTTCAGGGCGGCCATGCCCGGACGGGCCGCTTCCTTGATGCGGAGCAGGCCGTTCTTCACGAGAATTCTGTTCTGACCGGACAATGGAACAACGTCGGCAATGGTTCCCAAGGCCACAAGATCCAACGTTTTTCGCATGTCCACTCGTTCTCCAGGAAGCAGGGAATTGAGCGCTGCCATGAGCACCCAGGCAACGCCGACACCCGCAAGCGACTCGTACGGGCCGCCCTCTCCGCCGGGAAGACGGGGGTTTGCGATGGCATCTGCTACGGGAAGATTTTGAGCAGGAAGGTGATGATCGGTAACGACTACCGTCATTCCGAGTTCTTTTGCCCGCTCAATCGGCTCAAAGTCAGTGATGCCGCAGTCCACGGTGAGCAGCAAACCGATCCCGGATTCGGCCAGTTTTTCAACCCCTGACACATTCATTCCGTAGCCTTCCTCAAGCCTGTTCGGGAGATGATGGGCAACCTCGAAGCCGCGCTCGGCCATGAACTGCTTGACTACGGCTGTAGAGGTGATGCCGTCCACATCGTAATCACCCCACACGGCCATTCGTTTCCCGGCCCGAAGCGCTTCGTTCACCACATGGGCGGCGTCCTCAAGTCCCGGGACGGCTGAAGGCTGTGCCAGATTGACAAGCATTGGGGAAAGAAAACGGTCCATTTGCTCGACAGTCCGGTAGCCACGCTGCCAGAGGATTTCGGCCAGCAGCGGCGTAATATTCAGTTGATCCGCCATGTCGTGGACGTCCGCAGGGACCTCCTCGTCATGGCGAGGTATCCATTGGCAGGGCAATGCGTGCTCCTCGTATGTTGTGAATTCGTTCAGGCGGCCATGCGCGCGAAGTGGTCGGCCTCGCCGGATTCCATCTGTTCGGTGGCCCGCTCAATAAGCGCATCCTGTTGCAATCCGAGTTGTGGAGCAACCTTGGCTGTGACAGCGTTGAGGGGATGGTCCGCATCAAGGGTGACGTGCGCCACGGCGTCAGACAGGCAAAGAATGGCGGCCTCGTAGCGGTAGTCTCCGGCAAGCTTGGGCGCATGGTGCCAGTTGACAGGTTCCACGAGTTCGGGCGGAAGGTCCCAATACTTGAGCACCAGCGCTCCGATGACAGCGTGGTCCATGCCCCAGTAGCCGTCTTCGGCCTTGTAGTCCGGAATCCCCTTCGTGACAGCAGTCTCGGCCATGACCTGCCAATCGACAGGACGCTTGAGCGCAGTGATGAGCTTGCCTATGTCATGCAGCAGTCCGGCCGTGAACAGCGTGTCCGGCACGCCTTTTCCAAGCGACTTGGAGATATGCCGGGCCTGATCCGCAGTCAGGAACTGGTGGGTCCAGTAGTCTCTCAGCGAAAACTGTTTCGGGACTTCGTATTTCTCTGCCAGCGAGGTGACCCCTATGGTCATGACGATGTTTCGAATCTCGCACAGACCGAGCACGGCAGCGGCCCGCTGTACGGAAGAGACCTCCGCCTGAAGGCCGTAATATGCGGAATTTGCCAGACTGAGAATGCGGGCGGTCAACCCTTGGTCAAAGGAAATGGTCTCTGCGATGTCGTCCATGGAGGCGTTTGAATCCTGCCCGGTCTGCTGAAAAAGCTTCTGGAACAGTTCAGGAGAAAACGGCAAGTCCTCTTTCAGTTCTGGAAGAACCTCAAGGAATTCCTGTACATTTGCCTGCATGGTCGCCTCCGGGCTACAGGTCTATCTCCACTTTCCTCTTTCCGCCTCTCTTATCGGACTTCTGGCCCAGACGGCCCATCTGACCGTTGTTTTCCAGAAACTCCCAGAACTTTTTGCTTTCTTCGAGGTTCGGGTTCAACTCAAGGCTCTTCTTCAAGTATTCAGCACATTTTTCAAGATCACCCTGCTCGTAGAACACGCGCGCGATGTTATGAAAGAGGTGCTCGTCCCGATTATCGGCCAACCCTTCGGCCCTGAGGTAATAGTCCAACGCCTGATCGTACATCCTGTTCTTGCGAAGGTTGATGCCGAAATCATTGAACAGATGCTTGTGTTCGGTCTCGAAAGTGGCGTCGAGCTTGACAAGACGCTTAAAAATGTCGTTGGCCTTGGCCTGGTCGCCACGATCCAGATAGGTGAGCCCGAGGCCGAAGTTGGCGCGCACGTTTTCTTCATCAATATTGGTGGCCTGCTTGAATTCAAACTCCGCGCTATACTGGGCCCCGCGCGCACGGTGTTTTTCGCCACGCACGATGGTGTCGTTAAGTTCCTGCATGGCGGGGTAAACCGTCTGCACGTAAAACTCGGGTTCGGGGCTGAATTTCTCCAGAAACTCTTCGCGTGGGACATCCCTCTTGGGTCCGGAGGGAACATAATGCTTGTTGAGCGGCTGGACATCAATGCCGCCGTCTTCGCGTTCTTCGCAGAACCAGTAGGTCTTCTGGATAGTCTTACGCTGGGTAGTGCCAGTGCCGACCTTCACCACGCTCTGGGTTGAGAAGACGCCGCTGATCCTGTTGTCCCCGAGACCGGCAACCGGCTGGGATGGCTGTTTGGTTCCCTGCTGATCAGCGCTCATGTGCACCTCGTGCGGAGCCCGGGATTCAGGCTCCCATATCGTTCATGATTGCAACGGCTTGCTGCAACGGATCTTCGGCCTGCGTCACCGGCCTGCCCACCACAAGGTAGTCCGAACCGGCTGCGACCGCCCGTGAAGGCGTCATCACCCGACGCTGATCTCCGGCATCGCTGCCAGCCGGGCGGATTCCCGGAGTCAGGCAAAAAAAACCGTCGCCGCAGAGGCGTTTTATGCGCTCGGACTCCCAAGCGGAACATACAACGCCATTTAATCCATATTGCTCGCCTTTTACAGCAAGGTCAAGAACCAGCTCCCCGATGGCCCCGGAGTATTCGAACGGCAGGTCTTCCTGATCCATACTCGTCAGGACGGTCACGCCAAGCAGAATCGGCAGCGGCGCGCCGGGCGAGGCACCTTCGTCACGCCCTTCCAGAGCCGCCTCGGCCATGCGCCGACCACCCAAAAGGTGGATGTTGACCATGTCCGCACCACTGCGGACAGCGCTGCGCACGGCACCGCGAACAGTGTTGGGGATGTCGAAGAACTTCATGTCCAGAAAGACGTTGAAGCCGAGCGATTTCAGCTCGTTGAGGAGTGCTGGCCCCTCGGCGGTGAATAGCTCGAGCCCTACCTTGACCCACGGGACCGTCCCGGAAAGACGGCGCGCCATATCCAGCGCCGGGGCGGCCTCGGGATAGTCGAGCGCAATGACCAATTCGGCCATCAGTCCCACTCCTTCAGCAGCTTTTCAAGGATTCCGTTATAGAGCGCAGGACGGGTTTTTCCGGCCAGATAGACCGAACGAAGCTCGCTGTAGGCTTTTTCCAGATCGTCGTTCACAACCCAGAAATCGAAGTTCTCAGCCTGCTCCATTTCACCACGCGCGTTGTTCATGCGCTTCAGGACCGCATCAGGCGCGTCAGTACCGCGCCCCTCGAGCCGCCTGAGCAGCTCCTCGCGGGAGGGAGGCAACAAAAAGACGAACACGCCGTCGGTAAAGGTCTTGCGAAGCTGTATCGCGCCCTGCACGTCGATGTCGAAGAGCACGTCGCGCCCATCCGCCAGCATGTCTTTCACCGGCTGGGTGGCCGTCCCGTAGAAGTTGCCGTGAACCTCGGCCCACTCGCAGAACTCACCGCGAGAGCGCATGGCCACAAACCCTTCACGGCTGACGAAGTGGTAGTGCACGCCGTCCTCTTCGCCCTTTCTGGGCTGACGCGTAGTATAGGAGACCGAAAATCCGATGCCGTCAAACTCCTCGCGGAGCCGGGCTATCAAGGTACTCTTGCCGGTTCCGCTGGGCGCGCAGACCACGAAGACGAGGCCTTTGCGCGCGGGTTTCGGAGCCTCCGACATCTACTCGCCCTCCTCTGCGCTGAAACGCTGGCCGATGGTCTCTGCCTGAATGGCCGATAGTATGACGTGATTGGAGTCGGTTATGATGATGGCGCGGGTCTTCCTGCCCTGCGTTGCGTCGATGAGCCGTCCTTCCTGACGGGCGTCTTCACGCAATCGCCGCATGGGCGCGGACGTGGGGTTGACGATGCTGACAACGCGTCCGATGACCACGAAGTTGCCGAAACCAATGTTCAGGAGTCCATGTCTCTGTCCCTGTTTCTGCATGCGCACCTACTCTATGTTTTGCACCTGTTCACGGCACTTTTCCAGTTCGGCCTTGAAGTCCACCACGAGCCTGCTGACACGGGTGTCCTGAGCCTTGTTGCCACAGGTGTTTATTTCACGGAAGGTTTCCTGAAGGATGAAGTCGAGCTTCTTGCCCGCGTCACCGTCAACGTCCAGCACTTCGTCCAGACGCTGGAGATGGGAGTCAAGACGCGTCAGCTCTTCGGAAACGTCCAGCTTGTCAGTGAGAATCGCGATTTCCTGAAGAATGCGATCCTCGTCGAATTCGGCACCCGCGGATTCAAGCGTTTCCTGAATGCGTTTGCGCAAAGCCTCACGCTTAACGTCAAGCACTTCGGGGATGCGCTGCGCGATGCCTTCGGCATACCCGGAAAGCACAGCCACGCGGTCCTTGAGGTCGCGGATCATGTCCACACCTTCGGCCTCGCGGGATTTGCGCCACTCGGCCAAAGCCTCTTCAAGCCCCTTGCCGAGGCTTTCCAGAAGCTCCGGGTCCGGCTCGGCCCCGGCGTCGCGCCAGAGGTTGGCCATGCCGAGGACACGGTTGAAATCCGGGGAGTAAGCCTGTCCGTACTTCTCTGCCAGCGTTTCAAGCTGGGAAATCATGGACACGGCCAGCGGTTCGTTGAGGGTCACGCCCAGCAGTTCCGGGCTCTTGACCTCGAGATTGAGGGAGATATCCACCCTGCCGCGGCTACCGAACTTCCTGACGGTCTTTTCCCAGGTGGTCTCCATGCAGCGCAGGAAGCCGGGAAGCCGCCATTTGACGTCCAGAAATCTTCCGTTGACGCTGCGGATTTCCCACACGTGGGTAAATCCCTCGCCACCGGTCTCACATCTGCCGAATCCGGTCATACTCACGGCCATACGATGAATCCTCGTTGCATTTTCGCTACGGTATACGAAGCCGCCGCTACTGTCAGCAGCGGCGTTTCAATTCTTCACAAACAATGACGCCCCGCTCTATGCGAAGCGGCCTGCACTCGACCAGCGATCTGATATCGCCGCCGGGTGGCTCCAGTCGACATGAGCTGTAAAACTCGCTCACGCCCTTGCCCTCTTCGTCCTGCACAAGGACCGAAAGGCTCGGCAGTTCCAGCAGTCGCTTCAGGAACGCCGACTTCTTCTTTCCGGCAAGCTCCCTGAGCTTCTTCGCACGGGCCTTCTTCACTGCCGGGGCCACCTGATCCTTCATGACAGCCGCCGGAGTATCTGGGCGCGGAGAATACGGGAAAACATGCGCATAGGAAAGAGGCAGTCGCCTACAAAATTCAACGGTCCGGCCGAATTCTTCGTCGGATTCGCCGGGAAAGCCTGTCAGAACGTCCGCACCGAGTCCGAAAACCGGCCAAACATCCTTCAATCGCTCAAGAAATTCCAATGCCTGCTCGGCCCGGTAATGCCCGCGTCCCATGCGGCGCAGCACATCAGGGTCTCCGCTTTGCAGAGAAAGATGAAGCTGCGGGCAAACCAGCCGAGATTCTGAAAGTGTTTCCAGCGCCTTGTCGCCGAGTTGACCCGGTTCAAGCGAAGAAATCCGCAGCCGCGCCCTGCCGCCCCATTCGTCGCCGAAACGGTCCTCAATGCGGCGCAGCAGATCCCAAAAATCCGGTTCATTTGGCAAATCACGCCCGAACTGGCGAAGGTTGACGCCGGAAAGCACCATCTCCCGAAAGCCCGCATCCAAAAGGCGGGCAAGCTCGTCGAGCACTTCACCTTCAGGACGGCTGACGCTGCGGCCGCGAGCGAGCGGCACGATGCAGTATGTGCAGCGGTGGGAACAGCCGTCCTGCACCTTGACCACCGCTCTGGCGCGGCCGTAGCCGGACACGGAAAACGGCGGAAATGCGTTTGTGCGCGTTTCAGGCAACGGGGCTGTCGGCCCCTGCAGCAGTGCGGCCTTGTCCTTGTGCGGCACGATGCGGGAAATCTCCGGCATCTCACCGATCTCGTCACGGGCGGCCTGTGCAGCGCAGCCGGTGATGACGATCTCTGCTTCGGGATTCTCACGCTTGAGCTTTCGCACCATACGGCGCAGATCGGCCACGGCATTGGCCGTGACCGCGCAGGAATTGATGAGGATGACCTCGGCCCGGGAAGGATCCTCAGTCTCCTTGGCACCGGCGGCGGTCCACGCTTCGCTGACGGAGCGTGTTTCGTACTGGTTTATCTTGCAGCCCAGCGTGGCGGTATAATACGTTTTCATGTATATTGTTCCCGGCGAATCGGTACCGGCCACTCGCCTTGACCGGGGGTGCTACCCCCAAAGCCATCAAGGGTCAAGAAAATGCGACACACTATCAGCGTGACACTGACAATTTTACTGCTGGCCTGCCTGACGGGCGGATGCCAAACCATAGCGACGAGCGGCAGCGTGGGATACGGTGCCGGGGCCATCACCGTAAGCGGATACGGCGATTTCCTCTACCCCTCGCCTCCCGGGGCCTACAAGCTCAACAAACAGGGATTCAGGGAGTTCAAGAACGGTAACTATAAAAAGGCCACCGAAATCTTTGCCGAATCTCTGAAGCAGTACCCGGAAAGCCCGGACGCTCAGTACTACCTCGGCCTCTCGCAGGTGGCCATGGGTGAACGGGGAAAAGGGCTGCGGCAACTGGCCTCCTTCCGGGACAGGGACCACTTCCGGCAGACCTCGGAAATTCGCTGGTGGGCCGGATACTTCCTCAAGCACACGGACCGCGACGCGGACGCAATCCTGAACACCATGCGACGGGTACGCGCTGAAGCGCAGCAGCAGGAGATGGAAGAAAGCTGGGAGCCGGGGCTCGGCTGGGGAATGTAGCTACAACGCCTGTTCGATGACGCCGCCTGCCAACAGTACGCCGTCCTCGGTATACAAAGCGGCAACCTGCCCCGGCGTGGGCCGCGAGTGCGGCTCAATGAAGGTCAGCACCAACCTGTCCTTTGAGAACTCCCAGCGTCCGGGCTTCCCGGCCTGCCGATAACGGGTGCGGATTTCCACCACCTCGGGCCATGTGGACGTGTCAGAAAAGAGATTCGGTTCGCGCACCACACATCCACCGCTCGGCAATTCGCTTTTCGGTCCGACGATGAGCGCGTTGGCCTCCACATCCTTGTCCAACACATAAAGCGCTTCGGACCACGCCACGCCAAGCCCTCGCCGCTGGCCCTGCGTATGCCGCCAGAGTCCTTTGTGGCTACCGACGCGGGTTCCGTCCCGCAGCACGATGGGGCCGCCCTTTGGCATGGTCCCAAGCTGTTGAAGAAACGACTGGTAGTCATCGTCCGGCACAAAACAGACATCCTGACTCTCAGAAGGAATCGGCGGTTCAAGACCACGCTCACGCAACTTGGCGAGAGTGTCCTTCTTGTACACGTCCGCCAGCGGAAAGATGGCCGAAAGCAATCGCTCACGCGGGACGAGGGAAAGAAAATAACTCTGATCCTTGCTCAGATCCGCGCCTCTCAACGGCATCAGGCCCATGCCCGGCACCTCGCCGGTCTTAACATAATGGCCGGTGGCGATGGTATCAGCCCCGAGCTCACGGCAACGGTCATAAAAAATGCCGAACTTGACCGACGGGTTGCACACGGCGCAGGGGTTCGGAGTCAATCCGGCGGCGTACGCCTCACGAAACGGCTGCACCACCCGTTCCCGGAACTCACGGCGAAGATCAAGGGCGTGAAATGGAACCCCAAGGGCATCGCAGGACTGTCGCAGCCCGGCAACCGCCTGCTCCTGTTCTTTTGACGACTCCAGAAAAAGACCATGAACGGCCATGACCTCATGGCCTTCCTCAATGAGGGCCACAAGCGCCAGAAGGCTGTCCATTCCTCCGCTCACCGCAGCGGCTACTCGCATCGACTCCACTCCTTGGGCTTGATGAGGCGCACTGTGTCACCAAACCGCACAACCCGCAAGCCATGCCCGACGAATCTATACAATACAATCGCCAGCGTATGTGCTAGATGGATAAAAAATACCACAACCATACGGGAGCACTCATGAAACGCATTCTCGCCACCCTGCTTGCCCTCGTCGCCCTCGCGGTATGGGCCGTTCCCGGCCTGACCTGCACAACAATGATCGTCACCAAAGGGGCCAGCGCGGACGGTTCCGCCATGGTGGCCCACTCCGACGACGATGAACTGGGCGACCAGCGGCTCATTCGGGTCCCGTCCGTCAAACAGACCGGAGAACGGACGATCCTCGGCGACAACATCGCCTATCCGCGAATCGTTTCCAAGAACCGCGGGCCGGGATACGACACGCCGGGATTCCCCCAAACCCAGCCCCTCGGACAAGTGCCGTTCGAGGATATTCGCGAGAAAGCCGGAAAGAAGGACGCCATGTCCTACGTTTACTTCGACGGCAACTACGGCATCATGAACGAGCACAACCTCATGATGGGCGAATGCACCAACGGCGCCAAATTCGAACCCGATGCCGTGACCGCGAAACAGGCCCGCAAGAGCGGCAAGCCCATGCGAATATTCTACAGCGCCGAGCTTTCCCGCATCGCGCTTGAAAACTGCCGCGACGCCCGAACGGCCGTGAAACTCATGGGCTGGCTCATCGACGAATACGGCTACTATTCCACGGGCGAGACCCTGCTTGTGGCCGACCAGAACGAGGCATGGGTCTTCGAGATGTGCGCCCTGCCCGACAAGCGGCACCACTCCGCATGGGTGGCCAAGCGCGTCCCGGACGGTGAATTCTTCGTGGCTGCCAACGAATTCCGCATCCGTGACGTGGTTTGGGACGACCCGGACAATTTCCTCTATTCGACACACCTCAAATCCGGCTTGAAGGCCGTTGGATGGTGGGACGGCAAGACCAGGCTGGACTGGCTGCGCGCGGTAAGCCCCGGCGAATACAACCACCCCTACTACTCGCTACGCCGCGTCTGGCGCGTGCTGGACCGCGTCAATCCGGACCTCGGGCTTTCCCCGTGGGTCGAGGACGGCTTCACCCGAGACTATCCCTTCTCGGTCAAGCCCGCCCGCAAGCTTCATGTCCGCGACGTCTTCAGCCTCTACCGCGACCATTACGAAGGCACCCAGTTCGACCTCACAAAAGGCGTTGCCGCAGGTCCCTACGGCGACCCGCACCGCTTTGTCGGCCCCTATGACGGCAACCAGAACGACGTCAGCAGTTCAAAGAAATTCTACGGTGCGTGGGAACGGGCCATTTCGGTGTTCTATCAAGGATATACTTTTGTGTGCCAGACCCGTCCTGACGCCCCTGAACCGGCAAAGGGCGTACTCTGGTTCGGACCGGACGTTTCCTACACAACCGTCTTCGCCCCGTTCTACGTCAAGGCCTCGGCCCTGCCGCAAAGCTACCAGAGCGGCAACCCGCAGGAGTACGACGAATCCTCCGCGTGGTGGGCGTTCGACTTCGTCAACAACTGGTCGCGCCTCAACTTCCAGCGCATGACGCAGGTGGACATCCTTCCCCTGCAAAACGAACTTGAAGAGAACGCTCTTGCAGCCGTGGCGATGGTGGACAAGCAAGTTGCCGGACTGCCGAAAGACAAGGCCATCGAGGCCATGACACAATTCGGCATGAAGAACGCGGAAGACGTGCTGAGTCACTGGCGGGCACTCGGCAAGACACTCATCGCCAAGTATTCCGACGGGTACATCAACATCCCCGGCTCCCCGGCAAAGGCGATCGGCTACCCCGCACGGTGGCTCAATGAAACCGACTACAGCGACGGACCGACGTCCTATGACATGAAGTAGCATCACAGGGCCGCCTTCGGGCGGCCCTCTTCATGACGCTTGCCTGCTCCCGCCGGGAGTGATAGCAACTCCGCCATGGCAAAGAAGTTCCGTGCAGACCAGCTCATCCATCAACAGGGCCTCGCCGAGAGCCGTGAAAAGGCCAAGCGCCTTATCATGGCCGGAAAGGTCCACTTCATGGAGCGCGGCCAAAAAACGCCCGTGAACAAGCCGGGACAGCAGTTCCCGGAAGATACGGAGTTCACGGTTCCCGAAGACACCCGCTTCGTGAGCCGCGGCGCGCATAAGCTCCTCACCGCCATCGAGACCTTCGACATCGACTGCGCCGGAAAGGTCGCCCTCGACGCCGGAGCCTCCACCGGCGGATTCACGGACTGTCTGCTCCAGCACGGTGCAACGCGCGTCTACGCCGTTGATGTGGGATACGGCCAGCTCCACGAGCGGCTGCGTACGGACGAACGCGTGGTAAACATCGAGCGCACCAACCTCCGGCACGCCGAGCCGGACCTCATCCCCGAATCGGTGGACATGGTGGTGGCCGACGTCTCCTTCATCTCCCTGACCAAGATCATGCCCGCCTGCATGCGCTTCCTGCGCGACGGCGGCGAGGTGGTCACGCTGGTTAAGCCACAGTTCGAGGTGGGCCCGGGCCAGACCGACAAGGGCGTGGTCCGCGACGAGGAGCTCAGGGACAGGGTTGTCCGGGAAGTGCTCGGCTTCCTCCGAACCGAACTGCACCTTGAATGCCTTGGCGTCGTACCTTCGAAAATTCTCGGCCCCAAGGGCAATCAGGAATATCTGGCCTACCTGAAAAAGCTTGCATGACCCTTTGGTGCGGCGTACGCTCCCGATTCTGGTAAATATACCATAATCACGGGAAACTATGCTTGCAGGACTGATCTATTCCATCATATCCGCCATAGCCTTCGGCATGTTGGTCATCTTTGCCAAGATGGGCTACGCCGTAGGCATGACCGCCGTGGAGATGCTGCAATGCCGCTTCACCTTCGGGGCGGCCCTGCTGTTCCTGTGGCTTTTCGCGACCAACCGCCGTGCCCTTGTCGCCGATGCGAAAATGCTCGTTCGCTGCGCGCTCATCGGTCTTCTGATCTATCCCATCCAGTCATACTGCTTCCTCACGGCAGCGAAATACATCCCGGCAGCCACGGACGCACTGATCCTCTATTTCTATCCGGTCACCGTGACCATCCTTTCGGCGATCTTCTTCAAGATGAAGATCGACAGGACCGTGATTCTCTCGTTGTTGCTGGTCTTCACCGGGTGTGCACTGGTCTTCTATGACGCCTTCCTGCAGAAGATGGATCCGTTCGGCCTGATGCTGGCGTTCGGGGCCATGGCCACCTTCTCCACCTACCTGATGGTGGTGCAGGTGCTTCTGCGGGACACGGAGCCGCTCAAGGCCACCCTCTACGTGCTGCTCTTCGCTGGGCTGGCATATAACATTGCCGGAGATATGGATTTCTACCTGAACATGACCAGACAGACGCTCGCCATCGGCCTCTCGCTCGGCCTCATCTGCTCGGTCATCGCGGTGGGATTTCTCTATCTGGCGGTGGAAAAGGTGGGCAGCGCCTACGCCTCGATATTCTCCAGCGTGGAACCCGTGGCAACACTTATGGCTGCCCACTGGCTGCTGGACGAGCATGTGGTGCCGCTGCAGGTGGGCGGAGCGGTCCTTGTGGTGGTCGGCATTGTTTTGCCGAACCTCAAAATGCTTCGGCTTGAAAGGAAATTCGAAGGCTAGTCTCCGCTGGCAGCGAGGAGCGCCTCGAACTCCCTCACTTCCTTCAGATATTCCACCACCGCTTCAGGCAACCCGCCGGAACTCTTCTCAAACCCAAGCCCGAGCGTGACCTCCTTGCCGCGCGCGCTGCGTCGCATGACCTTGGCCCGGAACGGATACGGCGTCTGACCGTCGATGGTACGGAATTCGCCGGAAACAATATCATCCTTTTCAATAAAATCGGTCATGTCCTGCGATGAATCCATGGTGAACGCACATCCGCTCTCGCTGAGATTCGTCACCATCCCCTTGAACGAGGTCTTGCTCTTGGTTATCTGGCCGCGCAGGCGGCAGGAGACACGCTTTTCGCTCCGAAGTTCGTAGGTTTCGAGGTCCTTGGGATAGCGAACGAAGAGCAGCGAGTACGGCGTGGCCTTGTATTGGAGGGACTCTGTGGCGAAGGATACGATGTTGCCTTCAAAGAGATACCGAAGCGTGAGTTCGCTGCCCGGCTCAATACGGCCACGAATTCCCGGAACCACCGGTACACGAACGATCACGCATTCGTCTTTTATGAAGCCGACGAAGCGACATTTGAAACGGACGTCGTCATCAAACTCCATCAGCATTTCGCTCTGCAGATCTATCCTCATTCGCGCTCCCCGAGTTTGTCCATAAACTTACCAAGCAACTTGAGATGGGCGTTTTCCTCGCGCGCAAGATGCACGAACGCATCGGCCGCGTCCCCGTCCTGCGCCCGGCGGGCACAGCGGGAGTAGTAGTCGAGGGCCTGTGCCTCGAACATCATGGCGAGCTGAATGATCCCTTCAAGGCCCTCAAACATATCGCCAAATTCTTGAATGAACACCTCCGGCTCCACGCCGCCTTCGGCTAGGTTGGCCCCTGCTTCACGGGCCATCGATTCAAACGTTTCCCGACTCACGGCTTCGCCGGTCATCTTTTCATAGAGACGTAGATGGTTCGCTTGTGCGTGTCCTCGTACCCCGCCAGCGTAAGAAAAAGCTCGCCCTCGTCTTCCGACTCTGCGGCAACAACGCGCTCGCCGTAGAATCGCTCTAGCCGCATCTCCATTCCATAGGCAGCAGCGAGGGCGTGCTCCACTGTTGAGTCGGCAGGAATACCTACAAGGCCCATGTCGACGGGCCCGAAGGCCGCATCTCCCTGCCATGCCGAGGCTCCGCCCACTAGATTGACAACCTCCCGGCCCTCCCCGGCCAGAATCCGCGCGGCAGCCGCACTTCTGCCCCCGGAACGGCAATAGGTGATCACCGGCCTGTCGCGGGGGATGTCGCCGAGCCGCTCCGGCACCTCGGGGAGCGGAATGAGCATGGCCCCCGGAATGTGCAGCTCTTCGTATTCCCACGGCTGGCGCACATCCAGAAGAAGGTACTCGTCCGGTTTTCTGCTGCCCATGAACTCACGGGTCTGCTGCACGGTCATGTTCTCATACCCGGCCATGACAACCTCCAATCTCGATTCAGACAAATGACGGAAAGGGATCAAAACTCAATATATAGCGAGAACCGGAACAATGACAAGGAAGAGCGCAAGAAAAGCGGTGTCGGATGACTGCCAGCAAAGACCGCCGCTCCACGCCTCCGGTCGATCCAACCGGCGCGAGGCGATAGCGACGCTGCGCGTCCACGTAGACCGGGCCATGATCCGCACCAGCGCCATGGGGACCACGGTCAACCGCTTGAAAACCGGCAACGTAACACGGCGGAGCTGTTGGGCCTGCTTGAGCTGCTCCAGCGTTCTGCGGGTCTGGGGGATCATGTCCAGCATGATGGCAAAGGCGAGCGCTCCCTGCCACGCGTTCTTTCCCGCAAATGGTTTCAACGCCCACGAAAGCGCAAGCCCGACTTTTCTGGTGGAAACACCGTTGGCGAGCACCAAACCAAGGAGGAGCAGCGCGGCCAGTCGCACCGCAACCACTCCCGCCACCATGCCGGCATCAGAAATCGTCGCTCCGTCCCAGAGCTCGAAGGCGAACTTGATACCGGACCAGAGTAGAACAAAGAGCAGGAAAGGCTTGAGGCCGATTCCGCCGCGACGGTTCCAGCCTAGACTGTAGGCGAGCAGCACGAGCAGTGCCGCGAGGACGGCCACTATCAACGGATCCACCCGCCAAATGAGCACCCCGAACACGAAAGAGGCACCAAGGGCCAACCGGGGGTCCAGGCGGTCCAGAAACGCCGCCGCCCTCATTCTGAACCATCCCAAGGGGCGACCGTACGTCCCAGATGCCATGAACACGGCGGGCGTACGGCGTTCTCACGCAGTTTGTCGAAGACGTCATCGGCACTGCCCACGGCCACGATGCGCCCCTTTGCAAGCAGCGCAAACCGGTCCGCAATGTCGGCCACACATTCGAGATCGTGCGCAGCTACCACTTGCGTCAGTTTCTGTTCCCTATTATGCCGAAGCACGCGGCGCATTTCGCGGATGCCGGGATAGTCGAGACCGCTGAACGGTTCATCGAAGAGAAGAACGCCGGGATCGTCCAGTAACGCCCCGGCTAAACAGAGCTTACGCTTCATACCCCATGAGAGCGCGTGAACCGGACGATCGTGCGGGGCGTCAAAGCCAAGCCCGTCAAGCACGGCCCGAGCCTGCTCCGGATCATTGTCGCCACGCCCCAGATGCAAATCCTCTTCGACGGTGGCACCGAGTATCTGCATGTCAGGGTCCTGCATGAGCAGTCGGCAGACGCCCCTCAAATCTTCCGGCCCAGCCTCGCGCCCCTTCACGGAGACGGCCCCTTCGGTAACGGGCAGAATGCCCGCTAAAACGGCGAGCAGCGTGGACTTACCACACCCGTTGGCACCTGCGAGGCAGAGCAGTTCTCCCTCGCGCAGATCAAGGGCAACGCCGCGAAGGGCTTCCACATTGCCCGGATAGATGTGCTGAAGATTGCTGACGGTGAGCATTGTCGGGACAGTTCAATGCAAGCCGCCCGGCCTGTCAACAAAAAGAAGGCGGGAGTCCGAAGACTCCCGCCTGATTAGCCGTATGGCATTGCTGTCTAGAACTTGTATCCAACGGAAAGACCGGTAATAAGCGCCCGGCTATCCTGAATGTGTGCGGTGGTGGGAATTTCGTTTCCTCGAGCCTCGATCACTCGGCCTTCCATATGCACATACATTCCGGACAAGTCGATGGTCCACGGACCGTTGCTGTACCCGTAACCGAGGGAGTAGATGGTACGGTCATTGGTCGGCAGCATGAAGTCCTCGTACCCTTCGCGGATGGGGCTCTGGTCGTAGACGAGACCGGCGCGAAGGTAGTTATTGTCAATAAACTCGTATTCTGCACCAAGCTGGAACCGCCATACATCCTTGTAATTTTTGGCCGTCATGGAGCTGGTGTCGTTATTGTAGTAGTACTCGATCTGCTTGTAGTCGGCCCAGAAAGTCCGGACGACATCAAAATCGAGGCTAAGGTCTTCAGTGGGCTTGTAGGCAAGGCCGGCTGCAGCGCTACCGGGCAAATAGGCTTCCATGGTCACACCGCTGGCAGTGTTTGCAAGATTCATGTTGAAACTGCCACGCCCGACCATCTTCTGTTTGGCGCGGTAGACCAGCCCGAGACTCCATTGATCATCAAACTCATAGCGGGTGGACAGATTGTAACCAATGGTCCACCCCTCCGCGTTGATGTGAATGTCGTAATCAGTACCCGCAATGTTTCTTTTTTTCTTCTGCTCAAAAGCGGCACGCATGATATCAACGCCAAGAGCCAAGGACCAGTTATCCGTCGCCTTGAAAGCCATGGTTGGCTGGACAGTGTAGCTTTTCATAACGCCCTTGTAGACGTTGTACCTGCCCGCCCAGTCATGGTCGTAGTTGGTGCCGACGCCGAAACGGGAAAAACCACCAACACCGAACCATAATTTATCGCTCATCTGCTGGGTGACATAGGCGTGCGGGGCAGCATAAAGCTTGTTTTTGCTTTTATATGTCTTGCCGCCCATATCCACACTGGCACTCGGTGCGATAAGGCTTACGCCCACCATGGTCTGTGTGCCCTCAAGCTGCGTGATACCGGCCGGATTATAGGCAAGCGCAGAAGCATCGTCAGCGAGCGCGATCATTGCTCCGCCCATACCGTTGCCGCGGTTGCTCCATTCATAAAGAGCAAAACCTGCTGCACGGGACTCCATAGGTGTCGCCGCAGCCATCAATGCGACACAAAAACACGTCGCGATACAGAAAATGAACCGTTTCATCCTTCCCCCTTGCAAACAACGAGAATTATACCATTTTGTCATAGAATTCGTCACAAGGTACCCACTCCTGTGACGAGCCAGTCAAATTCCTTGCAAACGCAAGCCTTTGGCTGTGTAACCAGTCCGTCAAATTTTGTAAACAAAAGTTTAATGTAAACAGGTGTTTAAATTATACGTTTAGAAAATGGCTGCGCGGCATGCATTTCGCATCAACCTGAAAGAGGAATTTCTTTCCGGAGGAAACATGAAGCCGAAACTGGATATCAAGGAAAAGGCGTTCTATGCCATCATGTTGATCGGTGCGCTAGCCGGGTTGGTGGAAGGCACAATCGCCCACGGCTTTTCCCTGCGCTACCTATTTCCCGGCGCAATTCTTGCGATCAGCGCCGCATTCGTTGGCGGGCTTGCCGGGTTTATCATCAAGGACGCTTCACGCGTAATCCGAGGCATGAAGCCGTATCGTGGCGTACATTATGACGGCATGGTGCTCGGCGGCATGACAGGCACCCTGCTCGGCACACTTGTTCAGGTGGCAGGAAGTGCCGATGGTGCCAATCTGGTTGTCGGCTCTGTTGTCGGAAGCTTCATCGGCTCCATGGCCGGAACGTTCCCGGATGAGTTCGTAACACCCATGATTGAGTTGCTGCACAAGGACAACGACGATCGCCTCGAGCCATCTGAACAGCATCAATAAAAAAGGGCCGCCGGAACACCGGCGGCCCTTTCCATTTCACTCATCCTACTTCTATTTCATTTCAACCCAAAGCACTGCACCGAGTTCAAACTCACGGCCCTTGTACTCTTCGGGAGCAGTGGTCAGGCCAGCAAAGCCCCACCAGCCTTTCCACGGACAGGCGAAAGTGAACACGCCGTTGGCGTCGGCCAGCACTTCCTGCGTGACCATGCGATCATTGGGAGCCTGCTTTTCGCCTTTCTCGTTGTAGTATTCGACTTCCACACGGGTGAACGGCGCGGGCTTGCCTTCAAAGTAGACGATACCCTGGAAAACGTTCCCGGCGTAGTTGCCAAACGGGCGGGTCAGGGGGACGATTTCGGTACGCAGGCCAAGCGGCTTGTTCCACTCTTCACCTTCGCCGTAAGCGTCCACATACACCTTGGTGATGTGCTGAATGTAGTTGTTTTCGGCGTCTTCCTTATAGGGGACCGGCTCCATCACGAATGCATACAGGCCAGGTGCCTTGGGAGTATAGGAAGCGGTCCAAGCCTGATGATCCATGACCTTGGCGGATTTGAGCGTTCCCAGCAGGTCGGTGCGGGTCTCGCCATTTTCAACCACGAAGAATTTGGCCGGTTTTTCAAGCTCCATCCCCTGCATTTCCATGGGGTGTGAGAAGGAAAGGTCCATGTTCACCGTGCGCTTGTCCTGCGTAAGCTCATCGGTATCGGGAATAACCATGCCGAAGTGCGCAAAAGCGTTGAAAGAAAAAAGAGCCACAAGCAGAGCCGACAGGCTGAGACAGACAATCCGTTTCATCACATTCTCCCGTGAATACATACAGTAAAAATAAAAATCACAAATCCCTCATCACTGGAGGCATACTGTTATAAAATTAGTATTACCAGTCAAGCGCAAATCCGGATTTTCTGTTCACAAAATGCATTAATGGAAAGTCAGCGGCTCCAGCGTCGGGCCAACAGGATGCCGGTGACGTTGTGCCAGAGGCTGAAAAGCGCACCAGGGAGAGCCGAGGCAGCACCGAAGTATTTCACAGCAAGCGCCACGCCGAGCCCTGAGTTCTGCATACCCACCTCAATGGCGAGCGTGCGCCTGTCGCGTTTGTCACACCCGGCAGCGAGCCCGGCGGCATACCCCGCAAGCAGTCCGCCCGCGTTGTGGAGTGCCACGGCAAGAGCAACGAGCGCCGGAAACGCCAGTAGCGTGTCGCGATTCAGACCGATGATGCAGGCGATGAGCAGCGATATGGTCACGATGGAAACCGAAGGGAACCAGTGGATCACCGGATCGAGGCGCTTCTTGAGCAGGTGGCGCAGCACGAGGCCATCGAAAAGGGGAAATGCCACAATCCAGAACACGGACTGCATCATGGCCGCCACGTCAATATCCACACGGGCGTCCAGAATAAGCCACGTAAGCAGCGGCGTTGCGAGCGGCGCCACGCAAGTCGCGGCAAGCGTCATGGTAACGGACAGTGCCACGTTGGCCCGCGCCAGCAGTGCGACGACGTTTGAGGCCGTTCCCCCGGGGCACGCACCAACTACGACCATCCCCACAAGAGCTTCGTTCGGCAGGCCGAGCACGGATGCGACAGCAAAGGCCAGAATCGGCATGACAGTATACTGAACCAGTACGCCGAGGCCGACAGTCCGCCATTTGCGGACGATGTCCCGAAAATCCTCGAAGGTCAGCGTCAGCCCCATGCCGAACATGATGACGCCGAGGCCATGAGGGATGTACGGCTTGATCCAGACAAACCATTCAGGTTCGTAAAGTGCCGCGGCAGAGAGAATCACGGCAAGACCGAGGAAATGCCGCTCAATAAAGGCCGGGACGGAACTGGCGTGCATGGCGCGTCCTATGGAAGGATGCCCGCATTCAAACGGGCGTTAGTAAAAAAGAAGGGGCGTCCTTTTCAGGACGCCCCTTCCAGGGAAACCGGACACCCGGGATCAACCACTACCGCTGCTCCCTTTCGGGCCTGACGGGGTTCACGGCGATACCGCCGCCCGGCTTCCCTCAAAACGGCATCCGCCGCGAGGGAGATGTTTCTTACGCACCAGACGGGCCAAGTGTCAAGCCCGCAGAGTCTGATTAAGGGAAAAGACTTGGATCGAGCGGGACGTTACAAAAAAGGCGTTAGTAACCGGTTCAATCAACGCCATGGCCGCCTTTAAGAGAAAAATACCGTTTCTCCACTGTCCGCATCAACGCATCATAACGACCATTCTTCTTCATTTTTTTCAACGACGCCGCCAAGGGCTCGACCAATTCGCTGTGCTTGCTGTTGAGGTACAGATACATCTTTTTCACCGCAAGCGGCGGCTCAAGAACTTCAATATCGTTAATGCCGAGCCGACTTGCCATAGCAAGCCCGTCAAGGCGGGCACTAAGGGCTATGTCAATCCTTCCGGCCTTCAGAATCTCGAACAAATGCTCTGTGTTAACGACCGAGGTTCGCTCCTTGGCAGTATTCGTATTCAGGTCAAAAATCTTCCAGCCATGCACATAACCAACTCTGTACTTATGAAGTTCATTCCAGGAGATATTCCCCTGAACACGCCCTTTCAGGCAAAAGGCAACGAACGAACGTTCATCAAGGACTGGCTCGGGAACACGAACCAAGTTCGGAAATACGAGATCAATACCTTCGACCCTGCCGACATCCCCATCGGCCAGTCCTTCATTGGCATCCCGCAATGAGCGTTCAGCGGGGCGAAGCTGAATATCCACAACCTCCCCGATTCCCCCAAAAGCCTCTTTTAACACAAGATCGAAAAAACCGTCGCTCTTTGCCGAAGATAACGGCACCGAGTAGCTGGAGTTAATAACGATAACCTCATTGGCAAAGCAGGACTGAACCATAAAAAGATAGACAGCCGCGCTTCCAACCACGCAGAACAACGACCTCAAGAAGCCTTTCATACCTACCTCATAAAAGATGTTTCCCAACAAGGATAACAGGATACATAGATGAACTCAATATTGGTTCGTAAAACAAACGTTTACTCAACACTTGTCAGCGTTATCCCGAATCAGAAACCGCCTCCTGCCCTTGCCCTGCATGTCAAATAACAAAAAAAGACCCACCGATAATTCGGTGGGCCTTATTGGTGTCGTGGCGGAGAGGAGAGGATTTGAACCTCCGGTCCCCGTAAAGGGACACACGCTTTCCAGGCGTGCTCCTTAAGCCGGACTCGGACACCTCTCCGCGTCGTGAGAATGGGTGTTTACCCAAATTCAAAAGGGCTGGCAACCCCAAATTGCAGAGAAATTACATTTTTTCTCAACAAATGGAATTTACAGCGGAAGCTGAAGACTACCGCGGAAGTCCTCAAGCCGCTCCACGCATAGTTCCGTGAGCAGTTGGGCCATATCCTCGGCCAATGTGAAGGCGAAATCCGGCCGCAGGAAGTTTGCCGTGCCGACCTGCACCGCATGGGCACCGACCATGATGAACTCCAGAGCATCCTCGGCCGAAGCGATACCGCCGATGCCGATGACCGGCACGTCCACAGCCTGACAGACCTGATGCACGCAACGAAGCGCAACGGGCTTGATGGCAGGTCCGGACAGGCCGCCCACCACGTTGGCCAGCCTCGGTCGACGATTGCGGATGTCCACGCCCATGCCGATGAGTGTGTTGATGAGCGAGAGGATGTCTGCTCCACCCTCCACGGCAGCACGAGCGCAGGTGGCAATGTCCGCCACGTTTGGCGAGAGCTTGAGCATGACAGGCTTGCCGCCCGCCCTCTTTTTCACGGCTTCGGTGACTTTGGCGATCTGCGCCGGGTCCTGCCCGAAGGCCGCCCCGCCCTCTTTGACATTGGGGCAGGAGACATTCACCTCCAGCGCCGCAACGCCGTCTTCTGTCGAGAGGATTCCGGCCAGTTCGCCGAACTCCTCCGCGTCACAGGCGTAGAGGTTGGCAACCACGGCCACGTCCTGCCGCTTGAGCGCGGGAAGCGCCTGCTTGACGAACGCCTCGACCCCGGGGTTCTGGATGCCGATGGCGTTGAGCATGCCGCAGGGCGTCTCCGCTATGCGCGGCATGGGGTTGCCCTCTCGGGGCTTCATGGAAATGCCTTTGGCGACAATGCCGCCGAGTCTGGAGAGATCGCCGTAGGGGGCGAACTCCAGCCCGAAGCCGAACGTGCCTGACGCGGTCATGACCGGGTTGGACATGGACAGGCCGCCGAACGATACCTTGAGATCACTGACTTCCATGTCCCCTCCTACAATTCCACGTTGTCGGCCCGGAAGATCGGCCCCTTGGTGCAAACCTGCACATGATGCCCCTCGCCGTCCTTGCAGACGCAACCGAGACAGGCGCCCACGCCGCAGGCCATGCGGTTCTCCAGCGAAACGTACAGCCTCGCCCCGGCCTCCAGCGCGAACCTCTGCGCGGTCTTCATGAACGGCGTCGGCCCGCAGCAGAGAATCAGGCCGTCCCTGTACTCGTTCACAAGCTCGCCCATGCGGGCAATGATGGCCTGCAGGTCCTCGGGCTTTTCCTCGGCCATGCACTCAACATCCGCCACCGCTGCAATGCCCTCATGGGGATAGCAGCCAAGCGGCATCCGGTGTGCGAAAAAGAGCTTAAGATTTTCAGGGTGCGAATGTTGCTCGACATAGCCGCGAAAGGGAGCTATGCCGATGCCCCCGGCAAGCATGAGCGTGGGCGTGTCCGGCTCCACGGCAAAGGAGTTGCCGAGCGGCCCCCACAGGGCCACGGTGTCGCCCTTCTTCAGCTCGGCAAGACGCGCGGTGCCGCGCCCCACCTTCTGCACGAAGAGGGTCACAGACCGACTGTCGCCGGAGCAAATGGAAAACGGACGGCCCCAAAGGATATCCATGGGCCAGTCCACCGGACGAATCATGACGAACTGGCCCGGCTTCCACGCGTCCCAGTCCGGACGCTCAAGCCGCAGCTCGAAGAACTCGCCCGGCCTTTGCGTTTCACCCACCGGGGTGATATCCAATACCTTGACATTTCGACAATTCCTGAGGGCCATTCAACCATCCTTGGAAGAGATACATGACGAAAAACAAACCGGAAATTCTGGCTCCGGCCGGTGACCGCGACTCATACCTCGCCGCAGTCGCGGCTGGGGCCGACGCGGTCTACGTGGGCCTGAAGCACTTCTCGGCCCGAATGCAGGCGAAGAACTTCTCTACCAGTGAGCTTGCCGCGCTGGCAAGCCTCGGACGCGAACGCGGCGTCAAGACCTACGTCGCCATGAACACGCTGGTCAAGCCTTCAGATGTGGAATCCGCAGGCAGGCTCATCAAGCGGCTAGCAAAAGACGTCAAGCCCGATGCGCTCATTTTTCAGGATCTTGCCCTGCCGTCCATCGCACGCCAAGCCGGATACAAGGGAGAACTGCACCTCTCCACACTGGCGAACCTCTCGAACCCGCAGCTGGCAACGGCCAAAAAAGCTCGGCATAGACCGTGTGGTGCTGCCGCGCGAACTGAACCTTGACGAGATCAAGCAGATGGCCGAGGCCTGCCCCAAAGGCATGTCGCTGGAAGTTTTTGTCCACGGCGCGCTCTGTCACTGCGTCTCTGGCCGCTGCTACTGGTCCAGCTTCCTTGGCGGCAAGAGCGGCCTGCGCGGACGCTGTGTGCAGCCCTGCCGCAGGCTCTACCGGCGCACCGAAAAGCAGGCCAAGCCCGACCGGCTGTTCTCCTGCATGGACCTGAGCCTCGATGTGCTGACCAAGCCGCTCACCTCGGTTCCCCAAGTGGCCTCCTGGAAGATCGAAGGACGCAAGAAGGGGCCGCACTACGTTTATTACACCACCAAGGCCTACACCATCCTGCGCGACAACCCGGATGCGCAGCAGAAAAAGATGGCGCAGGACCTTCTTGATTTGGCGCTCGGTCGCCCCACCAGCCACTCCGTATTCCTACCGCAGCGTCCGTTCACTCCGGTCGCGCCCGGGCAAGAGACCGGTTCCGGCAAATTCGTGGGACAGGTCAAGCGCGAGGCCAAACGCTTTTATTTCCAGACGCGAGAGGAACTCCTGCCGGGCGACCTGATCCGCATCGGCTACGAGGACCAGAAAGGGCACCGGACCATCAAGGTCCGCAAGCGCATCCCCAGACGCGGGCGCTTCGACATCATGCCCCAGAAAGGGCATCGAGGCCCGGTCGCCCCGTTCGACGCCAAGGTTTTCCTCGTGGACAGGCGCGAACCCGAGCTTGAAAAGCTCATACGCGAGCTTGCCTCGCAACTGCCCGAGACCACGGGCGAGGAACGCGAAGCACCGGAGTTCAAACCCAAGTATCCCAAACAGGTGAAAGACAAGCAGGGACGCCCCCGCGACATCTCACTGTTTCGCTCGCCGCCTTCCGGCAAAGTATTTGGTGACCCGGCCCTGTGGCTGGAGCGAGGCACGCTGCAACACGCCTCGTCCAAGTCCGCGGGACACATCACATGGTGGATGCCGCCCGTCATCTGGCCTGACGAGGAAAAACGCTGGCGCTCCATCATCCGCGAGGCCGTGCGCAAGGGAGGCCGCCGGTTCGTGCTGAACGCCCCGTGGCAGGCCGCCCTGTTTACGGACCACAAGGTGGAACTCATTGCCGGACCGTTCTGCAACGTCTCCAACCGCATGGCGCTAGGCGCGCTGGCCGACCTCGGCTTCAAGAGCGCCTTTGTGAGCCCGGAACTGCCGAGGGAGGACACCTACGCCCTGCTCAAGGGGTCGCCCTTGCCGCTCGGTATCGTCATTCGCGGTCTCTGGCCTTTCGGCATCTCCCGGATACTGGCTGAGGGCATCCGCGAAGAGGAGCCCATCAGAAGCCCCATGAACGAGGTGGCGTGGATTCGCAAACACGGCCAGAATTACTGGATATATCCGGGCTGGGAGCTCGACCTGACCGAGGAACGGCGCAATCTGGAAAAGGCGGGCTTCCGCATGTTCGTGACCATGCGCGAATTCTGGCCCAAGGCGGTTCCCAAGCCGAATCGGACCAGTACGTTCAACTGGAAAATCCAGCTTCTCTAGAAGCATCATCTCACAAGGGGTCGCAATAGCGGCCCCTTTTTTTGGTAATCCAGCATGGGCCAGCCCATGAAATCATTAGCCATTAATAATTGAAAACAAGAACTGATTCGTTAAATTTTGTGTTAATACATACTTCGTACACCGCATTCACATCATAGACTCACGGACCCACAATGAAACAATGCATAGTTTTTCTTTTTGCACTGACCATTGCGCTGACCAATGCGAGAGACGTTCATGCCCAGCCTGATTTGAAAGTCTTTACCGATGTTGAGGCACCGGCTAACTATGAGAATGTCGAAGGCGAACCTGTCGGTACAAGCGTCGACATTGTCCGGGAAATGCTCAAAAGGGCGGGACTGGAGGGAACGGTGACGCTCATGCCTTGGACGCGAGCATACGAACATGCGAAGTCAAACGGCAACGTCATGCTCTTCACGGCAGGAAAAACAAAGGAGCGGGAACAGCTCGGCTTTCATTTCATAGGGCCGGTCATTTCGAGGACGCATGCGCTCTATAAACGAAGTGGCGAAAAACTCGATGTCGAGTCGCTGGAAGACATAGCGAACAAACAAATTGTAGTGGGCGGGGTTTTGGGCGACTGGCGCACAGACTACCTGCTGAGCAAGGGCGTCAACATGGACCTCTCTACCGGTTTCGACTTGAACATCCGAAAGATCGATGCCAACCGCTACGCCCTCATCGTCAGCTCCGACATAGAAATGCCCGCACTTCTGGCCGACGAAAACCTTCCGATGGACAGCTTTGAAATGGCGCTCGTGCTGAAGAAAGCTCCAAGCTACATCATGCTCTCGAATGGAACGGACAAGGAAATACTCAATCGTCTTGATGCGGCGTATGAGGAGATGGTCGAGTCCGGGTTTCTCGACAAGGTTGCAGAGAAGTATTCCAATATCCTGGGATATGAACTGGTATTCACGCCGGGAAAAGGACTTCACCGCCCGGCTGACTAGAGAAGCGAGCGGGGCTTACCGAACCGGAAGCGGCTGCCCGGGCAGCCATTTCTCGTGGATGCGTTGAAACGTCCCGTCGCGGCGCATGGAGTTCAGAGCGGTGCGCCACTTGTCCACCATCACGGGATCGGATCCCTGTGAAAAGGCCAGATACAGGCCGACTTCCTTGAGCGTGAGCAGCGGAACGATCCCACTGGCGCTGACGTCTTCGACGAAGGAGAACCCGGCAATGCCGATGTTGCTGCTGACCATGGCTTCAATGCGGCGAGCCTTGAGCTTGACCACGTTCAGCTCACCGGCCTTGACCTCCACAAGATTCGTAAAGCCTTGTCCACGCAGGAATTCCGCCCGCGCATCACCGCGCACCACGCCAATACTCCTAAGCGTTCGCGCCTCTTCCATGGAAGTGAGCGGGGCGCGCCCTTCAAGGCCATAAATAGCCCACTTCTGCGTGATGATCGGCCCCAACCAGAAAAACATGTGTTCGCGGTCCGCGGTACGTGTCGTGGGAGCCAACAGGGTGTCGGGCTGTTCCCGGGCAATTCTGTACGCCCGTGCCCAAGGAACCACCTCAATACTCGCGTCTTCTCCAGTCCTGCGCTTCAATTCCTCGATCACATCGACGAAGATTCCGGTAAGGCGGCCGTCCTGACCGTAAAACACGGCAGGAGTAGTCTCCTCAACGACAATGGTAAGAGCACTGGAGTTCCCAGCGACAAGCAGACACATCATCACCAAAAGGCCGACAATGGCCTCACGCATCAGAACGTTCTCCCGTCCCAGCCGAAGAGATGACGCTGAATGTCGCCAAAATCAATGTAAATACGCTCGGAAGGAATATCCAGAGCGCTTTGCAGAAAGATGCAGATTTCTCTCGAAAAATCCGGGGTTTTATCCTCCGGCAGGCCGATGCTGTGTAGCTGCACGAACGCTGCTGGCTCGTGGGTTCCCCCGAAACACAACGCTTTTCCCGGATCCAGTACGGCCATGACGTACGTTTCGGGTTTGCCGAGCAGATCGGCCGCAAGACGCGATAGGGCACCAACGGTCTCCCGTATGCGGCGTTCCTCAACCTGAATGTTTGTCTCGACGCGAATAAGCGGCATCAGTCCTCCAGCAGTATGGTTCCGATAAGATAGCTCACGGCTTTTCCTGCAAGACGCACCCGGTCGCCCATGAACTCGCAGCGAAGCTCGCCACCGCGCCGGGAAGCCTGATAGGCATGAAGCGTTGTCTTGCCGAGACGATCGGCCCAGTACGGTACCAGCGCGCAGTGCGCCGAGCCGGTCACGGGGTCTTCGGGGATGCCCTCTTCAGGAACGAAGACACGGGATACGAAATCGTAATCCAACCCCGGCGCAGTGCAGATCATGCACATGCAGTCGAGCTTGGAGACCAGCCTGAAGTCAGGTTTGAGGGCCTCGATTTCCTCGCGGGAAGAAAACACGGCCATCATGTCCCGATCGTTTGCATACAACGCATCTGGACGCGCACCGAGAGCCTTGGCGACCCTTTCCGTCACCTGCATCTCATGCGGCGGCCAGGCGGGAAAGTCCATGGAAAGCCCGCCGTCCTCGTCGCGCTCCACGAAAAGACGCCCGCTCTTGGTCTCGAACACTACCACCGGGTCGCTGTACCCAAGGTATTCATACAGGACATACGCCGTGGCGAGCGTGGCGTGACCACAGAGGTCCATCTCATACTCCGGAGTGAACCAGCGCAGCTCGTAATACTCTCCCCGCTTCACGAAGAAAGCGGTCTCGGCGAGATTGTTCTCCATGGCAATGGCCTGCATCAGTTCATCACTGAGCCACTCGTACAGCGGCACCACCGCAGCCGGGTTTCCGGTAAAGAGCTTCGATGCAAAGGCATCGACCTGAAACATGTCCAGCCGCATGGGCTCCTCCTTGTGGTTTCGTTAGAATATCTGCTTGAACAGGTCGTCCCCGGCCTTGCCCGGGTCACTTGAACCGCCGGAGCCGGAGCCGACCATCTCGGTAGGCTGAGTCCCTTCCTTGAAGGGAAGGAAGTAGCTCTCCCGCGAGCCGGGACCGGCCAGCTTGCCGGTGCTGCCGTCCACTTTGGCCATGACAATGCCCTTGGGCTGGGGGAAGTCCTCATAAGGATAGTCCTCCTCGACCTGCTTGCGGTAGGCCACCCAGATGGGGCTTGCCGCGCGCGAGCCGGTCTCCCAACGACCCATGGGCTTGATTTCATCAAAGCGACGTAAACGCCGGTGACGAGATACGGCGTGTATCCCATGAACCATGCGTCCTGTTCGTTGTTGGTGGTACCGGTCTTGCCCGCCACCGGTCGCTTGAGCGCCCGGGCGCGCCAACCGGTGCCGTCGCTGACGACCTGCTTCATAAGCGTGGCCATGATATAGGCGGTCTGCGGGCTGATGGCGTCGACCACGCGGGGCTTGGAGGTATACATGTCCTCGCCCCAAGCGCTTTTGACGGACAGCACCATGCGCGGCTCGACATAGGAGCCTCCACGGGCAAACGTGCTGAAGGCCTGCACCATGTTCATCAGGCTCACGGACGCCGAGCCGAGCGCCACGGACAGGTCTTCAGGAAACTCTGATTCCAGACCGAGGGCCTGAGCACGGTTGATGATCTTACGGATGCCGAGCTTCTGGGCGATGCGGATGGTGCAGGTGTTCTTGGACTTGACCAGCGCGGTGCGAAGGAGCGTCGGCCCCTTGAAGGTGTTCTCAAAGTTTTCCGGCCGCCAGAGCTTGCCTCTTCGTCGTTGGCAAACACGATGGGCGAATCCATGACAATGCTGGCCGGGGTGAATCCGTTGTCGATGGCCGTGGAGTAGACGATGGGCTTGAAGGCCGAACCGCATTGCCTGCGAGCCTGCGTAGCCCTGTTGAACTGGCTGCGACTAAAGGAGTAGCCGCCGGAAAGCGCCACCACCTCGCCTGTGCGCGGGTCAAGGGATACAATGGCCCCCTCCACTTCCGGCTCTCGCTCAAGCGCGAGATCAACCGGCTTGGACGCCTTCTCGGGTACCTTGAGCACCGACGTCCAGATGACGTCGCCCTTCTTGAGCACCTTTCTGGCGTCATCCGGATCGCGCACCTGCTCATGCGACTTTTTGGGGTCCGGCTCGCGCACCCACCACATGCTCGCAAGCGGCACATAGCCGTCCAGCTTTCCAAAGCGGACACTGGCACCCTTCTTCTTGACGGATGTCACCACGGCCTTGACCCACTGGTCCTCTTCAAGTTCCTCGCGGGTCTGGGGGCCTTCCTCGAAAAACTCTCCGGCGTTGCCGAGAGAGATATTATCCAGCGGTCCGGTCCAGCCGCGACGCTGGGCCGAGTCCTCCAGCCCGCGCTTGAGTGCTGCGTCCGCAGCTTTCTGGTGCTTGATGTCACAGGCAGTGGTTACGGTCAGGCCGCCATTGTAGGTCACGTCCTCACCATAGCGGTCAATTAGCCAGCGGCGTACTTCTTCCAGATAATAAGGGCCGATCTCCCACGAGGGTTCGGGCATACTTGTGTATTCCAGCGGCTGGGCCACGGCCTCGTCATATTGCTCGCGTGTGATCCAGTCGTGTACAAGCATCTGCTCCAGCACGTAAAGCTGGCGACTTCTGGCCAATTCCGGGTTTCGATAGGGATTGTAGCGGCTCGGCGCCTGCGGCAGACCGGCCAGAAGCGCGGACTCGGCAATGGTCAATTCAGTGGCGTGCTTGCCGAAATACGTTCTCGCGGCCGCCTCAACGCCAAATGAATGCGCACCGAGGAAGATTTCATTCAGATAGATGGTCAGGATTTCATCCTTGGTCAGATACCGTTCCAGACGGTAGGCGAGGATGGCCTCCTTGAGCTTTCGCTCGTAACTCTTTTCGCTTGTTAAAAGCAGCCGCTTGATGATCTGCTGCGTGATGGTGCTGCCGCCCTGCTTCACCCGTCCGGCCTTCATGTTGATGACAAAGGCACGGGAGATGGCGGTCAGGTCCACGCCTTCATGCTGGTAGAAGGAGGCATCCTCAGCGGCAAGAAACGCCTTGGGCACCCAGGGGCTCATCTGATCGATGGTCACAAGGAAACGCTTCTCCTTGTAGAGATACCCGAGCACCTCGTTATCTTTGGCGTACACCGTGGTCACCAGCGGCGGATTGTAGTCGGTGATGTTCTTGAATCCCGGCAGATCCTTTGCGGCCCAGTTGTAGAGGAACACGGCACCGATGATGCCGAGAAGAACGCAGGAGATGAAGGCGATTCCGAGTATTTTGAGTATCTTCATAGTCTCTATCTAGAAGGTACGCTTGACCGGGCGCATGCCGCGTGACGGCGGCAGCCCCATGCAAGACGCAGCCTGCCGTACAGGTCGCGCACGGTGGCGGCATTGGTTTCGATAACCCGGAACATGCAGTTGATGCTCCGGCACTCCCGCCTCGCAAGGCAGGTTGGCGAATCAAACACGAGGACTTCCCCTCCGGTTATCCAGAAGGGATACAGACGGCAATAGTATGGACGCGATTCCTTGGGAATGACACATCCATTCGGACCGAGAAACCGGCAACTGCCGTCCTTGCCAAGAGCAAGTCGCACATGCGTGCCCTTGACCGGAAAAAGCTCATGCACCGCCTCGTCCTCGTTCGGGAAAAGGCGTCGCACATTGTTGATAAAGGCGCGGGAGTTGGGTTCCTGTTCGAACCCGCCGGTATCAGGCAGGACTTCGCGGATGCGCTCCTGCTCGGTGACGGACAGAGGGAAACAGACCTCTTCCTGCCCGGCTTCCAACCGGCAGCAAGTAGGCCCCTGCTGGGCGCATCTGGCGCAAACATGCGGGTCTTTTCCGCTGGTATCCGTCACGAAACTCCTGTTCCGGCGGAGTTCGGTCCGTCCGGATTACGGGTTGGCAAACCTGAGCTGGCCCTTGCCGAGCAGGTCGTGCAGGTGAACAAGCCCTGCAAGCCGCTCGTTTTCACCGACCACGGGAAGAACTGTTATCTGGTTCAGCTCCATGATGTCCAGTACCTCCGCAGCACTGTCACCGGGACGAACGCGCTTGGGATCGCGGGTCATGATCTCATCGATGCTCACGGCCTGCTGCAGCGTCCCGGCGCAGAACAGCCGCCTGACATCGCCGTCGGACAAAACACCGGCCAGGCGTCCTTCGGTATCGACCACCGCCACAAGTCCCATACGCCCTTCGTTGAGCACACGGACCGCGTCATCAACGCCGACGCCAACACCAACCACCGGCATAGCATCGGTATGCATCAGGCTGTCAACGCACATGAGCAATCGCTGCCCGAGAGAACCGCCGGGGTGAAACCGCTGGAAATCGCTCTCCTTGAAAGACTTGTGCTCCATGAGGCTCACGGCGAGGGCGTCGCCAACCGCCAGATGAGCGGTGGTGCTCGCAGTTGGCGCAAGTCCCATGGGGCAGGCCTCGCGAGGCACGCGGGCTTCGATGACGATGTCGGACAGCTCCGCCATCCTTGACCCCTGCTTGCCCACAAGGCAGACGATCGTCGCCCCTAGCGACTTGAGGGTGGGCAGGATGGCGTTGACTTCATCGGTGTTGCCGCTGTTTGAGATGGCGAGCACCACGTCCTCGTCGCGAATCATACCCATGTCGCCGTGCGCGCCCTCCACGGGATGCAGGAAAAAGGCCGGGGTCCCGGTGCTGGAGAGCGTGGCCGCAATCTTGCGGCCCACAAGGCCGGATTTGCCTACGCCGGTGATGACCACTCGCCCGGTGCAGGAGCCATGGCCTCCACCGCTTTGGTGAAACCGCCGTCAAGCTGGTCACGCACGGCTTTCAGACCGTCGATCTCGGTATCAAGGACACGCCGGGCCGTCTCGACCCACTTGCTCACACCGGCCATTGTCCCTCCTAGCAGAATTCCTTAATGATGCCCGGCACTACACCGTCACGCTCAAGGCACATCTTGCCGGTTTTGTCGCCTACCTCGACCGGGTACTCACCATTAAAGCAGGCCAGACAGTAGTCGTCTCCTTCGGAAACCGAGCTGAGCAGGCCGGGGATGGACAGGTAGTGCAACGAGTCGAGGCCGAGATAGCGGGCAATGTCGTCAACGGACGTGTTTGCAGCCAGCAGCTCGCCCTTGGACGAGAAGTCGATGCCGTAGAAACAGGGGTGCTTGATGGGCGGGCAGCTCACGCGCATGTGAATCTCCCGTGCGCCCAGTTCGCGGAGCTTTTTGACCCTCGTGCGAGTTGTGGTCCCGCGGACGATGGAGTCTTCCACGATCAGGATGCGTTTGCCCTGAATCATGCTGCGGACCGGGTTGAGCTTCACGCGCACCGAGAAGTCCCGCATGTCCTGCGAGGGCTGGATGAAGGTCCTGCCGACGTAGTGGTTGCGGATCATGACCAGCTCCAGCGGCAGGCCGGATTCCTGCGAATAGCCGACAGCCGCATAGTTCCCCGAATCCGGGAACGGCATGACGATGTCGGCGTCCACCGGAGCTTCGCGGGCCAGCACCTTGCCCATCTCCTTGCGACGCTCGTAAACCACTTCGCCGAAGACATAGGAGTCGGGGCGGGCAAAGTAGATGAGCTCGAAGATGCACTGCTTTTTGGCGCCCGGTTCCATGACCTGATGACAGGATATCTTGTTGTCCTGAATCACGACCATTTCACCAGGAGAGATGGGGCGCAGGTATTCGGCCTCAATGAGGTCGAACGCGCAGGTCTCGGAGGCCAGAACATACTTGTCGCCGAGCCTGCCGAGGGCCAGCGGCCGGAACCCGTTGGGGTCCTTGACCGCGATGAGCTTGTCGTTGGCCATCACCAGCATGGAATACGCGCCCTTGATCTTCTGGCAGGCCTTCTTGACGGCCTCTTCAACGCTGCCGGAACCGTTGAGGTTCTTGATGATAAGGTGCACGAACACTTCCGTGTCCATGGTGGTCTGGAAGATGCTGCCCTGCTCCTCAAGCTCGCGGCGCAGTTCAAAGGTGTTCACGAGGTTGCCGTTGTGGGCCACGGCCAGACGCAGGTTGCCGTGGCGCACGATGAACGGCTGAGCATTCCGAATGAGGGAGGCGCCCGTGGTGGAGTAACGGATGTGGCCCATGGCGATGTCGCCCTTGAGCTCCTTGCCGATGTGCCGCTCGTTGAAGACGTCGGGCACAAGGCCCATGCCCTTCTGCTCGCGAATCTTCATGCCGTCCCATGTCACGATGCCCGCGGACTCCTGCCCCCGGTGCTGCATGGCGTACAGACCGAAGTAGGTCATGCGCGCGGCTTCATGATGGCCGTAGATACCGAACAGTCCACAATACTCTTTCTTCATGATCGAACGTCTCCCGGCCGGTTAGCCGTAGTATTCCTGAATGCTTTTGACCACGAGGCCGGTTTCGCGGAGCTCGTAGATGGCCTGAGCCACCGCCCGCGCGCCGGACACCGTCGTGGTGTAGGGTATGTTGTAGAGCAGCGTCGCCTGTCGGATCATTTTGGAGTCGCCCACCGTCTTCTTGCCGGAAGGCGTGTTGATGACCAGATCGATTTCGCCGTTCTTGATGAGGTCGAGCACGTGCGGGCGCTGGTCCTCATGGACCTTGTAGACCCGCTTGACCTCGATGCCCTTCTCTTCAAGGAAATCGGCGGTTCCGCCGGTGGCCACGATGGTGAAGCCCATGGCCGCGAAGTCCTTGATGGTCAGGACGACCTTGTTCTTGTCCCAGTCGTTGACCGAGACGAACACGCTGCCGCCCGTGGGCAACTTCTGGCCCGCCGCAAGCTGCGACTTCATGTAGGCCAGCCCGAAGCTCTCGTCGATGCCCATGACCTCGCCGGTGGAACGCATCTCGGGTCCCAGCAGCACGTCCACGTTGGGGAAGCGGTTGAACGGGAACACGGACTCCTTGATGGAAATGTGTCCCTTCTTGCGCATCTCGCGCGGCTTCAGGTCCTTGAGCTTTTCGCCCATCATCACGCGGGTGGCGAGCTTGGCCATGGGAACGGCCGTGGCCTTGGACACGAAGGGAACCGTGCGCGAAGCCCTCGGGTTGACTTCGATGACGTACACCTCGTCATCCTTGATGGCGTACTGCACGTTCATCAGGCCGACCACGCCGAGTTCAAGGGCCATGGCCCGGGTCTGGCGTTCAATCTCACGCACCAGCTCGGGCGAGAGGCTGTACGGGGGCAGGACCGAAGCGGAGTCGCCGGAGTGGATGCCCGCCTCCTCGATGTGCTCCATCACGCCGCCGATGTACACCTCCTCGCCGTCGCAGAGCGCGTCCACGTCGACTTCGACAGCGTATTCAAGGAACTTGTCGATGAGGGTCGGGTGCTCGGGAGAAACCAGCGCGGACTCGCGGAAGTAGCGCTCGAAGTCTTCCATGCCATAGACGATGTCCATGCCGCGTCCGCCAAGAACGTAGGACGGGCGAAGAACCAGCGGGAAGTCGAGCTTTTCGGCGATCTCGCGCGCCTCGACCATACTCATGGCCGTACCGTTCGGCGGCTGTTTGAGATGCAGCTTGTTGAGGAGCTGCTTGAAGCGTTCCCGGTCTTCGGCGCGGTCGATGGCGTCCGGGGAGGTGCCTATAAGGGGCACCCCGGCGTTCATGAGACGGATGGCGAGGTTCAGCGGGGTCTGGCCGCCGAACTGCACGATAACGCCGTCAGGCTGCTCGAAGTCGATGATGTTCATCACATCCTCGAAAGTCAGCGGCTCGAAGTACAGGCGGTCGGAGGTGTCGTAGTCGGTGGACACCGTCTCCGGGTTGGAGTTGACCATGATGGATTTGATGCCAAGCTCCCTAAGCATGAACGAGGAGTGGCAGCAGCAGTAGTCGAATTCGATGCCCTGCCCGATACGGTTGGGGCCGCCGCCGAGAATGACGATTTTCTTGCCTTCGGCGGGCCGGATTTCGTCTCCTGT
The DNA here is from genome assembly GCF_001311825.1 of Salidesulfovibrio brasiliensis JCM 12178. GTDB lineage: Bacteria > Desulfobacterota > Desulfovibrionia > Desulfovibrionales > Desulfovibrionaceae > Pseudodesulfovibrio > Pseudodesulfovibrio brasiliensis. Next base: position 54,415 of record NZ_BBCB01000002.1, on the reverse strand, counting down.
CTCATAGGTGGAATAATAGTAAGGAGTATAGGCCTCGAATTCTGCCGCGCAGGTATCAACGAGATAGTACGTGGGCCGAATGCCCAGTTTGTTGCGCAGGCTGCGGATGGAATCCTCGGAGCGTTTCCACATGGCGGCGAGCTGCACATCGGAGTAGCCGTATTCCTTGGCCTTGCGCAGAAGTTCCGGCAGTTCCGGGTTGTCCGTCTCAAGCCCTTCCTTGAGGCCGAACTCGACAAGGCGCTTTTCCATGTCGAGAAGGTCCACGAACTGGCCGAGGAACCAGGGGTCGATCCAAGTGGCTTCCTGCACTTCCTCCAGCGTCATGCCGCAGCGAAGCGCGTTGCGAACCGCAAAAATCCGCTGGGAGTTGGGCTTGCGCAACAGGCCGAGCAGTTCCTCGCGGTCAATGTCGCAGTGCTCGAAGCGTTTGCCAAGTCCGACGTGACCGGTCTCCAGCGAACGCAGGCCTTTCTGAAGCGCTTCCTTGAACGTGCGGCCAATGGCCATGGTTTCACCCACGGACTTCATGGCCGTGGTCAGGTAGTCCTCGGCACCGGGGAACTTCTCGAAGGTGAAACGGGGTATCTTGATCACGCAGTAGTCGATGGCCGGCTCGAAGCTGGCCATGGTCTCGCGGGTGATGTCGTTGGGAATCTCGTCCAGCGTATAGCCCACGGCGAGCTTTGCGGCGATCTTGGCGATGGGGAAGCCGGTGGCCTTGGACGCCAGCGCGGAGGAACGGGACACGCGCGGGTTCATCTCGATGACGATGAGGTCGCCGTTTTCCGGGTTGACCGCGAACTGCACGTTGGAGCCGCCGGTCTCGACGCCGATCTCGCGCATGATCGCCAGCGAGGCGTCGCGCATCTTCTGGTATTCGTCGTCAGTGAGCGTCTGGGCGGGTGCCACGGTAACGGAGTCGCCGGTATGCACGCCCATGGGGTCGAGGTTTTCGATGGAGCAGATGATCACGCAGTTGTCGTTGCGGTCGCGCATGACCTCCAGCTCGTATTCTTTCCAGCCGAGGATAGACTCCTCGAGCATGACCTCGCTCTGCATGCTGGCGGCAATGCCCTGCGAGGCGATGTCCACCAGTTCTTCCATGTTGTAGGCTACGCCGCCGCCGGTTCCACCAAGGGTGAAAGCGGGACGGATGATTATGGGGAAGCTGAGGCGTTGCCCGATCTCGCGGACTTGCTCGACGGTTCGGGCAATGCCGCTCTGGGGCACGTGCAGGCCGATGTTCTCCATGGCCTTGCGGAAAAGTTCACGGCTCTCGGCCTTCTGGATCGCTTCGAGGTCGGCACCGATCAGCTCGACGCCACATTCCTCAAGAACGCCCATCTCGGCGACACCGAGAGCGGTGTTCAGTCCGGTCTGTCCACCAAGGGTGGGCAGCAATGCGTCCGGCCTTTCCTTTCGGATGATTCGTGCAACGGTTTCAGGCTCGATAGGCTCAATGTATGTTCGGTCGGCTAGCTCGGGGTCCGTCATGATGGACGCCGGGTTGGAGTTCACCAGAACGACCTCGTACCCCTCTTCCTTGAGGGCCTTGAGGGCCTGGGTTCCGGAATAGTCGAATTCGCAGGCCTGACCGATAACGATCGGTCCGGAGCCTATAAGCATGATCTTCTTCAGGTCGGTACGTTTGGGCATGGACTCACCAAAGTGGTTGAAGGTTTGTCACTGGCGGGACCGCACCCCGTCGGGCGGGTGCGCGTTTCATATCGTCTTATGCCTTGAAACGCAACGGTCAATCGTCCCCTCCTCTGCGGAAGCCCGACAAAGTCTTTTCAAAATCGCCCCACATTTGCCGTTGACAAGATGGAGGCTGATAATTATTTTCAGTCTCACCAAGAGGGACAAAACAGCATGACACCAAAGCCACTGACTGATTATCCGGCCGGTTCAACGGTCACCGTTTCCGAAATCTGCGGCGGGTGCAAGGCCCGTTCGAGGATGCTTGCGCTCGGCCTGACGCCGGGATGCCCCGTGGAGATTCTCTCCGACGGCGGCGGACCCAAGCGTATCCGCGTGCGCGGCTGCGAAGTCGTGATGGGCCACGGCGAGTGCGAAAAGATTCTCGCGCTCGACGGAGAACGCGGCTGCCCCATCTGCAAGTGCGTCAGCGCAAGCGGATAACCCTTCCCTTTTTCCGCATTTACAGTACAATGCGGATATGAATACCAATAACTCGACTCCACGCCCGCTTGTCGGCATCAGCGCCTGCCTGCTGGGCGAAAACGTACGTTACAACGGCGGGCATCAGCGTGACCGCTACATCTGCGACACTCTGGCCAATTTTGTGGATTTCCTGCCGGTCTGCCCGGAAGTGGGAACAGGCATGGGCATTCCACGCGAACCTGTCCGACTGGTGGGCGACCTCGACAACCCGAGACTCGTGGGCCGCGAATCCGGAGAAGACTGGTCCGAGCGAATGGATTCGTGGAGCGCAAAAAAACTGGACGCACTGACCGAAGAACCAATCTGCGCGTTCATCTTCAAGGCCAAATCCCCTTCCAGCGGCATGCGGCAGGTCAAGGTCTATCCGCCCGAAGGCGGCCAGCCGCGCTACAACGGTGTGGGGTTCTTTGCCGCCCGCTTCATGCAGCGCTTTCCCATGTTACCCGTCGAGGATGACGGCCGCCTGCACGACGCGGTCATCCGCGAGAATTTCATTTCGCGCCTGTTCACCTTCAACCGCTGGCTGGAGCTGCTCTCCGGGCCGCAGACCGTGGGCGCGCTCGTGGACTTTCACACCCGGCACAAGCTCTTGCTCATGTCGCACAATGTGGAAGCCTACCGCCGCCTCGGCAAGCTCGTGGCCCACGCCAAAGAGCAGCCTCTGGAAGACGCCATCGCCCAGTACGGCGAAGAGCTTTTCAGCGCAATGCAGCTCAAGGCCACGCCCAAGAAGCACTCCAACGTGCTGCAGCACGTCATGGGCTACTTCAAACGCCAGCTCACACCGGATGAAAAACAGGAATGTGTCGAGATCATTGACGCTTACAGGAACGGCCTCGTTCCGCTCATAGTGCCGGTAACACTCCTGAACCACTATGTCCGCAAGTATGATAACGAATACCTGCAGCAACAGGTCTACATGCATCCGCATCCGCTGGAGCTCAAGTTGCGCAATCAGGTTTGAATACAGACAGCCACAACAGCAAAGCCTCCGCACCGTTCTACGATGCGGAGGCTTTTTCTTTCAGGTTCTCTAACTATCCTCAGGCAGATATGTCGCTGCCCTGCCGGACCACATCCGGGTCCCAGACGAACTCCTTGTACTTCTGCCTGAAGAACAGGGAATAGAGCACGGGGCAGAGCACCAGCGTAAGGATGGTGGCGACGGCCAGCCCGGACATGATGCAGTTGGCCATGGGCCGCCACATCTCCCCGCCCTGCAACGAGAGCGGCACCATGCCGATGATGGTCGTTGTGGCAGTCATTATGATGGGCCGCGCGCGCTCCATGGCCGCCAGCACGATGCTGTCTCTGGTCGGAATCCCCCTGCTCCGCTGTATCTCGATCCTGTCTATGAGCATGATCGCGTTATTCACGATGATGCCGAGGAGCGAGATCATGCCGAGCATGGGCATGAAGCCGAACGGTGCGTTGGTGGCAAGCATCCCGGCGGTAATGCCGCACATCATGGGCGGCAGGGTCAGCAGGATGATGAGCGGACGGCGCACGGAGTTGAACTGGAAGATCAAGACCAGCACCAGCAACCCCATGGCGAGCGGCATGTTGGCGTTGATGGCCTCCTGCGACTCCACGCTCTTCTCGAACTCGCCACCGTACTCGACGGTATACCCGAGAGGCCAGTCGGAACCGCTCATGAGTTTCTCGACCTCGGGCCTGACCTCGCCAAGAATGGAGAGCGCAAAGAATCCTTCCGCCACATCGGCCTTGATGGTCATGGTCCGCGTCTGGTCCCTGCGCCGGATGTCCGAAGGCTGCCAGTCCAGCTTGGTGGTGGCGATCTGGCTGAGCGGCACGCTCTTGCCCGTGTCATAGGAATAGACGTTCAGACCATCCAGACGCTCCAACTGGCCGCTGACCTCGTTGTTACGAAGCAGGATGGGAATGACCGTATCCCCGTCGCGGTATTCGGAGGCACGCAGTCCGCTCATGCTGGTCTGCAAACTCACGGCCACGTCAAAGCTGGACAGGCCCGCTTCGCGCGCCTTTTCCTGATCGACCTTGACCTTCATCTTCTTGGTCCACTGGCCCCAGTCGTCCCATACGCGGGTCACACCCGCCTTGGACTCCACAATGGCGGCGATGCGGTCACGCAGTCTGTAAAGCGTGCGGATATCCGGACCGGAAAGACGAATCTGCAGCGGCGCCCCCACAGGCGGGCCGTTCATGAGCTTCTTGAGGCTGAAGTCCGCGTCGGGAAACTCATTCATCAGGGCCGTCCGGGTGCGGTCAATGACCTTGTCCACGGCCTCGACGCTGACGGTGTTCACGATGAACGTAGCGAGGTTGTCGTTTTTCTGCTCAAGGTTAAGCGGCAGGTACCAGCGGGGTCCACCGTGGCCCACAAAGGTTCCAACGCTGTCCACGCCCTCGTCAGCAAGGAGAATGTCTTCCAGACGCCCGGCACGATCGGCCGTGGCCGTGATGTCAGTTCCATATGGCTGCCAGAAGTCGATGGTGAACTGGGCGCGCTCGTTGGGCGGAAAGAACATCTTGGGCACGAACTTGAAGCCCCATATTGCCACCGCACAACACAGAAGCACGGCCACCAGAAACGCCGGACGGTGCCGCAGGCAGGCCAGCAGGAATTTCCGATAGGCCACATACAGGCGACTGGTATAGGTCTGGATCGTCACTTTGGGTTTGAGAAAGTAGTAACACATCATTGGCACCATACTCATGGACAACCCCCATGAGCATAGAAGCGTGAGGGAAACGACCACGAACAGGGAGAAGCAGAATTCGCCGGTGGCGTTCTCCGCCAGCGGAATGGGCAGGAACGCGAATACCGTGGTCAGCGATGCGGCCAGAAGCGGCATCCACAGCTCTCTCACAGCCTCTATCACCGCTTTAAGCCGTTCCTCTCCCGACGCCAGCCGCACAAGAATCGCCTCCGAGACCACCACACCGTTGTCTACCAGAATCCCGAGTGAAATAATCAATGAAGCAATGGAGATGCGTTGCAGGGCGACATCAAAGTACGGCATCAGGCCGATGCAACCGAGCATGGCCATGGGCACCAGCGACCCGGCGATGAGCCCGGTACGCAGCCCCGCGAACAACAGGATCACGACGACAACGAACACGAATGATTCCAGAAGGTTTATCATGAAGTCAGTGATGGCGACATCCACGTATTCGGGCTGAAACACGAGGATCTCTGTTTCGAGACCGTGGTAGAGCGTGGACTGCAACGCTTCGAGCCGCTTGGTGATGCGACCGCCGAGATCGGTTATTTTTCCGCCGTCGGCCATGGATACAGCGAGGAAAACGCACCGCTCGCCATTGTAACGGGTCATGGTCGTGGGCGGATCCACGTAGTCCCTCTTTATGGTCGCCACGTCGGCCAGACGTGTTGACCCCTTGTCGCCAGCAGCACGCATGGACAGAGAATAGATGTCGCCCACATCCTTGAATTCGCCGGTGGGCTCAATAACGATGCGCTCAGGCCCCACCTTGGCGGAGCCGCTTGGCTGAATGGTGTTCTGGTGGTCGATGATCTGCGCCAGAGCGAACGGACTCACTCCTGCCGCAGCCATGCGGGAGTTGGAGAATTCCACGAAAATACGCTCTGCCTGCGTGCCCCACAGCTCGACCTTGCCCACGTCCTCGACCTTGAGCAGTTGGTCGCGAAGGTCATCGGCCGTATCCTTGAGTTCGCGGTAGGAAAAGCCGTCCCCGGTCAGCGCGATGACTATGCCGAACACATCGCCGAACTCGTCATTGACCATGGGCGTTGCAGCCTCGGCGGGCAGATTCGGCCCGGCATCGTCAACTTTATTGCGAAGCTGCTGCCAGACCGGCTCTACCTCTTTGACGCGATCAAACAGTTCCACTTCGATAATGGACAGGCCGGTCATTGATTGTGACCTGACAACCTTCACATCGCTTATTTCCCGGATTTCTTCTTCCAACTTGTCGGTGACGAGCTCCTCCACCCGCTGGGGAGAGGCACCGGGGAACTGCGTCATGACAAGCGCCTGCCGGATGGTAAAGTCCGGGTCTTCATCCTTTGCGATGTTGAAAAACGTCAGGACCCCACCCAGCGCAATCAACAGAAACAGGGCTATGGAGGTCCGGTTGTTTTCGATGCACCACTTGGCGAGATTCACGCTATGCCTCCTCGCCGCTGCGCTGATAACGAACCTTCAACCCTTCGTGAAGGGAATGAACACCGCGGGTAACAACGACATCCCCTTCCTTCAGCCCCTCAAGCACTTCAATTCCACGGTCTGTAAGCTCGCCGATGGCGACCCTTTGCTTGGAAACGGTGTCATCCTTCGGGTTAACCACCCAAACGCTACGGGTTCCATCAACCTCTCCGACAACCGCTGCAGCGGGAACATACACGTTGGCCTGCTCCGTGTTCTTGCCCTTGAAACTCACAGTACCGGACATACCGCTGCGCACGAGCTTTTCGGAGTTGTCGAGATAGACCTTGACCGGGTAAGTGGACCCCTTGGTGGACTGTACGCCGACCTCCATCACCCTGCCCTTCATGATCTTACCGGGGATAGCGTCAAAGCTGACTTCGACCTCGTCGCCCTCGTTAACGTGCGTGATGAGAATGTCCGGAACCGAGACGTACATTTTCATCTGACGCCCGGCATTGAAGGAAACAACGGCCTGACCGGATGAAACGTTCTGATGAATGTCAGCCATGACGCTACCGATCCAACCGTTGAACGGAGCCTCAAGGACCGTGTAGGTCAGTTGCTTGCGGGCGATGTCCAGTTTTTTTGCCGAAGCGCTGAGCTGGGCCTTATTGGACTGGAAATCCGCCTCGGCCTGATCGAGTTCGCTTTTCGAAATCACCTTGCGGTCATAAAGCTGGCGGATTCGCTTCACATCCGCCTCCGCGCGGATGTAAGACGCGCGAATCTGCTCCATATTGGCCTTGGCCTGCCGCAGTTCAAGCTCGTAATCGGAAGGGTCAAGCCGGGCGATCACCTCACCCTTGCTGAACTTCTTCCCGATCTGGTTGCCGGGGAAATCAACAATCTTGCCGCCCACGCGAAAAGAAAGATCTGTTTCAAGCGCATCCTCTGCCGTCCCGGCAAACGACCAAAGCTTGCCCACTCCACCGGACTGAACCACAGCCGTCTTGACCGGACGGACAGGCTCCTCGACCGCTGCAGGCTTGCCGTTGCAACCGACGAGGATGGCAAAAAGGAACAGGCAACATGCGATACGTTTCATTATACACTCTCCATGGGCAGGCCGAGATAGCCCGCCGCTCTTTTACTTAACACTGACGCCAGCTTTTCAACTTCGGCAGGGCCGTAGCCGTCCCAGCCGAGCCTTTGCGTGATGAGGTCGCGCCCTTCCAGAAATTTGACCAGCATGCCGATGATGCCATGCACGGTGATGACAACCTCCTCGGGTTCAGTGCCTTCAGGAAGCACACCGGATACCAGCGCCCGGAGAGAGTGGAACGAAGGGTTGAAAAACTCGTCGAGAAGAAAAGCAAACTCCTCGGAAGGCTGGGCCAGCTCGCGGGAAATGATGAACGCGGGCCAGACGTGGTCCGGGTTACCGATGAGGCCGCGTACCATACGGCCCACATACCATTTAACGCATTCGGCCTGCTTGACGGGGTCATTGTCGGCATCCTTCAGTCGCGTGAGGACATACTCCTCAGCAGGAAATATCTCCGGCTGGACCGCAATAATTGTCTCGATTATGGCGCGGTAGAGCCCGGCTTTGCTGCCGAAGTGGTAATTGACTGTACTGAGGTTGACGCCTGCCTCGCTGACAAGCTGACGCATGCTGACGCCATGGAACCCCGTTGTCCCAAAAAGCCGCGCCCCGACTTCAAGAAGCACCTTGCGGGTTTCTTCACCCTGTTCTCTTCTGCTTCGTATTCGTTCCCGTTCCATTCTAAGCTCCTGTATCAACTCGGTCGCTTTAGCGGCCCGCTTTGTTGAAGGAGCAACCAATACCCCAGCCAAACATCCAAGTCAAACGTTCGTTCAATATAATTTTCACATTTCACGAAGTGGTCACAAAGCAGGCTGCGACTGGCACCAGAGTACTTTCGCAGAAAGCATAGAAAAAGGCCCGGAGCAGAAGCTCCGGGCCTTGGATACCGTATGCTTTTACGGACTAGGCGTCAGCCTTGCCGTAATTGAGCTTCACTTCCTGCGGGAAGACCGGCAGGTAGCGGTACGACAGGCTCAGGACGATGAAGCCGTAAGCCACGATCATGATCGAGGAGGCCCACTCCACCCAGTTCGGGTAGTAGACGACCCACTTGTCGAACGGCATGGCCGGGAAGGCGATGGTCTGGACGGTGAAGACGTAACGGTTGATGGTCACGCCGATGCAGTCCAGAATCGCTGCGGTGTACAGCAGGGCCGGACGATTGCGGATCGAGGGAACGATCAGCATGATGGCCGGGACCACACCGCACAGGATGATCTCGGTGAAGAGCATCCACTTGCCGTATGCAACACCGTAGAACATCTGGTCGAAGGTCAGGCCGACGGAGGCAGATAGCCGGTGGCCCAGGCGTAGGTGTCCAGAATCTTGAAGACCATGTAAACACAAAGCATGGTGCCGGCGATTTTGCCCATCAGGGCTTTGACCTTGTACTCGACGAGCTTCTTGCCAGTCAGTTTTTCCATGAGGGTGCAGACGAGAACGGTGAATACCGGACCGGATGCAACCGCGGAAATGACGAACAGGAAGAACGTCCAGGGCCAGATGAAGAAGCCATCGCGGAAGGCGTAGGGACGACCGATCAGCACGCCGTACATGCCACCGAGGGAACCCTGGTGGAACGTGGACAGGAAGGTGCCGATACCCGCGAAGAGGGCCATGTTCACGTGGAAGTTGTGAGCCAGTGCGTGAATGAACGGAATCTTGTTCAGCTGCTTCTGCTCGAGGATCAGCGGGATGTACTCGATGATCAGGACGGTGCAGTAACAGGTGATGCAGAAGATAACTTCGGTCAGCATGGAGTGGACGTTCGGGTGCCAGTAACCGAACCATGCGCGGCCGGGCTGGCCGATGTCCAGCGTGAGGACCAGCATGGCGCCGGAGTAGCAGATGAAGCCCACGATGACCGTGAGGTTGATGATCTTTTCAAGCTGCTTGATCTTCAGGATGTACTTCAGGAAGCCCGTGAAGAATGCACCTGCGCCGAGGGCGATGACCGCGAGGTCAAAGGTGATCCAGAGGCCGAACCCGAAGTAGTTGTCGAGACCGGTGGTACCGATGCCGTTGTAGAGCACCAGCACTGCAGCATACAGGCCCCAGAGGAAGAACGCCGTGATGAAGAGCATCCACACGGCAAACTTGCCAAAGGAGCAGCGCTGAACGCCTTCAGGGAAGAGTTTGCTATCCATTGGTGACCTCCCTCCTAGTGCTTGGCCTTGGCGGCATAGTTGTCACCCTGCTTACGGACCCATTCGCGCTTGCTCATGTAGTAGACCTGCGGATCGAGGCCGAGCTTTTCAAGCAGACGGAATGCGTTGGGATCCTTGGACAGTTGGTGAACTTTGTGTTCCGGATTGTTCAGATCGCCGAAGGTGATGGCACCGGACGGACAGATCTCGCACATGCCGGGATGTAGGCGTCCTCGGCCAGGTTTTCGGGATCTTCCCCGTTGATACGGGCCTCTTCCTTGGCGGTCATGAAGCGGGTGTGGCAGAAGTTGCACTTCTCGACGACACCACGGGGACGCACGGACGCTTCGGGGCTGAGCACCTTGTCCATGCCTTCGGGCCAAAGCGGGTCCCACCAGTTGAAGTAACGAGCGTGGTACGGGCACGCAGCCATGCAGTACCTGCAGCCGATGCAGCGCGGGTAAATCTGGCTGACGATGCCGCCTTCCTCGTTCTTGTCGGTGGCGATGACCGGACAGACGGGAACACATGCCGGGTTGCCGCACTGCATGCACGGACGCGGCAGGTAGGCCACTTCGTGGTTGGGGAACTTTTCCCCGTTGGTCAGTTCGTAGACATTCATCCAGGTCATGGTGCGCAGCTTGTTGGAAGCGTCGTCCCTGTCCTTGGTGATTGCCTGAAGGTAGTTATACGGGTCTTTCTTGGTCATCGGGGCGATGTTGTTTTCCACCTGACAGCCGACCATGCACGCGCCGCAGCCCGTGCACTTGTCGATGTCGATGACCATGCCCCATTTGATTCTGAATTCTTTTGTCTGCATGACGGTTCCCCCTACATTTTGGTGACGTTCACGGTGGAACCGTTCCAGACGGACGCGCCGGTGGCGGCCTCAGAAGTCACCGTGAGGATCTTGTAGACGTTATCACCCTTGCCTTTCGAGAACTCGTCACCAACGGTGTGGCCCATGCCGAGCGGAGCGGAAACCGCACCGGGCACAACGCCTTCGTAGATATGGACCAGAGCCTTGGCTTCGCCGCCGCCACCGGCCAGCTTCACCTTGGAGCCCTGCCCCACGCCGAGCTTGCGGGCGGTGGCGGAGTTCATCATGACGACCATCATGTCGCCGATGAGCTGGTTGTTGCTGATGACGCAGGGAGCGTTAGGCGTGGTGGCCTGACGGTCCGTGCCGACGGTGAGCATGGTGTACGGGGCAAGAGCGACGGCACCGGTGCCGCGAACCGGAGCGGCAGCTTGGCAAGCGCGTCGGCTGCCATGACCAGACCTGCCTGTTCAGCATTACCGTCCATTTCGTGAGCCGGAATGCCTTCGTACTCATCCCATTCAGCGGCGATGGCCTCGGCCTTGGCGGCGATGATTTCATCGAAGGTTTCGGCCCCGAGGCCGTTACCAACCGCGTCTGCCAGAGCCAGAATGATTTCGGCGGGAGCCTTCACATCCAACTCGGGTTTGGCGACCGGAACGCTTGCGGTATAGACGCCTTTGGACACGCCGTAGGGAGTCTGCAGGTCGTCGAAGCGTTCATAGGGATGCGCGGCGGGCAGGACGAGGTCGGCCTGCGCCGTGGTCTCGTTATTGTACGTGGCGATGCTGACCATGAAGTCTGCCTTGACTTCCATGGGAAGCGAGTAAACCGGGTTGGCTTCGGCCACGATGAGCACTGAAGGGGTGGCACCCTTGGAGAGCCAGCCGATCAGGTCCTTGTCGTTGGCCTCGGCCCGGGTCATGGCTCCGCTCACTACCAGCGGGGTATCGGCTACTGCGACCATTCCGCCTTCTTCGTTGAGCCTGCCAAGCAGCAGGTTCAGGGCGAAGGCTGCGGCGTGCGAGGCAACCGAGGTTCCGGAAGGAACGACAACCGGCTTGGAGGCGGAAAGCAGTTCCTTGGCGGCGTAGGCCATGTAGTCGGCGGGCACCTTGACGGCGGCCTCGACCTTGGAAGGCTTGAAGTCCTTCATGACCATGGACTTGAACATGCCGAAGTCCGGGGCGTCGAAGGTCCTGCCAGCCTGCATCAGGTTGTAGGCAACGCCCAGCATGAAGGCAGCCTCACCTTCCGCGGCCACGGGCACCCACTTGTCGCAAACGGAAGCGGTGCGGGTCTGGGCCGGACCGGCGAAGATGTACTTGCAGGTCGGGGCTTCACCCACGCGATGCGAATCGGAGAATGCCTTCTGGTTCCAGACCGTGGGCCCCAGGACTCCAGGGCGTCGGCGCCGACGAGCAGCGCCAGATCGGCGTTCGGCAGATCGTAGCCGATCTGTCCGGTGCCGCCCATCAGTCCGTTCCAGGCGCGGCTTGCGGCCTGTTCGGAACCGGGAAGCTTGAAGAAGTCTTCACTGCCGAGCCCCCTCAGGAAGGCGGAGTAGACTTCGTTGGCGGTACCGGTGGAGTCGCCGGAGATGAAGGCGACCTTGCTCCCTGCGGCACCGATCTTTCCGGCCAGCATGTCCATGGCTTCATCCCAGGGGATGGCCTTGTACTGACCGTCGGCACCCTTCAGCATGGGAGCCTTGATCCGGTTGGGACTGCGCATCAGCTGCACGCCGTTGGCGCACATGGGGCAGATGCCGCCCTGACTGAGCAGGTTGTCCGCGTTGCCTTCGGTGGCGTACGGCTTGCCTGCCACCGTGCGAACGTTCACGGCGCAACCGGAGTTACAGATTTTCGAAACGGCGGGCTTGTCGAGCTTCTCGCCGTATTTGAGCGTGGGAATCCACGGCCAGTTCTGCGTCCAGATGGACACGTCATCAAGAAGTTTCCACACCACCGGCGTGAAGAGGATGCCGACGGTGCCTCCAGTGATCAGCTGGATAAATGCTCTGCGATCAAAACCCATTGCAGCACCCCTCATTATTTATGACATACGTAACAGGCGTTCACCTGACCCATCTGGGCGTGGCAACGCTCGCACTGCCACATCTTCATGGTCATCTTGCTGTAACCACTGATGATGTTCCGCTCAAACGGCGGCGGCGTGTCGTTGGTGGCGATTCCCTTCAAGTGACACAGATCGCAGTTCTGATCCGACTCTTCGATCTCTTCGATCTTGGAGACGGTAACGCCGTCCAGATCGATTTCCATTTCCTTGAGATCGGCGATGACCAGATTCTGGTGTGCCGCGTGAGAGAAGAAAACGTTGTCCGGCTGATACTGGTAGTTCAGCCACGGAATTTCCTTGCCGGGAATGGCGAACTTGACCAGATAGTCGAGCTCGGCCTTGCGGTCGCGCTCTTCTCCGCTCATCACCAGCTCAACCAGAGCTTCCGGCATTTCCTCTTCGGGCAGATCGAGGACGGCTTCGTAGTCTTCGCCGACCTGCTCGACAATGGCTTCCATCACATACTCGGGATCATCGACGTAGTGACATTCAGCACACTGCTGGATGGAAGGGAATCCGGCATAGGAACCGTCTTCCCTGAAGTAGTGACAGCTGTCACAGTACATGCCCTGTCCCTCTACGTGCACCTGGTGGCTGAAACGCAGCGGCTGCTCTACCTCTTGGTAGAACAGCGGCGGAATCACAGCCCAACCGATGATGCAGCTGAGAAGGAAGCCGATGAAGAACGGAAGGACGCCTCCACACCGTTTCGATGCTTTTCTTTCCTCCATAACCTCGCCCCATCACTCCTAATGTTTTTGTGAAAAAAACGCACAAATGAACTAAGCATCCATAAGGCACACATCTTTTGTGTGTCAAGAGAATATGAAAATTTTCACTATCTCTCGAGCGCCAAAAATGCTTAGAATTTCAAGCCCCAGCGCCCCCTTAGACGCTACCGGACTTCTTCACGCGCCCGTAGACGTCGTCAAACCGGACTATGTCATCCTCTTCAAGGTACGGACCGCTTTGAATCTCAATGATTTCAAGCGGTACCTTGCCGGGATTCGCCAGCCGGTGCTGCGACGCCTTCGGAATATCCGCCGTCTGGTTCTCGACGAGCAGCCGGGGCTCGTTGTCGATCTCCACTCTGGCGGTCCCCTTGATGACCACCCAATGTTCGCTGCGATGGTGATGCATCTGCGAACTCAGGTTGGCCCCCGGATTCACCACAAGACGCTTGATCTTGTAGTTATGCCCTTCTTCAAGGACAATGTAGCTGCCCCACGGCCTGAAGACCATGGGGTGGCTTTCAACGAGCTGGCTGCCCTCCTTGCGAAGGCTGTCCACAAGCTCCTTGACACGCTGCACCTGCGGCAGCGGACAGGCCAGGGTCGCGTCCCTCGTCTGGACCATGATCATGTCGCGAAGACCGACCACGGCCAGCTTGCCTCCCTTGGATATCAGCAGACTGTTCTCGCAGTCCATCGCAAGGACGTCGCCCTGCACCACGTTGCCGTGCTCGTCCTTGTCACCGAGCCGGTACATGGCCTCCCAACTGCCCAGGTCATCCCAGCCGAACTCGGAAGATACCACGGCGATATTGTCGATATGCTCGACAATGCCATAGTCAACGGAAACATCCGGGAGCTTTCCGTATCCCTGCACGAGCGGCATGACCTCTCTGTCCAGCCACCAATTCCACAACTCCGGCTGGTACTGCGCCACCGCCTTGAGGAACTGGCGGCATCCGAAAAGGAACATACCGCTGTTCCAGAGATGGCTGCCATCAGCCACAAAACGCTCGGCGGTCTCAAGGTCCGGCTTTTCCACGAACCCTTCGACCTTGAACGCATTGGGACCGATCTCCTTGCCGACGGTGATATACCCGTAACCGGTTTCCGGCTTGTCGGCCTTCACGCCAAAGGTGACGAAACGCCCCTCTTCGGCCAGACCACGAGCGGTATCCACCGCATCGGCCCAGGCATCGTTGTCGCTGATGAGATGGTCGGACGGGAACACTGCGGCGCAGGCCCCCTCGTCCCGATCCAGCACTTTCTCCAGCGCCAGCATGATGGCGGGCAAGGTGTTGCGGCCCAACGGCTCGGCAAGCACCTGCGCCTCAAGCCCGGCACTCACGGAAGAAGCCTGTTTCCTGACCTCGAAAACATGATCCTCATTGGTGACGATCCAGATGTTTTCGACGGGGAAGATCGAAGCAACCCGCTCCACGGTCCGCTGCAGAAGCGTCTGCTCACCATCAAGTGCCATGAGCTGCTTGGGGAGCAGGTTTCTGGAAAGCGGCCACAAACGCGTACCCGAACCACCAGCAAGGATGATGGCGTGACAGTCGGGCACTTGCTGCGGAGTCTCGTTTTGAGCGACTTCTTCGGTCATGCATCCTCCGTGAAACGAAATGGGGATTGAAAATCAGACAGACGGGGCAGCTGGCGGTCCTTGTCAGAGAGGATCGGGCCATCCGGGCCGAACACGCCTTTCCAGTCTATGCCAAGGTCGGGATCATCCCATGCTATGCCACCCTCGGATTCAGGAGCATAAAGAGCATCCACCTTGTACATGAAATGGGTGTCCGGCTCCAACACCGCGTAGGCATGGCCGAAGCCCTTCGGCACGTAGAGCCTGCGGCGGTTGTCACCGCTGAGTTCCACGGCGCTGGTTTTGCCGTACGTGGGCGAACCCACACGGAGGTCGACCACCACGTCGAGCACCTTGCCCGCAACTACCCAGACCAGCTTGGACTGCGCGGCGGGCGGCGCCTGAAAATGAAACCCCCTCAACACTCCGGAATCCCTTGAAAAAGCGTGATTGTCCTGCAGGAAATCGCAGTCAATGCCCGCTTCACGAAAGCGTTCCCTATTGTAGGACTCAAGGAAAAAACCACGCTCATCCTCGAAAACACGAGGTTCGAGAAGCAGCAGTCCGGGCAGTCCTGTGTCAATGACGTTCAGCAACGGGCGGTCCTCTTCATACTAGGGTGAACACTTCGTGACAAATATCCGAGTTCAGGACGGATAACAACCCCGCATGCCCGCAGGAACGCCAGTTTCATGAAAAATCACATGTCGTGTTCACATTCGCGGAGGCCTCTGTTAATGATTCCGGAACGCGTAGGACCCTTCAAATCCGCCGGACGGAACCATGAACTTCCTGGACATACTTTTCCTCATAATTCTTGTGATCTTTACCACCCGAGGCTTTTTCCGCGGCATCGTGCGAGAGGCCATCTCACTGGTGTCCATCATTCTCGCCTTCACGCTGGCGTCCCGGTATCACGGCGTGCTGGCGCCCCACCTCGGTGTATACATCAACAACGAGGCCACCATCAGGGGCATCAGCTACGTGCTGGTCTTCCTCGGTGTGCTCATCGTCTGCTGGCTCATCGCGAGGTTGATTCGGGAAATGCTTGAGATCGCCCTGCTGGGCTGGGCCGACCGGCTGGCCGGGTTGGCATTCGGTCTTGTGGAAGGAACGGTCGTCATCCTGCTGACGCTTATGGTTCTCGGCTCGTTTTTCAAGGATTCGGACTTCATGAAGGAGTCCCTCTTCGTCCCCAAAGCAGAGCCGGTGCTGGCATTCGTAATGCACCATGCCCCGGATTCACTCAAGGAAACCCTGCGTAAACGCGGGCTGACCGTACCGGAATCCGACAAGGCACCCAAGATTATGCCGGACCATCCCGAGCCTGACGGACTCATCGAAGACACCGTCGAGAACCCTGAAGCTGCCAGCATTTAAGCGGAGACGGCATGACCAATACCGACAAGACTACGAAAGCCGAGGCGCTGGCGGAACTTTTCGACGTCATCGAGGCGCTGCTCGGACCGGACGGGTGCCCTTGGGACAAGGAACAGACCCCGACAAGCCTGTGCGACTATCTTGCAGAGGAGACTTTCGAACTCATCGAAGGCATCCGTGCGGGAAACATGCGCGAGACCATGGAAGAGATGGGCGACGTGCTCTTCATCCTCATGTTCATGAGCACCCTTTTCGAGCGCGACGGCCATTTCACCATGCAGGACTCGCTCAAGCACAACGCCGCTAAAATGATCCGCAGGCATCCACACGTTTTTTCCGACAGGAATTTCGACAACATTCAGGAACTCTGGGACAACTGGGAAAAGACCAAGAAGGCCGAAAAGGCCGAGGAAGGCAGCAAGGGGGTGTTCGACTCACTGCCCAAAGGACTGCCCCCGCTTCTGCGGGCCTACCGGATCAACTCCAAGGCCGCGCGAAACGGCTTTACCTGGGACAGCGACGAGGCCGTAGAGGCCCAATATGAATCCGAATGGCACGAATGGCGACAGGCTCTGGATTCCGGAGACGCCATGGAATCTGAAAAGGAGTTCGGCGACCTCATATTCACGCTGGTGGAGCTCGGCCGCCGCAAGGGCATCAAGGCCAATGCCGCGCTGGATTTTGCCAACCAGAAGTTTCTCACCCGCTTCAACGCCATGGAGCGCCTTGCTGAAAAACGCGGCCTTGATTTCTCCTCGCTTGACATGGACGCCATGAACGCCCTCTGGGACGAGGTCAAACAGAGCTGACCCGCTACCCCGCCAGTTTCTTCACTATCCAGTAGACGGCGAATCCCGCGCCGAGTCCTCCGTAGAGGAGGATTCACGGGGTGCAGCCGTCTTTCATTTTGCGCGCTATGCCCCAAGCAGCGGCAGCTCCGGCCACCACACCGGCGGCAATAAAAATCCAGTTCGACACGTTGTGCTCCTTTTTTTCAACTCGACCCTAAAGATATCACTCTTTTTACCGATTATACGGATAAGCGTCCATTCCGGCCTGCGGCCAAGGAGGTTGCGCCATGAGCATGATGATTGACGGCGGCCTCGGCCTCAGCCAGGACAAGCAGTTGTTCGGAGCTCAGGTCGTCTCCAAGACATTGGACTACATGAACAACTATGGTGGAGCCGCTTCCGCTGCCCCGTTCGACAAACAGACCTTCGGCGCGGCGGTCGTCTCCAAGACACTGGATTACATGAACTCCGGCGGCACCGGCATGGACCGGAGCAGCCAAAGCTATGACTTCCAGAAGAGCGTTCTCAGCGCGGCGTACAACCCAGTTGGCGCCATTACCAACAAAATCGGCTGACACGCCGGTTTGGACGCGAGTCACAAAGGCCCCCTGACCGGGGGCTTTTGTCGGCATCTTTTATGAAAATAATTTTCATTATCATATTGACAGGTTGACATGACGACCTATTTTCTAAGTAAGATCTTTGACAGAAGCGAGAAAGGGGACAGGGAAACTCCCCTATTCAGGTCCAACCTCCAACGCAAGGAGGAATTATGCCCAACATGGATTACCCCGGACCGTGCCTGTCCTGCATCGGTAACACCTGCAACGGTGACCGGCCGTGGGACGATACCCGGACGGAAAATCAGGAAGAGGACCACGACAGTTAGAGACGAGATAAAGACAACGCCCCTGCTTCGGCAGGGGCTTTTCGCTTTCTTGAACAATGATTGAACCATGTGCGCAGGAAGCTGCTGTTTTAAAATCGAGACATTCCTGTCGGCTCCCCGACAATCTGATGCAAAAACAACCAAATCCACTGCCATTCCTTGCACATTGTTGACGGACGTCGTTCTTTCTGCCACGTCCTTTCGCCATGAGCCAACCGATCCTCTTTCCACCCAAGACCGTTCGCCGACTGGTCCAGTTTTCCTTCACCGCCTACTGCCTGTTCATCGGCTGGCGATTCTACACCTTTGTTCAATGGGCCCGCGACAACGGCCCGTATATTCCCCGGCCCGCATCGGTGGAAGGATTTCTGCCCATCAGCGCGCTCATGGGACTCAAGCGGTTCGTGCTCACATCCGAATGGGATCCCATCCATCCCGCCGGGCTGACCATCTTCGTGGCCGCCCTATTCATGGCCTGGCTCTTCAGAAAGGGCTTCTGCGGGTATATCTGCCCGGTCGGCTTCATCTCGTCCCTGCTCGAATCCATCGGCAGACGCATCGGGCTCGGCCTCAACCCTCCACGCTGGCTTGACCTGCCGCTGACCGGGGTCAAATACCTGTTGCTCGGCTTCTTCCTCTACACCACGCTCATCGCCATGCCGCTCACAGCCATCAACCAGTTCCTGCAGTCCCCGTACAACCTGACGGCCGACGCACGAATGCTTGATTTTTTCATCAATCCGAGCGCAACGGCGGTGGCGGTCCTCTGTGGCCTGCTGGTCATGAGCATCGTCATCCGCAACTTCTGGTGCCGCTACCTCTGCCCCTACGGCGCTCTGCTGGGCCTCTTCTCATTCCTGAGCCCGGTCAACATCGCAAGGGACGAAGAAAGCTGCGTCAACTGCGGGCAATGCGCCAAGGCATGCCCTGTGGGGATCAAAGTCGATGAAAAGAACACCGTCACAACGCCGGAATGCATCGGCTGCACCGAATGCGTGGGAGCGTGTCCGGTCAAAGGGTGCATGAGCGTCAGGGCGGGAACCTTCAGGGTGCCTTACTGGACCATCGCCATCGGCGCGGTGACCGTGCTTCTCGGGGCATATGTCGCGGCGGAGATGACGGGCCACTGGGATAGCGGCCTGCCGGAACAGATGGCAAAAATGCTTTACGGTCGGGGGTGATCCGACTCGCCGGCCAAGGGAAGCCGGATGCGGAACACCGCGCCCCGCCCTTCTTCGGACTCCACCCAGATTCTCCCGTCGTAGTGTTCGATTATCTGACGGGAGATGGCCAGCCCGAGGCCGGAGCCCTGCGGCTTTCCCTTATCCGACTCGGCCTGCTCGACCTGATGGAACCGCTCAAAAACGGCCTCCAGTTCAGACTCGGGAATGCCCGCACCAGTATCTTCAACCCGCAGCTCAACCTGCGAATCGTCTGGGCAGGCTTCAAGGGTGATCGAGACATTGCCCTCACCGGTGAATTTTACCGCGTTGTGCAGCAGGTTTCGGACAACCTGCATCAACTTGTCCGCGTCCATCCAGACCGGCAAAGACTCGTCAGGAAGGTTCACCTCAAGCGACACGCCGCTCTCCTCGAAATCCACGGAAGAAGCCTCCGCCGCCTGCAGGATGACCTCGGAAGGATCGAGCATGCTGTCATTCCACGACATCCTGCCAGACTCAATACGCGCCAGGTCTAGCAGGTCGTTCACCAGTCTGGACAGGCGACCACCCTCGCTACCGATGATCCTGAGATTCCGCTCAATGATCTGCCCCTTCTCGCGCAATTCATCCTCACAGGCGTCAAGTGCCATGAAATTTTTGGAAAAACTTTTTCCCGTCACTTTGGCAAACCCGAGTATGGACGTCAGCGGCGTTCGGAGTTCATGAGAAACGGCGGACAGGAAGGAGGTTTTGAGCGTATCTAGTTCCCGAAGGCGCTCATTGGCCTTCTCAAGCTCTGCAGCCTTGAGCGCGAGGTCACGCGTTCGGACCTCCACAGTCTCCTCCAACCCCCTGTTAAGCTCCGCAAGGCTGGCCTCGCTCTGCGCCAGCGCATCCAGCATGAGCTTTTGCTCCGAAAGGTCCTCGAATACGCCACAAAGCAACTTATCCGTAAAACGTTTGAGCCTTGCACGTATATAGAGCCGCTTTCCGCCGGATACCGAAGTGTAGTAGTCTTCATACCTGCTCTCATCTGCGTCGATCGCTTGCCTGACGCAGCGCTGTACCGCCTCCATGGGCATATCCTTAAGCATATTGAGCCCGACAATCGCCTCTATGCCCGGCGCGCCCATCATGTCTGCAAAAAACTGGTTGGTGCTGATGACAGCCCCGTCATTGTCAAAAAGCATTATTCCCACCGGAGCCTGATCGACAATGGCCCGGAACCTGGCCTCGCTTTCTCCCAGCGCTTCGGCATTGCTCGCGGCTTCTTCCAGAAGCTGCATGAGCTGCACGTTCTTTTCATCAAGGTCGGCGTATGAACGGTGCAGTCGTTCGGACATATTCCAGAACGTATCCATGAGATTGCCGATCTCCTCGGTCTCATTGGTCATGTCTGGGCGGGGAAGCCTTTTCCCAACGCGGACGCTTTCCATGACATCCATCAAACGCTGCAGCGGATGAAAGACAAAACGCTGCATCCGACGCCGAAGGAAAACATACATGCACGCCAGAGTAAGCAGGAGCAGCGTGCCGAAAAACGTATAGAAAAAAATGGTTTGCTGGTGAACCCGCGTCATGTCGTAAACAATCTCTATCCATCCGATAGGTTCTCCCAGAGCACGCACAGGACGGGTAAAGACCAGCACATCGCCGTCCTCGAAAGCATGGTACCGCTCCCCTTCAGCCTGACGATTCTTCACGGAAATAGAAGCCGGACTGTCAACGTCGCCCGGCTCGTTCGTCAACCGCTTGCCGTCCTTGTCATAGAGCGTCACCCGCTTGATGCTTTCCACACGGCTGACTTCCATCAGCCTCAACTCAACTGCCGAGAAACGACGCTCGAACAACTCATTGGCGAGGCTGTCATGATCTCTGCTCACCAGCGTATCGAGCACGAAGCAGACCATGTTCCTGCTGCTCTCGTTCTGATGCAACTGTATGGGAATACCAACAGCAAGAAATAGCCCTGTCACGACAAGCATCGTGATGAAGACGGATTCGCTCAGCCTGCTGGAAAGGGTCTTCTTCATAACTAGGGGCGCACGGTTTTCACGAATTGGACGCTATGGTTTTCAATACGAAGGAGCACGACCGGCTTCACGGGATCACGCGATCCGGCGTACGAAATCGTTCCGGTGACAGCCTTGAAATCCTTGAGAGTGGCCAGCGAATCACGGATGTCCTTCGGCTCTGCACTTCCGGCCCTGCGAATGGCTTCCGCCAACAGTTGCAGCGCGTCGTATGCCACCGGGTTTCCGGAATCGATCAGGTTCAGGACGTTGTCGCCCAATTCCTTTTTCATCAGACGGACGAAGCTCCTGCTCTCCGGCGTATCCGTATCCGGATGCCAGTGAGAGGAAAAATAGTTATCCCCCTTGAGTTCATCCACATATGGATACTGCTCAAGCGCTGCCCATCCGTCTCCCCCGAGTATAGGGATTGTCAGCCCCATTTTCCGGGCCTGCATGATGATTAACCCCGAATCCCTTGCAAACCCCGGCACCAACAACAGATCGACTTTATCAGTCTCAACCGAGGCCAGTTGCTTTCCGAAATCCATGGAGCTGAGAAGATACGGGTATCGATTGACGACACGACCGCCCATCTCTTCGAAATCCTGTTTAAAAAAGTCAGCGATGCCCTCGCTGAATACGTCCCCGGCCACGACCAGCATGGAGACCCGGCGCGCACCAAGGTCCTCATAGGCAAACCGCGCCAGAGCAGAAGCCTGCGTCTTGTCGGTATAACAAGCCCTGAAAATGAAATCGCCTACCTGTGTGACCTTTGGCGATGTCGTAGTCGCGCCGACCATGGGGATGCCCGCCTTCTGGAAAATAGGCGCCATGGCCATGGCGTGGCTGCTCCAAGATGGGCCGACAACTGCCACGACTCCGGCGTTCACCGCATCGACGGCAGCCTGACGCGCGCCAAGCACTGAGCTTTGATTATCCAGCTCTATCAGGCGAATCCTCCTTCCGAGGACTCCCCCGGACTTGTTTATGGACTGTGCGGCCATGCGAGCCATGAGATAATTCGGGGTGTTCTCTTCGGCTGCCTTGCCGGTATGCGCAAAGATGGAGCCAATGAGGATCGGCCCTTCTGCAGCAAAAACACTTCCGCCCATCAGCATGAGCAATACCAACGCGACAGCCCCCGTTCGCACGAGCATTCTGCACAGAATCATAAACATAGCCATTCCCTACCCACGGATTTGATAAATTAGACTAGTTTACACCATAACCGAGAATCGCTCCCAATGCCAAAGTTATAATCTCTTCTCAGGTTACTTTTCAGCAACGCATCGAATTCCATGAAAAAGAATACGCTGGACGCGCTAACTCTTTTAACGGGTCGAGGAATATATTATGGTTAGACACTATCCGGAGCAGGGGTTACGGCTCCGAGACAAAACGGAAGAACTATGCTCACCCAATTTCAATGGTTTTCGCTGATTTCGATCCTGCTGGTGACGCTCGCCGGAGGCTGGCTGCCGCTTTCCCGGCCGGAAGAAGCCCGGCGCAACGACGGCTTTCCCCTCGGCAAGCCGTTCGCCTGCGGCGTCTTTCTGGCCCTGTCGCTGGTGATGATGCTGCCAAGCTCCATTCATCTACTTGGGCGCGCTACCCGCACGCACCCATTCCGCTGACGCCGGTAGTCGCGGCCTCGGCATTTCTGTTGCTTCTGTTCATGGAGCACCGGGAAGAAGAGCTTTCGGCCAAGGGTCAAAGGGACGACGGCCTGACCAGTCCGGTCATTCCGGTCATCATGACGGTGATGATCGCCATTCCGTCCTTCCTGCTCGGCACAGCGCTCGGCGTGAGCGGAACGGCGCAGGCGGTAATGGTCTTTCTGGCCATCATCGCGCACAAGGGTACGGCCGGATTCGCGCTGGCAGTCAAAATGGTCCGCAGCACGCTCGGCAGGTTCCGCACCATCGCGCTCTACACGTTCTTCGCCTTTTCCACGCCGCTCGGCATCATTGTCGGAGAGAACGCACAGGAGTACTTGAGCGCCCACGAAATGCTGGAAGTAAAGGGATTCATCCTCGCGGCCGCCTCAGGCGTATTCCTCTACCTGAGCACAACCCACGGCCTGCGCGACAACCCCCTGCTGGTGCAATGCAAAAATCACCGAGGCTTCTTTGCCATGCTGGCCGGATTCGCCCTGACCGTCGGCGTCCGCCTGTTAATGGGCGAGGCGCATGGGGGGTGAGAAGAGTTAAAGTACAGTGGTAAGGGCCGCAGAAATGGATATATAGCGACAACTATCCCAACCGTATAGCGCCGTCACGCCGAAAGGATCCAACGAATTCGAGCCCTCTGCTTCTTCCTTTTCGCTTGCCTTTCCATGCATTCAATCCTACATTTCGTTTGTAATCTTGGCGGGTGAGAGCGCTCCTCATACTCCCGTCCGGGTTGGCTGACTGGGACGCTCCAGCCTCTGCCCAGTTTTAGACTTCCGCTACAGTACTCCGCTCCCTCTCTAGGGCTTCCAGCCTGTTATCTTAATGCCTCTCAGCAAGATGCTCCGCATATTTCTTCCACAATTCAGCAGTACCTTTTTTACCTAAGGTGCCCCCGATGGCGGCGTGCAACAGAATACAGGCCGATGCCGAGATAGTAACCACTGCCCGAGCTCGCCTCATTTTTCCTTTATCATCCACGATTATACTCAGTTGACTGTGCTGGCCTGCCTGCAGTTAACCTCTGTCTTCAAACTGGATAGCCACTATTATTGTCTCTTGTCGGGTGGGAGCGCCCACATACTCCCGGCAGGGTCGGCAGACCGAGGCGCTTCGATGTCTGCGGCTATCTCCCTTGCTCCTCTTCTTTTTGAATGCTATTTTTTCAGAGAGTCGACCTGAGAATCGTCCCCGACCTCTGGGGCTTGGGTCGATGGGGGGTGCCGCCCATCGCTCAGGCGACTCACAAAAAAAGAACTGCGTTTTATGAAAACGCAGTTCTTTTTTGGAACAGATACTCTGATAGTATTGAAATCAACTATTTGGTTCTACTACTCTTTTTTGGGCCCCATCAGCTGCCAAGCAACATGGTTCCCTTCTACTTACCTCACCTCTTTCTAGAAGCTATGCTTTTCACAAGGGCGGAGAATACCCGAGCGACGTCCTCACCCTTTTAAAGGGTGAGGCTTGGGCAAGCCGGGGTCGCCGCCGGTCCTCGTGGCCGCCCTTCTCCCCATGCCAAGCATCATAATTGTTTTGGCATGGGGAACACTAAGCCTGTCATGAAGCTTGCCTTTGTTCTCTTTTATTCTATGTTCTTGAATTGTAGCCTTGGCGGGTGAGAGCGCTCCTCATATCCCCGTCCGGGTTGGCTGACTGGGACGCCCCAGCCTCTGTCGCCTTACCTTTATACTTGCCAGTACAATTTCCATTTCCATTCTTCGTTTCAGCTCACAAAAAAAGGGCTATCACCTTCAAGGTGATAGCCTTTTGATTTCGTGGCGGCGGGAGTAGGATTCGAACCCACGGGCCCCGTGAAGGGCCAACGGTTTTCAAGACCGCCTCCATAAGCCGGACTCGGACATCCCGCCGCGTTGCAAGGCCGCCATATTATGCACTTACGCCTTGCTGTCAAGCTTCGACTGCAAGACGCATTGACACCTTATGGCGTAATCCCGTATTGAGAAGCATATTCATCCACCTTAAAAAACATACCGAAATCGCATGAAAACGCCGCAAGACGCCTTCACGACCTACCTGAGTGAGAAGAACCTCAAGATGACGCCGCAGCGGCGACTCATCCTCGACACCTTCATTGACGAGAAACAACACCTTTCGCCCGAAGAACTCTACGACAAGGTCAAAAAGGTGGACCCGTCCATCGGACAGGCAACCGTCTACCGCACGCTCAAGCTGCTTGTGGAGGCGGGTATTGTCGAATCCCTCGACTTTGCGGACGGCGTGAGCCGCTATGAAGTCTCATGGGGAGAGGAGCACCACGACCACCTCATCTGTGAGCGGTGCGGTAAAAACATCGAGATTCTTGATGACGTCATCGAGAAACGGCAGGAAGCCATCGCCAAAGAACACGGCTTCACCCTGTCGCACCACAAGATGTACCTTTACGGCCTCTGCTCGAAATGCGGCAGGAAACGCTCCTAACGTTTACTCCCTAACCTGTCGAGGAACTGCTTGAGCGGCAGAACCTCGTCCTTCACGCTTCTCCACGTATAGCCGGTTCCCTCGCCGGGATGCTTCTCGGCGAGCGCGGTGAACTGAATCCCCAGCCCAACGGCACCGTTCTTCTCTTTGAAACGGCTGCGAATGGTGCCCAGCACAGTAAAGTACATGAACTTTTTGCTGCCCGGCTGCTTGATGCTGATGCGAAGCACCAGCGTCTGCCCCTGTGTCAGCGGCGGCAGTCCGGGCGGCTTGGGATTCTCGATGAACAACCGGATTCCGCCGGGTGAAATATTACCAACGCGAAGATGCATCTTGTCCGGAGTACGGTTGCTTCTGGAGATGGTCTGCATGTCGGGCCTGTGCTGCCAGAACGTGTTGCGACGCCTGCCGTCCCATGCCTTGATGCGGAACATCTCCTGCCGCGTGACCTTCTGCCGGGCATGCTTTCGCCGTATGGTGAAGCGGTACTTGAGCGGTGTAAGCAGCACAAGTTTCTTGACCATTGCCCCGCGTTTTTTTGCAAAGGAGATGTAGGACACAAAAGAGTTGATCTTACGGCCACTGTAAACAAAGGGCTTGCACAGACAAAGCACCTGCTGGCCTTTCAGCTTTCGCGCCGAAGGTTCCACTCGAACCAGATCCAGTGACATTCGCCCGGAGAAGACGGATGAAATCCGCGCATGACAGAGCAATCGCCCGATGCCCTCGCCATCAAGGAAATGCACTTCAAGCATCACGGCCTTGTTGGTGAGATAGTCCTCGATGTCACCGTGGCTCTTGCTTCTGAAGAAAACGGAAATGAAACGGATGAAAAGGTACTGCAGATAGCTGCGATACCTCCATGCGGCAAAGAGACCCACAACAGGCATGACATACAGCAACATGGTGCCAAACACTTCGATAAGATCGAAGCGCTGGGAACCATGTGCAAAAGACCGCTGGATCTGCCGCAGGTAGTCCAGCTGTACCGATACGTCCAGCATGTCACCGCCCGGTCGGAGGATGAAACGATTGCCCGTTCCCGCCAATTTGCAAGGAACGAGCCTGAATCCTTCCCGATCTTCTGACTATAGAGAGCTATGCAGAGGGAATCAAGTGGTAGCCGCGCGGGCGGCCGAAACTTTTCGCAAGAGCTCTGCCGCCGCATCTGCAGGGGACGAAGCCGAGCAGATCGCCGAAACCACGGCGATTCCGTCCGCCCCGGCCCGCACTACATCAACGGCGTTGTCAGCATTCAGCGCGCCGATACCGACCAGCCGGTGCCGGGTGGCGTCACGAAGCCGCCGCAGGCCGTCAAGGCCCCACGGCTTGCCGGTGTCCGTCTTGGTACTGGTTGAAAAAATGGGGCTGACTCCCAGATAGTCCACGTCCCACGCTTCAGCCTCGCGCACGTGCTCCATGGTCTCGACGGAAAGGCCTATGATGCCTTCGGCCCCATGAGACGGCGAGCCTCCGGGTACGGCATGTCACTCTGCCCCACGTGAACTCCATCCGCGCCGCAGGCCAGCGCCACGTCGATGCGGTCGTTGATGAGCAGCGGAACATCATGTCGCTCCAGCTCCTTTTTCAACGAACGGGCAAGCTCCACAAACTCACGAGTGTCCGTATGCTTCTCCCGAAGCTGCACCACGGTAACACCGCCTGAGACCGCCTCGCGCACCACGTCCTCAAGGGGTCTGCCAAGACAAAGCCCCCTGTCGGTCACGAGATAGACGCCGTAGTCGGGCGCGCGCATTATTCGAAGCTCACGTCCATGTCCGCAGCGAGACGCTCCGGAGTCAGGGTGTACAGCTCGTCGTACAGGTTGAGCTGCAGGGTTCCCGGACCTTGGCAGCATCAGCCGCCCGCTTGCCGCACACGGCCATGACGGTCATGCCCGCGACTCCGGCTTCAAAGGGAGTATCGCATACCGCAGCAAAGGCACCGCAGATGGCGGAACAGGTGCAGCCGAGTCCGGTGACGAGCGGCATCATGTCGGAGCCGCCCCGGATGCGCGCCACGCGCTCTCCATCCGTGACAAGATCAACCTCGCCGCTGACCACCACTGCGCAGCCGTGCAATTTCGCCAGCGCCTTTGCCGCGTCTTCGGCTGCCTCCGCGCCCTGCGTGCTGTCCACGCCCTTGGCGCAACCTGCCTCCCCTGCAAGGGTCATTATTTCCGAGGCGTTGCCGCGAATGATGGCGGGCTTGTACTCGGCAAGCATCCCGGCAGGCAGTTCGGTCCGCAGCTTGGTGGCCCCGGCCCCGACGGGGTCGAGCACCACGGGCACGTTGTTGCGGTTGGCGGCGGCCCATGCCACGGGCATGGCCTCTGCGTATGTGCGGGCCACGGTGCCGAGGTTTATGACCAGCGCGCCGCTGAAAGCCATGAGTTCCTCCACCTCTTCCACGGCGTGCGTCATGATGGGTGACGCGCCTATGGACAGCAATGCATTGGCGGTGGAGTTGGTGACAACATAGTTGGTGATGTTCGTCACTAGCGGCGTGGTTTCACGAAGGGCCTCGAAGGACTTGCAAATGGTGGATTCGTTCATGCTTCTCGGATGGTTTTTCAGGTTCATGAAGAGGATATTGTCTACCTTTTTTGTCCCCGGGTGACAACCGCTACAACCCAATAAGCAATGCATGACAAGGCCTCATCCACCACTACTTGATTTGCTCAATCGTGATGCATTACCGATTATAAAGGTGTTCAGTAATCCGACATTTCTATGTATTGTGCTCCCATAAAAAACCCGACTCAACCAAATGAGGTGACCATGAGCAAAACGGAAGCTGTCCGGTTTATGAACGACATGGCCAACGACCCGGAACTCACCATTAAAATGAATTCCATCGAGGACAATGACCTGCTGCGCAAAACCATCGCTGACGCCGGATATGATTTCACGCCTGAAGAAATGGGAGAGGTCATCAACAATCCGGAATCGAATCAGATTCGCATGACCAAGCTCAGCGAAGAAGAGCTCGACAGCGTCGTCGGGGCTGGCCCAATTTCAGGCATATGGGGTGGGTGTAAGAAAATCGCACGTCCCATCGCCATCGCAGGACGCAGAATCGTGCATGGCGAGACCAAGGAAGAGGCCGAACGTGAAGTGGACATCACCCTCGGTGGCGGCGATGATCTCATCAGTGCCGGGGACCAAATAGCTGATGGTGCCGACGACATTCTCAGAGGCGTCAAGGATCTCTTTGATTAAACGGGCATCATTCGGCACACGGGTCAGTGATTCTCAATAATGCGCTCCTAGACAGCAATCGAGTTCCTCATGTCGCAGATATTCAGAAAAGTCGCGCTCGACCGCCTCTCCTCTCCTGAGCAGCTGGATCAGGTCATGCGTGTGACCTCCCCCATGGGATGGGCCGTCCTTGCGGCCTGCATGCTTTTGGTGGGCATGGGCGTTGTCTGGGGATTCTTCGGGACCATCCCCACCAAGGTCTCCGGACAGGGAATCCTC
Organism: Salidesulfovibrio brasiliensis JCM 12178; assembly: GCF_001311825.1. Taxonomy (GTDB): domain Bacteria; phylum Desulfobacterota; class Desulfovibrionia; order Desulfovibrionales; family Desulfovibrionaceae; genus Pseudodesulfovibrio; species Pseudodesulfovibrio brasiliensis. Next base: position 25,817 of record NZ_BBCB01000002.1, on the reverse strand, counting down.
GTTGAAAAAGGCGCTCTTTTCGACGTTGTCTCGCTGAGTGACGGACAGATTGTCGAGGTCTTCGCGGGTGTGGACGAGACCGTCGAGCAAGATCAGGTCGTGGCCCGCATCAACCAGCCCGAACTGCAACACCAGTTGGAAGAAGCCCAGCGCACGTTGGACCACCTTCTAGAGGAGCGGGCGTTCGTCAACCAGCTCGGCTCTGACATCCACGCTTCCCGGACACGTCACATAGCCCAGCAACGAAAGACCCTTACGGATTCGATACGACTCGCCGAGACGAGGCTGGACGACCTCCACGAACGGGTTGTCCAGCACGAGAAGCTCGTCGGACAGGGAATCGTAGCGCGAAAAACCTATCTCGACGTCAAGGCCGAATACAATCAGGTCTTGCAGGAAGTTTTAAAATACCGGGAACAACTGGCCTCGTTGCCGACCACAACCTTCGAGGCGGCCAGCGAGCGGCGCAAGGAACAGATCGACGTGGAGCGCAGAATCATCCATGCCGAAGAGGAGGTTGACAGCCTCAAGGACAAGCTTGAACTGGCCGAAAGCATCGTTACGCCCAAAAAAGGCCGCGTCAACGAGGTGTTCAAGGCTCCGGGAGCGTTCCTGCGAACAGGCGAAGCCCTGCTCAATCTGGAGACTTACTCTCCTGACGACAGCTTCTACATTTCGGCCTACTTCAGTCCGGATCAGGGCAAACGCATCAAGCCCGGCATGACCATGCACGTGGCTCCGTCCGTGACCAAACGCGAGGAATACGGGGTGGTCATTGGCGAAGTAGTCAGCGTGTCTGCCTTTCCCGCTTCCACCAGAGGCATGATGCACCTTCTAGAAAATGAAAAGCTCGTGGAAATGCTCTCCCGCGAGGGGCCGCCCATCAAGGTCCGGGCAAAGCTGGTAAAGGACCCGCAATCCCATTCCGGCTTCAAGTGGTCATCCGGCAAGGGAGCACCGGTCAAGCTCCAGTCCGGCACCATGTGTCAGGCCGACGTGGTTGTGGAGGAACAGCGCCCAATCTCACTGCTGATCCCCTATCTCAAGAAGACCGTGCTCGGAATCGGGGAGTAAATCCAGGTGGCTAGTGAAAAAGCGCTCTGGAAAAACAAGCGCGTCAGGACCCCCACGGTCATCCAGATGGAAGCCCTCGAGTGCGGTGCCGCGGCCCTCGGCATCGTCCTCGGCCATTACGGGCTGTACGTCCCGCTGGAGAAGCTCCGTGAGGACTGCGGCGTCACCCGCGACGGCTCCAAGGCAAGCAACGTGCTGCGCGCGGCCCGTTCCTACGGAATGACCGCCGAGGGCTACCGCATGGAGCCCGCCCACATCAAAACCGTCCGACTTCCAGTAATCATTTTCTGGAATTTCAATCACTTCGTCGTTCTGGAAGGCATTAAGGGCAACAAGGTATACATAAACGACCCCGCCTCCGGCCCGAAGGTTGTGCCGTATGAGGAATTCGACCAAGCCTTCACCGGGGTTGCGCTGGTCATCGAGCCCGGACCGAATTTCAAACCCGGCGGAGACAAGCCCAGCGTACTCCGCTCACTGGGCAAACGCATTTCTCTGCGCGAGAAGGGAGTGGCCTTTGCCGTCGTTGCCGGGCTGACGCTGGTGATCCCCGGTCTGGTCATCCCGATATTCTCCAAGGTGTTCGTGGACAACATCCTTGTCGGCGGCAGTCACGACTGGCTCCGCCCCCTTATCTTCGGGATGCTCCTCACCGCACTGATGCGGGCCGTTCTGGGCTGGCTGCAGGATCAGGCCCTGCTTCGCCAGCAGACAAAACTTGCGGTCATCTCTTCGGCCAAATTCTTCCGGCATGTTCTTCGACTGCCCATGAATTTCTTCTCGCAGCGCTATGCGGGCGAGATCGGCAGCCGCATCGCCTTGAACGACACTGTGGCCGGATTGCTCACCGGAACGCTTGCCTCCACCTGCATCTCGATCGTCACGGCCGTTTTTTTCGCCTGTATCATGGTTCTCTATGACCCGCTGCTCACGGCGATTGCCATAGTATTCGCCCTGCTCAACATCTTCGTGCTGAAATGGGTGAACAGAAAACGCTCCGACCTGCAACAGCGCATCCTGCAGGAAAAAGGCAAGATATCCGGAACGGCCACTGGCGGCCTGCAGCTGATTGAGAGCATCAAGGCATCAAGCTCGGAATCGGACTTCTTTGCCCGCTGGTCAGGGCAGGTAGCGAAATTCCGCAACGCCCTTCAGGAAATGAACCGCTGGAGCAGCCTCGTCATGCCCATCCCGGGCCTGATTTCCGGCCTGAGCACTGCGGCCATTCTCGGCCTCGGCGCCATGCGCGTCATGAACGGCGAGATGACCATCGGCATGCTGGTGGCCTTTCAGTCGCTCACAGCCAGCTTCCTCGCCCCGTTCAACGCCATCGTACAGCTCGGCACCGAGTTGCAGACCCTGCAGGGCGACATGAACAGGCTGGACGATGTCATGCGATACGAAGAGGCTCCGCTCTATGACTCCGAGGCTACGGAGACAGTCTCCTCCAAAGACCAGATTCGCCTTTCGGGCCGTCTGGAAGTCAAAGGGCTCACTTTCGGCTACTCCAAGCTCTCGCCGCCGCTCATAGAGGACTTTGACCTCACGCTCACGCCGGGCAGGCGTATTGCGCTCGTTGGCGGATCAGGCTCGGGAAAATCCACGGTGGCAAAGCTTATCAGCGGACTGCTTGAACCGTGGGACGGTGAAATCCTGTTCGACGGCCGCACCCTTCGGCAAACGCCCCGCGAGGTCTTTCTTGAGTCCTTCTCGTTCGTGGATCAGGAGGTCGTTCTTTTTCAGGGCACCCTGCGCGACAACATCACCATGTGGAACCCCACCATTTCCGATGACCGCGTCATTGCCGCGGCAAAGGACGCCTGTATCCACGACATGGCCACGTCACGGCCCGGCGGGTATGCCTCCATGCTGGATGAAAACGGGGCCAACCTCTCCGGCGGACAACGCCAGCGCCTCGAGATTGCCCGGGCACTCGCCACGGCCCCGTCCATCCTCGTGCTCGACGAGGCCACCAGCGCGCTGGATGCGGAGACAGAGCGGATAATCGACGACAACCTCCGCAGGCGGGGCTGCTCCTGCCTCATCGTGGCCCATCGACTGTCGACCATCCGCAACTGCGACGAAATCGTGGTCATGGACAAGGGGAAAATCGTCCAGCGCGGCACCCATGAACAAATGATGCGTGAAGACGGCCCGTACAAGCGGCTGATTGAGAGCTGACAATGAATTCCATGGAACAATACATCACGGAACAAGGCGTTGCTCTCACGCTGGACGCCAACTCGCCCTTCTCCCTCTCCGGAAGTGGCGACATCTGGTTTGTTGCCAGCGGCCGCATCGACGTATTTCTTCAGGAAGATGGCGAAAATGAGTCCGAACGCACCCCGGTCCTGAGCGTGGAGGCAGGTGGTGCCGCATTCGGGCACCCGAAGCATCCGGGCGCATCGCTGCTCTGTGTCGGCACTCCCGGTACCCGGGCCTATCGCATTAGCCGAAGCGTAGTGGACGAGCTTGATCCCGTGTTTGCTGCCAAACTGGTCAATGGCTATCTCAATGACCTTTCAGCCGCACTGGCCCGGAGCGCCGAAAGCCTCCCGGACGTACAGACCCAACTGGATAAAGGCGTGCATCATGAACTGACGCAGCTCGATCTCGCACGCGCCAAAGACGAAACACTCTGGATTCGACACACATCCGAAGGCCAGACGCTGTTCATGGGCATGGAGGACATCAAGGCGGGCCAGTGGTATCCGCTACCCGCCGCAGGCTGGATTCAGGCCCTGAACGACCTGTCGCTGGAGTCGCTTTCCACGGAAGACCTGCTCGGCTCAGACAGCTTCTGGCCAGCCTTCGACTACGGATATCATGTGGCGCTGAACTGCCTGAACCTCGGGGCGGCCTTTGCCTCGGCAGACAGCTGGTGGCCTTGCGGGAAAAAACCGCAGCCGATGTCCGCGTCACTCGTGGTGGCCTCCTCAAGCTCGCTTCCATCATGGACTCTTCCATAGAAGCGTCCGGCATTCATGACACCGAAAACAACCTCGTACGAGCCTGCTCGGTTGTGGCCCGAAAACTCGGGGTTGATTTTTCACAGCTCCCCACCCCCGTGTCGGGGAACACGGTGGAAGAGGTAGCCGAATCCGCCAATATGAGGGCGCGCAGGGTTCTTCTTCGACAGGGCTGGCACAAACAGGATGGCGGCCCGCTGGTCGGTTTTCTGGGAAAAAACAAGCAGCCGGTGGCCCTGCTGCCCGTCTCGGCCAGATCATACTCCTTGCACATTCCGGAAACAGGCGAGACAACACCGGTCACAAAAGAACTGCTGGAAGAGCTGGAACCGGTCGCCTACACGTTCTACCGCCCATTGCCGGACAAGAAGCTCGGCATGCGGGATATCCTGACCTTCGGACTGCGCGGCTGCCGAAAAGACCTTGCATGGGTTGCGGGACTTGGCGCAACGATCGGGCTTATCGGGCTTGTCACCCCACTGCTGACCAGAACCATCTTCAACGATGTGATTCCCGGCGCGGACAAAGACAGGCTCATGCAGATCGTGGCCATCCTGATCGGCTTTACCATGACGTCGCTGCTTTTCGAGGCGGCCAAATCCATTTCCATGCTCAGGGCCAAGGTCCGGGCGGACCACAATCTGGAAACCGCCATATGGGAGCGGTTGCTGCGACTGCCTGTCAGCTTTTTCCGAAAATACACCGCAGGCGACCTTGCCCAGCGGGCCAACGCACTCGGCGCGGTCCAGCAGATGCTCTCCGGAGCCAGCCTCAGCTCCATGTTTTCCGCGCTCTTTTCGCTCATCTACCTTGCCCAACTTTTCTATTTCGATATGAAGCTGGCAACCGTGGCACTTCTTATCGTGTTCATTTCAGCGGCAATGACTGCGGTCGTCTCCATCATCCAGATTCACTACCAGCGCAAGGCCGTCAGTATGGCCGGACGAATTTCCGGGCAGACGCTCCAATTCATAACCGGCGTGTCCAAGCTTCGCGCCAGCGGGGCCGAGGACAGGGCGCTGATGCAGTGGGCGGAGAATTTCGCCGAACAACGCCGTATCTCCTACACGCTGAGCAGCGTCGGCAACGCGTTTACCGCCTTCAACACGCTCTTTGCCACAATCGGCTCCGCGCTGATCTATCTCGGCGTCATCTACTTTGAACGTGAAAATGACATGGACATGGGCACGTTCATGGCCTTCTGGGCCGCGTTCGGCGGGCTGCAGGGCGGCATACTCGGCATGGTCGCGGCGGCCACGAAAATCTTTAAGGCAGTGCCCTACTTCGAGCGACTCAAACCGATCCTGAAGGAAGAAACGGAAAGCGCCGAAGCTACGGGCGATCCCGGAGAAATCAAGGGAAACATCGAGATGGCCAACCTGAACTTCCGTTATGATCCGGACGGCCCACTGATACTCAAAAATGTCTCCCTCAAGATTGAACCGGGGCAGTTTGTGGCCATCACCGGCTTCGGGCTCGGGCAAGACAACGCTGCTTCGGTTGCTCCTGGGCTTCGAAAAACCGGAATCCGGCTCCATCCTCTATGAGAATCAGGATATCTCGCAGGTCGACGCGGCAAAAGTCCGCAAGCAGATGGGAGTTGTGCTCCAGAACGGCGGCCTCATGCCCGGCGACATCTTCACCAACATCATCGGAGCTTCGACGCTGACACTGGACGACGCATGGCAGGCAGCGGAAATGGCAGGGTTTGCGGAAGACATCAAAGCAATGCCCATGGGAATGCATACGGTCATTTCCGAAGGTGCCTCAACGCTCTCCGGAGGCAGAAGCAGCGGCTTATCATCGCTCGCGCACTGGCCCGCAGGCCCAACGTGCTGCTCTTCGACGAAGCCACGAGTGCGCTGGACAACCGCACACAGGAGATCGTGACCCAGTCACTCAACCAACTGCCCGTGACCAGAATAGTCATCGCCCACCGACTGAGCACCATTCAGGAAGCGGACGTGATTCTCGTCCTCAAGGACGGCGAAGTTGTTGAATCAGGCAACTATGAAGAGCTCATGAGTGCTAAAGGGGTCTTTCACGATCTCGCCATACGGCAAATGACCTAAGCGACCGTTCTGACATCGTTCATCCCTTCAAGAAAAAGCCCCACTCAGGTGGGGCTTTCTATTTCCATTGAGTTGAATCACTGGATACCAAAGCAAGCTACATATCCAAGCCAAGCATCTTCAGCGCATCCTCCAAGTCGCAGCTGGATGAACTTCCCTGTATTTGAGCCATAGCATCCTTGAACATGGAGAATTCGGTCGGATTGTCCTTCAATTCCTTCCGTTCCTTTTCAGACCATGTATGCTTGAACGTCTGCCCCGCACAGGTGATGGACATGCCCTCATCAGTAATGGAAAGATCGGAAACCGTCTGACCGCCAATGGTAAACACGCCGCCGGCGATTCCGTCCAGAATCTCATCGGGAAGCTGAATCTTCTTGCTCATGACAAACTCCAATGTTTGAAACACAAAACCATACAAAGACTGATACACAGTCATTCCGCCCAGAAAACCAAAGCAGGTTGCGGTTTCCACTCCACAAACCACGTACGGATTCACCCACAACTCGTTCACAGTACGGAAGAATCCCATGGTTTACTGAAAAGACTAGACGGAGCAAGTCCCAACGTCCAGACCGTTATAATCAGGATCATATTGAGTCTTTCGACAACAGTTCCATGGGAGCAAGCACAAAAAAGGACCGATCCTGATGGATCGGTCCTTTTATGAAATATGGCGGAGAAGGAGAGATTTGAACTCTCGAACGGGGTTTACGCCCGTTACACGCTTAGCAGGCGTGCGCCTTCAGCCAACTCGGCCACTTCTCCGCGTGTGACGCCTCGGTGCGTCGAGGCAAAAGCAAATACACTCTCACGGGTTCTGCTGTCAAGGACGGGAAATGCTTTTTTATTCCTTCCCTTCCTTTTTCTTCTTGTGACGCTGCTTGAGAACCGTCTCGCTCTTCTGCTCCTGCTTGCGGGTCTTGGCGCCAAAGCGCAGCCCCTTGCCCGGTCCGCGCTTGCCGATGGCGGACATGCCACGACGCTTCTCGCCGCCCTTCTTCTCGTGGCTGGAGCGGCAGACCACGTTCACCGGGGCATGCTTGATGCGGAACAGTTTGCGGAGCTGGTTCTCCAGATAGCGAACGTAGGAAGACTTCACGATGGTGTGATCGTTGACGAAAAACACGAACGTAGGAATCTCGTCGTCCGCCTGCGTGATGTAATAGAATTTGGGGCGGCGACGCTTGACCACGGGCGGCTGGTGCTGCTCGATGGCCTTTTCCAGAGCCCGGTTGAGCTGTCCCGTACCGACGCGCACCTTGCACTCGTCACGGATGCTCTCGGCCAGCGGCAGAAGCTTGCCGACGCCGATGCCCTTGAGCGTGGAGGTCATGATGACCGGCACGTGCGGCACGATGCGCAGTTCCTGACGGAAAAGCTGCATGACGTAGTCGTTACGCGAACGTTCGATGAGGTCCACCTTGTTGACCGCCACGATGAACGGCACCTTCTCGCGGGACAGGAACTCGATGAGCCGCTTGTCCTGCCGCGAGACCTTGTCCGTCCCGTCGATGACCAGCACGGTCACGTCAGAGCGCCGGGAGTTCTTGAGGGCGCGCAGCACGCTGACACGCTCCAGCTCCTCGGTGATGTTGGTCCTGCGGCGCACCCCGGCGGTATCGACAAAGGTGTAACGCTTGCCGCCCTTCTCGAAGGTCACGTCGATGCTGTCGCGGGTGGTCCCGGCCACGTCGCTGACGATCAGCCGCTTCTCGCCGATGATGGCGTTGACCATGGAGGACTTCCCGGCGTTGGGGCGACCGAGCATGGTAATGCGGACGCCGCGCTCGATGTCGTCTTCCTCGTGAGCGGGCAGCCCGAGGTCGAGGACCAGTTCGGCCACACGGTCACGCACCTCGTTGAGGTTGTACCCATGCGCGGCGGAAACGGGCAGCTGATCGAACCCGAGCGCATAGAACTCGGCCATCATGTCGGCTTCCACCTCGTACCCATCGACCTTGTTGATCAAAAGCAGGATGGGCTTGCCGCTCTTGCGGACAAATTCGGCGGCCTGCTCGTCCAGCGGGGTCATCCCCTGCTTTCCGTCAACCACCAGCACGATGGCGTTGGCCTCCAGAATGGCCTCACGGGCCTGTTCGAAAATCTCGTCCTCGAAGTCCTTGGAGAGCTCGGGGGTGGCCTCGGATTCGAGCACCATGCCGCCGGTGTCCACCAGACCGAAATCCACACCCTTTATCCGGCACTCTTCGTAAATCCGGTCGCGCGTGACGCCCGGAAGGTCATGGGTGATTGCCACCGTCTTCCTGAGAAGGCGGTTGAACAGGGTGCTTTTTCCTACGTTCGGTCTTCCGACCAGCGCTACAGTAGCCAACATAATCCGGGTGCCTCACGCCCCGACCAACGGGGCTTTTCATTGCATTGTTTAGAGCCGCTCCGATGCGAAAAGCGCAAAGGATGCGGCGCGCTGTTTAGCCTACTTGGTTTGCAATGTCGAGTCCAATACATACCGTATGGATGAAACGTCGTCCGTTCATCCAGTTCTCAGCCCTTTCCGAAATCGCCAATGCCATCTTTAACAGCGTCAATCAGACAATCATTGCTGTACCGGATCACCCAGATTCCGGGGCCTCTTTCCGGCATAAAGATTGGCCTCGATGTCTTCCAGCCGACGGCCTTTTGTTTCCGGCAGAAAAAGATAGGTGAAGACCAGCCCCAGCACCATGAAACAGGCGTAAAGCCAGAATGTGGTTCCCATGCCCAGCGTCGATGAAAGCGTGAGAAATGTCAGCGACACCAGAAAGTTGAACCCCCAGTTCGCACAAGAAGCCGTAGCCATGCCCACGCTGCGAAGGGTCAGGGGGAACAGCTCCGACATGACGATATAAGGCACTCCCCCAAGGCTGATGGCGAAAAAGAAAATGTAGCAAAGTACGGAAACCAGAGACACCAGCGGCTCCGGCCCGTGACCGCCTACCATTCCATTGAGATCGGCACCAAGCAGAATCAGACAGACAGCCATTCCCGCAAAGCCGATGTAGGCCAGCCCCCGACGTCCAAGCCGGTCCACGACCCAAATGCCAAGAACGGTCGAAGCGACATTGACCGAGGCGGGCAGCAATGAAACCATCACCGGATCACTGAAACCCGCTTCCTTGAACACGGTGGGGGCGTAATAGAATATCGTATTGATGCCACTGAGTTGCTGCAGCACGAAGAGCGTAAACGCGATTGCCACCAGCGGCAGAAATCGCTTGGAGAAAAGCTCCCTGAGGCCGCCCTGCGGGTGTTGAACGCTCTCCTTTATGGAGTTCAGGGCCGCTTCGGTCTTTTCAACGGCCATTATTTTAAGCAGCACCCTGCGCGCTTCCTCGGTTCTGTTTTTAAGCACCAGCCAACGGGGGCTCTCGGGCAGCCTGAGCATACCGAAAAACAACAGCAGGGCCGGAAGGATTCCCACGCCGAACATCCAGCGCCAGTTCTCGTTCTCGGCGTATATTGAGTTGATGACGTATGCGGCGAAGATGCCGATGGTAATTGCCAGTTGAAACGTGAAGACAACGCCCCCGCGAATGGAGGGAGGCGACACCTCGGACAAATACATGGGCACGACCATTGCCGACAGGCCAACGGCAAAGCCCATGACCAACCGCCCGGCGACGACCATCAAAACGCTCTGCGCCAGAGATGTACAAAGTGTTCCTGCAATGAAAAGCAGGGCCGATAGAATGATCGAATGCTTCCGGCCAAGCCGGGAAGAGGCCTTGCCGCTGCAAATCGCACCACCAAGGGCACCAAGCGTCACGGCTGCGACGATCAACTCCTTGGTGAATTCAGACTGCACGGCAAAATGATGCGCCAGAGGTTCCAGTGCGCCCGCTATCACGCCGGTATCAAAGCCGAAGAGAAGTCCAGCCAGGGCCGAAACAGTGGAGATTACGACCACATACACCATACCTGCCTCGCTGCGTGAACTTTGGCCTGCCATCAGCACCATTCCCCTTTAAAAAGGTTATCCCGAGAAGTACCGGTATGCTTCACCCTTTTGCCAAGAACTGCCTAGGCATCGACGGGTCCGCCCATAAAGCCCATTCCAAACCACAAAAAAAAGGAATCCCGGCCAATCAGTACCACCTTCATGAGTGATATGGCAAAAACGCGTTTCTGCTTTCAGGGGGGTAGACAACAGGCACAAAGTCATCAATTATGAAATACTGGGTAAAATGGTATGGTAAAACATCGTTTTCACGCCAACCCGACACTAATTGAAATCCCAGACCGACGATTGGCAATAAGCCCGAAAAGGAGCTCCATGACCAAGCAAAACGCCCTCGCGCAGGAAAAGAGCCCGTATCTGCTGCAACACGCATATAACCCTGTGGACTGGCTTCCGTGGGGAGAAGCAGCCTTTGACAAGGCCCGGCGCGAAGACAAGCCGGTGCTCGTGTCCATCGGCTATTCAACGTGCCACTGGTGCCACGTCATGGAGCGCGAGAGCTTCGAGGACGAAGAGATAGCCGCTTTGCTGAACGAGGCGTTCGTATGCGTAAAGGTGGACCGCGAAGAGCGCCCGGACGTGGATGCGACCTATATGAACGTCTGCCAGATGCTCACCGGCTCGGGCGGCTGGCCGCTCAACGTGCTGGTGACAGCGGACAAAAACCGTTTTTCGCCGCCACCTACCTGCCTCCCACCGCCAAGGGCGGGCGCATGGGTCTCACGGAACTCATCCCGCGCATCATGGAGATATGGAACCACGAGCGTGAACGCGTAACCGACTCATCCGAGAAAATCACCGAGGCGCTGGCCGAAATGAAACCATCCGCCGAAACAGGCGATGTGCCGGACTCGGGCAGACTCGCCCGGCTGGCCCACGGTGCACTCGGGAGCATGTTCGACACCGACTCCGGCGGGTTCGGCAAGGCCCCAAAATTCCCTTCCGCCCAGAATATCCTCTTCCTGCTGCAGTATGCATGGCGACACGACAGCGCCGATGCCCGCGACATGGCCGTGAAGACCCTGCGAGCCATGCGCCGCGGCGGCATCTGGGATCATGTGGGCTTCGGCTTCCACCGCTACTCCACCGACAAGCACTGGCTGCTGCCCCATTTCGAGAAGATGCTCTACGATCAGGCCATGCTCTCCATGGCTTATATCGAAGCATATCAAGCCAGCGGCGATCCCGAATTTGCCGAGACCGCGCGCCGCATCTTCACCTACGTCCTGCGAGACCTGCGCGACCCGCAAGGCGGCTTCCATACTGCCGAAGACGCGGACAGCGAAGGCGAGGAAGGCCTCTTCCACACATGGACCACCGCCGAGATCGGTGAAGTGCTCTCGCCGCAGGAAACCGAGCGGTTCTGCGAACACTATGGCATCCGAACCGGCGGCAACTTCCGCGACGAAGCCACGCGCCAATACACCAGCCGAAACATCCCGAACGAGCTGGAATCCGGCAAGCCCGCACCGCCAGACGTCGATGCGCTGCGCGAACGGCTCTTCGAGGCCCGCGAGAAACGCCCCCGCCCGCACCTTGACGACAAAGTGCTGACCGACATGAACGGCCTGATGATCGCCGCGCTAGCCCGCGGGGCAAGGGTTCTGGGTGAATCCGATTGTCTGATCGCCGCGCGCGAGGCCGCCGACTTCATCCTCGGCACCCTGCGCGAGGAAGACGGCAGAGTGCGCCACGGCTACCGCGACGGGCACCTCAACGCCCCCGGCACGCTGGACGACCACGCGTTCTTCCTCTGGGGGCTTTCCGAGCTTTACGAAGCATCGTTCGACCCCCGCTACCTTGAACACGCGGAATCAATCGCCGAAGCATGATACGGCACTTTGAGGACTCCGATACCGGCGGCTTCTTCCTGAGTGCGGATGATGGGGAAACGGTGCTGATACGCCACAAGGACAGCTATGACGGTGCCATCCCCTGCGGCAACTCCGTGGCTGTGCACTCCCTGACGGTCCTCGGCAGGCTGCTTGAACGGCCCGACTTCGAGGAAGCCGCCAAACGGTGCGCCGCAGCCCACTCCGGCATCATGAACGGCCAGCCCATCGCCCTGACGCACATGGTCGCCGGGCTGGAAACCCTGCAGGCCGCCCCCACAAGCGTCACCATCGTCGGCCCGAGAGAAGCGCCGGAAACGCTGGCCCTGCTGGATACGGCAAGCAAAGCATACCATCCGGGCCTCATCGTGCGCTTCCTGCAGACCGACACGGAAAGACCGGACACGACGGACTACGAATCAGAGCTTGGCAAACGCAACGCCGTTGCCGGAGCATGGCTGTGCCGCGACTACCACTGCGAACCCCCGACCGACGATCCGCAAAGGCTCATGACAATGCTCACATGAGACCTCGAGCGGCTTCGTGTCTGTCGACGATCACCGCAGCTAGTGCGAACTTGCCAAATGCATACTGAATAGCACTCCATTCTTCGCAAAGGTGCTTATCATATGGTTCGGCTTGTGCCCTACGGAAGCAGGTGGGAAAAGGCTCGCCTTGCTGTAATCTGGAGCATTTCAGCCCTTGAGATACTCTTGGATGAGCATCCATAAGCATTACGAAGCATGAACTCTCGGTGAAACCCACCTTTTGCTGGGGGAAGGAGCCGGTGGGGCTGTCTCAAACGTGACCAAAGCCAGAGTGACTTCCTCTCTGGATTGAACCCGCCAAGCGACGTAGCCCTGAAAACAGTCCACCTTAAAAACGCTGTTCAGTGACCCCAGCAAAACAGACCCATCTTTAGATTCCCCAACAGCCATCGCGACACTGCTTGTTTGAGGTTTAGAAGGGCCAAAACGTTGGGATAAACAAGGAGGCGGCGCCGCAGGAGATGATGACCATGGGCAGACCGAGCCGGAGGAAGTCCAAGAAGGTGTAACCGCCCGGACCGTACACTATGAGGTTGGTCTGATATCCGATGGGCGTGGCGAAACAGGCCGAGGCGCCAAAAGCGATACCGATGATGAACGGACGTGGGTCCACTCCCAAGGCTGCAGCCGTAGCCATGCCCACGGGGACGAGGAGTACGGCCGTGGAGTTGTTGGAAAGGAAGTGGGAGAGAAGACTGGTGAGGACAATGAATCCGGCCAGAATGACCTGAGGGCCAGCTCCTGCGAACAGGCCGAGAAACGCCTTGGCGTAGACCATGTCGGCCCCGGACTTCTGCATGGCCAATCCCAATGCAATGGTACCGATGATGAGCATTAGGATTTTGACGTCCACCGACCTGTATGCCTCCCTGAGGCTGAGGCAGCCGGTGATGATCATGGCAAAGGCTCCTGCAAAAGCACCTATCAGTATGTTGGTCAACCCCGATGCGACGGCAGCTATCATCAGCAGGAATATGCCGATGGCCATCGGTGCCCGGCGGCGATTGACGAGGTCTTGGACAACATCGTCGTTAAGGATGATGAAATCCTCTTCCTTGCGAATGCGTTCAAACGCATGAGGCTTGAGCTGTACAAGGAGCACGTCGCCCACTCGAAGAACCATGGAATGCGCTTCCCTCCAGGAGTAATGAGAGTGCCGTCGCAGCAGACCAATGACACTGGCTTCAAGGTCGTCGGTCAGATAGAGGTTGTTCAGGGTCACGCCGCGAACGCCGGAGCCGGAGGGGATCAGCAATTCCACCAACTGTGTGTCGCTGAGATGAGGGCAGTCGAAATGTGGTTCGCTGCAACTGGGTGTACCTGCATCCTTGTTTTCAAGGATGGAAGTCAGGTCATCAGCTGAGCCTTTGACCAGAATACGGTCATCAGCCTGAAGCGTGATTTGATCCTGATTTACATCATAGATGTTCTCGCCTCGGAAAACTTCATAAATCTTAAGGGATTCATACTTGTTCGGCACGCCTTCAGCAGGATTTACCCCCACAAGCAGGCTGTCCGGATAAATTTTCAATTCAGACAGGTACAGCTCCGCCTTGTTATCGGAGTCCCCAAATGGCGAGGCGTGCTCCGGCAGGAGATAGTCGGCAAAAAAATACATGAAAACAGCCCCGGCAATGGCGATGGGCACCCCCAGTACCGAGAGCTCGAACATGCCGATGGGGGCAGCACCGAGGCTGAGCGCCGTGTCACTTACCAAAATGTTGGTGGAAGTACCGATAAGCGTACAGGTGCCCGCCAAGATGGAGATATAAGACAAAGGAATGAGCAGCTTGGACGGGGCAAAACCGAATCGGCTGCATGCGGCTATGATTATGGACATGAACAGGATGACCACTGGTGTGTTGTTGAGGAACGCAGACAGGGTTCCCACCAGTATCAGGCTGACGAAAAGTAGCCGTTTCCGGCTCCCGGCAGTAAATTTGATGGTTGTCCTTGTAATGAAGTTGAGCGCTCCCGTGCGAACCAACCCACGGCTGACCACAAAGAGCGCACCCACTGCAAGGGGGGCCGGATTGGCAAAACCGGCAACGGCCTGAACCGGGGTAAGCTGTCCGGCCACCATCAGGACCACGACAATTCCCAGACCAGTCAGGTCAACCGGAAGCTTTTCGCTTACAAGCAGAACGACGGCGACGAGAAGAATGATGCTGACAATAATGACGTCGGGATTCATGTGAAGTCCTATTGCTTTACTTTTCCGATGGTAACACCATCCGGCAATGATGCAAGAATGTCAAGAAGATGCTTGCAAAACTCTCTGTGTGTTCCAATTCCCAACCATCTCAAAATATCTCGGTAATGACTGCACATAAAAAACCCCTATAGACGTTTGAAAAATAAGCTCCTGGGGGGGGCGATTAGCGCTCCGCCTGTCGGGTATCCCGCAGTATAATCACCCGTTTTTTATTGCCACAAAAAAAAAACTTCATGTTATTAGTGTCATGCTTCCCCATTATTCGTAGAGAAGCCTTCAATCCTTCATTCTGATACAAGGCAATGGATATTCATGAGCACTGAGAAAATGACACCTGACCAGCCAGCGCAAGCCTGTGAGAAATCCTGGCGAGAGCGTCCTGCGGGCTTTCTTTTGGATACATGTTTCCGTTTCTTGATTCTCTTTGCTCTCTGGGTCTTGCTGTCGGGAATGCTTGACGCCTTCCACCTGAGCTTGGGAGTCCTCTCGAGCGCCTTCATCGTCTGGCTTTCCTATGACTTTTTCCCCAGCGAGCTGGATCGGTGCTGGCGCCCCTTGTCCATACTGGCTATTTTCATATTCATTTCCTGGCTCATGATGGAAATCGTCAAGGCCAACGTAGCTATGCTCAGGCTGGTCTTCCGCAAGGACATCACGGCTCACATAGAACCCGACATCGTCTATTTGCAAACCCGCCTGCGTAATCCCATGGCCCTGACCATTTTTGCCAACTCCATCACCCTGACTCCCGGGACCATTTCAGTCACCATCAATGGCAAAGGCGAGTTCAGCGTGCACACCATCGACCGCGAGTCCGCCGAAAACCTGCCCGGCGAGATGGAACGCAAAATCGGGCGCATATTCGGAGAGTAACCTTTTATGGAACATCTCATTTTATTTACCAGCGTTTTTCTCGTCATGCTCATGGTGTTGTCCCTGTACAGGACAATTGTTGGTCCCAGCACGCTGGATCGGCTCATGGGCATGAACGCCATCGGTGCCAAGACCACCGTCCTCATCCTGCTTATCGGCTTTATCTTTGGACGTATCGACATGTTCGTGGACATCGCTCTGTCATACGCCATGCTCAACTTCATCGCCGTGCTCACCGCCTCGCGGTATTTTCAGGCCCGGGGCATGCGCAAGCGGGACAGCAACCTTCGTGTCGAGGAGTAACCCATGGAAATAATCGCCGTTATACTCATTCTCACAGGGCTGGTTTTTGATCTGGGCGGCACCATCGGCATTCTTCGACTGCCGGACGTGTACACTCGGCTGCACATGGCCGGTAAACTGGATACCCTCGGCTCCCTTTGCCTCCTGCTCGGACTGGCCGTAATCAACGCAATCCCCATGGGAACCGCCGAACTGTTCGTGAGCGGCAAGATCCTGCTCATTGTCGGCCTGGTGTTCATAGCCAGCCCCACGGCCACCCACGCATGGTGGACGCCGGTATTCGAGCCGGGCTCACACCGTGGCGAAAAGGGGACACAAGGAGATAACGCCATGATCTGGGAGATCAAGCTCGCGGTACTGTTCGTCATCTTTGCCTGCGCCGTGGCAGCCATCAACGTCCGTGACCTGCTGGGCGCAGGGGTTCTATTCGGTGTTTACAGCTTCATGATGTGCTTGCAGTGGCTGGCCATGGGCGCAGTGGACGTGGCCTTTACCGAGGCCGCCATTGGTGCCGGTATCAGCACGGCCTTTTTCCTGGCTGCAGTGTTTCGCACAACCCGGAGGACAAAGGATTGAAGAAGCTTACCTTGGCGGCTGTGGTCATTGCGGGCCTTTTGCTTGCCGCCACCACACTGGACTTCCCCAAGTGGGGCGACCCTCAGACTCCGGCGAGCATGCATGTTTCCGCAAGGTTCATCGAAAAGAGTCTGGAGGAAATGGCCACGCCGAACATTGTGACCGCCGTACTGGGTAACTACCGGGCCTTTGACACCATGCTGGAGACCATCGTCGTGTTCACGGCCGGTTTGGCCTGCTTTTTCATTTTGCGGACCCGCGTCACACGTGAAAGCCTTGACCCGGCCCCGTCAATTAAAATCCCTCTGGATCTCGCCGGGGAAGATTTGGTGGTCAAGACCGTTGCACGCACGTTCATTCCGATGATCCAGCTTTTCGGTCTCTACGTTTTGGCTCACGGCCATTACAGCCCCGGCGGCGGGTTTCAGGGCGGAGTCATCTTTGCCGCCGCGTATATCCTGCTGGCCGTCTCCCATGACATGCGAACAGCCCTGCAGCATATGAGCGAACGGGCCACCCATCTGCTTTCGGCGGCCGGCGTGCTCCTCTTTGCCGGGATCGGAGTGATATGCATGACCAATGGAGTGAATTTTCTGGACTATGGCGGACTGGCAGGCATTCTGGGCATGCCGCTGGCTACGGGCCACTCCTTTGCCATTCTGCTGATAGAGACCGGTGTGGGCCTAACCGTCACCGCCGCCCTGATCATGATTTTCAAACTGCTGTCTTCCCATGGAGCAGTGCAGGAGGGCTTCTAGATGCATTCTCTTGGTGAAGTATTCGCATCCCACTTCAACTACATAGCCTATGTGGCTATCATGATGGTCGGCCTCTACGCCATGGCCGCCAAATCCAACCTGATCAAAAAACTCATCGGGCTGGGCATATTCCAGACTTCGATAATGCTGCTGTACGTCTCCATCGGCGCGAAGAAAGGGGCCACGATTCCCATTCTTGCCAAGGGGGCGACCACCATCAGCCCCGCAGACTATATCAACCCCTTGCCGCACGTGCTCATGCTGACGGCTATCGTGGTCTCCGTGGCCACGTTGGGTGTGGCTTTGGCTCTCGTTCAGAAAATACACAAGCACTTTAACAGCATAGAGGAAGACGAAATCCTCAAGGAACTGCGCCGCTGATATGCAACTTCCAGTTCTGACAATACTCTTTCCCTTGTTTGGTGCCTTTGTGACCGTTGCTTTGGCATGGAGCGTTCGGAGCGGTGGCCGCAAGAATGTGATGCCCATCGCAGTCGGCGCGCTCGCCTCCAGCGCCGCCTGCGCAGTTGTTCTCCTCACGCAGGTGCTTACTACCGGCTCTCAAATTTATCTTCTGGGTGGCTGGGCACCACCGTGGGGCATCAGCCTGGTGGTAGATCCGCTCTCAGCCCTTATGCTGGTCGTGGTTTCCGTTGGTGCGCTGCTTAACCTGATCGCCTTCAGCTTCACGCCAAGCAAGTGGCCTCTGGGTAAGACCCCCGCCTTCCTCGGGCTGTATCTTCTGGCCACGGCCGGACATCTGGGTATCGTGGCCACTGGCGACGTATTCAACCTCTTTGTCTTCATCGAGGTGGCGGCGCTGTCCAGCTACGCACTGCTGTCCATGGAAGGCCGCCGGGCAACCTTTGCCAGCCTCAATTATCTTTTGGTGGGGTCTGTGGGCGCGTCCCTCTACCTGCTGGGAGTCGGATACCTCTATATCGAGAGCGGCTCCCTCAACATGCTTGACATTGCGAGCATCCTGACGGCCCTGCCATTGTCCACGACCACCCTGACCGGATTTGCCGTGCTCATGCTCGGACTGTGGGTTAAAATGGCCGTCTTTCCCTTCCACGCGTGGCTGCCTGCAGCCTATGCCAGCGCAAGCCCTGCCGCTTCCGGCCTGCTTGCCCCGTTGACGACAAAAGTCATGGCTTACGTGATCGTCCGCATGCTGATCACGGTGTTCCCTCAAAACCTTCTTGCCGGCATGTCGGGATTTTCTTCGATGGTAGTCTGGCTGGCCTGTGTCGCCATTATTGCCGGAGCGATCATGGCCATAGCGCAGCAGGACCTGCGGCGCATGCTTTGCTTTATTCTTGTGGCCGAGGTTGGCTATATGCTGGGCGGAGCGTTTCTTGGCAACAGCACGGCCATGACCGGGACCATCCTGCACATTCTGGCAGACGCGGCCATGACCCTGACGCTCTTCATGGCTGTAGGCATTATCATTGCCCGTACAGGAAGCAGCCGCATTCAGGATATGGACGGGATGTTCACAACCATGCCCGTAACCATGTTGGCCTTTGTCGCCGGAGCCCTTTCCATGATCGGCGTCCCTCCGTTCTGCGGGTTCTTCAGCAAGTGGTATTTGGTAAGCGGTGCTTTGGAAGCAGGACACTGGGTGTTTGCCGGATCACTCATTCTGTCCAGTCTGGTCAACGTCCTCCTGTTCTTCAGAATCTTTGAGCGAGCGTTCTTCCGCAAGCCTTCCGTGGCCGCCGTGCAGGATACAGGGGACTGGCAGCAGTTGGCTCCGCTGTGTTTCATTGCCTTGCTGCTGCCGGCTATCGGTCTGGCAACAGGCGGTATCATTCAAGAAATCATACAGCCCGCGCTCAAGGGCGTCCTGTAGGTGCAGACCATGCTGATTCCTGAATCCACACTGCCACTGATTGCACTGCTGGCTCCCCTTGTGGCCGTTCCCGGCATTATGGGTGCTCGCGGCCCCAACGTGCGCGAAGCCTTCACCTTTTTTGCAGGGTTTCTGCTTCTGGGCACCATCTTGCTCATGCTCCCCGGCGTGCTGGCGGGCAACACTCCTGAAATCGTTCTTTTCCCTGTCGTGCCCGGCGCTCCCATCGCGCTGCGCATGGACCCGGCAGGCATGCTGTTCGCTCTGGTGGCTTCGGTGCTGTGGATCATCACCACGGCCTATGCCATAGGGTATATGCGGTCCAAACAGGAGCAGAACCAAACCCGCTTCTATGCGTTTTTTTGCGATTTCGCTGTTCGCCACCATGGGTGCGGCCATGTCCGCCAACCTCCTCACGTTGTATCTTTTTTATGAACTGCTTTCCTTTTCCACCTATCCGCTGGTCGGTCACCACCAGAACGACGAGGCCAAAGCCGGTGCTCGCAGATACCTGACCTACCTTGTCGCCACCTCCATCGGTCTGGCGCTGCCCGCGCTGCTGGTCACGGCCATGCTGTCCGGGACCTTGGACTTCAGCGGCGCTCCGTTGTTGGCAGGCAAGGTCGGAGCCTCTGCCGGGGCCGTGCTTCTCGTGGCCTTCCTTTTGGGTTTTGCCAAGGCCGCGCTCATGCCTGTCCACGGCTGGCTCCCTGCGGCCATGGTTGCCCCTACGCCGGTCAGTGCATTGTTGCATGCCGTGGCCGTGGTCAAGGTCGGTGCGTTCTGCGCGATTCGGGTGGTAACCGAGGTATTTGGCATGGACTTCCTGAGTTCTCTTGGACTCGGGGCCATCATCACAGGTCTGGCCGCCGTGACCATGCTTGTGTCGTCCTTTACGGCCCTGACTCAGGACGGCCTCAAGCGCAGACTGGCTTTTTCAACTATCGGGCAGCTGTCCTACATCGTACTCGGCGTCGGCATGCTCAACGCCGTGGCCGCCACTGGCGGCATACTGCATATCGCCATGCACGCTTTTGGCAAGATCACCCTGTTCTTCTGCGCCGGAGCCATCTACGTGGCCACGGGCGAAAAATACATCAGCCGCATGGGCGGTATCGGCCACCGCATGCCCATGACCATGCTCGCCTTTCTGATTGGCTCGCTGGCGATCATCGGTGTCCCTCCCACCGGAGGTTCCTGAGTAAATGGCTTCTGCTCAATGGCAGCCTGCAGGGCGGCCACTGGTTACTGGCCGGAGTGTTGGTGATCAGCTCGCTGTTAAATGCGGCGTATTTTCTGCCCATTGTTTACAAGGCGTGGTTCTGCACACCTGAGGAAGTGCAGTACGCTGGCCCCATACGCGAGGCGCCGACTTGGTGCTTAGTGCCACTGCTGGGCACTGCAGCCTTGTCCGTGGGCGTCTTTTTTTATCAGGAAACCCTGACGACCCTGGCCGCCATGGCCGCCCGGTTCTAAGAGAGTGAGAATCCATGCCTGAACAACCAGACTTTTTCAGCCGTCCCTCAGTTAAGCGGACCCTATGGATCCTGCTGTACGCAAGCTGTGCCGTCACGGTGCTTGCAGGCTTTCTGTATCCGACCAAGGCACCTTTCCGCTTCGCATCATTTTTCGGCTTCTACGCCATTCTGGGCTTTGCTTCCTGCGCAGGGCTCATCATCCTGGCAAAATGCATGGGCAAATTCCTGAAAAAACCGGGAGACTATTATGATAAGTAGTCTGAGCCCAGTCCTTCCATTCCTGATGGGCGGGTTGCTGCTGCCGCTTTTGCCTGCCAAGCATCGAACCAAAGTGCTGCTTGCCATAGCTGCCTTGGGGTTGCTTGTGGTGCACGGTCTGGAACCCGGCAGCTCCGGCAGCGCAACGTTCATGGGGCTCGAACTGGCTCCCCTGCGCGTTGACGGCCTGAGCAGGGTCTTCGGCTACATATTCACCATCAACGCGTTTGCGGCCTTCCTTTTTGCCTATAGGCTGGACGACCTTCGTCAACATCTGGCAGCCCTTTTTTACATCGGAGCGTCCTTGGGTGCGGTCTTTGCCGGAGACCTCATCACCCTCTACGTGTACTGGGAAATCATGGCCGTGGCTTCAACCATGTTGATTTTGGCCAGAGACACCAAAGCCTCCTACAACGCAGGCATGCGCTACATTCTGGTCCACTTGTTCGGTGGCCTGCTGCTCCTGCTTGGCATCCTGCTGCACATCCAGAACACGGGCAGCGCGACGTTCGGGCCCTTCACGGAGCAGTCCTTGGCGGCTTGGTTTGTCCTTGGCGGCATACTGGTCAATGCCTCGGCCGTGCCATTCTCCAGCTGGCTCTCCGACGCTACCCGGAGTCGACTGTCACCGGCGGCGTCATTCTGTCGGCCTATACAACCAAGACTGCGGTCTACACGCTGCTACGCGGCTTCCCGGGCTGGGATATCCTCATTTTCATCGGCTGCGTCATGGTCATCTACGGCATCATTTACGCACTGTTGGAAAACGACATGCGGCGCATCCTCGCCTATTCCATCACCAACCAGGTGGGCTTCATGGTCACGGCCGCGGGTATCGGAACGGCCATGGCCATCAACGGCGCGGCTGCCCACGCCTTCTGTCACATCATTTACAAGGCCTTGCTGTGGATGTCGGCCGGTGCCGTTCTGGCCCAAACCGGGCGAAGCAAATGCACCGAACTGGGCGGACTGTGGAAGTCCATGCCATGGACCATGGTTCTGGGAACCATAGGCGCATTAGCCATATCCTCCCTGCCGCTGACCAGCGGATTCACCAGCAAGTCCCTTATTTTGCAGGCTGCCGGAGACGAAGGGTGGGTATGGGCCTGGACTGCCTTGGAAATTGCTTCGGCAGGCGTCTTCCTGCATGCGGGCATCAAGTTCCCGTACTTCGTGTTTTTCAACAAGGATCGCGGGTTGCGTCCCAAGGAAGCACCGCCGCACATGCTCGCGGCCATGGGCATTCTGGCATTCCTTTGCATCTTTCTGGGCGTATATCCGGACCCGCTCTACGCTGTTCTGCCCTTTGCCATGGACCCCGCCTTCACCGTGTATAAGGCAAGCAAGGTCGTGGGGCAGATGCAACTGCTCATGTTCTCGGGCTTGGTCTTTTTCCTCTTCCTGAAGCAGCTCAAGCGGACGGACACCATAGCTCTGGAACTGGACTGGCTGTACCGCAAGGGCGGTAACCTGCTGTACCGGGGTGCAGACAGTTTCTTTAACAGGTTGAATGCCGCAACCGCTCATTTTGTGGGTGGCATTGTGACCCGACTGGATAATCAGAGCAGGGATCTTCCGGAGCGTCTTGCCGTGTGGTTTGCCGGTCCGCTATTGGCTTGGGGCGATGAATCCCGAGAGGAAGGCAAGAAGCAGCTACGCTCGGCAGTGGCTACCGGCACCGTTGCTGTAGGCGCGACTCTGGTGGCCATCATTCTGGTTCTGGCACTCGTCGTCAGCTTTGCTCTTTAGCCCGCCTTGGGATTTTGTTGCAACGGTTCCAGTTCGTTGAATGCACACCTACGCAAACAGTGCCTTGGTCACATTCTAACTTTGGTGACGCTTTAATCTGCACTTTTCGCAAACGACAGTCAGGGAGTGCTGAGGGGATTATCCCCTTTGCCGGGTGCAGGGCAGCGCCCTGCCCACCGGAGGCAAAAAAAAAGCGGGGAGCATTTGCCTCCCCGCCTTGTTTCTTACTTTTCAAAAAGCTTTGCTATCGCTTCCTTGTAGGGCGGCCTGAGTACGCCGACCTCGGTCACGATGCCCGCGATGAGTTCGTTGGGGGTGGGATCGAAGGCGAGATTGTAGACTTCGACATCGTCCGGGGTGATCTGGTGGTCGCCGACGTGGGTGACTTCCTTGGGATCGCGATCCTCGATGGGAACGTCATCACCGGTGGGGGTCTCGGGGTCGATGGTGTAGACCGGGGCGGCCACGTAGAAGGGCACGCCAAAGTGCTTGGCCAGCAGGGCCACGCCGTAGGTGCCGATCTTGTTCACGGCGTCGCCGTTGGCGGTGATGCGGTCTGCGCCGACCACGACCTTGTCCACCAGTCCTTTTTTCATGAGCAGGGCGCAGGCGTTGTCGCAGGCTACTTTGACCTCGATTCCTTCACGATGCAGTTCGTAGGCGGTCAGGCGCGCACCCTGCAGAAACGGGCGGGTTTCGTTGGCGATGACCTTGACCTTCTTGCCCTGATCCACGGCTCCGCGGATGACGCCCAGCGCGGTGCCGTACCCCGCGGTGGCCAGCGCACCGGCGTTGCAGTGGGTCATGACGGTGTCGCCTTCGTCGATGAGCTCGCCGCCGAACTTGCCGATGAGCTTGCACATCTCGATGTCCCCGACGTGAATCTCTTTGGCGCGCTCAAGCCAGATCGAGCACAACTCGTCCAGGGAGACGTCACCGGCCTCGTTCCAGATGCGGCGCATTTCGCGCACGGCCCAGCGCAGGTTGACGGCGGTGGGGCGGGCGTCTCGATCTGATCGAGCTTGGCGTTCAGGTTGGCTTTCCAGTCGCCGTCCATGCCCTGCACTTCACGGCCTGCGAGGTAGCAGCCGTAGGCGGCGGTCACGCCGATGGCGGGTGCGCCGCGCACCACCATCACCACGAGGGCGAAACAGATGTCGTCAGTGGTCTTGCAGTCGAACCAGTCTTCACGGTTCGGCAGAAAGCGCTGGTCAAGCAGCACCAACGCGTCTTTTTCCGGAGAATACTGAATATGCTCGGTCATGTCGGCTCCTTTCATGCGGATGGAAATATGCCGGGGTCCGGCGAAAAATCACCGACATAGGTACTTGCCGGGGGGCCGGGAGTCAATGCTTTGCGCCCGGCGTCACGCAGGTGTCTCACTGCGTCTGGAGCAGAACCTCTTCATCGTCGTCCGGCAGGTTGTCCGGGGCGTTTTCCCCAAGTGCCACACGAATCTGTCCGGCCTTCAGGAATACACCGCGACCCAGCAACTCCGGCCCGGCGTCGCGGGCCACGAGGTTGAACATCTTGACCGTGAGCAGCGCGTCACCTTCCCGGACCTCGCCCGGCTTGGCGCTGATGCCGCTACGGAAACCGCTTACCAGTGTATTACGGCCCATGGCGATTCCCACAAGCCCCGGCATGGCCGCCGAGAGCGACAGCACGTCGCCATCCGCCACCGTCAACGCATCAATATCGTCCGCCGGAGCGCAGTTCAGAAAAATGGTCCTCACGGACTGTTCCACGTATTCCGGTGCAAGCCCGACCTCCCGCTCCAGAAAGTGGCGGACGCTCTCGCCCCCCCTGCCACGAACACCCACGCCCTTTTGCAGCAGTGTCCCAAGTCCGGGCGCATCGGATGAAACGATCACGGTACGTACGTTTTTTCGCATGCTTACCTCATCATGTGGCACGTCAAATCAAGTCCTACCTCGGAAGCACTATGTCCGAGTGAGCATAATTAGCTGTTTTCTTTGACATATTTTCTTCACAGTGGCTATACTATGGACGTTTTGTCAAACAGATGTTCATCACCGCCATCGCGGTGACATATAACTTCCAAAAAATGAGGTGCATCATGCCCCGCATTCTGAGAATCAACACTCGGACCAAGGAATTCAAATTTGAGGAACTGGGAGAATACGCCGGTCTCGGCGGCCGCGCCCTGACTTCCCGTCTCGTCAACAAGGAAGTGCCTGCAGACTGCCACGCACTGTCCGCAGAAAACAAGCTCGTTTTCGCTGGCGGCGTGCTCGCGGGCACCACGGTTGCAAACTCCGGTCGTCTTTCCGTGGGGTCCAAATCCCCGCTCACCGGCGGCATCAAGGAATCCAACTCCGGTGGCCTGTTCGCCCACAAGCTGCCCAAGCTGGACCTGCTGGCCATCGTGCTTGAAGACAAGCCCGAAGCCGACGCCCCGTTCCAGACTCTGTTCATCACCAAGGACGGCGTGGAGTTCAAGGACGCCTCCGGCATCGCTGGCATGAGCACCTACCCGGCTCACGAAAAACTGCTCGAAGAATACGGCGACAAGCTCGTTGCGGGCATGATCGGTCCCGGCGGCGAGCTTTGCGGCAAGGCTTCCACCATCCAGTTCACCGATCCCTACAAGCGCCCGGCACGTTCCGCTGGCCGTGGCGGCATGGGCGCGGTCATGGGCTCCAAGAAGATCAAGGCCATCGTCCTTGATCCGGCAGCCAACGAAAAAAGCACTCCGGCCAACGCCGACGCCTTCAAGGCCGCCCGCAAGACCTGGGTCGACGTACTGCAGGGCCACCCGGTCACCAGCCAGGGCCTGCCCGGCTTCGGCACCGCCATCCTCGTGAACATCGTCAACGAAGCTGGCGCGCTGCCCACCAAGAACTTCCGCACCGGCCAGTTCGAAGCCGCCGCTGACATCTCCGGCGAAAAAATCGCCGAGACCATCGAGGCACGCAGCGGCAAGACCAAGGAAGGCTGCCACGCAGGGTGCATCATCCAGTGCTCCCAGCAGTACAACGACAAGGACGGCGAATACCTGACCTCCGGTTTCGAATACGAGACCGTCTGGGCCTTCGGCGCCAACTGCCTTATCAAGGATATCGACCAGATCGCACAGATGGACCGCATCTGTGACGAAAAGGGCATCGACACCATCGAGATGGGCAACACCATCGCCATCGCCATGGAAGGCGGCATCATCCCCTGGGGTGACGGTGCAGCCGCCATCGAACTGCTGAACAAGGTCGGCACCGGCGACCACCTCGGCCGCATCATCGCCAACGGCGTGGACTTCGCCGGCGGCGCGTTCGGCGTTG
>NZ_BBCB01000001.1 GCF_001311825.1 Salidesulfovibrio brasiliensis JCM 12178 | reverse complement strand
GCGAAATGCAAGTCTGTGGGATATGTTTTTTTGGGGTAGGGCGTGTTTTCGGCAACCTTTGCCGTTCGACAGGGTGGCACGATCACCGGTTTGTTCCAGGCCAAGCCACTTTATGGCGGATTCTTAGCTCTTATCCGGTCCTGACCAGAACGCTTATGCCTTTATTGATGAGGGCGACGGTGACGAGGTACTTGATTCCTGGAAATGACAATTTCCACTGCCGTTAGCTTTGATTGTCTTTGCTCGTATTTTGCTTCATAATATTTTTAAGCTGGTCGATTGTAAGCCAAGGGCGAATTCGATGTAACATTCGATGACAGTTTGAACATACAAGGGCCAAATCCTTTAGCTTGGTCGTGGTTTCCAAAGCAATCATAGAAATAGGCGTAGTGTGGTGGCATTCAATAAAGCCTTTTCCTAATGACCCATAACTTTTTAAAAAATCAAAGCCACAAGCCTCACACTGTAAATTCCCTTCATTTCTTAATGCTTGTTCCTTTTTTTTATTTACTAGTGCTCTGCTTCTTTCTTTTGATTTGTGTAACCTTGTTATTAATTTACCCTCAGGCATACCAAATTCACTATTAAGCTCTGATGTTGCGAGAGTTTTTATGTCAAGCGAATCGTAATTGTTTATTATTAATTTAGATATTTGTGATAGTTCTTCTTTCTTTTGTGAAAACTCATCCCAGATTTTTTCTTCAAGCTTGCCTCCAGATTTTAGTCCTGTTCCTTTGTACTTAGGGTCAAGGCGAAGAAAGTTGCATAACTTCATGTAAACGCCATTAGTGTTACGGAATACTTTAATATTTGGTTTGTCATCATGGATTGGAAGTTTGTTTAGTATTTCACTAAGTTTTATTATTTCTGGATGGTTTTTACTGATATGGGCAGGGTTATGTCTAAAATATAAATCCAAGGCAAGAATCAATTCGTCTCGACTCCAACTCGGATTTCGCGTTCCCGTATTCTTCACATGGCCTCCAATACTATGGGATAATGTAGTAAAGATTGAACATATGAAAAGCTATTATCAAACACAAGTGGACGACGGACATTATTTGTGGCCCTTTTGTGGGACAAAACCCAGCAGCACTATGGGTAACCCATTGAATCAGGTACGTCATGCACACGATGCACATTAAGCTCAAACCACAGCGAACTCGGGGAAAGGTCACGTTATTTAGGGGTGTTATATTGGGCTTTGGGCTGTGATGCCATAAAAATGGCATTCAAGGGAGCGTGGACCTAGGTGGACCTTGGCTCTGTACTCGATAAATAACCGAATCATCCTGCTCTGAACGTAGGATATGTGGGAAATCATGTGTGGATTATTGCCCAAAAACTGCAAAACCTGCCTTGAATCAAGAAGGAATATTAAAAAGAAGGGGCTGCCATTATTGGAAATATTGGCAGCCCCTAGCTTTTAAGAAATGCGGTGAACCTTTTTTGCAAAAGCGGTTCCCCTCTTCCCTTCCCCTCAGACTCCCCATCCCATCTCCCCTCCGCAAAACCTTTTGGCTGGGCGTTGCCCACGCTGATGGTATATTTTGAGGCTAGTGTAGTGATTGGGTTGAGTGGTGGTCTGGTTGAGATGAGTTGGCTTCGTGGAAGATGCGACGAATAGGTGGGGCAGGGGATAGGACAATTTTGGAAGAAGAAAGATGGAGATTCTTTTGGGCTTACTGCAGTTGAAAATTGACTTTTAGGCTTCCATGAGGATGGCTTTGTTTTTCCTCCCTGTTCCCCCAGCAGCCTGAACCTAAAAAACCCCGTCAGACAGCTTGAAGTGCCCGGATAAATGTCACGAAGTGCATTTCTCCGGGCACTTCAAGTTGTCTGACAACCCAAGGATTCCAAAGGGGATTATCCCCTTTGGCGGGTGCAGGGCAGCGCCCTGCCCGCCGGAGGCAGAAAAAAACGCCCTTGCAGTACTGCAAAGAGCGAGTGGGGGGATTGCTTATGCTGCTAGAAGCTTTGTGCGAATTCGGTTGCTTCTGCGAGGGCTTTTCTTTTGGCGGAGGCGAGTCCTTCGGGGCCGCCTGCGATGGTGGGCTGGACTTCGATGGTGGTGATGTCGGTAATGCCGATGAAGTTCAGGTAGAAGTGGAAGTAGGGTCCCTGGAAGTTTATGGCTGAATCAACGGGGTAGTTGCCGCCGCGGGCGTAGATTACGCAGGCTTTGCCTTCTACTAGTCCGTTGTAGCCTTCGGGGCTGGCGGTAAAGGTGTAGGTGGGTTGTGCGATGACGTCCATGTAGTGCTTGAGTCTGTAGGGGACGTTGAAGTTCCACATGGGTACTGCGAAGAGGTATTTGTCCGCGGCTTTGAAGTCTTCGATGACGGCTTCGACTTTGGCCCATGCCTGACGGTCTTCTTCGGAGAAGTCGCGGCCGTGCATGATGTTGTATTTGCCGTTGAGGGTTTTTTCATCGAGTTCGGGCAGCTCCATGGTGCCGAGGTCTCGTTCAAGCACTTCGATGTCGGGGTTGATGCGAATGCACTCCTTGACGAAGGCGTTTGCTACTTCGATCGAGTGTGAGCGCTGGGTTCTGGGTGACCCCTTTACATAGAGCAGTTTAGTCATGGTGCCGCTTCTCCGCGTCAGGCGAGTCGTTCGGTTATGGAGCCTATGCCGGTTTCCAGAAACATGGAATTGAGCTTCTGGGTTTGGGCATTGCTTGTCGCGTCGAACGTTTCACCGGTATTCTTGGGCGCGGTTTCAACTTCGGGAGTGTCCGTCTTGGTGCGGGCTCCGTCGAGGTTGGATGCTTCTGACTGCATGAATGGAGCGTCGAGCTCCACCGGCTTGGTTTGGGCATCGTAGCCCATGGCCTGTATGCTGTTGTTGGAAAGACTGATATCCATGGTCAAGCCTCCGATGATTGCTTGTATTATGCATCATCGGAGGCGGAATGGCAAGGAGAGTGCGGCGATCAGGAGTTCAGGTCGAGCGCGCCGGAGAGGCGTCCGCTCTTGATGTTCTGCGAGAGCTTGACGAGTTCGTCACTGGGTATCTTCTTGACCACGTTTCCTTCTCCATCGCGCAACTCAACCTGAACGGTGTCAAGGTCTTCGTGAACGTTGAAGGAAACATTGACGTTCATTTCACGCAACTTGTCTTCCATTTCGCGCACAAGCTCGGTGGCCTGCTTCTTCGAAAAGGACTGGTCGCCGGATGCGTTGGCTGATTCTTTTTCCTGTACGGTTTCCCGTGTCTTGCGCGCATCCGCGTGTTGAGGTGTCGCGACCGTCATTTCGCTCTTCCTGAGCGGTTGATGGTCTTCAAACTTTGCCTTTTTGCCGACGTCTGTGTGGATTTCAGGGAAATTCATGATCTTCCCTCCCTGGTTGCATGAATAACCCAAAAAAAGTTTTTGGTTACCTGCTCAATCGGCAGGATGCCGGCAATTCTTAAGGGGGTGGGCTGAATTTTCCTAGTTTACATCCGGTGCAGACTCAGCGGGAACGAGTTTTTCAATATACTTGAGGAGCTTCAGATAGAAGCGGTCCTGTTTGGAAAGGGTTTTCATATGCTCGTTCAAGACACCTTCAAAGCCTGCGGCAGTTCCTGATTCAATGACGTACTGGGCTCGAATGCCATGGAGCATGAGGGCCGTTTCGTAGAGCTTGTTGAGGACGGCGATGTCCCGGGTGAAAGCGTTTTCATATGCTTGCAGCGAATAGAGTTGATGCAGTTCAGAGCGGGCGGCGTCGTATTTTTGAAAATCTTTTTCGTCAAGATACTCTTTTGGAGTTTGGCCAACCTTCGAGGCTGCCTCATTGACTCGGTCTATTTCCTGGATGAGAGGCAATGCCTTGTTGGCGAGGCTCGCGCTTCGCTTGAGGGCGGCTCCATATTGGCCGGAGGCTTCATCCAGTGCCATACCCTCGGCACCGGCCAGCGCAGGAAAGGAGAGCAACAGACAGGTCAAGAGTGCAAGACAAAATTTAGACATTTTTTAACCACCTGCTTTTACATATTTTTATAGTGGTGAACCATGAAGGGAGTATGGCGCTTTTTTTTGTGGAGCACAAGTGGTTCGGAACGGTTGTTGCTAGACTGGCGCATCGGAAAATCTTACCGGAGGGAATTGATGAGACTGTTGATTCTGATGCTCGCATTCGCCTTGTTCACCGGCGTATCGACGTATGACATGATGAAGAAGCGAGCTCGATGGCGTTGGGATGAACCGATGAAGGAAGCAACCCGCTACCACCGTCTGGAGACAAGGAACTCTATACCACTGTATTTCCCGGCACAGGAATGAACCAAATGCAAAAGGCCTGCTCAAGCGGGCCTTTTCTTGTTTCAACGGTTGGTTGCGATGGTTGGATGCCAACGTGGTCAAAGGCTAACGCCGTTGACTGGTGCCATTTTTTCAAATACACCCATACTGTTACCGATAATCCGGCATGTGTGGCGGTTACTGTGAAAGCAAAGGCTCGTGAATAATGCCCTTTTTTCTCAAGCATTACTTTGATCCAGACTTCGATTACATGAAGCTTCGTCCGACTCAGAACGAGGATGGGAGTGTGGATCACTACGAACTGAACTATGTTCAAAACGTCGTGGAAGGTCAGGTTATTGCCGAATGGGCGGAGGTTGCCGAGGAAGATATTGCTGAATATGACCAGCGCTTCCTTTTTGAGGAAAAGAAATTCCCGGCCGGAAGGGGCACCGGGCTAAAACGTAACGATCCAGACAAGCTTTTTGCAGCGACGAACGGTTATGTTCTCTATCAGGAAGACCGGATCACCGTTAAGGAGACCCTGAACGTCCGTCGCGACGTCGACTACAATACCGGGAACGTAACGTTTGTCGGCAAGCTCAACGTGTACGGTTCCGTCAGGGCTGGGTTCAATATTCAAGCCCGCGAGATCGATATACAGGGGCAGGTCGAGGGCGCCAGCGTCCACGCATTCAAGGAGTTGAGTTGCCGAGGCGGCGTTAAGGGGCAGGGCAAGGCATTGCTGGAAGCTGGTGCCAACATGCGCCTGTCATTTGCCGAATTTGCAACGCTCAAATGCAAGGGTAACCTGCTCGTCCGGGGATCGCTCATGCATAGCAAGGTCTTTTGTGGTGAACGTCTTGCTGTGGGCGGTAGAATGCAAGGCGCTGATGTTTATTGTCACAAGTACGTTTACGTCGGCGAGAAGCTCGGGGGAGGGCTTGATGCCGACATGACGATC
The DNA here is from genome assembly GCF_001311825.1 of Salidesulfovibrio brasiliensis JCM 12178. Lineage (GTDB taxonomy): Bacteria > Desulfobacterota > Desulfovibrionia > Desulfovibrionales > Desulfovibrionaceae > Pseudodesulfovibrio > Pseudodesulfovibrio brasiliensis. The sequence goes on along the minus strand of NZ_BBCB01000001.1, from coordinate 221,422 downwards.
CTGCTCGGCTATCACCCCATAATGCTGTATGCCGACAACCAGTTGCATGAAGAGCTTCGCCGCCTGCGCCGTGAGCTTGAGCATAGCGAGAATCAAAGGGAAAAGGGAGGGTTCCTCGCAAAGAAGCATGGTCCGAAGATAGAGCAGCTTCGCGAGGAAATCGAAATGTACCGTAGCAAGCGCGCTCGGTTGTGGGAGGGGATTCGACGCACGGAAAAGCTGCATGAGTGCAAGGTGCTCGTGCCGGGGAGCGTTCGTTCCGGCGTCGAAATAAGCATCGGTCCCGCGTACTACAAGGTTCGCGAGGATATGAACGATGTTTATTTTTATTATGAAGATGGGGAAGTCAAAGTCGGCGATTCAGCGCGATAAAGTAGCAAATTTATGGATATAGCAACCTTAATTGGTATTGTCGGAGGGTTCGGACTTATTGTTGCCACCATCATCCTCGGTGGCAACCCGGGCGGATTTGTTGACGTACCGTCAGTAGTTGTGGTCATCGGCGGGACGTTCGCTTCTGTTTTCGTCATGTTTCCGCTCAAGGCGGTGGTCGGCACGTTCAAGGTCGGCATGAAGACCCTGCTTTTCAAGGCTCCTGACCCGAACGACGTCATTCGCACCATATCCGGGTTGGCGGATACTGCCCGCCGGGAGAGCCTCGTTGCTCTTGAAAAGGTTGCCATTGATGATCCGTACCTCAAAAAAGGCGTCATGCTCGTCGTGGACGGCTCCAGTGAAGCGCTTGTACGTTCGGTCATGGAGATTGAGCTTGATTTCATGAAGCAGCGCCACCGCATGGGGCAGGGCGTGTTCAAGGGGCTTGGCACCATGCTCCTGCATTTGGCATGATCGGCACGCTTATTGGGCTGGTCAACATGCTCCAGAATCTCGAAGACCCGGCGTCAATCGGCCCGGCAATGGCCGTCGCGCTGCTGACCACTTTCTACGGAGCAGTGCTCGCGAACGTGGTTTTTCTCCCTCTTTCCAAAAAACTTGAGGATCGTTCCGAGGAAGAGGCGCTGTACATGCAGATTATGATTGAAGGCGTCTCGTCGATCCAAAAGGGCGATCATCCCACGGTGGTTAAGGAAAAGTTGCAGGCGTTTCTTGCTCCCGCTCTTCGCGAGGAATCCAGCTAACGCTTTCGGCAGGAGAAAAGCATGTCCGAAGAGGCTGTTCAGCCCCGCAAAAAGCCAAAGGGCCCCCCACCGGAAGAGGGATTGCCCGCATGGATGGCGACGTTTGCCGACATGGTGACGCTGCTGCTGTGCTTTTTCGTCCTGCTTTTGTCCTTTGCCAACCAAAATGTTGAGAAGTTTCGAGATGCCATGGGGTCGGTCAAGGATGCTTTCGGGGTGACGGAAGTACGTGCCAAGTCCGAAGACCTTTCACTCATCAACACCACGAGCAAGGAAACGGAAAAGGCAATGGCCCGCATCTCGCAGGACGAGCGGCTGCTTCTCGGGGTCATCATGCGCATAAAATCGCTTTTCGAGGATGACGACGGTGAGCTTCTTGAAGGCACCGGCGTCACCTCGGATCGTGACGGGGTGGTCTTCAGCACGCAGATGCGCCGTCTTTTCGAGCCAAATACGGCACAGCTTCGTTCGGACGCGCCAAAAGTGCTCAACAAGATCGTGCAGCTCCTCAAGGACTACAAACTCAATCTCGTCGTGCGTGGACATTCAGACGATAGGCCCGTCAATTCAAAAGTCTACCCCTCAAATTGGGAGCTTTCCGCTGCACGCGCTGCGGTGGCATTGGATTACATTCTAAAAAAAGGCGGGTTTTCCATCAACCGGGCCAAGGCCGTGGGATATGCGGACACCCGTCCGGTGGAGCCGAACACCTCCGATGAAAATCGCCTGAAAAACCAGCGTGTGGAATTCTATCTGCACATGCCCCAGCGTGACGCCTGGTAGGGAAGGTTCATGGCACCCCCTGACAAGAAAAAAGCGCCCGAACCGCCTCCGCCGCCAAAGAGGGAGATGGAACCGCCTCCGCCGGATGAGGGGATCCCTCCGTGGATGGCAACGTTTGCGGACATGGTCACGCTACTTTTGTGCTTCTTCGTCCTGTTGCTGTCCTTTACTTCACAAGACATCAATAACTTCAAGGTGTTGATGGGAGCTATCCAGCAGGCCATGGGTGTACAAAAGGAGGATATGGCGTCAAACAATATCCCCTACGCTCAGGCGCAACTCAAGTTCGAGGACCGTCAATCCCAGAGTCGTCAGATTGTCGAGATCGGCACGCGCATGAAGGAATACATACGTGCCAAGGACCTGACAAAGAGCGCTCGCGTCAGCTCGGAAAAATCCGGTGTCATGCTTCGGGTAAGCAATGCGGCGTTGTTTCCCAAAGGATCTGCAACGCTTGACCGCGGGCAGGCAAAGCGTGTTCTCATGGGGGTTGTGGATGTGTTGAACAAGTATCCCGACTTCAACTGCGTCATACGCGGGCATACGGATGGAGAAAAGCCGGAGTTTTTATTCAGGTCCAACTGGGAACTCTCCGCAGCGCGCGCCGCTGCCTGTTTACGCTGGATAATCACGAATTCCGACATCAAGCCCGAGCGGTTGAAGGCCGTAGGGTACGCCAGTGCCAAGCCAATTTTGCCGAGCACCACTGAGGCAAACCGCCAAATCAACCGCCGTGTGGATTTTTTCGTTCTGCCGGGCGGCTATCGCACTTGGTAGCTTGCATTTCTTTTTTTGATCTTTGCATGTCTTTCTCCTCCCTCTTTGCTTCGGGGGCATTACCTGATATTGACTAGTGCAATTAAACAGGCGGGCAGAAGGGACATAACGAAAAGGGGAAAGCGGATGAAGGAACACAATCTGGCCATTGCCGGTCTCGGAAGAGTGGGAACATGTTTCCTGCAGCAAGTCTTGAAGCAGGATGATGAGCGGATTGGGATTCGCTGCGTGGTGGAGCGAGACGACACCGCAGGCAAGCTTCTCGCTTTGGAAAACGGCATAGACGTCGTTGACATGCAGGGGCTGGTCGATCTTGGGATGGCAATTGATATCGTCTTTGATTTCACCGGCGATCCGGATTTTTCCCTGACCCTTCGAGAGTCATTGGCCGCGGCGCATAACAGGCATACTGCGGTGTGCAGTTCCGCCATTGCCCGGTTCATCTGGACACTCATGTCCGATGAGTGCCTTCCTGAAGTACACGGCTCAAAGTATCAGGCTCTTGCAGACATGCTGCTCGACCGCGCACAGGACGGCGAACTCCCGGAGGAGACTCTCAACGCAGTTCAACGGTCTTGAGCCGACCGTTCTCTATCTTCTGGACATACACCTGCCGCTTGACGTCTCCGAATTCGTTGACGGTGAATGGGCCCGCCACGCCCGGCACCTTGAGTGTCGGGGCCAGATGGCGCACGAGCAATGCCGGGTCGCCGTCAGCCTTCTTGAGAGCTGAGGTGATGAGCAGCACTGTGTCGTAAGCTCTGGCCGCCGCAAAGTTGGGTGCAATCCCGAACCGTTCCCTATATCTGCGTTTGAACTCGATAAAGTCTGCGTATTGGCTGTCCTCAGCGTAGCTTACAACGCTCAGCAGCCCCTCCACGGCCTTTCCTCCCAGTTCCACCAGTTCGATGGTGCTTCCCCAGGCCGGCGTTATCAGCACAAGCTCTGGAAAATCGGGGCGTACCATTTTTGCCAGTGCGGCCACATCTCTTGCTGAAGCGGCGACAACCAGTCCATCCGGGCGAGTTGCCTTAAGCGCCTTCTTGATGACGCCAAAGCTATTTCTGTCGCTGCCGGAGAACTGGACTCTGGCGAGGATATGACCGCCTGCATCAATAAAACGTTTGGCCACGGCGTCGTTGGCAGTGAAGGTATAATCGGCATTGTCCACGTCTTCAGCCAGAGCGAGGGTTTTCACGTCGCTCTGGTTGAGCAGGTAGAGAACAAGGCCGTCCGCCCAGTTCGTGTTTTCCGGCTGGACACGGAAAAAGAGGTCCTTGCTGCCGCTTAAGTGCGGCGTGGAGACGGTTGGAGAGACAAACGGGATGCCGCAATCGTTCATTGTCGGCAGAAGCGCCATGGCGATGGAACTTGTCATGGGACCGATGACGGCGCTGACCTCTTCTTCGCAGAGCCGTTTTACAGCTTTGCGGGCAGCATTCTTGTCACCTTCATTATCCATTTCAATCAGCTCAAGCTGCTTTCCGTTCACGCCTCCAAGCTCGTTAATGGTGTCAATAGCCAACAGGGCACCGTTGCGACCCTGAATGCCGAGATCACTCATCTTGCCGCTAAGTGGCCCCACGAAGCCAAGGCGTATTTTCTGGTCTCCGCATCCGGAAATGGCCCAGAGTGCCGTAAGTAGAATCAGGAGCCAGAACCCTTTATATTCTTTTGTCATCATTATTATGATTTCACGTTGTGATCCTTTCTGCAATTATACTTCACACCGGAAGTCTAATTGCTTTTTACCAACATTTGTGATTGATTGTATAAACTTGATTGAAATCTAAGCCCAGGAACGAACGTGCGCTTCAAAGTGGCTTTTCTGACGATTGCAATGGTGGCATGGGGAGTTTTTCTCGCACCCGCCATTGCCCGCTCCGACTCATATCTCTTTAAAGGAGATATGAACTACCCTCCATATGAATACCTTGATGAAGACGGTGATCCTGCCGGGTTCAATGTGGACATCGTCCGTGCCATCTCGCGGGTTATGGGCATTGACGTTACAATTGAGCTGGAGGCATGGAGGCATGTCAGAAAACAGATAGAAGAACGCAAGGTCGACGGCCTGACAGGGATGTACTACTCCAAGGCACGCAGCCGTCTGGTCAATTTCACCACTCCGCAGATCATCGTTTCTCACGCCATTTTGTTAACAAAAACTCGGAGATCAAGAGTCTCAAGGATATAGTCGGCAAAAGAGTCATCGTGCAGTTGGGTGACATCATGCACGATTATCTTATCAGCCGGGATATTGCAGGGGCAATCATTTCGGTTGCTTCACAGGAGGATGCGCTCCGTCTGCTTGAGGCCGGAAAACACGACTGCGCCTTGCTGGCCCGGCTGCAGGGCGACTATTTCATCAACCAATTCGGCCTTAAGAACGTCAAGTCCGTGGGGCCGCCTATCGAACCCCGGCAATACTGTATTGCGGTCAACAAAAACAATCCCATGCTGCTCACCATCATGAATGAAGGCATGAGCATCATTCGGCAGTCCGGCGAATACGACCAGATCTATAATAAGTGGTTCGGTGTCTCCTCTGTTACGCAGCGCTTGCGGAAGAAAGGGCAGGAGTTCGGTTGGCTTCCGATCTCACTTGTTTTGCTTGCGATTGTCTTTGCGACTGGTCTAGCCGGTTATTTCTGGCGGCAGTTACGGTGGAAGCGCGGGGAGCTGGCACGGCAACTGGAGGAGCAGCGCAGGGCCGAGTGTGCCCTTGCGGAAAGCGAAATGCTTCACAGGAAACTGATCGAATCGACTTCGGAAGGGTATTGGCTCACCGATGCGGATCAGACAACAATCGCGGTCAACGAAGCGCTGCTTACAATGCTCGGCTATTCTGAGGAAGAGATGCAGGGAAGGCGCTTTGATGAGTTCGTCGATCCTGTCGATCTTGATTTCTTTTACGAGCAGGTCTCCAAGATTCCCGAGATTCCGCATCGGGTTTACGAACTGACTTTTCGGCGCAAGGACGGTTCGGCCATGCAGGCCATCGTAAACGCCGCGACGCTTGATCTTGCTGACGGCAATCCGCTTCGATCCTTTGCTTTTCTGACCGACATCTCCGACAGGAAGCGCGATGAGGATAATCTCAGGCGCTTGAACGACACGCTTTATCATACGCTCGACTCCATCGAAGCCGGTATTTCAATAATCGACCCCGACACGCTCGAGCCGCTTTTTCTCAATCGCCAGATACGTTCGCTCGCGGACGGGGAAAAGGGTGCGCTGGAACTCATCGCCCGCTGGAAGGACGACATCTGTCTGCTGGAGCAGGGCGGCGGAAGCCATCGCTGGGAAGATTTCGACGAATCGACCTCCCGGTATTACCTGAACAAGACCGCGCCCACCGTCTGGGTGGATGGACGAAAAGTTGTCATCCTGCTGACCCTGGATATCTCCGATAGAAAAAACATGGAGCAGGAGGTCATCCTGGCCAAGGAGGCTGCGGAGACGGCGAATACGGCCAAGGGCGAGTTTCTGGCAAACATGTCTCACGAAATCCGGACTCCGCTCAACGGCGTGATGGGGATGCTGCAACTCATTCGGAGTACACCGCTTAACAGCGAGCAGCGCGAGTATTTGGACACCGCCCTTTCTTCAAGCAAGAGCCTGCTGCGGGTGCTTAGCGACATTCTCGACTTCTCAAAGGTTGACGCAGGAAAGCTGGAAATTGATGAAGATGTTTTCGACTTGGTGGAGCTGCTTCAGGATGTTGAGAGTGTTTTCCGTCAACAGGCCAAGGAGAAAGGCCTTGAACTTCGGTGGCAGTCAAGTGCCGACTTGCCGGCTACCTTTGTTGGCGATGCCGGGCGACTGCGTCAGATCCTTCTCAACCTGATCGGCAACGCCATGAAGTTCACCCCCAACGGTTCGGTGGAGTTTGAGGCCCATCCCCTCGGCCGCCGTGCCCCGGACGGTTCTGCGCGTATATTCTTCTGTGTGCGGGATACGGGCATGGGTATTCCCGATTCCATGCTGGATCTTGTCTTCCGGGCTTTTTCGCAGGTCGACGGTTCGTATTCGAGGCGTTTTCAGGGGACCGGACTGGGCCTCGGCATCGTCCGTCACCTTGTTACGCTCATGGGCGGCGGGATTTGTATTTCCAGTGAGGAAGGCAAGGGAACCGAGGTGTTTTTCTCGGTCAACGTCAAGCCCGCACACCGTTCCGCGGTTGAAAAGGAAGTGGAAGAACGCAAGGAAGAAGGTTCGCGTCAGGCCAGCGCAAGCGATGGCACGAGAATCCTTTTGGTGGAAGACGAGCGTGTCAACAGCTTCATGGCCAAGAGGCTTCTTGAGAAGGAAGGCTACTCCGTGGTCGTGGCGGTTGACGGTCAGGAAGCCGTTTCCCGTCTCGAGGAGGAGCGGTACGATTGTGTGCTCATGGACATCCAGATGCCGGTCATGGACGGAATGACAGCGACGCGGATCATCCGCGACGAATCAAGTGGCGTCCTGAACAACGTCATTCCAATCATCGCCATGACAGCACACGCCATGAAGGGTGACCGCGAGGAATTTTTCAAGGCTGGTATGAACGGGTACATTGCCAAGCCAGTGGATAAGGAAGCGCTTATTCAGGAGATCGAGCGAGTCCTCGCTTAGCTGATAGATATGGCAAAAAAAAACGCCTGTCCGGAGTTCCGGGCAGCGTTTATTCATTGAATATGGTGGTAAATCTAGATGCCGCCGCCATTCTCAAAGGCGTAGTGCATGGCCCGCGATTGAACCACCGATGCCCCTGCGGGGACGTCTCGAGTGATCCAGACATTCCCGCCGATGACCGCGCCTGCGCCGATGGTGACGCGCCCGAGGATGGTCGCGCCTGCGTAGACGATGGCACCATCTTCCACGATGGGATGCCGGGGCAGGCCCTTGACCAGTTGCTCGCCCTCTCCTTTGGGAAAGGATTTCGCGCCGAGGGTCACACCCTGATAAATCCGGACGTTCTCTCCGATGATGCAGGTCTCGCCGATGACGGTCCCTGTGCCGTGGTCGATGAAGAACCGTTTGCCGATGGTCGCGCCGGGATGGATGTCGATTCCCGTGTCGGAGTGAGCCATTTCGCTGATGATTCGGGGAATGATGTCCACGCCGAACCGGTGCAGTTCATGGGCGATGCGATGGTTGGTGAGCGCCTGATGGACGGGTAGCAGAAGATGGTCTCGCCGTGCGTCTTGGCGGCGGGGTCGCCGTCGTAGGCTGCCTCCACGTCGGATAGGAGCATGTCCCTGATGGTGGGCAGCTTGGCGATGAACTCCCGGGCCGTGCGGCGCGAGCGTTCCTCGCAGTCCTTGCACAGCTCCTTGCCTTCCCGGTCACAGACAAAACAGTAACCCCTGTTGATCTGATCCGCCAACTGGCGTTCCACCCGGTCAAGAGTGGAGCCGACGTAGTAGGGGAGCGTTTCGGGTGTGATTTCCGAACGGCCATAGTAGCCGGGGAACAGGACGGATCGGAGGTCCTCGACGATTTCGGAAAGGGTGTCCACCGACGGCATCGGGGCGTCGCCCGAGAAGCGACGCGAAGCGATGGAGTGCCCGTTGTCACAGAGCTTTTTGACCACGAGGTCGAGAGAAGAGGGTTCGGACATGGCAGGCTGGCTCCTAATCTTCAAAGAGCGGGGTGCTCAGGTAGCGTTCCCCGGTGTCGCAGACAATGAATACGATGAGTTTGCCTTCGTTTTCCTTGCGTGAGGCCAGTTCAAGCGCAGCCGCGCAGTTACCGCCAGAGGAGATGCCGCAGAGGATGCCCTCTTCAGCGATGAGCCGTTTGGCGGTATCAAAGGCGGTCTGGTTGTCCATGGCGATTACTTCGTCATAAATGTCTGTGTTCAGCGCCTTGGGAACGAATCCGGCCCCAATTCCCTGAATGGGGTGCGGTCCTGCTTCGCCGCCGGAAAGGACTGGAGAGGCTGCTGGTTCAACGGCAACCGCCTTCACGCCGGGCTTTCGCTGCTTCAGCACTTCGCCGACGCCGGTGATGGTACCACCGGTGCCGACTCCGGCCACGAAAATGTCCACCTGTCCGTCCGTGTCGTCCCAGATTTCCTCGGCCGTGGTACGGCGATGGATGTCAGGGTTGAATTCGTTTTCGAACTGCATGGGCATGAACGCATTGTCGATTTCGTCGACAAGTTCGTGCGCTTTCTCAATAGCGCCTTTCATGCCCGTGCTGGCGGGGGTCAGTACCAGTTCGGCGCCGAAGCCTTTCAGCAGCTTGCGCCGTTCCATGCTCATGGATTCAGGCATGGTCAGAATGCAGCGCATCCCTTTCACCGCGCAGGTGAAGGCCAGCCCTATGCCGGTATTTCCGCTGGTCGGCTCCACGATGATGGCCTTCTCATCAATGATGCCACGCTCAATGGCCGCATCAATCATGTTCAGCCCGATGCGGTCCTTTACCGAGCCGCAGGGGTTGTAGAATTCGAGTTTGGCCACAACGGTGGCGGGCAGGCCCGCGCTCAGTTTATTGAGCTTGACGAGCGGCGTTCTGCCCACAAGCTCGGTCATGTTGTCGTAGATGTTCATTCCGTGCTCCTCGGGGTGCATGCGGGGCCGGAGTCCTGAGCGGAAAACGGCGATATCTTGCGAAGGTTCTCGATGATCTTGGGAAGATTTTCAACGACGTAGTCCACTTCCTCTTCCGTGTTGAACCGGCTGAGGCTGAAGCGGATGGAGCCGTGCGCAAAGGTGAACGGCACGCCCATGGCCCGCAGGACGTGGGACGGTTCAAGGCTGCCCGAGGTGCAGGCCGAGCCGGAACTGGCGCATATGCCGAGCTGGTCGATCATCAGCAGGATGGCTTCGCCTTCCACGTACCCGAACGAGATGTTGGTGGTATTGGGCAGGCGGTGATCCTTATCACCGTTTAGCTTGGCGTCGGGGATGGCGCTCATGAGGCCGGATTCGAGCTTGTCCCTGAGCGCTTTGACGCGGGTGTTTTCGTCGTCGATATGCTGGAGCGCCACGTCGCAGGCCTTGCCGAGGGCGATGATGCCGGTGGTGTTTTCCGTTCCGGCGCGGCGTCCCTTTTCCTGATGGCCGCCGATGATGAACGGCCTGTAGGGAAGCGCCTTGCGCACGTAAAGCGCGCCGACGCCCTTGGGCGCGTGCAGCTTGTGCCCGGAAAGGGAGAGCATGTCGATGGGCAGCTCCTTGAGGTTCATGGGGATTTTGCCCACGGCCTGAACTGCGTCGGTGTGAAAGATCACACCACGGTCGCGGCAGATTTCGCCGATTTTCTCAACGGGAAAGATAACGCCGGTCTCGTTGTTGGCCCACATGATGGACACGATGGCCGTATCGTCGCGGATGGCCTTGTTGAGCTCGTCAAGGTCAAGGTTGCCTTCCGTATCCACGTTCAGGATGGTGACATCGTACCCTTCGCGTTTTTCCAGATGCTTGCACAGGCTCAGGATGGCCGGATGTTCCACGCGGCTGGTGATGATGTGCTTCTTGTCCGGCTGCGCGGCAAGGGCCGAGCGGATGGCTGTATTGTCGGACTCGGTGCCGCAGGCCGTGAAGATAACCTCGCGGGCATCGCAGCCGAGCAGGGCGGCCACACGTTCTCTCGCCTCGGTGATCTTGCCGCCCACCTGACCGCCGAAGCGGTGCATGCTGGAGGGGTTGCCGTACTGCTCGGTGAAATAGGGCAGCATCTCTTCAAGGACTGCCGGGTCCACCTTGGTGGTGGCGTTGTTGTCCATATAAATAGTATCCATGCTAGCCCTCCTGAATGGTAATTTCGGGATCGACCTTTTCCTGCAGACGGGCTTCCACCAGCCCCTTCAGGGTGGCCTGACTGGAGGGGCACCCGGCGCACATGCCGAGCAGACGGACGTAGACCGTGGTGCGATCAACGTCGATGAGCTGGATGTTGCCGCCGTCCTTTTGCAGCATGGGGCGGATTTCCTCGTCGATGACCTGCTCAATGAGGCGCATGCGCTGGAGATTGGTCATGCCTGCCGCAGGCGGATCGTCCTGCTTGGGAACATCGCAGGCGGCCTTTTCGCCGTGTGCCTGTGCCAACAACTCCTCAAGGTCGGGGATGCACTTGCCGCAGCCGCCGCCCGCCTTGGTGAAGTTTGTCACGTCTTCCACGGTCTTGAGGTCGTTCTCCTTGATGGCCCGGAGAATCTCCTCGTCGAAGATGCCGAAGCACTCGCAGATGAGTTCGCCGTCATGGGAGTGTTCGGCAACGGTTCCGGCCTCGCCGCGATAGTTCTTGATGGCCTGCTCAAGGGCTTCCTGTCCCATGACGGAACAGTGCATCTTTTCGCGGGGGAGACCGCCGAGGTATTCGGCGATGTCCTTGTTGGTAAGCGCTTCTGCCTCGGCCACGGTCATGCCGATGATCATTTCGGTCAGGGCGGAGCTGGAGGCGATGGCGCTGGCGCAGCCGAACGTCTGGAACTTCGCGTCTTCAATGACTTCCTTATCGTTTACCTTGAGGAAGAGCTTCAATGCATCGCCGCAGGCAAGTGAGCCTACTTCGCCAATGCCGTCGGCGTCATCGATGGAACCGGTGTTTCTGGGGTTGAGGAAGTGGTCCTTAACCTTTTCAGTGTATTCCCACATGGGCTGCTCCTGAGCGTTTCGGATGAATCAAGTTTTTGTTGGGGAGTATCTGCCCCGTAAGTACACTTGGTAAGTCTCGCCGAACCTGTTGTCCACCCGTTCGAGGGATAATAATATACTTTTTTAGTCTGAATTAATCAGAGAGACATGATGCCGGGAATGTCGGCTGCTTTTTCATACACTTTGACAACTTCTTCGGCCGAGCAGACGTGAGGCTCCATGGTCACGCTGGTGTATTTTCCGCTTTTGGATTCTTTCAGCGAGTACTCGGTCTCGGGAAAACGCTCTTCGAAGACTGGCAGGCTTTCGGTGGGCATTATAAATTTGAAAATGAAGGGACAGGGCCATTCATGGTGCTCATCAAGTGTTTCCATGAATTTATCGCGGTCAAAAGTCATTATTGGGTCTCCTTAAAATGGAATCAATTCATTATATACCCAGAAATGCGCTTGTCAATTCATGTGATACAATCAAATCAAAGGTGGTTTTTTCAGTCGATCCGTAGTTATAATGTTTTAAAGACATCCTGTGCGGGTAGTGTACTTGAAATAGGTCGTTGAATAAGTTGAAAGGTATATGCATAGTCAAACAGACATTCTCCTGGTCGACGACGAGCCGATCAACATCAAGTTGCTGAAGGGAATCCTGAAGCAGTTTGACCTGAACTTCATCACGGCCTCTTCGGGCGAGGAGGCCCTCAGGGTTTCGGCCGGTCGCGATTTCGCTCTGATCCTGCTGGATGTCATGATGCCCGGCATGGACGGATTCGAGTGTGCGGAACGGCTGCGCGAAAAGCCGGAAACCCGCAACACGCCGATCATCTTCGTTACTGCCATCAACAAGGAACAGGATCACATTTTCCGCGGCTACGAACTGGGTGCGGTGGACTACCTGTTCAAGCCGGTCGAGCCGGAGGTGCTTCGCAGCAAGGTCCGGACGTTCGTAGAGCTTCAGGTCCAGCGAAAGAGTCTGCAAAAAGCGGCGGATAAACTTGGTCAGGTCGTGCGCAAGCTGCAGGACTCCCGAGAGGCTCTTGAGGAATCCGAACGCCGTTACCGTATTGTGGCCGATTACAACTACGACTGGGAGAGCTGGTTCGGCCCGGAAGGGGACATGCTCTACGTCAGCCCGGCCTCCGAACGCATAAGCGGATATTCCCGGGAACGGTTCATGAATGATCCCCGCCTGATGGAATCTATCATCCATCCCGACGACCTGCCTCTTTGGCGGGAGTTTCTGGTGGCTGATTCCGGGGATGATGATGAAACCATCGACTTCAGAATTTACAACAGCAGCGCACGCATTCGCTGGGTCAATGCCGTGAAGCGGAAAGTCGTTGAGGATGACAAGTGGCTCGGCAACCGCGTCAGTCTCAGGGATGTCACCGAACGCAAGGAACTCAAGGAGCGGATGCATCACCTTTCGCTGCATGACCCCATGACCGGGCTGCCAAACCGGTCGCTTTGCATGGAACGGGTCAGCAGAGCCCAACGTCGTTCAAGGCATTTGGGCAAGTATTTCGGAGTGATCCTCCTTGATCTCGACCGCTTCAAGGTTGTCAACGAATCGCTTGGTCATGTGGCAGGGGACAAACTTCTGAGTGAAGTCGCCTCCCGTTTGCTGGGGCTGGTGGGCGATCTCGACAGTGTCGGCCGGTTCGGAGGCGATGAGTTTGTTCTTCTTCTTGAGGAGATCGATTCGCCTGATGTCGTGGAAAGCGTCGCAAATAAGGTTGTCGCGGCACTGAGGCAACCGTTTTTGATAGGTGGAGAGGAGATTCGGCTTTCGGCCAGTCTCGGCGTGGTCATTTCGGACGGGACCACGGAGGAGTCCTCCGAGGACATACTGCACAGCGCTCACATTGCCATGTACAAGTCCAAGGAGGGCGGCAAGGATCAGTACCAGACATTTGCCGATACCATGAAGGAACAGGCCGTCCGGATGCTCACGCTGGAAAAAGACCTGCGGCGTGCGCTTCGTGAGGAGCAGTTCCTGCTCCACTTCCAGCCGCTCGTCAATTTGCGCGATCGGGTGGTGTCCGGATTCGAAGTGCTCGTGCGCTGGCAACATCCCGGGCGCGGCCTTGTCAGTCCCGGTGAATTCATTCCCATTGCCGAAGAGTCCGGGATCATCGTGGAAATGGGCGAGTGGATTCTCAGAAAAGCCTGTACGACGTTCAAGAAATGGATGAACGGCTGCCCCAACGATAACGACTTTTTTTTATCCGTGAACATCTCGGCCCGGCAGTTCCGGGAGTCCTCACTTGTGCCAATGGTTGCCGAAACCATTGCCAGCACAGGCATATCTCCCCGGAGGTTGAAGCTTGAAATCACGGAGACCGTCGTCATGCTTGACGTCATGGACTCCATCAAGAAGCTTCGGGCGCTCAAGGACCTCGGAATAATGCTGTCCATTGACGACTTTGGCACCGGGTATTCTTCCATGAGCTATCTTCAGAAGTTCCCGCTCGATCAACTCAAGGTCGATCTCAGCTTCGTACAACGGTTGGATCGTGACCCCGACAGCATCGAAATTGTCCGGGCAATCATCAATCTTGCGCACGCCTTGCGGCTCAGTGTGGTGGCTGAGGGCATCGAGACGCCCGCACAGCGAGACCTTCTCAATTCATTGCAGTGTGATTACGGTCAGGGGTACCTCTTCGCCAGACCGTTGCCTGAAGGCGAAGCGCATGATATCTTTGCCGAACCTACTTGTTTGAAGGCCACACCGTAACGCAAGGATTAATCTGATGACCATGAACAGCCCGAACATCGTAACCTGGATGCTCGCCGTACTCTGCGGTCTGGTGGGTATCCTCATTCAACTCGACGTCATGTCCATTCCCGCCCTCGAAGACCTCATCCGGCCTTTCTGGCTCGTTTCCATCGGTTTTGCCGGTCTGGCCCTTGGCAATATCTTCAAGTGGTTGTGATTTAAACCTGTTTACTGAATTTCAAGGCCCGCGCCATCTGGCGCGGGCCTTTTTTGTTTCTACTTCGAGTGGATTAAATCGGTCTGTCCGCTTGTTCTTTGCATCGAATTTGGTAGTTTGTTCGGTAGTGTCTTTTCAACCGGACACCAGCGATACAGGAGGAAGCTCACAATGCCTGACTTGAAGATATGGAGTCAGAAAGAGATCTCGAAACTGAAAAGCAATCTGGACAGACTGTTTGAGGATTTCTGTGCCGACTTTGCGTTGCCATCGGCGCGGAACGCAAGAGAGCCGACCGCTTATATCGACGACGGTGACCGCCTCATTGCCAGACTTGAAATTCCGGACTCAATGGACGCCGACAGCCTGCGCCTTCAGGTGACCGAGCGCACCATCATCATACAGGGTCGCAGCGTTGAGGTTTCCGGTAATGCCTTGCGGCGCAATACATTCCGCAAGGAGTTGCGTCTGCCGTGCAGAATACTGCCGGATGATGTCGAGGCACGGTTCGACAAGGGAATCCTTGAGGTTTCAATGCCCAAGTGCGCCTGTCCTGTGGTCAGAAACGTACACATCGAAAGAAGATGAGGAGAGTGATAGATGGCTCCACGCAAGAAGACACCGACCATTCCCGTTGAAAAGCTGAGGCTTCGCATCGATGAGAAGGGGTTGTCCTTCAAGAGCACTGATGACCTTGAGCCGCTTGAAACCATCATCGGCCAGAAACGTGGCGTAGAGGCCTTTCGCTTCGGCATGGGCATGAAGCGCAAGGGGTACAACATCTTTGTCACCGGCGAACCGGGAACCGGGCGCATGGCCACCGTGCGCAAGCTGCTCAAGGACCTCAATGGCGAGCAGGAGACCCCGAGCGACCTGTGTTACGTCAATAATTTCAAGAAGAATGATGAGCCGGTCCTGCTGCGGTTTGATGCCGGACGCGGCAGCGCATTTAAGAAGGCCATGCAGGAGTTCCTTGATGCCATCAAGCGCGAGGTGCCGCAGCTCTTTGAGAGTGAGGAATACATCCAGCGCAAAAATGAAATCCATGAAGCGCACGAGAAAAAGGTCATGTCCTTCTACAAGGAGATCGAGGACAAGGTGAAAGACACCGGCCTCGTCATGGTTCGCATGCAGATGGGGCCGTTCCAGCGGCCGGACATCGTGCCGCTTGTTGACGATGAGCCGAAGCGAATGATTCAGCTTGAAGAAATGGTCGAGAACGGCCGGTTTCCGAGGGATGAGTACGAGCGCCTGAAGGAACTCCGGGAAAAAATAAAGGAAGAAGTGGACCACATTGTTCAGGAAATCAGGGACCTGAATAAGGAAGCCAATAAGAAGCACGACGAAGTGGACAGGCTTGTTTTTCTGAATGCCGCCGAGGAGTACGTTTCGCCGGTCCGTGAGGAGTTTCCCGATGAGAAGGTCGGGCATTACCTAGATTCCGTGCTTGACGACATGGTCGAGAATCTTGAGGCCATCAAATCCATCGGCAAGGCCCAGCAGGGACCCATGCCCGGCATGATGATGCCGGGCGTCAGCGCGGAGGCGGTGCTGCATCCGTATTCCGTGAATCTGCTGGTGGACAATGCCGAGCAGGAAGGACCGCCGATAATAATTGAAACGTATCCGACCTACAGGAACCTGTTTGGCAGCGTGGACCGCGTTATGGACCGGCAGGGAGGATGGCATACCGATTTCACCAAGATCACGGCAGGGAGCTTCGTTAAGGCCAACGGGGGCTATCTTGTCCTCAATCTGTTGGACGCCATCATGGAACCCGGCGTATGGCCCACGCTCAAGCGTTCCCTGAAGACCGAAAAGATCGAGATCGAGACCTATGATCCATACTACTTCATAACCGCTACCGGTCTGAAGCCGGAATCCATCGACATGCGGGTGAAGGTGGTGGTGCTTGCCGATTCCCGGTTGTACCACTTGCTGCGTTACTACGATGAGGACATGGCCAAGATATTCAAGGTCCGAGCCGATTATGAGTCAAGTATGGACCGCGACGACGATGCGCTGCTCGAAGTCGCCCGTTTCGTGCGTGGCGAAGTGGACAAGTTCGGTTTCAAGCCGTTCGACAGTTCCGGCGTGGCTGCCATTCTGGAGCATTCCATCCGCATGGCAGGAAGGCAGGAAAAACTCTCCACCTCGTTTTCCATCATCTCCGACCTGCTTGCCGAGGCCGACCATTATGCCGGGGAAGCCGGTTCGGAGGTCGTCTCGGCCGAGCATGTGGACAAAGCCCTCGATGCACGGATCTATCGTTCCAACCAAATCGAAGAACGGATTCAGGAGATGATCGATCGCGGCAGCATCTTCGTGGATACGGAAGGTGACAAGGTGGGGCAGGTCAACGGACTGGCGGTGTACTCACTCGGTGACTACTCCTTTGGCAAGCCCTCCAGAATCACCGCCACCACCGGCATGGGCAAGGCCGGCATAATCAACATCGAACGCGAGGCCGACATGTCGGGCCCGACGCATAACAAGGGTGTGCTCATCCTTTCCGGATACCTGCGAGATCAATTCGCCAAGGACAAACCCATCAGCCTCTCCGCCAGTCTTGCCTTTGAGCAGAACTATGGCGGGATAGACGGAGATTCGGCTTCATCGACCGAACTGTACGCCTTGCTCTCCAGTCTGGCAGACGTTCCTCTCAAGCAAGGCATTGCCGTGACCGGTTCCGTGAACCAGCGCGGCGAGGTGCAGCCAATCGGCGGTGTAAACCAGAAGATCGAAGGGTTCTATCTTTGCTGTAAGCATGCGGGCCTGAACGGAGAACAGGGGGTTATGATCCCCGAGGCCAACGTCAAGGATCTCATGCTTCGACAGGAGGTTGTGGACGCCGTGAAGAACGGCGACTTCAATGTGTGGGCTGTGAAAACCATTGAAGAAGGCATCGAACTGCTTACCGGTATCAAGGCTGGCACCCGAGGCAAGACGGGCAAGTATACCGCCAATTCGGTGTTCCGGAAGGTTGATGATCGGCTCCGCGAACTGGGAGAAGGTCTCCGGGACTTCAATAAAAGCTCTGAAGACAAGAAGAAGGGCTCCTCGAAGAAGAGTAAGAAACAGTAGTGAAACAGGCCGCCTCCGGGTGGCCTTTATACTTCTTTTTTTCCAGCCGATTTGGTATCCCTTGCGCTCATTCAAAGGAGGAGCAATGAAACGTATAGCGTTGCTTGTCGTCTGTGTTGCCGTCTTCATGGGCGGATGTCAGGCGCAGGTGTACAAACAGTCAATTCCCGTCTCGACCGACCCCATGGGAGCCGATGTCCTCGTTGACGGAACTCCCTCGGGAACCACTCCCACCACGCTCGATCTGCCTCGTAATCAGGACCACATCCTGACCATCACCAAGCAGGGCTATCGGCAGGAAGATGTGACCATCAAGCGTGTCTATCAGGCGGAATCGGCCATGCTCAACGCCGTGAGCAGCGGTGTAAGCGACGCCGACTTTTTCAAAAACGACTCAATGGGCCTTCAATCCGGCGTGAACCAGCTTGAATATGACAAGGAATCCGGCAAGGCCTACACGTTGACGCCGGGAACCGTGAAGATCAAGCTTATGCCCGTGGGTGGCATTGACGCCTCTTCGGCACCCCAGCAGCAGGCTGCGGCCACCAAGCAGGTCGACGACGCTTCCAGTGCGCAGGGTGCCACAGCAAATTCTCCCAGCGGCGGCGATGTGATCGCCACCATGAGCACGTTTGACCGTGAAATGCTCGACCGCGTGCTTGAGAAGGGCAAATCCGGCGAGGGCATGGGCTGGACCAGCCCGAGCAACGGCTGGCACTTTCACATTGTTCCGGAGCCTGCTCAGATGATGGACGGCGTGCCTGTGCGCACGTTCAAGGTTATTGCGGACAAGAGCGGCAAGCGCATGAGCGGCAAGTATCCGGCATACCGTGAAAACCGCAACGACTGGCGCATCGGCTACCCGCATCAGGTGACGTCTGGCCAGCCGGATGTGGCTCCTGTCAACGAACGTGCCGCCGCATTCGGCGCGCTCAAGGCTGCGGCCTCGGGCATCAAGCCGGTGGAAGGCACCACCAAGATGGGCGGCTCTTCCCACTCCAGCGAATCCTGGGGTAAGGATGGCTCCTACACCAAGAAGACGTCCAAGAGCTCGGTTTCCGGTAGCGTGTCCGTTGACCCCTCGGGAGCGGTGGACCTGCTTGAAAAGCTGACCGAACCCTCTGAAGGCGGGGAATAGATGAAGCTCGACCTGCTGCGCCTGAATATTTGGCGCAAGATCATACTGATCGTTTTTGTACTCTCCGTGGCGGCCATGTTTCTGGTGCCGACCGGATACCATTTCCACATTGGCCATGTGGTGCGACTGTTCATTGGCGCATTCGTCTTCTGGCTGCTTGTGGATCGGCTGTGAGAGACTTGTCTAGAAGAATAAGAAAAGGCCCGCACCGTTACGGTGCGGGCCTTTTTTTTGAAATGGGTGGGGTACTTTCTGGTGGAGGCGGGGGAATCGAACCCCCGTCCGAGAATGCTCCACTCGAGGCGTCTACAGGTTTAGGATCGGAATAATCGTTCGCCCGGCGGGTTGTCCCGACCCGTACGGCCGCCGAACTAGCCGGCCTAAGAGTTTCGCATCAAAGGCGAACGGCAAACGTTTGATGCTAGCCCCATGAATTGACGATTCGATTCGCTTATGAGGCGTCGGCGAATGAATCGTGATCGTCAAATGCGATCAGTTGCAACTCTGCAATTAAGCAGCCATTGCGTATTCGTAGTCATTGTTGGCACTTGTGTGTGCGGTCGATTTTTACGAGGCCATCGACCAACCTCGACCTGCAACCTCGGCTTCACTCATCCCCGTCGAAACCAGTGCGCCCCCATTTCAAAGAACCGTGTGACGGATGACTCCTATATAACTACCCGTAGTCTTTTGGCAAGGGAAGTCATCCGTATTTTCGACACTGCGACCGTCGCCGCGATGGAAAAGAAAAAGGCCCGCCGGAGCGGGCCGTACATTCATGTGGTAGCGGGGAGAGGACTTGAACCTCCGACTCTGCGGATATGAGCCGCATGCTCTGACCAACTGAGCTACCCCGCCACATTTGTGCGTCGAAGCGGGGCAGTATTTAGCGTGTCTCAATCATCTTGGCAAGCAAAAAGTAAAGGTTTCGTTCATTTTTTTCAATGCACCGAAAATCCGGTTGAAATCGCCGTGTGCGACTTATTGCGCCCCGCCAAGAAAAAGCAGCACCAACGCGGCCAGTCCAATCCTGTAGACCGCAAAGGGGCGAAGGGTCATCCTGCCTAGCAGGAAAATGAAGCTCTTTATTGCCAGCCATGCCGAAACAAACGAGACGAGGAAGCCGATGCCGAGAAAAAGCAGGTCTTCCGTGCCGAACAGGGAATAGTTCTTCAGGAAGTCATAGCCGGTCGCTGCGAACATGATGGGCACTGCTGCAATGAACGAGTATTCGGCTGCGGTCTTGCGCTCCGCCCCGAGGATCATGCCACCCATGATGGTCGCAGCCGAGCGCGAGAAGCCCGGCCAGAGCGCGAGACACTGGAACATGCCTATGCCGAGGGCCAGCATGGGCGTAATCTGGTCGAGGTTTGTCGTACGGACGCGCTTGGGCATGGCTTCCACGATGAATATGAGCACCGCGCCAACGCCGAGCGCCCAAGCAACGGTGGTGGGGCCGAAAAGATACTGTTTGATATACCCGTGAGCCGCAAGGCCGAGCAGGGAGGCCGGGATTGAGGTCAGCACGAGGAGCTTGATGCCTCTGAATCCGGAAAACGCATGGTTCGGGTCGTGTTTGAGCAGGCCGAGGAAGTTGCGCCAGTAGAGCTGGACCACCGCGAGGATGGCACCGAGCTGGATGACGATGTCGAAGGTTTCAGCCTTGGGTCCGGTGAAGTCGAGCAGATGTCCGGCGATGATCAGATGGCCGGTGCTTGAAACAGGGAGAAATTCCGTAAGTCCCTCGACTATACCGAGAACTACCGCTACATACCAGTGTGCCATGATCAATCCGTGCTGCTGATTATCACGCCGTAAGGCGCAGGATTCCGAAGGGGTATCCTATGGTGTCCGTTCTTGCAAGCCCCTCGCAGGTGGTGTACTCCTTGCTCAGACCGCCATCCGGCGGCAGGAGGAATACATGGCGACAATCATGCCTAAAAGCGAATTGGCGAAGAAGGCCATCAAATGGATTTGCGAGGCAAAGGAAACCTCGGAAAAGCCGCTGGAAGCGCTCATCGAAGAAGCGGCCATGCGGTTCAATCTCGGACCGGCGGACGTGGAATTCCTCATCCGTTTTTTTAAAGAACAGGACTGATTTCCAACGGTGAAGCTCGCTTACCGTCTGATAGCAAAGGAACTGGCGCTGACGTTCTTCCTGAGCGTGAGCACGCTTCTCGGCATCCTGCTCATGGGGCGGATGATCCAGTTGCGTGAGCTGCTGCTCGGGCATGAACTGGGCATTCTGGACCTGCTCCAGCTGTTCTTCTACATGAGCCCGTATTTCATGCTGCTCATCGCGCCAATCGCGACCATGCTCAGCGTGTTCCTGACCTTTCTGCGCATGAGTTCCGACAACGAACTCACGGCGTTACGAGCCGGAGGTGTCAGCCTGTACCGGTTGACGCCGCCCGTAATCTTTTTTTGTATCGCCTGTTCGCTGGCAACGTATTTCATCGCGTTCCACGGCATTTCATGGGGCATGCAGAACTTCCGGGAGACGGTCGTGCATTTTGCGCGCACCAAATCCCGATTCGCCATCCAGCCCGGCGTATTCAATCAGGATTTTCCAAACCTTACCTTTTTCGCCAAGAACACCAATCCGGCGTCGGGCGAGCTCATGGACCTCTTTGTCCGCGACACAACGGTGAAAGACGCTCCGGTGGTCATCATGGCTCCGTATGGCAGGATCACTACCGACCCGTCCCAAGGGACCATGGAGGTCTACTTCCGTAACGGCCGGATCTACCGCCGAGGACAGGGCGAGCTGAACGTGCTGAGCTTCAAGAACTACACGGTGCGCATCCCGCTGGTTATGCTTCTTGGAAAATTCTACATGGACAAGAACAAGATAAGCGAACAGTCCGTCGCGAGGCTCCATGAGCTTGTGGACAATCCCCAGCAATACTTCGAGGGGCGCATGAAGGACTGGCAGAAGGCGAAAACCGAGCTTGCCAAGCGATACAGCCTGCCGTTCGCCTGCTTTGTGCTCGGCATGTTCGCCATGCCCGTTGCCTGTATTTTCCGGGGCCTCAAGCAACAGTATGGACTCTTCCTCTCGCTCGGGCTTTTTCTTGTCTACTACACCATGTTTTCCTTTGGCACGAGTCTTGGCGAATCCGGCGTCTTCATCCCGTGGGTGCTGCTATGGTCGCCGAACATCCTCTTCGCTGCGGTCTCGGGCAGCCTGCTGCATTTTACCAACAAGGAACGGGTGCCGCTTCTCATTGAGCGTATTCTTCACCGCAGAACAGGGCAGGCTGCGGCATGAGCATTGGGCTTGGCGTTCTCTCCAAGTATATTGCGCGGCAGAACCTGCTGCTGCTTTTTTCCTGCCTTGTGGTGGGCATTGGCATCTATCTGCTGATTGATGCCTTTGATCGGCTTGATGATTTTCTGGATGCAGGGCTGGGCGCGGGGTCGATTCTCTACTACTTTGCCGTGAAGATCCCCATGATCATCTCACAGATTCTTCCGGCCGTGTTCCTGCTTTCCGTCGTTGTTCAGATGTGTGGCATGGCCAAGGCGCGCGAACTCATGGCCCTTCGGGCCGGAGGCGTATCTCCGGCGTGGTTTTTCTGGTTTTTTGTTGCCTACGGCCTTCTCTGGAGCGTTCTTCAGTTCGGATTTTCACAGTATGTCGGTATGTTCGGACAGATGGAGACCCACCGGATATGGAAGGAAGAGGTGCGCAAGCGGGAACTGGATGAGCTCAAGGTCAAAAACGTCTGGTTCCGCGACGGGCCGTTCATCGTTCATGCGGACAACGCTTGGCCATCCCGAAGCCGCGCCACAGGTATTACGGTCTATGAACTTGCCCCTGACACGGACAGGCTTATACGTATTTTGACCGCCTCGAAGGCGCTGGTGGACGAAAACGGCTGGGGGCTGCTTGAGGTGAGCGAGCTGGACGTGCGTACGTATCGTTCAACTGAGCAGAAATCCCGCTTCCTTTCCGTGCGTCAAAACCTTCGATCGTTCATGGCCGTGGACACCAGTGACAAAGGGCAGTTGCCGCTCTGGGAACTGACCAGAGTCATCAAGGAACTGAAGGAGTCCGGCTCCAACGTCGAAGTGCTGGAGACCGCATGGCATGCGCGCTGGGCTTACTCTTTCGCGCTGCTGGTGATGGCGGTTCTTGGCCTTGCGGTCACGACTTTTACCGAGAAGGCCTACCTGGGTGTTGGTTTGGCCCTCATCGGAGTGTTCATTTTCTACGGGGTATACATGGTAGCCTTTCGGCGGGGCAGGAGGGCATTGTGCCGCCCATTGTCGGGGCATGGCTCGCCAACGGGGTGTTCGGGACGCTTTCCTGCGCTCGGCTGGCGTGGGCTTCCGATAGACGCATCAGGGAATGGATTCTGGGCTGGTTCGTCGTGTTTCGGACAGGCAGGCCGGCAGTTCGCTGATTATCCAGCGGCGTATTCGGCCAGCATGTCCAGCAGCCTGTCGCGGTTCATGCCCGTCTTGCTGGAGAAAAAGAGCGGCTTCTTGCCCCCGTGGAGCAGGTCGGCCCACTGGTTCTGGACCTTGGCACGTTCGCGCTGCTTGCATTTGTCCGACTTGGTCAGCACCGGGATGACCGGAATCCCCATCTGTTTGAGATAGGAGACCAGCTCAACGTCGATCTTCTGCGGTGTCAGGCGAGCGTCGAGCAGTACGGCGACGGCCTTCAACTGTTTGTTGTCGTTGATGAACGCCTCGATGAGCTTGCCCCATTTGGCCCGCTCCGCCTTGGAGGTCTTGGCGTAGCCGTACCCCGGCAGGTCCACGAGATAGTATTCCTCGGGATGGACCCTGTAATAGTTCAGGCTGCGGGTCTTGCCGGGCTTGGAGCTGATCTTCGCCAGCTTCTTGCGGCCCGCAAGGCAGTTGATGAGCGACGATTTGCCCACGTTGGAGCGTCCGGCGAGCGCGACCTGCGGTTCATCCTCAGGTTCGAGCTGGCCGATTTCGTAGACGGTTTTGACTAATTCAAGATATCGGTTCATAACGTACTGGTTGTTTCGGCTGCATTGCCGGGTGCTATGTCGCCTTTTCAGTGACCGGAGTCAAGCGCCGAACAGGGGAGCGCATCATGGAAAAACATAAGATTCTCATTCTAAACGGGCCAAACCTTGGGCATATCGGCAAACGCCAGCCCGAGATTTACGGCACAGAGAGCATGGAAGACCTTGGTGACATCCTTGCCAAAAGCATGGGTGACAGGGCCGAATCCATTGAACTCGAATACTTTCAGGCCAATTCCGAGGGCGCGCTGATTGACAGGCTTGAGAAGGCCCGTGAGGATGGCGTTGCCGGAATCGCCTTCAATGCCGGGGCATACACGCATACAAGCCTTGCCATCGCCGATTGTCTCGCTTGGATCGAAGTGCCGTGCGTGGAAGTGCACCTGAGCAACATTTGGGCGCGCACCGACCAGCCGCTCCGGCAGCAGAGTCTTATGGGCGCAAGCTGCATCGGAGTTATTGCCGGATTCGGCATTATGAGCTATGCCATGGCGGTTCAGGCGCTACTGGACCATATTTCCCGCTAGAGGACCCACTGAATCGTCAACGCCCCAGAGGGGCAGCAAATGTCCATACCGGAGAGCGTATGTACTCCACCACCGACTTCAAAAACGGGCTCAAGATCGAGCTTGACGGCAAGCCGTACGAAATCATCCAGCATCAGCACCATAAGCCCGGAAAAGGCGGCGCGGTCATGCGCACCAAGCTTCGTCAGCTTATGACAGGCCAGGTCATAGACAAGACCTTCCGCTCCGGTGAAAAGGTCAAGAAGCCCGACATGTCCCATCAGGACATGCAGTTCCTGTACAAGGACGGCGAGGATTTCGTCTTCATGAACCTTGAAGATTACGATCAGCTTCATGTTCCGACAGATGCCGTGGGCGACAAGGGCGGCTACATAAAGGAGGGCGACACCGTGAAGGTGCTGCTCTACAACGGGCAGCTCATCGGCGTGGATCTTCCGGCATCCGTGATTCTGGAAGTGGCCGAGACTGACCCCGGCATTCAGGCGACCGCGTATCGGGTGCCACGAAGCCCGCAGTTCTGGAAACCGGCAAAAACGTGCTGGTCCCGCTCTTCATCAACGTGGGCGACAAGGTCAAGATCGACACCCGTTCCAATGACTATCTTGGTCGGGAGTAACCGTCGGACTTGCGATCATGCGTGATGATCGGATACAAGGGCCGTGGAACAGTAGCGTTCCGCGGCCCATTTCATTGAGAACGGAGTACTAGATGGCCCGAGTAAACGCATCCAAAGGCAGGAAGGAAGAGAAAGGCCACGGCCGCGAAATGCGCGGTCTCTTTCTCATCGCCCTGGCCGCGTTTCTTATCATATCCCTTGTCAGCTTCGATCCCGGCGACCCGAGCTTCAATCAGGCTGTAACGCCCAAGAATGTTAGCAATCTTGCCGGGGTTGTCGGTTCATACGCTGCCGGTTTTCTGGTCGATATCTTTGGTGCAGGAGCCTGGTTCTGGCCTCTGCTGTTTCTTTATATGGGAGCCTGCCGTTTTGTGAAGCGGATCAGGATACGCCCGGTGCAGTGGGTCGGCGTGTTCGGACTGTTCATCGCTTTCCTCGGGTGGGCTTGCCATCTGGCTTTTTGACGTCCCTGCCGATGCTTACGGCTTTATCGGGGCAGGATATGTTGGCAGGGCACTCATAAGCGGCGTGGTCCTCAAATGGCTCAGCCCGGCCGGTAGCTTCATCATCTGGCTTTTTTTGATGCTTGTCTCCTTGCAGATGGTCATCGGTTTCAGCTGGAAAAAGCTCATGCTGCTTGCCGCAGGATTGGCAGCTGCCGGTATTGAAGCGGCGCGCGAGCGTGCAGCAGAGCAGCGCGAACGCATGCAGGCCCGCAAGCTGGCGAAACAGCGACAGAAAGAGGAAGAGGTTGAGGAGCAGGATGATATCCTTGAGGATGTGTTCGAGGAAGACGCCCCACCTTTTGCCCTTGATAAACCGGTAGCAAAGAAGCCTGCCGCTTCACCGAAGACCGAACCCAAGCCGAAAGCCAAGGCCAAGCCTGCTCAGGCAACCAAACCCATCCCGCGCAAGGATGCAGGCGGCGACGAGCTTCCCGGCAATGAGCTTCTTACCGAACCGCCCGAAAGTGTCGTCAAGGTGGACAGGGCCGCGCTTGACGCGCAGGGCGAACGCTTGACCGCCTGCCTTGCCGATTTCAACGTACAGGGCGAGGTGCAGCGTGTGGTGCCCGGACCGGTCGTGACCATGTTCGAGTTCAAGCCTGCGCCGGGCATCAAGGTCAGCAAGATCGAAAACCTGACCGATGACATTGCGTTGGCGCTCAAGGCCATGTCCGTGCGTATCGAGGCGCCCATTCCGGGCAAGGACACCGTGGGCATCGAGATTCCCAACGACAACCGCCAGACCGTGTACCTGCGTGAGGTCTTCGAGTCTCCAGAATTTGAGAAGAGCAACTCCCTGCTCACGCTGGCGCTCGGCAAGGACATTCACGGCGAAGTCAAGGTCGCGGACCTTGCCAAGATGCCGCACCTGCTTGTTGCCGGGGCCACGGGGGCGGGGAAGAGCGTCGGGATCAACTGTTTCCTGCTCAGTCTGCTTTACAAAGCCGGCCCGGACCAGCTGAAGCTTCTGCTTGTTGACCCGAAGCGTATTGAGCTTGCTCCCTATGCCGACCTGCCGCATCTCGTGCATCCCGTTGTCACTGAAATGTCGTTGGCCAAGAGCGCACTGGAGTGGGCAGTCTACGAGATGGACTGCCGCTATGAGAGCATGGCCCGACTTGGCGTACGCAACATCGAAAGTTACAATACCAAGCTCGCAGGCCTCGGGGAAAACCGGCCGGAAGGCACGGAAAACCTCAAGCCCATGCCGTATCTTGTCATCATCATCGACGAGCTTGCCGACCTCATGATGACCGCGGCCAAGGATGTGGAGCAGTCCATCGTCCGACTGGCGCAGCTTGCCCGTGCAGCGGGCATTCATCTGGTGCTGGCAACCCAGCGGCCCAGCGTCGACGTCGTTACCGGCCTCATCAAGGCCAACTTCCCGACGCGCATCTCATTCTCGGTGACGTCCAAATTCGACTCCCGGACCATTTTGGACAACGTGGGCGCGGAGCGGCTGCTTGGGCGTGGTGACATGCTCTTCAAGCCTTCCGGGGCCAAGCTCAAACGAATGCACGGAGCGTTCGTTGACGAGACGGAAATTGCGCACGTGGTGGAGTTCTGGAAGAAGCGGGAGCCGCAGGAGTTCGAGCTCGACTTCAATGAATGGGGTCAGGACTCCGGCGGCAACGGCTCTTTCGACGGTGGAAATTCCGGTGACCCGGTTTACGACGAAGCGGTACAGTTCGTGCTTGAACAGGGCAAGGCGTCCATTTCGCTCATTCAGCGGCGTTTCCGCATAGGGTTCAACCGCGCCGCCCGGTACATCGAGCAGATGGAAATGGACGGCCTTCTTGGTCCGCAGGAAGGCAGCAAGCCGCGCAAAGTCATTAAGCCCGAGTAAAGGAGCATTATATGAATCGCAATAATATCAAGGCATCAACCTTCATGATCGTGATGATTATCATGTTGTGGGCGCTCCCTGCGTTTGCTTCACAGGACATCACGGACCGCATTCAGACGCGCTACGACAATCTGAAGACCTTTCAGGGGACCTTTGTGCAGGTGCTGACCAACGCGGCCAGCCAGCAGTCCGAGACCCGTACCGGAGACATCTGGTATCAACAGCCCTCGCTTGTGCGCTGGGTTACCGTGGAGCCGGAAAAGGAGCTGCTGGTGATCGGGAAGGATTATGCGTGGGATTACTTCGAGGACGATCTTACGGCCTTCAAGTATAGTATTGAAGGGCTTCTGGACTCCAAGACCATCCTTCGGTTCATCTCCGGACAGGCCAACCTGCGCGAGGACTTCATCGTCAAGACCGAATGGATCGGCGATGACGAGGTGCGCAAGGAGTGGGGCGACGACCTTACCATCCTGCAGCTCACCCCCAAGGAGCCTGAACCGGGCATGGTGCAGGCCTATATCGGCGTGGACCCGGAAACCGCGCTCCTTAAGCGCGTGCTCATCGTGGATTTCATGGGCAACGGCAACGACGTCATGCTGAACGACGTGACCACCGGCAAGAGTATCTCGCCGGAAATGTTCGAGTTTACACCGCCGGAAAACGTGGTGGTGGAGGACAACACCGCCGGGTACTAGGCAAATTGACGAATCAGGAAAGACCCACGGCGGCGCGGAGCGATTCCAGCTCTGCGCCGCTTACTTTTTGCCACTTGCCGCTTGGCAGGCTGCCGAGTTCAAGCGGGCCCTGACGAACGCGCTTGAGGCGAAGAATGGTCAGATCCAGATCGCGGAACATGCGTCTGATCTGTCGGTTTATGCCCTGATGCAGCGTGAGGATGAGCGTCTGCTTGCCGTCTCTGGGCGGCCGGACCCGGACCTGCACCGGCGCGAGCTTTTCCCCTTCCTTGAGGGTCATGCCCTTTTTCATGGTATCAATGGCCTCGCCGGGCGCGAGGCCCCTGACGGTTACGGCGTAAACCTTGGGCAGATGGTAGCTCGGGTGCGTCAGGCGGTGGCAGAGCTCGCCGTCCGTGGTGAGCAGAAGTAGGCCCTCAGAGAAAAAGTCGAGTCTGCCGACAGGGAACAGCCGCTGCTTGCGGAATGATTCCGGCAGCAAATCCATGACAGTGGTGCGTCCTTCAGGGTCGGAGACAGTGGTTACGACCTGTGTCGGCTTATGGAGCATGACCGTCACCGAGTCTTCGGGAGGCGTCCCCACTGCTTTGCCGTCGAAGAGGACCGCGTCTTTGGCAGGATCAACCTTGATGCCCGGAGAATCGGCGACAGAGCCGTTGACCGTTACCCGCCCGTTGAAGACGAGTTCGTCCGCGCCCCGTCTGGAGGCGATACCGTTCATGGCCAGAAACTTATTGAGTCTGATGGAATTGTCGGCGCTCATGGGCGCAAAGTGCCCGGTTCCGGGCGGGAGGGCAAGTGTTTTGAAAAGGCGGCCCGTTTTACCGGACCGCCGAGTTCACTAGGGACGGATAACCTTGTTGGCAAGTTGCAGGCTGGTGACCACGTCGAGCATGTTGGTGGTTTCTCCGGCCTGCTTGTCGCCAAATAGTCCGAAATGATCAAGACAGGTGCCGCAGACAAGCAAGGTGACTCCTGAGGCTTCCAACTCCTGCAGCTTTTCGAGGCACGGGTTGCCTTCGCAGGCAAGCTTGACCGCGCCGTTTACCATCACGATTCGCCAAAGCTCGTCACCGATCTCGGGAAGGGTGGCGAGGAAGTTGAGCATCAGCTTTCCGCCGAGCTCATTGTCGCCGGTGCCTATGACATCACTGCCGATGAAGACGGTGATCTTCTGTTTTACCGGAGCATCCGCGACAGAAGCGATGGCCTTGTCCGTCATGATCTCGCATTCCTCGCACGTTTCGTCCTTGGTGGCCCGTAACGTGTAGCTGTTTTCATCTTTCTCGATCTCAACGGAGTAGCCTTTGACGGTAAGGAACCGCGAGACGTTGTCTTTTGCCGCCTCGTTGTCCACAATCGCCTTGAGCGCCGCAGGGGCAGACTCCTCAATGACTTTCTTGCACCGCAGAACCGGTTGGGGGCAGGGCAGACCGTGACACTCGAGTATGATATCGGACATGGTGATTTCTCCTTGAAAAATCAATCAATCACAACGAACTACCATGGTCAAATCGATAAATGCAGTGGCTTTTAGGGGCGAGCGATAGACAGTATCTATTTTGAAATGGACTTGCGTTGCGGGCATGACAGGGATAAAAACTCGGCTGAAAGGAAACATCATGAAAATCCCCATTGGTCCTACTTCACTCTCGCCGCTCTTGTATCATCTTCACCGCTTCTGGTGTCGGTCCATGCGTTACGACGGTCTTGAGTATCTCGATCAGCTTGCCGACTTGCAGCGGCAAGGTATCCCTACTGTTGTAGCTGGCTGGCATGATGAAATATTTCCCCTTACTGGCTGCACATACCTGAACACCATCAACTATGTGCTCTTCGTCAGCCAGAGCAAGGATGGTGAAGTTATTTCACGGGTGCTGGAACGGATGGGACATGCCACGGCACGCGGGTCCAGTTCCCGAGGCGGCGTGCGTGCGCTGTTACATGCCAAGAGGCTCATGCAGCGCGAGAACCGGGTCGCTGTCTTCACTGTCGATGGGCCGCGCGGTCCAAGGCATGAGTCCAAGGACGGCCCCATTTTTCTCGCTCACAGGGCCGAGGCTGTCATTTTCCCTCTGAGGGCTTTCTGTGACAACCGATACGTCTTTGAAAAATCATGGGACCGTTTTCAGGTTCCATACCCGTTTTCAAGAGTCAGGCTCCGTGCTGCCGAGCCGTATCGAATTGAGCCGGAAGAGCTGAACGAGGAAGTACTTCAAAAGGAAAAGCGAAAGCTTGAAGACAGGCTCAACAGCCTTCAACCGTAATCGAAACAAAGGCCGCGTAAGCGGCCTTTCTTCTTTGCAGTCTGACGGATTGACTCAGAACCTGAGTTCTTCCTCGCGGGCAACCCGGAAAGCCTTGTTGCCTTTGACGCGTCCCGGATGACCGTGAAATTTCTTGACGCCTTCCACTTCGGCTTCGAGCAGATTGTCCTCGTCGGTATCCAGCAGCATGATGTCGCCGATTTCGAGATTGAGCAGCTGGCGACCGGTGATGGTGGACCTGCCGAGCCGGACAACCATTTCCACGGGCGTCTCCATGAGGCGTTCCTTGAAGCGGTTGATCCAGACATGGTCGACTTCAAGGCGTTCGGACTGGAAGGATGCGTGCAGCTTGGAGCGAATCGGCTCCATCGTGGCATAGGGCAGGCAGACGATAAGCGAGCCTATGGCGTTTTCCAGTTCCACCTCGAAGGTGATGACAATGACCACGTCGGAAGGCGGTACAATCGCCGCGAACTGGGGGTTGACCTCAGTACGGACCATCTCGATGTGCACTTCATGGACCGGTTGCCACGATTCCTCCATGTTGTTGAGGGCGATCATGACGACCTTTTCGACGATGGCCTGCTCGATTGGCGTGAAGTCGCGGCCTTCGACCTTGGGCTGACTGCCTGCACCGCCGAAGAAGTTTTCCACCAGTGCGAAAACGAGACGGGAGTCGACAACGAGCAGGGCGTTGCCCCGAAGCGGGTCCATTTTGAAGATGGAGATGGACGTGGGGACGGGCAATGAGCGCATGAAGTCCCCGAATTTGGACATGTCGATGGAGATGGGGTTGATGTCCACGCGCTTGCGCATGGTGTTGGCGAGCGCGTTGGTGCAGAGCCGGGCAAAGCGGTCGTTGACGATCTCCAGAACGGGCATCCGGCCTCGGATGATCCTGTCCTGGTTGGCAAGGTCGAACGAAACCACGCCGGAATCGTCTTCCGGCAACTCCGCTTCGGTCTCGACATCCCCTCCGGAAAGGCCCCGGAGCAGGGCATCAACTTCATCTTGTTCGAGAATCTTGCTCATTCAACATCCCTTGCATCGTTCGTGTCTCGAAACCGGAAACCGTCATAATCACAACAGTCTCGGCAGTTTCAAGCAAGAAGCGGGCCGATTGGGTCCGCGCCGGACCGTAACATATAATCGGCTACCTTTTTCTACACATCCATACGGCCATTGGCAACAGCGTGACAGGGCTGGAGGCCAAGAAATCGAGAGAATGTCCAGAAAAATGATCTGTGGCACGAAAAGTCGCGCTATTTCAGGGAGTGGCGGTCGTCGCTACTGAGCGTATCCTGCCGTGCCGTCAGTTTCATTTCGCTTTTTTGCCGACTGTTGAAAGTCGGGGCGGAGCTGGGTGATCGGGACGATGTTGACGGTTCCGTCGAGTTTGGCGGCCCATTGTTCAAGGGCGGCAACCGTTTCCGGGTGCGGGTGTCCGATGGCTATGGCCACGCCTGTCTTTCGGGCAATACGTTCGGCCTTCTTGAGCTGGAGAATGATGGCGTTGACGTCCTTGGTGTTATCGATGAACACGTCACGCTGATAGAATGGGATGCCGATCTTACGCGCCTCGCTCTTGGCAGCCGAACGAGGCGTGGTCCGGCTATCGAGAAAGAAGAGGTGCCTGTCGTGCAGCTCCTTGAGCACCACCTTCATGCCGGTGTGAAACTCGGTAAAGGCCGATCCCATGTGATTGTTCGCCCCGACGGCACCGGGGACCAGCTCGAGGTTGCTCTTGACCACCGCCCGAATTTGGTCTGCGGTCATGTTGGTGAATACGGCTCCCTCACCGGGGTTGGTGCCGGGCCAGCCCTTGGGCTGCATGGGAAAATGCAGAAGCAGCGGCAGACCGGATTCGTTAATGAGCCTGATGCTGTCGTCAGTGTGGGTGCTGTGCGGCCAGACTGCAAAGGATACAGGCACGTTAAGCGCAATGAGCCTTCTTAACAGGCCCATGTTTTCGCCCACGTCGTCGATGACTACGGAGAGGAGCGGTCCGTCAGGGGCGCCGTCCCCCAGCTGAAGCACTTCCGGCTCTTCGGGAAAGCTGATTCTGTGCGTCGGAATGGTGTCGACGCTGATGACCACTGCTTCGGTTCCGTTGCTTTCGATCATGGCGCGCGAAAGGCGGCGGTCCAAGGCTTCACGGACATGGGCGAGGAATGTTGCGCGATCCTCGGGTTCCGGCAGGACCATGGTTTGGTAATGGTAGTCATGCCCGTTGTGTTTCCGGACTTCCACATCGGTCAACTGAAGTTTGGAAAAGTCAATATTCTCAAGCTTGAGCGCTTCCAGCAGGGCAAAGTCCACAAGACGCACCTGTTCAGCAACGCCGGGAGGCTGAGGCTCCTCAAAGGGGCGCTTAGCCTTGTTCTGCTCCATCGTGACCTTGGGGGGCGTGATGGCGGCTTTCGGGTCGGGGCGCCTCAACTGGTAAAGCACGGCCAGCAGGACGATTAGCAACAGGCCGACAGCTATTCCGGCCATGGGAACGGGCCGGAGGAGCTTGTCGCTCCACCGGCCCTTGGATTCCTGTTCGACAGGTTCTTCGTCGTGTCTGTGTTCGTCCGTCATCGCTTTTCGTGCTTACTTGATGCTGCGGAGTTTGGGCAGTTTCTTGACCAGCTCAAGGGCCATGCGCAACTGGTTGTCGCGCTCCAGCAGACTCTTGGTTTTGGAGGAGATGGTGTGTTCTTCGGCAGTGTCGCCGTTGGCGTTTTCCAAATGCCCGGAGAGGTCCTTCTCGCGGAAGTACTCGGCCCGCTTCCTGTCTTCCTTCATGCTGGGAACCTGGAAGGGGATGGTCAGGTCGGGCTCGATGCCCGTGGCCTGAATGGAGCGGCCGTTCGGGGTGTAGTAGAGCGCTGTGGTCAGCTTGATGCCCGCACCGCCGGAAAGCGGGTACAGGGACTGGACAGAGCCCTTGCCAAAGGATCGTTCGCCGATGAGCAGGGCGCGGTTGTGATCCTGAAGTGCGCCTGCAACGATTTCGGCTGCAGATGCGGAGCCGGAGTTGATCATGGTGACCAGCGGCACGGAGACGTCGTTGCTGTTGCGAGTTGCGAAATAGTCCTGACGATCGGCCTCGTTACGGCCCTGCACGTATACGATGAGGCCGTCTTCGATGAAGGTGTCGGCCACGGACACGGCTTGGCTGAGCACGCCGCCGGGGTTGTTGCGCAGGTCAAGGATAACACCCTTGAGTTCCTTGTCGGCGCGGTAATCGTTGATGCCTTCGCGCAGCATCCGGGTGGTGTTTTCATTAAAACGGGTCATGCGCACCAGCAGGACATTGCCTTCAAGCGCAGTGGTCTTGACGCTGACAATGGGGATGGTGCCGCGCACAATGGAGATGTCCTCGGCTTCAGAAGCTCCGTCGTGAAGGATGGTCAGCACCACGGAACTGCCTTTTTCGCCCCGGATCATCTTGACCGCTTCGGTGAGGGTCATGTCATAGGTGGGGGTACCGTCGATCTTGAGGATGTGGTCACCGGCCTGAAGGCCCGCCTCGAAGGCGGGAGTGTCCTCAATGGGGGTCACGACCGTCAGGCGGTTGTTCTCTTCCATGCTGATCTCGATACCGATGCCGCTGAATTCGCCGCTGGTGCTTTCCTGCATTCCGCTGAACTCGGTGGGGTTCAGGTAGGTGGAGTGCGGGTCGAGCTGTTCCAGCATGCCCTTGAGCGCATCGTCGATCAGTTCTTCTCGGGAAATGGGCTTGACGTACTGCTCCCCGACAAGTTCGAGAACCTGACTGAAACGACTCAGAATCTGGAACCTGTCAGGGTCTTTCCCGGCTATGCTCGGTCCCGGAGCGACCGCAAGAGTGAAAAGCAGCAGGGACGTGACCAGCCAAAGCGTTATTCTCATCAGATCCTCCCGATGGGGGGCCTTGAAGATCGGCGGTTCTCGGCCGATCAGTTTTTAGAAGTCAACCAAGCCTTCGGATTAATGGGTTTTTGGTGAAAACGCAATTCAAAATACAGCCCCGGCCCACCGGCCAACGGGTAATATCCTGTTGTTCCAAGGGGTTCATCCTTTTCAACCTCCTGTCCTGTCTGGACGATGGTGTCCGACATGAATGCGTAAAGGCTGTAGTAGTCGAACCCGTGGTAGACAATGACCACCTTGCCGAAGCCGCGTAGCAGATCGTTATGTACGACCTTGCCCCAGAAAACCGAGCGAACCTGGCCGTTCTCTTTAGTGGATATGGCCAGTCCCCGGCGGGGAGGGCGAGCGTTGGGGTTGAACCCGGAAATAACCGTACCGTTTACAGGCCACGGCAGAGCGTGCTTGAATTGCTTGAAATTCTTTGTTTTCTGCGATTGCAGACGGTAGTTCAGGTTTCGGATGTCTTCGAGAATGCCTTTGAGTTCGGCTTCAAGTGTGCGTTTCTTGTCGCGCACATTACGAAGTTCGGAGCGCAGGGCGAGTTTGTCGCGCAGCAGTTTGTCCTTCGATTTGTTGATGCGTGCAAGTTGAAGCTCGGCTTCGTGTGCGAGGATGCGCTGGCGTTCAAGGTTTTGGGCCAGTTTTTCCGTTGTTTTTCGTACTGCTATGAACTTGGTTCGCGTGGCACCGTATACTTCGGAGAGCCATGTAAAGCGTCGGTCCGCCATGTCCCAGCTGGAGATGTCTCCGAAGCGGCTGCGCACGTTCTTCATGTGCACCGGCCAGAGCGTTTTCAGTAAATTCTTCAGTTCCGCCAGCAGTTTTTTGCGTTTTGCGTCCAGTTCATAGTGTTCTTTGCGGGCGTTTTTCTCATGTTCCTGAATGGACTGAAGCTCGGCTTCCTGTGACTGCACCTTGGATTCCAGCGAACTCATGCGGGACTGGATGCCGTGAAGCCGTTTGGCGATCCCCCCCTCGCGTGCCTCAAGCTGTTGCATGAGTTGTTCGGTCTCGTCCGCCTCAAGCTGCTTGGATTGCAGCTCATTCTGCACACCCTGTGCCGCGCTTGGAGCGGCGACAAGAGTGACGACGAGCAGGGTGAGCATACCCGCAAGTATGGCAGGGGTCGTACGCATCTAGTCGAGAAAAGCCTCCAGCGGACAGCCCGCGCATTGCGAAGCCCGCTTTTTACACCAGTCCTTTCCTACACGCACGATAAGCGCGTGAAACTCATTGTACATTGGCACATCTTCGGGCAACGAGTCCATGAAAAGGCTCTGGAGTTCAAAGTAGTTCGACTCTTCGGGAGCCATGCCGTGACGTGTCATGATGCGTGCCGTGTAGGCATCCACCACGAACATGGGTCTGTTGAAGGCATACAGAAGCATGGAGTCGGCTGTTTCCGGGCCTATCCCCTTGATGCCCAGCAACTGTTCTCGCAACGAATCCGTATTACTGGATTCGAGTGCGGATATATCCCAGTTCGTCTGGTCCTTGAGAAACTTCAGAAATGAGCGCAGCCGTGCGGCCTTGATGTTGAAATACCCGGCAGGTCGGATGCATTCAGCCAAACGTTCCTGCGGCAGTGAATACATGGCTTCCGGTTCAAGAACGTCGGCCTCGCGCAGTGCGGCAATGGCCTTCTCGACATTGGTCCATGCGGTGTTCTGGGTCAGAATCGCGCCGACGCAAACCTCGAACGGCGAGTCGCCGGGCCACCAGTGGCTGGGGCCGAGCGCATCGAGCATGGCCCGATACATCGCGTCGAGTCTGCGGCCGGAGCCCATTTACCGCCCGACCTCCCGCCAGAGCAGGGCCACCCATTCACCCTGCGTGAATATCTCGGGTGCCGGAAGTCCACGGCGGCGATACGCAGCCGCCACTCGCTCTCCCTGTTCGCCGAGAATCCCGGAAAGAATAAGGCAGCCGCCATCTTTCACGTGTTCAACGAGCTCTCCTGCCATCTCAATAAGCGGTCCGGAGAGAATGTTCGCCACCACGAGATCATACTGCTGTTCAGGGGCGATGCTTTCCACGCCACCAACGGAGAGCGCGATGGCGTCCTCGGTGTCGTTGTTCTGGATATTCTCGCGGGCACAGACCACGGCTTGCGGATCAATGTCCACGGCCAGCCCATCAAGCCCGAGCTTGGCCAGTCCGATGGCGAGAATGCCCGAACCGGTGCCGAGGTCGAGAAAATTCATGCTGTCGTCAATGCGACCTTCCTTGGACAGCTCGCCGATCAGCTCGAGACACAGGGAGGTGGTGGGGTGGTGCCCGGTTCCGAAGGCCATCTTCGGTTCAATGACGATATGGGTCATGCCGTCGTCGGATGCGTCCGCCATCCACGGGGGCAGAATCTCGAAGCGGTCCCCACAGGAGACAGGAGCGAAGAAGTCCTTCCAGGCCATTGCCCAGTTTTCGGACTCCTGTTCGTTATGGCTGAGTCCTCCATCGGGAAAGCGGTCCTTGATTTCCGCCACCAGTTCCATGCCCAGAGGATGGTCTTCAAGGAAAACCGTGTAGTGGAATCTGCCGTTTTTTTCAATCTCCTCCCAGCCGTGCGGCACTTTGGCCGAGAGGAATTCAACACACTCGTCGAGCTCTTCTCCTGCGACGGAGAATTCTATTTTCAGCAATGTTGTCATTGTTTTGGGTGCTTTCTTTAAGTGAAGGTTTAAGAGTTCCGGCGGTGAAACGATCAGGTCATGAAGTCGATGACAGATCCCTTTCCGGTGTATGCGGCGTTCATGATCGAGGTGGAAAAGTTCCGATCCTGTTCCGCGCTGTGGATTCGGGGGCTGTTGGCCTGTGATTCGGAAGGGACGTCCGCACTCAACTCCCGAGTCCGGTTGGACTCGGTGCGTGTTTCCTTGAAATCGGTCCCGACGAGTTCTTCCGAGGTACGGGTGGCGTACTCGTCGTATGCGCCGGCTGATGCGGAGATGTCCATCATGCGCCTCCAGATATTCAGACAATAAACCGCCGAATACCGAAGGTCAAGGAAGCCCGCGCCACTCAGGCGTCGAGCACCTCTTCAAACCGTTTGAGCGCCATGGGTGTGTCAAAGCGTCGAAGCACTCGTTGGCGTCCCTTTTCTCCAAGTGTGGCGCGGAGTTCCGGGCTGATTATCAGCTGCTCAAGCTTATCTGCCAAGTCCTTCGCGCTGCCGGGAGCAGCGAGCAGGCCGGTCTGCCCGTCCATCACCACCTCTGGCATGGAGTTGGCGTTGAAGGCCACCACCGGACGTTTCATGGTCATGGCTTCAACCATGGCGTACCCAAAGCTTCCCAAAGCGAGGGGAGAACAAAAATATCCAGTGAAGCATGAAATCCTTTGATATTTTCTGTAAAGCCGAGGAAATCAACGTGATCGTCCACCGAGAGTTCTCGGGAACGGCGCTTGAGTTCATCCTCAAGTTCCCCGCTTCCTGCGATCAGCAACCGGAAATCGTGCCCTCGCGACTTGAGTTCCGCTGCTGCTTCGAGGAGAAGGGCATGTCCTTTCTGCGCTGTCAGACGCGCTGCATTGCCGATGATCGTCTCGTTGCCGCGGCGCTGCACCAGTGGATCAGCAGGCAGAGCGTCGAATGCGGCTACGTCGAACCCGTTGTAGAGAACGTATGCCCGTTCTCTCGGGATCATGGACGGATTGTTTTTCAGAACCTGCCGGAGCGTTTCCTCGGAGTTGCAGATCAGCTTGGTGATGACCGTGCCGAAGAGGTAGCGGTTAAGCGCCGTGTTTCGTGTGGGAACGGCGATGCCACGCCGGAAGATGATGTCCGAGACTCCTGCCGACCGGGCTGCCATGCCGCCCAGTTTGAGGTCGGCAGGCAAGGCCGTGACCAACGTATCCACCTTGTTTTCATGGAAGAACTTTTTGAGACGATACTGCTTGGCAGGATTAAGGAAGCTTAGATTGCCAAGGCGCATCCGCAGGACCGGGATTCCCTGTTCCCTCTCAAGGCGATCACCGAGTTCGCTCGGCCGGTTGCACACGGCGAGAACACGGTGACCACGGTCGCGCATGAGGCGGGCGAAGTCGTAGTTCCACTTCTCGCCCCCGCCCCACGCCTTGTTGCCGTTGAAGAAACAGATGGTTTTGCGAGTCAAGGCCGCTCCTAGAGCAGTTTTTCGGTCATGCCCGGAATCTCGCGCAGGCTGCGGCAAACCGAGAACCCGGCGTCCATCATGGTCGTGATCTTGCCCTGAATTCCGCCGCCTTTTTCGAGGATGGCCCCGGCATGGCCGAGGCGTTTGCCCGGAGGCGCGGTCTGGCCAGCGATGAAGGAGACGACGGGCTTGTCGAATCCGGTCTGGACCACATAGCGCGCAAGGTCTTCCTCGGCCTGTCCGCCGATCTCGCCGAGGACGACCACGGCCTTGGTTTCATCATGGTTGCGGAGCATCTCGAACATGTCCACGAAAGTGGTGCCGATAAACGGATCACCGCCGATGCCTACGCTCAGGGACTGGCCGATACCTGCGTCCGTGAGCCGTTGTGCCGCCTCATAGGTGAGCGTTCCCGAGCGGGAGAGCACTGCCACGGGGCCGGGGATGAACGGCTGGGTAGGCAGGATGCCGATCTTGGTCTGGCCGGGCACAATCAGGCCGGGCGTGTTGGGCCCGATGACGCGGGTGGGGGAGTCCTTGATCTGCTCAAAGGCGCTCATCATGGCGTGCTGGGTGATGCCCTCGGTGATGCAAACTGCCCAAGGCACTTCGTTGAAGGCTGCCTCAAGTACCGCATCGGCAGCCATAGCCGGGGGCACGAAGATGATGGACGCGCCGATTTCATGCTTGCGCGCGGCTTCGGCTATGGAGTTGTACACGGGCACGCCGAGCACTTCCTGACCGCCTTTGAACGGGGTGACGCCTGCCACCACATTGGCACCATACTCCTGCATCAGACGGGTGTGAAGCTGACCTTCGCGGCCGGTGATCCCCTGAACAAGGATGGGCGTGTTTTTATCGATGTCGAAAATATCAAGCGATTCGTAGGTAATGTTCGCCACTTTTGCTTCTCCGGCTCCTCCGATGGGGTCCGGGAAATCGATACGCGGCGGCTTGACCGGCTGCAGGTTGCGCAGGGTCTCCATGGCCTCGGCCATGTTGGTGGCGATGTACAACCCCTCGACGTTCAGGCCGTGCAGGATATTCAGCGCGCTTTCAGAGTCCTTGCCGGACATGCGGGCCACGATGGGCTTTTGGGGAGCTTTGCCGCCGAGTGCCCCTTCAAGAGCCATGGCAACCTTCTCGCAGGACAAAATTCCCCCGAAAAGGTTGATGAAAATGGCCTCAACAGCGTCGTCGCCGAAGAGCAGATCAAGCGCGATCTCCATGCGCTTCTGGTCTGCGCCGCCACCGAGGTCGAGGAAGTTGGAGGCGGGCAGGTCGGAGAAGTTCAGCAGGTCCATGGTGGCCATGGCAAGCCCTGCGCCGTTGACCATCAGGCCGACCCATCCGGGCAGCTTGACGAACGAGAGTCCGGCTTCGCGTGCGCGGTTCTCCTCGGGCGTGGCGTGCTCGGGCTGATAGTATTTTTCCATCTCCGTGTTGATTTCCACGAAGTTGTCGTCCATCTCAACCTTGCCGTCAAGCGCCATGAAGCGGCCGTCGCCAGTGAGCACCAACGGGTTTATTTCGGCAAGCAACAGGCCGTAGTTCAAGACGGCGTTGAAGAGATCTGTGAGCAGCTTGGCGAAATCCTTGAAATGTTCCTTGCCGAGATCAAGGTGGAAGAAGGCCGCACGGAGCTGGTTGCCCTGTAATCCAGCGGGCAGGCGTATTTCCTGCACCAGCAGGTTGTCTTCGCCGAGGTTTTCGATCTCCACGCCGCCTTCGCGGCCCACGGTCAGCAGGATGCAACGCTTTTCTCGGGACACTGCGAACGAGACGTAGAACTCCCGCCGGATGTCTGCGGCAGGTTCCACGCGGATAAAGGGGACGCTGTTGCCCTTGATGGTGAGGTCGAAAATCTTGTTCGCGGTTTCGGCGAACGCGCTTTCCTCATCAACACGGAGGATGCCGCCGGCCTTTCCGCGGCCACCTGCGAGGACCTGAGCCTTCAGGAACCAGGGCAGCGAGAATTGAGGCCGCTTTGTGTCAGATTCTTCAGGGGTTACGGCGATTCCTTCCGGGACGGGGATTCCGGCTTCTTCAAAGAGCAGTTTGCTTTTGTGTTCATTCAGCAGCATTGTGTAATCCTGTGCGGGGTTGAAAGTATACTCGCGCGGGAACAGTATGAGCTTTACGCCGCTTTTTCAACGGAAATGTGAAATGGTGACGCCATGTGAGAGTTATGCCCGAATCTCCCGGAAAGGGTTGACCCGCAAAGCTGAACAGTGTGGAATGAAAGCGTTTGGCTCTGAATACAGGTCCAGTAACGGCTTTCAAGGAGAACGGCAT
This sequence comes from Salidesulfovibrio brasiliensis JCM 12178, assembly GCF_001311825.1. Classification (GTDB taxonomy): domain Bacteria; phylum Desulfobacterota; class Desulfovibrionia; order Desulfovibrionales; family Desulfovibrionaceae; genus Pseudodesulfovibrio; species Pseudodesulfovibrio brasiliensis. The sequence goes on along the minus strand of NZ_BBCB01000001.1, from coordinate 181,205 downwards.
GAGCAATCTCAAGGATTATGCAGACGGGTTGCAGCAGGATGTGGTTTCCGAAATGGCGGAACACTACTTCGGCGCGCGCAAGAACCTTGAAAGCATGATCGAGGTCCTTCAGGAGTGGGCCGAGGAGTTGCGTTTCAAGGAAGGTCGCGTTCTAGCCGCAGCAGGGAATCTGCACGCGCTGCTTATCGACGAAAAAACGGTGCGTGACTTCTACATGTCGCTGGATATCGTCCCGGCCTGTGTCCCCCCCTTCGAGGAATCCCTGAAAGCCACGAACATGGATCGCGTTCCCTTTGCTCTCACCCGCAAAGGCCGCTGGACCAAGTGCGTCAAGGAGGCCTATCATGGTCTCTCCAAGGCCACTGACACCTATCTCAACGGAACGTATTACACGGACGAGGAGGGCAGGAAACGTCTGACCGTCCACTACATCAGGCTCAAGGCCATGGTGCAGTATGTGAATGAAGAAGTGATACGGGTCAACGAGGACATGTCGCCGAGCGAGCCCTTCGGTACATCAAGAACATGGACCCGGAGTATGTGGCCAAGGAAGAGCTTGTCAATCCTTGCATGCCAAGTGAAGGGTGTGCGCTTGACAGCGATTTGCGCTTCAGCAGTATCGACATGGACGCGTTCGGATTGATGGAGCTTCAGGAGCTGCCGCACCTCATCAAGGTGGAGCAGCAAATCGAGGCGTTCTGTTCAGACGTGTATCCTGAAAAACGTCAAGCCGTGGCTGAGATTCTGGAGAAGATCAAATCAGCCTAGCGTCACGCATGGCCGATTGAAGCCCGCCCTGCATGTTCGATTTGGTCAGGAAGGCATCGGCGAGGCTGTCGAAGAACGAGCGTCCGACGTTGTCAATGTCCGAGTGAGCGGTGAGCATGATCAGCTTGAAGCTCTTTACGGCGTTAACACCATAGCGCTTTTCCAGTTGCCTGAGTCGCCTCACCACTTCGTGTCCGTCCATTTCGGGCATGACTATATCCATGAACACCGCGTCGAATGGGCTCTTTTCTTTCAGGCGGCGTTCAAAGATTTCGAGGGCATCCTCTCCGCCAGTGGCAACATCGCATGAGCCAAATTCCCCGAGCTTCAGGGAGACAAGTTCAGCAAAGCGCTCGTCGTCGTCGACGATGAGAAATCGTCTTTTCATGCGTCTACCCGTCGGCGTTTGTCTGGGCGATGATGTCGGCCAGCGTTTCATCCACCTTGTCGAGCGGCACCTGGCAGGTGCCTACGGCCTTATGTCCGCCGCCGCCGTGGCGCAGCATCAGACTGCCCACGTCCGTGTTGCTGCTACGATTGAGAATGCTGTGGCCGACCGTGAACACCACGTTTTGTTGTCTGAATCCCCAAAGGATTCGACAGCTTATATTGCACTGCGGGAAGAGTGTGTAGATCATGAACCGATTGCCGCAGTAGATGGGATCCTGTTCGCGAACATCCAACACCACGAGGTTGTCATACACCGTTGAGTTCTGGATGAGCATGTCCTGAAATGGCTTTTCGTGGTCCCGGTAGCGATGAACACGCTCCTGCACGTCCGGAATCTCGATGATCTCCTCGGCGGTCTTGGTCCGACAGTATTCGATCATATCAAGCATCAACTGGTAATTGCTGATGCGGTAGTCACGAAAACGCCCGAGTCCGGTTCTGGGGTCCATGATGTAACCCAGCAGAATCCAGCCTTCGGGCTTGGTTATTTCCTGTGCGCTCAGAGCGGCGCTGTCCACTTTGTCCACGGCCTCCATCATGGGCAACAGCGATTCCGGAAAGGTCTTCTCACCGTCGTAGTATTCCCATATGACCCGCGCGCAACTGGGTAGGGGACGGGAATCTCCCTCGAATTCGAGATCCGAGTCGAGGCGTTCCTTTTCACTGGTGTGATGGTCGAACCACAGGCCGCAACCGGGCACGTAGGGGACATTGGCAAGCACGTCGTTGGAGCTGACCTCGACCTTGCCGTCCTGAAGGTCTTTGGGGTGAGCGAAAAGATAATCGTCTATGATCCCGGCCTGTTTGAGAAGCACTGCGCAGGCAAGTCCGTCAAAGTCCGAGCGTGTAACCAGTCTCATGCTATTCCCCTTGGGTTGGCGTCTGTCGAGAGCTCACGGATTCTTTACAGATTACCTGCGCAGGCGAAACGTGTCAAAGCTCCCGCATGATTTTTTCGGCTCTTAGTTGATGAAGGCGCTTGCCAGACTCCTCGCCAAGGTTCTGGGCTTCCGGTGGCAGCCGAACGCTTTGGATTGCCGCACATTCTTTTTGGGCCATTTCACGGAAATCCACGCCGTGATCGGCCTTTGCCAGCTCGAAGAGTTCACGAAGGCAGCGGCCCTTGCGTGCCTTTTCGAGCAGGGTGACGCGGCTGCCGGGCTTCATGTCTCCGTATCTCGCAGCGTTCATGTGCTGGCGTGAGGCGATCGTGCCTGCCAAGACGTAGCGATTGGGCATCTTGAGACGGAGAGCGAGCTTTTCTGCCAGTGGTTCGCCGCGTTTTTCATGGGCAATGTGTCGGGGCAGCTCCTCTTTGGGCGTCACGGTCTTCCCGAGGTCATGGCAGAGCGCCATCCAGACGGTCAGCTCGTCTCCGGCACAGGCGTCCATGATCCGGCAGGTGTGCTCAAGAACGCTCGAGTCGTGGTGCTTAGGCGGTCCGGCAGGAGTCTCGTCGGCTCCCTCGAACTCGGTGAACCATGGAGAGAGGCACCCGGCGCTTGCAAGAGTGCGCAGAAAGTTTCCCGGCCGTGAAGAGCCAAGGGCCTTGATGACCTCTCTGGCGATCCGGTCATTGGGCAGATCGTCCAAAAGGCCGCGTTGAGCGGTTTCCCGCATCGCATCGATAAGCTCAGGCAGCACGGTAAACTCTGGAAAGGTCGCCGAAAACCGTGCGGCGCGAATCGTGCGCAACGGGTCCTCCAGCAAGCTTTCCTCGGAAGCCGGTCGCAGAACTTTGTTTTGCAGGTCCTGAAGGGCGTTTTTATGGCAGATGAGTTCACCGTCTGGACCGAGCAGCATTGCGTTTATCGTTAAATCGCGGTGCAAAAGGTCGGATTCCAGCGTTTCGCCGCGCGGAAACACGAATTCGGAGCCTTCAAGTATGAACACGGAAAAAGACTTTCCCACTCGGCGAGCCTTGGGGAAAGTTCTCATGAATTCATCCGGTTCAGCCCCGAATACAAGATAATCCTTGTCGGTAGCCGTTCTGCCGAGTAGAAGGTCTCTGACGGCACCGCCAGCCAAGTAGATACGCATTGCGGAACACTAGCAGAAAGATTTTCATGCTTCCAGAAGGAATTTACCTCTTTTCCAAAGGGTTGGATAAGGTCGCAAAACCATTTCCAGTAGAAATGCAGAGTCTGCCTGAGAACTGGCGGACGTTTTCTGACTTTGTCGACGGTACGCTGCTAGAGCATGAAGACCTCACATTCCTTCGATTCGATGGGGCGGTCTCGTCTCCGATCTTCATCTGTGGCGAATGCACATCCACCATGGATGTGGCCGCAGAGTTGGTGCGGCGTGGATTGCTTCCCGAGTGGGGCAGTGTGCTTGCCCTGTCGCAAAACTCCGGACGCGGGCAACTTCGCAGGCTATGGGCGTCTCCGGCCGGGAACCTTTATGCCACGCTCTGCTGGCCGGAGCTTTCCGGAGGCTGGGAAGCCGTGGACGTGGGCCTTGTTTCCATTGTTTTCGGTTGGTGTTTCATGGAGGCTGCGTCATCCTTGGGAGCGAACCTGCAACTCAAGTGGCCCAACGACTTGCTGCAGAATGGGCGCAAGGTAGCGGGGATGCTGATGGAAGATCGATTCGGCGCCACGCTCGGCGGTATCGGCATGAATCTGGTACACAGCCCCGGCGACGACGCCATGCGACGGGACGCCGCCTGTCCTGCCGGGAAACTGGCCTTTGACGGGCCTGTCCATTCGGTGCCGAACCTTTGGTCAAACCTTGAAAATCAGGCCAAAAATATATATGCACGACTGATCTGCGATTTTTCCCCTCAAGAGTTCCTCTCGCTCGTAGAGAGTCGTCTTGCCTGGGTGGGCCGCAATGTGCTCGTCAGGGATGGGGGAGAACCCGCCACGGAAGGCCGCCTGAGCGGCTTGAGTGATGATGGCGGGTTGATCGTGGTCCGGGACGGCGTGGAGTCCGTCGTTCGTTCCGGGTCCATCGTGCCGGTGTAGTCCGCCGCCGATTCCAAAGAGCGGAAAGTCCGGGTAAGCCGGGCGCATACGGTCTCAGGAAGGAGAGTAGACAAGCAATGAAGCCCAAGTCCTTTGAGCAGGTACTCGAAGAAGTCAGGGGCAAGCGGATTCTTGTCGCGAACCGGGGTATCCCGGCTCGACGCATCTGCCGCTCCATTTCGGAAGTGTTCGACGCAGTGGCCGTCATGACAGCCACCGACGTCGACAAAACTTCCCCGGCCACGTCCGGCGCCAACGAACTCATGCTGCTGGGGGCCGACCCGCGCGCGTATCTCGACCTCGACAGGATCATCCGCGAGGCCAAGGCGCGCGACATCGTCGCCATCCATCCCGGCTGGGGGTTCGGTGCCGAGGACGACAGTTTTCCCAAACGCTGCAAGGAAGCGGGCATCATTTTCATCGGCCCCGAACAGGAGCCCATGCGTACCCTCGGCAACAAGGTTGCCGTCAGAAAACTTGCCCAGGAAGTGGGCGTCCCGGTGGTTCCCGGTTCGGAAGGAGCCGTGTCCATCCCCGAGGCGCGCGAACTGGCCAAGGAGATCGGATTCCCCATCATGCTCAAGGCCGAAGGCGGCGGCGGTGGCCGCGGCATCTACGAGGTCTATGAGGAATCCCAGCTTGAAAGCGCGTTCTCCAAGGCTTCCGCACTTGCCCAGGCATCCTTTGGCAACCCGCGCCTGTACGTTGAGAAGCTGCTGACTTCCATTCGGCACATTGAAATTCAGGTCATCGCCGACCAGTACGGCAACGTGTTCGCCTTTGACGAACGCGACTGCTCCGTGCAGCGAAATCACCAGAAGCTGGTGGAGATCACTCCGTCACCGTGGCCTCGTTACACGCCTGAACTGCGCGAAACGCTGAAGGAATATTCCAGAAAGCTCGTGAGCGCCGTGGGGTACCATTCGCTCGCCACCGTGGAGTTTCTCGTGGATCAGGAGGGCACCCCTTACCTGATCGAGGTCAACACCCGTCTTCAGGTTGAGCACGGCATCACCGAATGCCGTTACGGCATCGACCTTGTCGAGGAACAGATCGCCGTATCCTTCGGGTCGGAGCTGCGCCTCAACGAAGAGAAGAACGTTCCGTATCAATGGGCCATGCAGTGCCGCATCAACTGCGAAGACCCGCAGAAGGACTTCTCGCCCAACGCGGGCCGCATCTCCCGGTACGTTTCTCCGGGCGGTCAGGGAGTGCGAATCGACTCCTGCATCTGCGACGGCTACCGTTTCCCGTCCAACTACGATTCGGCCGCATCGCTACTTATCACGTATGGCAGTTCGTGGAACAAGGTCGTGAAGCTGACCCAGCGTGCGCTGCGTGAGTACATGATCAGCGGCGTCAAGACGACCATTCCCTTCCATCGCAAGATCACGGTCCACCCGGACTTCATCAAGGCCGATTACGACACCAACTTCGTGCGCCACAACCGCACGGAATTGATGGATTACTCAGACCGCGAACCGGATTCGCTGCGGCTTTCCCGCCTTGTGGCCGAGATCTCGGCCAAGGGCTACAATCCGTATGTGCGTCTGGACGAATACCGGGGTCGCGAAGACAAGCGCCTCGGCAGATTCGATCCGGTGCTCCCCGATCTGCCCGTGACCGGTTTCGAGTCGGCCATCAAGCGTGGCATGCGGCGCGATACCATTCTGGATACGCTGCGCGGCGACCGGGAGCAGGGCATCGTCCACATGACGGACACCACCACTCGCGACATCACCCAGTCCAACTCCGGCAACAGATTCCGTCTGGCAGAGGACCGTCTGGTGGGACCGTATCTCGACAAGTGCGGGTTCTTCTCCCTTGAGAACGGTGGAGGCGCGCACTTCCACGTGGCAATGCTCGCCAACATGACCTATCCGTTCACCGAAGCACGCAAATGGAACCAATTTGCGCCGGATACCCTCAAGCAGATTCTCATACGTTCCACCAACGTGCTCGGGTACAAGCCCCAACCGAAGAACGTGATGCGCCTGACCGGGGAAATGATCAACGAACACTACGATGTGATCCGTTGCTTCGACTTCCTCAACCATGTCGAGAACATGCGTCCCTTTGCCGAGGTGGCCCTCAATTCCGATACCGCCATCTTCGAGCCCGCCATCTCCCTTTCCTGGGCCAAGGGCTTTAATGTGGAGCGGTATCTGACCGTGACCGAAGAAATCATCCGCATGTGCGCCGATGTGGCGGGCGTTTCCGCCAAGAAGGCCGAGAAGATGATCATCCTCGGTCTCAAGGATATGGCCGGTGTGTGCCCGCCGCGCTTCATGCGCGAGCTGGTGGGCAGCATCCGCAAGGCCTATCCGGAGCTGGTCATCCACTCCCACAGGCACTACACCGACGGCCTGTTCGTCCCCAGCACCGGGGCCGCGGCCGATGCGGGAGCGCACATCGTGGACGTGGCCATCGGTTCTTCCGTGCGCTGGTACGGGCAGGGCGAAGTGCTCTCCACCGCCAGCTACATCGAAGACGAGATCGGTCTCAAGACCTCGCTCGACAAGGATGCCATCAGGGCGTGCAACTTCGTGCTCAAGCAGATCATGCCCTATTACGATAAATACACGGCCCCGTACTTCCAGGGCATCGACCATGACGTGGTCCGCCACGGAATGCCCGGTGGCGCGACATCCTCCTCACAGGAAGGGGCCATGAAGCAGGGGTACATCAAGCTCCTGCCGTACATGCTCAAATTCCTTGAAGGAACCCGTAAGATCGTCCGGTATCACGACGTGACGCCCGGTTCGCAGATTACGTGGAATACCGCGTTCTTGGCCGTCACTGGCGCTTTCAAACGCGGTGGAGAGGTCGAGGTCAGGCGTTTGCTCAACATTCTGGACATCGTCAACCTCTGCAAGGAAGAGGACCTTACCGATCACGAACGCGATGCGCGTCTGGACCTGTATCGCGATTCCAACGACGCCTTCCGCCAGCTGCTGCTCGGCAGATACGGCAAGCTGCCGCTTGGTTTCCCCGAAGACTGGGTATACCAGTCCGCGTTCGGCAAGAACTGGGAAAAGGCCATCGCAAAGCGCACCGAGGAGTCCCCGCTGGCGACGCTGCCGGATGTGGACCTCAAGGCCGAGGAAGCGACGCTTCAGGAACGGCTGGGACGCCATCCTTCCCCGGAAGAATTCGTGATGTACCTGAACCATCCGGGCGATGCCATCACGACCATCGACTTCTGCGAGAAGTACGGGAATATCAACAACCTGCCGCTTGATGTCTGGTTCGAGGGACTGGAAAAGGGCGAGGTGCTGCACTTCCAGGGCGACTGCAAGAAGCCGCATATGATGCGCATCATCGACATTCCCGAACCGGACGAGAACGGCATGTCCCTTGTTCGATATATGCTGGACTCCGAGAACGTCAGCCATCAGGTCAAGGTGGCCGAGCCGGTTGGCTCTGACAAGGACGCCATCGAAATGGCCAACCCCGGCAACGAGAACCACGTGGGTTCCCCGTGCAACGGCGACCTCTGGGTCATGCATGTGCGGCCGGGTGATTCGGTCAAGGCTGGCGAGGAGATCTTCAACATCTCTGTCATGAAGCAGGAAAAGGCCGTGTACGCGCCGGTGGACGGCGTTGTGCAGCGGGTTCTCAAGGCGGCCAACTTCGAGGAAGACAAGAAGATGGTCCCTGTAGTCGAGGGCGAGCTGCTTGTGGAGCTCGGGCCGCCCGCTGAGCGGTGCCCGACCTGCAAGGAGGCTGTCCCTGCGGCAAACTGCAAGTTCTGCCCGTCCTGCGGACAGAAATTATAGGTACCATCAAGCTGCGGGAACGTGCGCGGAATGTGATTTTCCCGGCGGAAATATTGACGAACCGCGCCCGCAGCCTGTAGGCATAATTGTGGTGTGTAGTTGATTGTGTGTTTCGTAACCACTTCTAATACATGGTTTGACTTGTCCGAAGCCGACATTCGGACATGAGTCGGGAGGAAAAGATGGGGAAGACCCAGAAGCCTGCGGCCGGTGCCTCGGCCAAAAAGAAGAAGACCGAGGCCGGAGTGGACAAATTGAAAGCAAAAATGGTGCTCACCGGTGCCGACATCGTCAAGATCGGCGAAGATGCCGAGTTGCTGGTGGGCGGAAAGAACTACAACACGGCGATCATCAGTCAGGTTTCCGGCATTCGCGCGCCGGAGTTCAGGGCCATATCTTCCATCGGCTTCCACAAGCTACTGGACGAGACCAAGGTTCATGCCTCCCTCGTCCGCTCCACCGTGGACAAGGAATACAACGCGGTCGATTGGACTTCCGAGGAAATCAACCAGGATTCCGAGTTCTTGCAGAAGTTTGTTCGCAAGCTCGGTGCCAAGGTCAGGCAAGCAACCGAAACCCATACCGGTACCCCCATCAAGTTGCGCACCTTCATCAACAACGTCGTTGAAGGCTTCGCCACTTCTCCGGAAGGGATCGACCAGCTTCGCAAGCGCTCCGTTCTCGTGCAAACCGCGATTCTCGCCGTGGAAATGCCCGCAGACGTTCAAAAGGAAGTACGAAGCGCATACATCTCCATATGCAAGGAAGCCGGTCTGGATGACGTTCCGGTCGCGGTCCGTTCCTCCGCAGCAGGGGAGGACAGCCGCAAAAAGGCTTTTGCCGGTCTTCAGGACACCTATCTCAACATCGTGGGCGAGGACACCTGTCTCGAAGCATACCACTGGGACTGCGCCTCGGCGTACAATCTCCGTTCCATGACGTACAGGCGCGAGGCCATTCTCGATGCCATCATGACCGCAGAGCGCACCGGCGACGATTCCATTGCCGAGCAGGCCAAGAAGGAGTGGGCAATCGAGCACACCTCCCTCTCCGTCTGCATCATGCGCATGATCAACCCGGTCATTTCCGGTACCGCGTTCAGCGCGGACACCGCCACCGGTTGCCGGGGAACCGACCGCAACGACCTTGTCTCCATCGACGCCAGTTACGGCCTCGGTGAAGCGGTTGTCGGCGGTATGGTAACTCCCGACAAGTTCTACGTATTCCAGCGCGAAGGCGGCACGGAAGTCGTTGTCCGCTACATGGGCTGCAAGGAAAAGAAAATCGTCTACAAGGAAGACGGTTCCGGCACCATCAGCGTCAAGGTTCCGGCCAATGACGTGTTCCGCTGGTCCCTTTCCATCGCTCAGGGCGAAGAAGTCGCACGCGGCGTCCGAAACATTTCGGAAGCCTACGGCGGCATGATCATGGACACCGAGTTCTGCATTGATGCCTCGGATCGCCTGTGGTTTGTTCAGGCCCGCCCCGAGACCCGTTGGAACGAAGAATTTGAAGAGCATCCCAACAAAATATTCATGCGCCGCCTTGAGGTGGACAAGAAAGCCAAGGAAGACGCTGAAGTCATCCTTGAAGGCAACGGCGCTTCCCGCGGTGCCGGGCAGGGACTTGTCCGCTACCTGCGTTCCGCTCTGGAGCTGAACAAGGTTAACAAGGGCGACGTGCTCGCTGCCGAGCGCACCGACCCGGACATGGTTCCGGGCATGCGCATCGCCTCGGCCATTCTGGCCGACGTTGGCGGCGACACCAGCCACGCGGCGATCACCTCGCGTGAGCTCGGCATTCCGGCAATCATCGGCCTGCAGCGTCTCGAAGTGCTTCGCTCCCTTGACGGTCAGGAAGTCACTGTCGACGGCTCCAGCGGCAAGGTCTATCGCGGCCTGCTCCCGCTTGAGGAAGTCGGCGGGGAGATCGACGTCAGCGCTCTGCCCGAGACCAAGACCAAGGTCGGGTTGATTCTTGCCGACGTCGGACAGGCCCTGTTCCTGTCCCGCCTGCGCAACGTCCCCGACTTCGAGGTCGGCCTGCTGCGCGCCGAGTTCATGCTCGGCAATATCGGCGTGCACCCCATGGCGCTTGAAGCGTATGACAACGACGCTCTCGACGAACTGGTCAGTGCCAAGCTGGCAGACATGGACTCCCGTCTGACAAAGGTCATGAAGGAGCAGCTGGCTGACGGCCTGATCATGCTTCCGCTCAAGCTGCGTGAATATGTGGGTCGCATCACCGGCCTGACCAGTGAAATGGACGCGCTTTCCGATCAGGAAGCCGCACGCGGCACCGACGAGGTGCTGGCGCTGCACCGCAAGCTGCGCGAGCTGGACAAGAAGCTGGATGTGCACATCGAACTTGCCACCGAGCGGCTGGACGTACTCAAGACCTCCGTGGACCTTGAAGCGCACGTAGCCGTCATCATGGGCTACCATGACCTGCTGGAACTCAAGCCGGATCAGCGCAATACCGAAGCGTGGCAGACCTGGCATGACCATCGCGATGATGTGAAGCGCATCGTCGAGCGGGTCAAGGAAGACTCTGAAGTAACCGATTACATTGAAAAGGTTGCCCAGCTTCGCCGAGAGGTCGCCCTCAAGATGGGCGTCAAGTCCGAGATGGACGAAGTCAAGACGCTTCCGGAGCGTATCCGCAAGCTGCTCGAGTCCCGCGGTTACCGCACAGGCAAGGAAAACTACATCCAGACGCTTGCACAGGGCCTCGCGCTCTTTGCCATGGCGTTTTACGGCAAGGATATCGTTTACCGTACCACGGACTTCAAGACCAACGAGTACCGCAACCTCGTGGGCGGTTTGCTCTTCGAAGGCGAAGAGGACAACCCCATGCTCGGCTTCCGCGGTGTTTCCAGAAACATTCACGACTGGGAACTCGAAGCGTTCAAGCTGGCTCGCGGCATGTTTGGCGGCAAGAATCTGCACATCATGTTCCCGTTTGTCCGCAACCTCGAAGAAGCGCGCAGCATGAAGCGCTATCTCAAGCAGGTGCACAATCTGGAATCGGGCCGAGACGGTCTGAAGGTCATCCTGATGTCCGAGATTCCGGCCAACGCCGTGCTTTGCAAGGAGTTCCTCAAGGAAGTCGACGGATTCTCCATCGGCTCCAACGACATGACCCAGATGGTGCTGGCCACGGACCGCGACAACCCGCGTCTGCAGCACATCTATGACGAAGAAGATCCGGCGGTCGTGTGGGCCATTCTGTCCACCATCTTCGCCGGGCAAAAATACGGAAAGAAGGTCGGCTTCTGCGGACAGGGCGTTTCCAACAGCGTTATCCTGCGCGGCCTCGTAGCTGTTGCGGGTATCGTTTCCGCGTCCGTGGTGCCCGACACCTACCAGCAGACCAAAATCGACATGGCCAAGGTCGAGGCCGAGAACATCCCGCCCCGCAATCTCGGAAAGTGGATTTCCGAGCAGCACATGAACCGTCTCAAGACCTTGCTTGACGAGAACGGCTACAGCCACATTCTCAAGCGTTACAAGTCCGCCGACGACTTCATGGAGTGGTACGAGGGCGAATACGACCGCTTCAGCGAACAGCTTCGCGACAACATTGAGACCCCCAAGGAAGAATTCTACCGTCAGGAGATGGAGAACTTCCGGGCAATGTTCCACAAGCCGGTCATCTACGCGGCCTGGGACTGGGAGCATACCGTGGAAGACGCCATGCGCCACGCTGGTTTTGCCTCCTGGGATGAGCAGGAAGCCGCACTTGCCAAGCAGCGTGAAACAAGCTGGTAATAACAGAATCGACTGAAGCGGCCCCGGTTGGGGCCGCCTTTTTTTGGAGCAATCTAATGAAATACATACTCTCTGTCGCGATGATGGTCGTCCTGCTTGGTGGCTGCACCGCCTCAAAGCAGGCCGTGCGCGATGCAATCCGCGAGAATCCTGAAATCGTCATTGAGGCGCTCGAGGATAACACCATCAAGCTTTATGAGCTGGTGGAGAAGGGCGCGCGCGAAAAGCAGCTTGCAAAGAAGGCCGAAAAGTGGCGCATGCAGGCTGCCGATCCGGTGAAACCCGTGATCGAGGAAGGCCGTGCGTCTCTCGGCAGCAAAGGTGCACCGATCACCATTGTCGAATACTCAGATTTCCTTTGCCCGTACTGCTCACAAGGAGCGCGGACGGTCAACAAGCTGGTTGAGGAATCCGAGGGCAAGCTTCGTGTCATTTTCAAGCATAGCCCGCGCAACGACGCTTCATACAAGTTGGCCTTGATGTACGAGGCCATTGCTTTGCAAGACCCGGACAAGGCTTGGGCATTTGGAGAAAGACTCTTCGATTCCCAGCGTGCAGTGTTCGAGGGCGGCGATCAGGCCGCATTCTCCATTGCCGAAGAACTGGGAGTGGACGTGGCGCAACTCAAGAAGGACATGAACAATACTGACGTCATCGATCGGATTCATACGGATGCGGAAGAGGGTGCCGGTTTTGGTGTCAGCGGAACGCCGACGTTCTTTGTCAATGGTGTGCGCGTGGTGGGAGCTGTGCCCGAAGCGCAGTTCCTCAAGGTCCTCGAAATAGTCGAGGAAGTGCAGGGTGTCTGTCTCGATTGCGAGAACTAGCTAATTTGATAGGTGATAAAAAAGAAAGCCCGCCGAAAGGCGGGCTTTTTTGTTGGGTTGCAGTCCCGGCTTAGTAACGGCGGGGACGGCGTTCACGAGGCTGGGCCTCGTTCACCCGGAGGTCACGGCCAAGGAAGCTGTGACCGTTCAGGCTTCGATGGCTTCATCGCCGCCGGATTCCATTTCCACAAAGCCGAAACCGCGGGAGCGGCCGGTTTCGCGGTCCTGGATAACACGGGCGGAAGAAACATCGCCGTATTCGGAAAAAAGGTCATGAAGATCGGAATCGGACGCGGACCAGGCAAGGTTGCCTACAAAAATGTTCTTGGACAAGGGATCTACCTCGAATCAAAAAATGAATAACTCTGCCAAAGACGGGCTCTCCCGACTCTGACAAAACGTGAAAAGGGCTTGGCTTTCAAAGCATTTTGCCCAGTTCCGTTTTTCCACACTAAATCGGAGATATCTTTGAATGGTATCGCGGTCAACCCTTTTTTGCAGGTTCATTAACTTTTCAATAAAAAAAGCCCCCCGTTACCGGAGGGCTTTGAAGGATCGTATCGCGTAGTGATTAGTCGAGCTGGGAAATCAGGTAGTTCTTGATTTCGTCGATGGACTGTTCACCGTCGAGTTCGATGTACTTGAAGCCGCCGTCCTTCATGTCCTTGTAGAAGTTGCAGGCAGCCATGGTACCGGTCTCTTCATCGTAGTAGATGTCGTGACGCTTGTTGATGGCTTCTTCGTCCTGGTCATCTTCACGAGCGGACAGGGCGCCACCGCAGACGCGGCACTTGTCGCCATCGGGAGCGATGGCCGGGATGCCGACGTTGTTGGGGTGGTTCGGGTTGTTTTCACAGAGGCGGCGGCCCATGATGCGCGCCTTGGCGATTTCACGGGGCAGCTTGATTTCGATGACGTAGTCGAGTGCCACGCCGTCTTTCTGCAGGGATTCCCAAAGCTTCTGGCCCTGAACCAGAGAGCGGGGGAAGCCGTCGAGGAGCCAGCCGTTTTCACCGGCGTTCTGGAGAACGTCGAGAACCATCGGGATGGTGATGTCGTCCGGAACGAGTTCACCCTTGTTGATGTATTCCTTGGCCTTCATGCCAAGCTCGGTGCCACCGCCAATGTGCTTGCGGAAGATGGCGCCGGACTCGATGTGGTCCAGGTCATACTTGTCTTTGGCCAGGGTTCCCTGGGTGCCTTTGCCGGAGCCGTTGGGGCCGAAAATCAGAATGTTCATATCTGCTCCTCCTAGGATTGTGCAAAAGATCACATGGCTTACCCCGGCGCAGGCCGGAAGTCAATGTTTGAAGCCAAAAACCACACCATCGGGAGTGATTTTTCCGGTCCTGTCGCCGGGATACTGGAAGATTGTCCCATAACGCCGGTTTTGCCAGGCTTCGTCCATCTTCAGCAGGGTGTCGGCCAACGCCTGTCCCGATCCCAGCCGATCGAGGTGCGCCTTGTAGAGCCGAAGCCGAAGAGCCTTGTGGCTGCCCTCCAGCGTTTCCTTTGGCAAAAGGGTGCCCTCGACGATGCCTGACTGCTCATCCCAGTAGGCTTCGTCAATCCTGCCAAGTCGCCAGAGCCTTCCGGCGGATTCAAGAAAATTCGGATTTTCTTCAAGCAATGACGGGAGGATCGAGTGTCTAACGCGGTTTCTTGTCATGCCCGTGTCGGTGTTGCTTTCGTCCTCAACCCACGGGAGACCTAGCTCGGTGAGAAATTCGACGAGGACCGCCTTTTCAGTCATCAACAGCGGACGAATCAGCCTCCGTTCCGTATCAATTCCCGCCATTCCGGAGAGGCCGGGCCAGCCTGTACCCCGAATCAGACGCATCACAACGTCCTCCGCCAGATCGCCGAGGTGGTGGCCCGTAGCGATCCACCCGGCACCACACGCCTTCATTTGTTGATTGAGAAAATCGTAACGAGCTTTTCGTCCGGCTTCTTCCAGCCCCATGGACTCGGCTTCGGCCAATCGGCATACGTCGACCGCGTTGCTGACAATCTGTACACCCATGCTTGCACAGATCTCTTTGCAGTGCAGTACTTCTGCACCGGATTCGGGGCGTATGCCGTGGTCGAGATGTGCGGCCGTTACCGTGCCGCCGTTTTTTAAGGAGAGGCAATGCAGCGTCAGCAGCAGTGCGGTGGAATCCGCGCCGCCGGAGTACGCGCAGAGAAAATCGGCACCGATCGGGTCGACGCCGAGTTCGTCACGCATGAAGCGTTCCACGCCCAGACAGAAGTGCGCCCATCTGGGCGGCAGATCACGAAACCGGGCGGGCATCCGCGGGGGCATGGCTACACCTTGATACCGAAACTCTCGATGAGCTGGTCGAGGTAGTCAAGCATGTGGTTGCGCTGCTCGGGAGTGCAGTAGGCGACGCAGGAGCAACGAATCTTGTTGTGGGCGCGCACCAGAAGCTCCATCTTGAGAGAGTTTCCGGCCACGTTGCGAATGGTCTCAAGGGAGAGGAAGTAGGGACCGCAGTCGTCCATATGCTCTTTCTGCTCGTCATTCAGCAACTCTTGGGGCAGGGGGAGATAGAAAATGCCCTGAATAGGACCGTTCATTTCGAGAGCGGTGAGCTTTTCTTCAAAGGTGTCAATGTCTTCGTCGACGATATCTTCAATATAGTAATTGCGCATGCTACTGGTCCTTTCTGGTGGATTCGATGAATGATTCGATGTCGTCGGAGGAGCAGGAATCGTCAGGCTTGCGACGGTTCATGTGTGCGTTGACAGGGATTTCCTCGTTATCCAGATGGAACATCCGGCGGGCCATGTCGATGAAACGGTCGGCCACGCCTTCCTCGCGCGTGCGGCGCTTCAGGAAACAGATGGGCTCGTGCAGAACCTTACGGCCCACGGAAAGCACAAGGGTTTCAAGTGCCTGCTGTGTCTCCACGTCAACCGGTCCCAGCCGCTTGAGCGTTTTGGCAAGTTCCTTTCTGGCAATATCTTCGCTGCGATCCACAAGGTCCACAATCGTCGGATTGAGGGCCAGCGAGCTGAGCCAGGTGCCGAAGGCGTCGGTTTCGCCCTCGACCATGGAGTGTGCCTTCACGGCCTCGCTCTGCCTGCGGGAGGTGTTCTCCTCCACGACTTCCTTGAGGTCGTCAATGTCATACAGGTACACGTTGTCCAGCGTGTTCACGTCCGGGTCGATGTCGCGGGGCACCGCGATGTCGATGAAAAACATGGGGCTGTTGCGGCGCTTCTTGAGCACGCCCTTGACGTCCTTGGCCCGGATGACCGATGTGGGCGAGCCTGTGGAGCTGATTATGATGTCCACGTCTTGCAAATGGTCGAACATGCGCTCCATGGCGATGGGTTTGCCGCCCATGCGTTCGGAAAGCTCCTGCGCCCGAGAAAGCGTCCGGTTGGCGATGACGATGTCCTGCACGCCATTGTTGAGCAGGTGCGTGGCCGCGAGTTCGGCCATTTCGCCCGCGCCGACGAGCATGGCCCGGGTGGAATCCAGCTCACCGAAAATACGTTTTGCCAGCTCCACGGCCGCATAACTGATGGAGACCGCGCTGGAGGCGATGGCTGTTTCAGTGCGTACTCGTTTGGCAACGGAAAAAGCCTTGTGCAGCAGCCTGTTGACCACTACGCCCGCGGTTCCACTCTCCAGCGACGCGCGGTAGGCGTCTTTGAGCTGGCCCAGAATCTGCGGTTCGCCCATGACCATCGAATCGAGGCTGGAGGCCACGGTGAAGATGTGTTTGACCGCGTCAAGCCCGCGATGGCGGTAGACGTGTTCCACCAGTTCCTCGGCCGTGCCGCCGCACGCGGAGGCCCAGTGGCTCAGGATGGCGTCCGTAAGCTCATGCTCGGCCAGCCCTTCGGCGGCGACAACGGTGATCTCCACCCGGTTGCAGGTGGAGAGCGCCATACATTCGCGCACCGGACAGTTGGCAAGCGTGGCCTGCTCGAAATTCTCCGTATTGGTCAGGGCGTACTTTTCGCGCACCTCGACACCGGCGGTGCGGTGATTGAGCCCTATGAGATATATCCTGTTTTCCATGGCTTACGGCTTAAACGTCATTGCGTGATGAATAAGGGAGACGATCATGAGCGAGAAGACCACGACCGCGCCGACCGCTGGTTTTCTTCCCCGCCACTTCAGCACCACGCGTTGGTGGAAGATGTACGCGAAAACCACCCAGACCGCCACCGAGAAAGCCTTGACCATATCCCAGACAAAAACCTTGTTCGGGTCGATCCAGTACCAGATGAAGGACGAGACGATGCCGAGAGTGTAGAGCGGAAACCCTGCGCCTACGGCCATGCCGTTGACCTTGTCGAACAGCGAGAGGGATGGCGTGTCCTTGCCGAGGCTGGCCAGTCCGGCCTTGGTCTTGATCTTTCTATTGTAATGCAGGAAGGCCACGCCCGCGCCAAAACCCATGGCACAAAGGCCAAGGGCGAGCACAAGCGTGCCGATATGCAGCCAGAAGAAGAGCAGGGTGAACTGTGGCGGCAGCTTGACCACCATACCGCCCAGCGCCAGCGATGCGATGAAAAGAAAGAGCGTCATCGGCAGGGCTGTGGTGGACAGAAACGCGAGCTTGTAGCGCCACCAGAGCAGGAAGTAGGCGACCATCACGCCCCAGGCGATGATGTTGAGGTAGAAACTGCCTTCGCTGAGGACTATTGCTTCGCTCTGATTGAAGGCCAACAGGGCGATGTCCAGCGAATGCACGACGAACCCGGCCAGCGTGAAACCTCCGGCGATGCTTTTCAGCCGGTGGTTTCCCGTGGCAATGACCGTCATGTGCAAAACGGCAGCCAGCAGGTAGAGGCCTATGACGGCCAGTTGCATCAGTTCAAACAAGCCCATCCAGTAACTCCGGAATGTTGTCCCGCAACGGTGCGGGTAGGACTTCCTCAAGGATTTGCCGAACCTTGTCAAGGTCGCGGACGCGGAGCGCGTCAAGCAGGCCCGAGGTTGTCAGTTCCCGAAACACCGTAGTGTTCCAGGCGGTTTCCCTGTTCAGGGACAGTACCATGGGCCGCAGGCGGCGCATGATTTCGAGAAGCATGGCATACTCCTCGCCGAAAAATTCTTCAAGCTCCCGGCGAATGTGCCGGGACAGGGCAGGACTGCCGCCGCAGGTGGACACCGCCACCCGCAGGTCCCCCCGGCAGAACGAGGCCGGAACGATGAAGTCTGCCATATCCGGCTTGTCCGCGATATTGCAGAGAATTCTCCGCTCCCGGCAAAGCCTGGCAATCTCTTCGTTGACCGACGGGCTACTGGTGCATGCAAAGACCAGAAACCGCCCGTCCAGATCGCTCTTGTCAAAGAAACGCTGCTCAAACAGGGCGTGCGGCTGCCCCGCCAGTTCCAGCACAGCCTCGTCAGGCGCGGACGCATCAAGCATGAGTACTTCTTCGGCTCCCGCGTCAAGCAGGGAGGCGGCCTTGCGACGTCCCACGCCGCCCGTGCCTACCACGAGGCAGCGCTTGCCGATGAGGTTGAGAAAGACCGGATACTCATGCATCGGATTTCAATACACCATGGAAGGCCCGGATGTAAAATGCCGGATGGAGGATTTCTTGCCATGACCGCAGGTTGCGGGTACAAGTTGATGCTGGAGACGGTAATGAAGCATTCCCTCATAATCCAGATCGCCCGTTTCGGCGACCTTGTCCAGACCAAGCGACTCATAACCTCGCTTTTGCTGTCGAGTGGGGGGGAAGTCCATCTACTCGTTGACAACTCCCTGAAGTCACTTGCACAAATCATCTATCCCGAAGCGGTGGTTCATTCCATCACAGCCCACGGGACCGGTCTTTCCGGTGCCGAAGCGGTTCGGACAATGCTGGTGGATAACCGCCGCGTCTTCGAGCACCTACGCTCCATTGACTTTGACGATGTCTACAACCTGAACTTTTCGCCTCTCAATTACCGTATCGCAGCCCTTTTCGATTCTGACCGCGTTCACGGACACCGCTGGATCGACGGACAGGAGAAGCCGTCCGAATGGGCCGCCATGGCCATGCGCTGGACCGGCAACCGCAGACTCGGCATCAACATCGTCGACTTCTGGGGTGCGTATGCCCAGCCGCTTTGTCCGCCCGAAGCCGTCAACCCGGATGCTTCACCAAAGGGCGGAGGGGTAGGCATCGTCCTTGCCGGACGAGAATCCCGCCGCTCGCTTCCCGCAGAACACATCGCCAGAATTGCAGGCGTGTTTGCCGCGAAACACCGGGGGCCTGTGTCGCTGCTCGGCAGCGGCGCCGAAGCTGCTGCAGGGGAGGACGTTCTGGACCGGATGCCATCCTCGCTTCGGGAACGTACGGTCAATCTGGCCGGTAAGACCGGGTGGGGAGAGCTGTGCGAGGTAGTGTCCTCTCTGGACATGCTCATGACGCCCGATACCGGCACCATGCATTTGGCCGCACACTTCGGGGTGCCGGTTCATGCGTTTTTCCTCTCGTCGGCGTGGTGTTTCGAGACAGGGCCTTACGGGCTCGGGCATACCGTATATCAGGCCGTGCAGGACTGCCTGCCGTGCCTTGAAGTCGCCGAGTGCCATCATGCGGTAAAATGTCTGGAACCCTTCAGTGACCCCTCATTTGTTCGCACTATTGCAACAGGAAAACATGGTTTCCTTCCCGATGGGCTGACTGTTTTTGAGACAGCCTTCGATGAGTTGGGCCTGACATTCAAGGCTGCTGCCGGACCGGACGCCGAAGCACAGCAGAGGAAAGAGTTTCGCGCTTTTCTGGCCTCGCATCTGGGGCTTTCAGATGCTTCTGCAGGAGCCGACCAAGACTTATGGGCGAACAAGTTATATCGAGACAAGCAGTGGATTTTCGATCAATAAATCAAAGCATTAGATTTTTTCTAGAAAATCTCTAATTGATTAATCCGGTTATTGGAACAGATTCTAGAGGATAGTATGAACAGGCAGTTACGCATTCTCGTCGTTCTCCCCATGTATGGCGGCTCACTTCCGGTCGGGCGGTTCTGCGCCGATGCGCTCAGGGAGTCCGGCCATCTCGTGGAGGTATTCGAGGCTCCGGATTTTCACTCGTCATACAAGGCGCTGGAGCAGCTCAAGGTAACGGCGGACAGACTGGACTATCTGGAGAACTCCTACCTTCAGGTGGTATCACAAGCAGTTCTCGCCAAGGTAGAGACCTTTGAGCCCGACCTTGTGCTTTCCATGGCGCAGGCCCCGCTGACCATTCAGGCGCTCAAGCGGTTGCGCCGTGACGGAGTGGCTACGGCCATGTGGTTTGTGGAGGACTACCGGCTGTTTACCTACTGGAAGGCTTTTGCTCCTCACTATGACGTCTTTGCAGTCATCCAGAAGGAAGGCATCTTCGAGGGGCTGGAAGCCATAGGCCAGAACAACGCATTATACCTGCCGCTGGCCGCACACCCTACATTTCACAAGCCGCTTGCACTTTCCTTGACAGACAAGCGCAAATTCGGGGCCGACGTCTCTTTCATGGGGGCCGGATATCCGAACCGTCGCATGGCGTTTCGGGAGCTTATCCGTCCCGGCTTCAAGATATGGGGAACCGAGTGGGAAGGGGACCATGTTCTGGAGCCGTATGTCCAGATGGCGGGCAGGCGCGTCACGCCCGAGGAATGCGTCAAGATTTTCAATGCGAGCACGGTCAACCTGAACCTGCATTCGTCGATTCAGGCCGACAACCTTGTTACTCATGGCGATTTCATCAACCCCCGCACCTTTGAGGTTGCCGCGTGCGGCGCGTTCCAGCTCGTGGACAGGCGTACGCTCATGCCGGAAGCCTTCGAACCGGATGAGCTGGCTATTTTTGACTCCATGGAAGAGCTGCGGGAGCGGATTGAGTATTATCTGGCTCATCCCGAGAAGCGGATAACCACGGCCAAGCGCGGGCAGGCGAGGGTGCTGAAAGAACACACCTACGTGGCCCGGATGCAGACGCTGCTTGACTTTGTGGCCGAACGTCTTGATGCTTGGCCGCCGCAACGCGACCGGGGCGAGTTGTACCCTGAGGGCTTCCCCGAGGAACTCAAGGGCGAGCTGAAAAACATGTTGGCCCAGCTTTCACTACCTGAAGACGCGGCGTTCGAGGACGTGGTCTGGGCCATCCGCTCAAGACAGGGCGAACTTTCGGGACTCGATACGGCAATGCTTTTTCTCGACGAGTGGCGCAAGCTCTTCAACAAATAGCCAGTAATTCAAGATGATGGAAATCTTTACCGAAGCCTACGGGTTCATCGTCGCCTTCGTGCAGGGCATGGGCTGGGCCGAACGGCTTTCCACCCTGACCGGGCTTATCTACATCGTTCTCAGTGTCCGCCAGAATCCGCTGTGTTGGCCGTTCGGCATCATCAGCGTCGGCATCTGGATGGTCGTGGTCTTCATGGGCAAACTCTACTCGGACGCATTCCTGCAATTCGTGTATGTGGTGCTCGGATTTTACGGCTGGTATCAGTGGCTCAAGGGCGGTGAGGACAAGACTCCGCTGGAGGTTCGTCGCGTCGAACGGCCTCTCGGCATGAAGCTGGCTCTTACCATCGTGGTAGCCACCGTTCCGGTCTGGCTGCTGACCAAGTACGTACTCGATGCGGCCTATCCGTTCTGGGACGCGCTGACCACTGTCGTCAGCCTTGTGGCCCAGTATCTGCTCGCCAAGAAGTATCTTGAAAACTGGATTCTCTGGATTATCGCGGATATAATCTACATCTTCATCTATCACTTGAAGGGCTGGAACGGGTACGCGGTGCTCATGGCCGTCTACACAACCATGGCGGTTCTCGGGTATCTGGCGTGGCGCAAATCCATGCAACCCCGGAAAGTGTGATGCCTGTTCGCGTTGTCGTCACCGGCTCGGAGTGCACGGGCAAGAGCACGATGGCTGCGGCCCTCGCTGATCGTTTCGGTGTACCATATGCTCCCGAATTCCTGCGTGATTACTTTATCATGAAAGAGGGGGTGCTGACCGTGGAGGATGCGGTCCCCATTGCGCAGGGACAGATTAATGGTGAAGATGCGCTCGTCCGACAGGGGGTAAATCCGGTCATCTGCGATACCAACATCCTCTCGTCGGTTATCTACAGTCGCCATTATTTCGGCCATTGTCCGGAATGGATTGAGCGGCAGATGCGGGAGCGGGCCTATGACCACTACCTTCTGTGCGGCATCGACGTGCCGTGGGTGGCGGACGGTCAGCGCGACAGGCCCGCCGAACGCGAGGCCATGCAGAACCTTTTCCGCAACGAGTTGAAAGCGCGCGGGCTTCCCTTCACGGAAGTCAAAGGTAGCGTGGAAGAACGCCTTGCCGCAGCAATTCCGATTGTCGAATCGCTTCTTATTTCTTGATTTTCCTGAACTGTTGGAGCCAGGCGTTCAGTTTGGGTTCCGCGCCCTGATCCTTTGGGTGGTAGAAGGTCCTGCCTGACACTTCGGCGGGCAGGTACTCCTGTGCGACCCAGGATTTGGGGAAGTTGTGCGGATACTGATAGCCACGCCCGTAACCCCATTCCCGTTGCAGGGCGGTTGAGGCGTTTCGCAGGTGCAGCGGGACCGGATGCATCCCGTGCTCTTTTATTTCGCGCTGCAGGTTGCGGTAGGCAAAATACGTGGAATTGCTTTTGGGTGCCAAAGCGAGGTACACGGCGGTCTCCGCCATGATGATCCCGCCCTCGGGCATGCCTACGGCTTCCACGGCGTTGTGACAGGCCACGGCTATCTGCAGGGCCTGCGGGTCTCCGAGGCCGATGTCCTCAGATGCCGAAATCATGAGCCGTCGCGTGATGAAGCGCGGGTCTTCGCCGGATTCCACAAGACAGGTGGTGTAGTAGAGGGCCGCGTCCGGGTCGCTGCCCCGGATGGACTTGATGAGCGCAGAGGCAAGCTCGTAATGGGAATCACCGTCCCTGTCGCCGCGCATGATAACTTCCGGCAGTGAATCGCGCAGTGAGTCGGGGCTGCGCTGTGATTCCGGCAGATGCGCTGTGTATTCCAGCAAATTCAACAGGGTTCGCGCATCGCCGCTTGAGAGCGAGGCCAGCAACTTGAC
Source organism: Salidesulfovibrio brasiliensis JCM 12178 (assembly GCF_001311825.1). Taxonomy (GTDB): domain Bacteria; phylum Desulfobacterota; class Desulfovibrionia; order Desulfovibrionales; family Desulfovibrionaceae; genus Pseudodesulfovibrio; species Pseudodesulfovibrio brasiliensis. Next base: position 158,601 of record NZ_BBCB01000001.1, on the reverse strand, counting down.
CGACTCTTCGGGCAGTTCAAGCCTCAGTTCTTCGCATCCGCGCTGCACGACTTTTTCCAGACTTTCCCGGGATAACGCCCTGAGCCGCAGCACGTGAAGTCTAGAGAGAAGCTGGCGGGTCACGCTGAAGGAGGGGTTCTCCGTGGTGGTTGCAAGGAGCGTGATTTCACCGGTTTCGAGGATAGGCAGGAAGAAGTCCTGTTGAGCCTTGGAGAACCGGTGCAGCTCGTCAAGAATCAGGATGTCGTAGCCCGGCAGCTTTTTACGAAGGGCGGTGAGCCCGGCTTCGGGTGCGCTGACGCGCAGATACGACTTGCCCGAGCCTTGGCCAGCAGCAGGGCGAGGGTGGATTTGCCACATCCGGGAGGGCCGAACAGCAGCAGGCTCGGCAGACGGCCGGATTCCATGATGGCCGTGACGCGCTCCATGATGTGGCGCTGACCGATGAAATCGTCCACGGACTGCGGTCGGATCCGGTCCGCAAGCGGCTGGTTTTCCGTTATTTCGAGCTTCATGTGCGGCGCTCCCGAGAGTAAAGAGCCAGGCTCAGCGTATGGATTGCGGCGGTTTCCCATCGTAAAATCGAGTTTCCGAGCGAAACGGCGTCAAAGCCGTTCGTCTGTAGTTTTTCGGCTTCGCGGTCATCAAAACCGCCTTCCGGGCCGAACACGACGAGTGTTCTTTCGGCAAGGCGGTCCGGACCGAGTAAATCTTCAGGCTCTGCCTTTTCCCATGCCATGATCCGGCTGTCAAAGGAAGCGGAGAGCGCTGCAACGCCATCTATTCCGTCCACTATGTCCAGAGAGGGCAAAAACACGTTGCCGCACTGTTTTGCGGACTGGATCAGCTTATCCTTCCAGTTATCCTTGGGTGTTGCGGGCGGTTTGCCCTGACTGCGGGCCGCACGCCAGAATACGATCCAAGCGCGCCGAGTTCCACAGCCTTTTCCAGCACCCAGTCGCGCCGCTTGGACTTGTTCCACCCCAGCGCCAGCACGACGCCGCCGGATGGCCTCTCGTGAACAGTCGTCTCGACTTCACGGACAATCGCTTCGTTTTTACTCCCTTTCTCAAATACAAAGCGACCGCTGCGGCCTTTTCCGTCGACAAGCCGAATCTCGGAGCCGGGCGGGGTACGCAGCACGGTGACCATGTGTCTGGCCTCCGTGCCGCGAATTGTTGCGATCTGCTCTGGATCGGGCCAGTCTTCCGGCTGGATGAAAAAGGTGTTGAGGCGTGCCATGGCGAAAAAGGGCCGGAGCGAGGCTCCGGCCCGATCCTTCTAGATTTCGTTGGCTATGAGGTCTTCGTAGCTCTCGCGTTTGCGGGCCACGGTAACCGTGTCGCCATCCACCAGCAGTTCGCAGGCGCGGCGGCGGGAGTTGTAGTTGGAGGACATGGTGAAGCCGTAAGCCCCGGCAGAGTAGCAGACAAGGCGCTCACCCTGTTCCACCCATGGGAGTGTACGGTCTCGGGCGAGGAAGTCGCCGGATTCGCAGATGGGACCGACCACGTCCACTTCGCGTTCGGGGCGACCATGCTGTTCGGCCTCGCCGATGCGGTGGAAGGAGTCGTAGAGCGAAGGGCGCACGAGGTCGTTCATGGCGCCGTCCACGATGACGAAGGACTTGCTCGGGGTTTCCTTGGTGTAAAGAACCTCAGTGACCATGATGCCCGCGTTACCAGCGATGACACGGCCCGGCTCGAGGATGACCGTGAGCGGCAGGTCCTTGAGTTTGGCGGTCAGTGCTTCGCCGAATTCCTTGGGGTGGGGCGGTTCTTCCTCATCATAGGTGATGCCAAGGCCGCCGCCGAGGTCGAGGTATTTGATCTCGATGCCCATTTCCTGAAGTTTCTCATAGAAGTTCAGGAGCTTGTCCAGTGCTTCAAGGAACGGTTCAATGCTGGTGAGCTGGGAGCCGATGTGACAATCCATGCCAATGGGCTCGATGCCGGGAAGCTCCTTGGCCCTGGTGTAGGCCTTGAGAGAATGCTCCATATCCAGTCCGAACTTGTTCTTCTTCATACCCGTGGAGATATACGGGTGAGTCTTGGGATCGACGTTCGGGTTGATACGGAAGCTGACCTTGGCGACCTTGCCTTCTTCCACCGCGATGTCATTGATTTTCTCCAGCTCGGCAAGCGACTCCACATTGAACATCAGAATGTTCGCAGCGAGTGCTTCGCGAATTTCGCCCGCGCTCTTGCCCACACCTGAGTAGACGATCTTCTGCGGGTCGACGCCGGCCTTGAGCGCGCGGTAGAGTTCGCCGCCTGAAACGATGTCCATGCCCGCGCCCTGCTCGGCGAGCAGCTTGAGGATGGACAGGTTCGAGTTGGCCTTGACCGAATAACAGGTCATGTGCGGCAGGCCGGAAAAAGCGGAATCAAACGCCTCGAAGTGCCGCCTGAATGTGGCGGCGGAGTATACATAGAGAGGGGTTCCGTACTTGTCCGCGAGTTCGTTGACCGGGATTTCCTCGGCGCAGAGCGTGCCGTCGCGGAATTCAAAATGATGCATTGTTGGCTCCTAAACAGTTTGACCGTTACTGACTTGAGGGATCGGCCACATATACCTCTGTGGTGGCCGAAGGAAGCGAGGAGAGCGTGTTCACGCCCGCCACGCGGAAGCGGTACTCCCTGTCTTCCTCGAATGGACAGAGCGACAGGATGAGTTCGTCTCCGGACAGCCGGAATCCGTCGTCTCCGCGCCTGATGAGCACCGCGTCGCGCGGGATGAACGGACAGCCGATGCAGCCCTCGCCAGGGCCGTCGCCAACCATCTCGTACTGCACCAGAACGCTTTCCAACCTGTGCGCGGCTCCTTCAACCTCAAGCACAAGCTTCAAACAGGTTCCGGTGCGGCTGCCTTCCAGCAGGCGCAGGGTGAAGCGATCTTCCTTCTTGACCGCCTCGGGCCATTCCTTTTTGCCCAGCGCGCAGCCAAGCAGCAGGAATAACGACAGAAATACGGCAATGCCGCGAAACAACCGCATGAAATGACTCCCTAAAGGGATTTTTTCCACTTGTTCAGGATGGTGAGCGCCTCAATTGGCGTCATGCCATCCACGTCGAGTTCGGTGAGTTGCCTGATGACCGGGTGCTCCTCGGCCGCTTGCGCCGCTTCCGGAGCGGGAGAGCCGAAGCCGGGCAAAAGGGACATGGAGGCTTTCTCCACCTTCCCGCCGATGCGCTCATCCTGCGATTTTTTTTCCAGTTCCGCAAGGACGTCGCGGGCGCGCTGGACCACGGGGCGGGGAACCCCGGCGAGCTTGGCCACCTCGATGCCGTAGGAACGGTCCGCAGGGCCGGGAACGAGGCGGCGCAGAAAGACGATGTCGCCTTTCCATTCCTTGACCGCGATATTCAGGTTTCGCAAGCCGGGAATCTTGCCTTCAAGCGAAGTGAGCTCGTGATAGTGCGTGGCGAAAAGCGTGCGGATGCCGCCTCTGGCGCGGGCCGAGAGCTCTTCGACCACCGCCCATGCCAATGAGAGGCCGTCGTAGGTGCTGGTGCCACGCCCGATTTCATCCAGAATCACAAGGCTGCGCTTGGAGGCTTGCCTGAGAATCCGCGCGGTCTCCATCATTTCGACCATGAACGTGGACTGGCCCTGTGAAAGGTTGTCCGAGGCACCCACACGGGAGAAGATGCGGTCCGTCAGGCCGAGTTTGGCCCCCTTGGCCGGAACGAACGAGCCGATCTGCGACATGAGCGAGAAAATGGCGACCATGCGCAACACCGTGGATTTACCGGCCATGTTCGGCCCGGTGATGAGCAGGATGCGCTTTTCCGGGCTCATGGAGATGCCGTTGGGAATGTAGTTGGCCGCGCCCATGGCGTCTTCGACAACCGGATGGCGTCCGGCCTCGATTTCGATCTCCATGCCGTCGTGCAACTCAGGCTGCTGCCAGTCGTTGATTCGCGCGGTTTCGGCCAGTCCCTGCCAGTAGTCCAACCCGGCGAGGGTGTCCGCCATGTAGAGGAACCGCGTCCGGGCGTCGGCAAGGCGTTCCCGAAGGGTCTGGAAAAGCTGGTATTCCAGATTGCGGCGTTCCTCGGATGCGGAAAGGAGCTTTTCCTCCAATTCCTTCAACTCAGGCGTGATGTAACGCTCGGAATTGACGAGCGTCTGGCGGCGAATGAAATAGTCCGGTACATCGCCTCGGTACGCCTTGGAAACCTCGAAGTAGTAGCCGAAGACCTTGTTGAAGCCGAGCTTGAGCTTGGGAATGCCGCTCTTCTCGGCCTCTGTAGTGTGCAACTCCTTGAGCTTGGCTTCGCCGTGGTCGGTGAGCTCGATGAGTTCGTCGAGCTTGCCGTCGTATCCCTGCCGGAACAGGCCGCCTTCGGTGATGACTACCGGGGGACTGTCCACGAGGGCGGTTTCAAGGAGCAGGTGCAGGTCTTCCATGTCGTCCCAGCCCTTGAGCAGCCGGGTGAACGCCTTGGGCAATTCTTCGGCCCTTTCGAGCTGGATGCGGATGGTCGGCAGCACCGAGAGGCTGCGGCGAAGGGCGGTAAAATCCTTTGGTGTGGCCCTGCCGAGTGTGACGCGCGTTGAAAGGCGCTCCATGTCGTACACGCTGTCGAGAGAGGCACGAAGGTCGGAGCGCAGGGGATCGTTGGCGAAGAGATAGGCAACGGCTTCCTGCGTTTCGAGGATGGGCCGGAGTTCACGCCACGGCTGGCGAAGCCGCTTTTCGAGAAGGCGTCCACCCATGGGCGTCATGGTGCGGTCCAGCACCTTCCAGAGCGTGCCCTTGCCGGTCTTGCCGTCAAGCCGTCTGAACACTTCAAGATTGCGCTCGGTTACTTCATCTATGATGAGATGCTTGCCGAGATTCAGGGGTTTGAATTCACCGAGATGCTTGAAGTTTCCTTTCTGGGTCTGGTCGAGATAGGCCAGCAGCGCGCCGCAGCAGCGTACCAGCTCTGGCTTGTCGACAAGGTCGAGGGTATCGAGGCTGGCCGCTTTTTGGGCGTTGAGCACGCGCTCCTCGGCGCTGTTGCGATCGAAAAACGCCCCGGCAGGGAGCTGGGTCACGGTGGCGCTCATGTCCGCGTACTGGGAGGGAACGTTTCGACCCTGAACGAGCAGCAGTTCGCTTGGGTCGGTTTTCATGGCCCACTGCCAGAGTTCCGGCTCTTTCTTGCTGTGCAGGCCGGACCATTGGCCCGTGGAGTAGTCCAGCCACGCCAGACCACCGGAACCGGACTGGGAATCCCAATACAGCGCCGCGAGATGGTTGCTGTTCTTGGCGTTCAGGTTGGAGTCTTCGATGACCGTTCCGGGCGTGAGCACACGGGTCACGGCCCGCTCAACCAGTCCCTTGGCCTGCTTGGGGTCTTCGATCTGGTCGCAGATGGCGACCTTGTAGCCCTTGTCCAGCAGTTGGGACAGATAGTTGTCCACGGCATGATGCGGAACGCCGCACATGGGGATGGGGTTGTCGTCCTTGGGGTTGCGGCTGGTGAGCGCCACCTGCATTTCGCGGGCGGCGATCTGCGCGTCCTCGAAGAAAAGCTCGTAGAAGTCTCCCATGCGGAAGAAGAGCAGGGCGTCCGGGTTTTCTTCCTTGAACCGGAGATACTGCTCCAACATGGGGGTCATTTTGGGTTTCGACACACCTATCCCTGTGATCTAGTTGGTGAACTCTGTACGGAACGTGATGGAATGCCAGCTCCCGCAACGCGGGCAGATGTGAAATACCGCATCCCGCTTCAGGCCGCAACGGCTACAGAAGAACCGACGAACGCCGCGCGCACGGCTCATGAAGAAGCCGAGCTGCTCCTTGAAAAAGGGCGTCAGGCTCTGGCGCGAGCGGGACATGTCGAAGAGTTCAAGGCGTGCCAGCCAGAAGTCGGGCTGGAGGACCAGCGCCTTTTCAAGCCAGTTGCGTGCCTCGTCAGGGTCGTGCCGCAGTTGAAGCAGGAGCGCGCCATAGTAAAAAAGCAGGATGTCGGGGTCATGTTTTTCAATGACTTCCGTGACTCTGTCCGCGATGTCGGTGGCGGAGGCGGCTTTCTGGTAGAGCGGCGAATCTGTCTGAACCTGCGCCCTGCGGACGTCGGTCAGCAATTCATGCAACATGACGAAACGTTTGTCAGGCGCGACAGATTCAAGTGACTCGCTGAGCAGGTCGGCGGCTCTTGAAGCGTTGCCAGACCGGAATTTGCGAACGATCATCTCCGACCACGCCTCGAACGCGCCGGGATAGACCTTGACGGCCTGCTTGAGCATTCGCTTGCCTTGAGACGGCTGGTCATCGGCAAAAAGGTCGCGTGCGTGACGGTACAGGTAATGAGCCTGCGGAAGCGGAAGCTTCAGGCGGCCGTAATCCTCGGCGGCCTCTTCGTAAACACCGCGCTCCGCGTTGAGCTTGGCGCGTTCAAGAAGAATTTCATTTGGATCGCAGCCGGCTTCCCTCGCTTGACGGAACGCCTCGCCGGCACGATCCAGAAATCCCCCTCTGCGAAAGTCGCGGCCGAGCTCGAAAAGGGCGCGCGCCTTGAAGCGCGAGTCCAGTCCCGGCCGGACAATAAGGCTGTTTCTTATCTGAATGGCGCGCTCAATTTCACCCTGAGAGCGATAGAGGTTGCCCAGAGCAAGATAAATCTCGACGGCTTCGGGGTTGTTTTTAACGACCCGGCTCAGTTCCTCGATTGCAGCGCGCGTATCCTGTGCCGGAGGGGCACCTGACACGGCATTGTTGGCTGCCCGGACGTATTCGCCGGGCAGCCGTTTCTTCTTGCGTCCGAAAAGATTCCAGCCCAAAGGGCACCTTCCTAGTTTTCGCCTTCTTCGGAGGAACCGCTCATGGGTTCTTCGTTCAGCGGCATGTTGCGAAGGGAATTGAGTTCCTGTTCAAGGCTGTTCATGCGTGTGCGGCAATCGCGGAGCTGTTTGGCACTCTTGAGCTTTTCGCACAGGAAGTAGAGCATGGTCAAAATGGCTCCGATCACAAAACCGCCGAGCACGAGGAAATAGAAGGGCAGGGGCACGGAACGAAGCTCGGCAATGTAGGGCACATCAAGCTTCAGCACCAGCGACTGTGCCAGTATCTGGTTGTTCTGGCTGAAGAAAAGAATGGAAACAACGAACAGGATAATCAGGGCCAGCACTTTCAAGTAACGCATGAAGGTTTCTCCTTAGTCTTGGTATTCGTCAAACAGGGGCTTGAGCCGCCTGTACGTGGACAAGAGATGTTCCGGAATGACGGAGGTCTCTCCGAAAACGGCCATGAACGAGGCGTCCCCGTTCCAACGGGGAACTATCTGGAAGTGCAGGTGCGCGGCAATGCCCGCTCCGGCAGCTTCGCCGATGTTCAATCCCTGATTGATTCCCTGCGGATTGAACGCTTTCTTCAAAATATCGACGCTGCGACTGATCCAGAGCATGCATTCATTCTGCTCTTCCAGTTCCAGTTCCGTCAGACAGCTGACGTGCCGATACGGCGTAACCATGAGGTGCCCGTTGTTGTATGGGTACTTGTTCATGATGACGAAGCAGTGTTTGCCTCGTGCCAGCACCAGCCGTTCTTCGTCTTCATCCGTGTGCTTCGGAATGCAGAAGACGCACTCGTCGGGCTTCGGGCCGAGTATGTAATCCAGACGCCAAGGCGCCCATAAAACATCCATTTTCTACAGTGCTCCAGCAAGTATTTTTTTCAGTTTCAGCAGGGCGTCATCAGCGGAATCGGCCTTAATAACGCCTTCGATCGTATCCCAGCAGTCAATGGCGACAACCGGTTTTCCGGCTTTAAGCGCATGTCCTATTTCGGAAAGTGTCCCGGCTCCGCCCCCGCAGGCAACGACCGCGTCGCCGTTCAGGACGACCATGAGGTTGCGCATCTGACCGATGCCGGTGGCCACGGGAACTTCGACCCATTCGTTGGCATTATCCCGATCGCTACCGGGCAGAATGCCGATGGTTCGCCCACCGGCCTCTCTCGCGCAGCGGCAGGCCTCGGCCATGACGCCGCCCAGTCCACCGCAGACAAGCTCCCAGCCAGCTTCGGCAATGAGTCTGCCGAGTCGCTGTGCCTCGGTTTTCAGGTTCACTCCACCTTCTTCGGGTAGTCTCCCGGCACCGATGACGGAGATACGGACCTTCTTCATGGCTCTTTCCGTTTTAAAGCACGCAAAATCCTTTATTTACACGGCTTGCAGGGGAAGGGCAAGCCATGAGCCCCTAGCGTTCGTGAAGCTTGTCGCCGAAATCTCTCTTCATGCGTTCGACCAGAGCAATCTGTTGCTCACGGGTATCCACTTCGCCATCGATCTTGGCAAATCGCACAGCCTCCAGCATTTGCCCCATGATCGGGCTTTCGGGAATGCCCATCTTCAGCAAATCCTGACCGCTGACATCAGGTTCGATATCTTTTAAGCGTGCAAGATATTGAGAAATGTTCTTTCGGATATGTTCTTTTCGGCTTCTGGCCATGACAAAGAGAATCCCTTCGACGGGCATGGGATCAAGCACCGCAAACATTTCACTGAGTTTGGATTTTCCCTCCTGCCAGCCCATGAGCTTCATGAAGCAGGTGCCAACCAGATCGCGCAACATGAGAACTTCCCGTTCCTCGCGGGGCGAAAAATGAAGCCTCTTGCAAATGTCGATGGCCTCATCCTTCTTGGTGCCCTGCGTGAGCCCGAGAAAAAAGAGTAACCAAGGGTCAGCAGGGCGATCGAGATACAGGAGGCTGTACCATGTGTAGACCCGCTCCAGTTCCGCCAGCGTGCGGCCGCGCTCAGTATTCATTTTGAGCTGCGGATGAATGGCTTCAAGGATTCGCAGTTCCGAGAGCCTGCTGAAACACTCGGCTGGATGTTTCTCCACGGAAAGAAGCTTCAATTCATGCGTGATGCGGCTTCCGGAGAGCTTGTCGAAGAGTTCCAGCTGCAGGGCGTTCTTGATCAGCCGCATGGTCTGGCCGCCGATCTCGAAATCGTATCGCTGCTCGAAGCGGATGGCGCGCAGGATGCGGGTGGGGTCTTCCACGAAACTCAGAGAGTGAAGCACGCGGATTCTACGATTCTGGATGTCCCTTTCCGCACCGAAGAAGTCCACGAGGTTGGCGAAGCGGTCCGGGTTCAGGCGCAGGGCCAGGGCGTTTATGGTGAAGTCGCGCCGGAACAGGTCCATCTTGATGGACGAGAGCTCCACCGTGGGCAGGGCCGCGGGGTACTGGTAGTACTCCAGCCGGGCCGTGGCCACATCGATGCGCTGGTCGTCGCCGTAGAGAACCACGGCGGTCTTGAACTTGCGGTGCGCCTTTACGCGTCCTTTGAGCTTTTTGGCCAGCAGGCGGGCAAAGGCAATGCCGTCGCCTTCAACAACGAGATCGATGTCCTGATTGGGGCGGTCCAGCAGGATGTCGCGCACGAAGCCACCCACAACGTAAACCTCGAAGCCGCCTTCCTCGGCGATTTCTCCGAGGTGAATGAGCTGATCGATGATCGGCCGGTCCATGCGGTGGCGCATGAATGACTCAATGTTTCGCTCGCGGGTTCGCTCTGGATGCAGCGATTCAGGGATGCGCGCCGGTTCCTCCACCAGCAGATTGACGAGGTCCGTACGGGTGATAATGCCTGTCAGACTGCCGTTTTCCACCACCGGGAGCATGCGCTGGCGTTTGCCGAGAACAATCTCCATGACCGTATAAAGGTCCACGTCCGGGGCCACGGTCTCGAACCGGCTGGCCATATATTCGCTCACGGCGAGATGCCCGAGCTTGTGGGACGAGGCCTTGTCCACGATTTTCTGCTCGATGAACCCAACGCACTCCATGGTTCCCGCCCTGACAACAGGCACACCCTTGAGACCGAAGCGCGTCATCAGTTCAACGGCCTTGTCGATGGGCTTATCATCTTCAATGACTATGGGTGGCGAGGAAATGAGATTCTTGACCACTATCTGCGGGTTGATCTGGGAGTAGAAGAGGGCGAAGAGGTCATCGCGCACCTCTGCCAACGTCTTTTCCTTGATGGTAGCCGAAGCTGCGTAGGCGTGACCACCCCCGCCCAGTGAGGAGCAGATAAGCCCCACGTTGACGTCCGGGTTCCGCGAGCGGGCCACCATATGGATGCGGTCGCCCATGCGACCCAGCGCAAAAAGTACCTGTATATCCTCGACATCCATCATTTTATGGATGAGAAACGCGAAATCCGGGACAAAAGTGTCGGTGCTCACCTCGGTGACCACCACCTCCACGCCGTGAATGTCGTGCGTGGTGGCGTTGTTCAGAAGATCGCCAAGGATGGAAATCTGTTCGGCCGAGAGCTCCCGGCTGAGAATGTCGGCGATGACCTCAAGGTCCATACCGCGTTCGCGAAGCCATGCCGCAGCCTCGAAGTCGTGATGCGTGGTGGAGGAAAACGAGAACCCGCCGGTATCCTCAAAAATGCCGAGCCCGATGATGGTGGCTTCTTCCGGGCCGACTTCCACACCCTTGTTTTTCATTTCGTTTACAAGGATGGCCGCCGAGGAACCCCACGGGAGCACCACCTCCTTGTCGGCCTTGATGTCCTCGTCCGTGTCCGGATGGTGGTCGTAGGTGTGGATGGTGATTCCCGGCTTTTCCAGCAGGGGGCGAACATGTGGAACCCGTGACTTCTGGCGGGTGTCCACCACGACGAGTTGTTCCACTGCGTCGGGATCGATGTCCTTGAAATTCTTGAAATTGAACAGATAGGTCGTGCTCTGGATGTAGAAATTGCGCAGGTTCTTCTCCTGACTGCCGGGAAAGATCAGTACGGCGTCGGGATAGAGCTTGCTCGCGGCAATGATTCCGGCGAGGGCATCGAAGTCTGCGTTGGCATGAGCGTGATGACTGTGCGCGCCTGTATTTTTGGGGTGTTCTTTTTCATATGATTACTAGCAAGTATCGCAGCGTGGAGCGCGCGTCAAAGGATTCAGCCGTCAGAGCGCGGGTGGAAGGAACGGTGCAGGTCCTTGAGGCGGCCCTGCTGCACATGCGTGTATATTTCGGTGGCGCTGATGTCCGCGTGGCCGAGGAGAATCTGGACCGTACGCAGGTCGGCCCCGCCGTCAAGCAGGTGCGTTGCAAAAGAATGCCGGAAGGTGTGGGGCGAAACGGGCCTGTCTATCCCGGCATCCTTGGCGAATTTCTTGACGAGCTTCCACACCCCTTGCCGCGTGAGTCCCTTGCCGGAACGGTTCAGAAACATGTGGTCCGTGGCAGGGCGAAAATCGGGACGGGTCATATCAATGTATTGGTTCAGGATGTCCTGTGCGGTGTCGTGGATCGGGACCAGCCGCTCCTTGCTGCCCTTGCCGAAGACGCGCAAAACGCCTGTCTGGGGATCGAAATCCAGTACGCGCATGTCAATCACTTCGGAAACGCGCAGACCGGCGGCGTACATGAGTTCGAGCATGGCCTTGTCCCTTGCGCCGAGTTTGGTGCGAGGGTCGGGGAGGGCGAGCATGGCCTCCACTTCGGGCCGGGTAAGCACTTCCGGCAGGTCGCGAGTGAGTTTGGGATTGTCGAGCAGGGCGGCAGGGCTTTCGCGGTAGCGACCTTCGGCGGTGCAAAAGGCGAAAAAACCGCGCAGGGCCGAGAGATGCCGGGCAATGGACTTCCCCTTGAGACCGCGCGCCTTGAGCTGGGTCAGGTAGAGAAACAGGGCGTCGCCGGTAATCTTTTCAAGCGAGTCGCCGCGTTCTTCAAGAAATTCAAGCAGGGAGCCGAGGTCACGGGCGTAGCTTTCGAGGCTGTTTTCCGAAAGGCCTTTCTCCACGAGAAGATTCTCGAGGTAGATATCCACCCAAAGGTGTTGCGGGGTTTTCTGTCGGCTGGTATCTTCGCTCACCGGATTATCATGGTAATAGGTTGTTTTGATGATAAAAATGTCGAAATGCGACTTGTCTTGAGCGCCAATTCATATATACATGCACCCCATGCGCCGGGCAAGCGGGAAGTGGCGCTGTTGACAGTGCGCCCGCAGCATTTTATGAGAACCCTTTGCAAATAATCAGGTCAGGAAGGAGAGAACATCAATGCCTGAATTCAAGCTTGCGGACCGTCTTGCCACGCTGCCGCCGTACCTTTTCGCCGCCATCGACAAAGCCAAGGCCGAAGTCGCGGCACAGGGAATCGACATCATCAGCCTCGGCATCGGCGACCCGGATCTGCCCACCCCGGACTTCATCATCGACGCCTTGCACGAAGGCGCCAAGAAGCCCGTCAATCACCAGTACCCTTCGTACGTGGGCATGCTCGAATACCGCACCGCCGTTGCCGACTGGTACAAGGAGCGCTTCAACGTCGAACTGGACCCCCAGTCCGAGGTCGTGAGCCTCATCGGTTCCAAAGAGGGCATCGCGCATTTCCCGCTGGCCTACGTGAACCCCGGCGATCTGGTGCTCGTTGCTACGCCGAACTATCCCGTGTATCCCGCTGCCACCGGCTTTGCGGGCGGAGAAGTGAAGTTTCTGCCGCTGCTTGAGGAAAACGACTTCCTCGTGGATCTCGACGCAGTGGACAACGACACTTGGGCCAGGGCGAAAATGATTTTCGTCTGCTACCCGAACAACCCCACCGCGGCCACCGCCACCAAGGAGTTCTACGAACGTCTGGTGGAAAAGGCCAAGGAATTCAACGTCATCGTCGTTTCCGACCTCGCATATTCCGAAATCTACTTCGACCCCGCCAACAAGCCCCTGTCCATTCTCGAAGTGGACGGAGCCAAGGACGTGGCCATCGAATTCCATTCGCTTTCCAAGACCTACAACATGACTGGCTGGCGCGTCGCCATGGCGGTCGGTAACGAGGAGCTCATCGCAGGCCTCGGCAAGATCAAGGAAAACGTGGACTCCGGCATCTTTCAGGCCGTGCAGGAAGCGGGCATTGCCGCGCTCAAGCACGGCGAACCGTATGCCGAGAAGTATCGCGCCATCTACAAGGAGCGTCGCGACGTCGTCTGCAAGGCGCTCGCGGAGATTGGAATTCACCATCGCGTACCGGAAGCGTCTTTTTACGTCTGGTCCAAGGTGCCTGAAGGACATACCTCTGCCGACTTCGTGACCAATGTTCTGAAACAGACAGGCGTTGTGCTCACCCCCGGCAACGGTTTCGGCACCCCCGGCGAGGGCTACTTCCGCATCTCGCTCACCGTGAACAACGATCTGCTCAAGGAGGCGGTATCACGGATATCCAAACTGTAAGGGTCATCGTCGGCCTCGGGTCCAACGTGGGAGACACGGAGGACAATTTGAACGATGCGCTGGCGCGGCTCGAAGCATACGGCGACGACATCACGCTCAAGCAGATGTCCGGCCTTTACGAGACCGAACCGCAGGAGAAGAAGGACCAGCCCTGGTTTGCCAATCAGGTGATCGAGCTGGCCGTGGACCCGGAAATCTGGTCTCCGGAAGGATTTCTCTCCTGCCTTCAGGCGATTGAAGGCCAGCTTGGCCGCACTCGTCAGGAGCCCAACGGTCCGAGGGTGCTGGACATGGATCTCATCGCATGGGGTGATCTCGTTCAGGAAACCGGCTATCTTGATCTGCCGCATCCGAAAGCAAAGGAAAGGGCGTTCGTGCTGCTTCCCTTGAAGGAAATCATACCTGATTTCGTTTTTCCAGACGGTCTCGGCATCAATGAAGCGCTTTCAGCCATCGAATACAAGATCGAGGGCAACAGGATATGGCAGGATTAGCCTGCCGCAACCGCTTCGGAGGACAGAGTGCTTAAGTTCCTCATCATAGGCATCGGCCTTTTCCTTCTTTACAAGCTCTTTATGGGTGACAAGAAGAAAAAGGAAATGAACGCGGAAAAGGAGACCAAACGACAGGTCAAAGCCGGAACCGTGGTCAAGGACCCTGTCTGCGGCACATACGTCAGCATTGACGACAGTCTGCGCGTTCGCAGCGGGGAAGAGGTACACCACTTCTGCTCCTATGAATGCCGAGATAAGTACTTGAAGCAGATCGGCTCCATCGAAGTTGAAAAAGAAGAAGAGTAGATGCGGCGTCAAGCGATTTAATGACCCGTCCCGTTAGACGGGTCTTTTTTTGTCCAAAGACAACAAGCAAAAAACACTTAAGTTGCTGCAATCATGATGTTTAGACACGTGACACATTGGACATTTGACACAAAAGGAGCTCTGCCTAGAGCAACGACACGCTCGATGTCGACCTCTAGGAGGTCAACACGTAAGAAGCGACGGTGGTGACTGTGCTCGGGAGAGCTGAGAGGTCAGCCTGGATTATTGCAGCGTTGCAGGATCGTTAAGGGGGGATGGTTGTCGGTTTTGGATGTTGTTTTATGAATAAAGATTGCGCTGATGGTAGGGTTTTGTTTCAGGTCGATAAGTTGTCGTCGACTGCCTTTGTTTGGATATCAATGGCTAGACACAAGAATTTCAACATGTTGGATGATTGTCTCATAATGTAAATTATGTAAACTTTTAAAACTGTCTGGATGTTGGTGTAGGTTAATGCGTTTGAAATGTACCCTTCTTCCGGGTATTGTAGGCCAAATCATATTCAGAAGAGAAACAAGCTTACTGCAATGAACCGAACGATCGGTGCCCGAGGCGCATCGATTGTCGACTTGATTGTTCAATGGCCATGAGGCCGCAAACGAAACGAAGTGAACATGAAAGCACTCCTAAGATTTTTCGTCGTACTTTCACTGCTGCTGCCTGCCATGGCACATGCTGCTCAGGACCAGAGCTTTGACCAATGGCTCGAGAAGTACGGTGCATGGGACCAACTGGAACAAAATCTTACGTCGGCTCCGGGCGACTCTCCGGAGGCGCAACTTGAGCGCGCCCGCGTCTATCTCAAGACCGGTTCGGCTGCTCAAGCGCTTCAGATAGTCGAGATGTTGCCCGCTTTCGAGGACAACGCAACCGAAGCTACCCGCCTCTGGTACGGTGGCCGCGCACAGCGAGCCCTTGGCAACGTGGAAAAGGCCGTGCTGTGGTTCAGCCGCTCTGCCGAAGTAAGCCCCGACGAATCCGATGCCCGCAAACGGTTCCGCAATGAGCCGGGGCTCAAGCCCCTCTGGCGAGACGTCTGGCGCAAGCTCTTCTGGACCGCTCGCTCCAACTTCAGCCTTTCCCGCCAAACCTCCATGGACCTTCTGGAGCGTCTCCTGAAAGACGGCGAAGGGTTTGATTCGGATTCCTTCTGGAAAACGGCTCGTATGGCCTGGCGCGTCGAAGTCGGCAATGCCACGCTGCCGGTGGCTGAAAAGAATTCAGACGAAAAGAACCCTCCGTTTGTGGCAACAAATGCCACCAAAGCCATTGTTCAATCGCTTGGCGACATGAGCCTCGGACGTTTCGAGTCAGCCGGAAAGCGTCTGACGACGCTTTCTCCGGAGCCACTTTCCGCATTCTGGGTTGGGCTTGTTCGCTACGTTGGCGAAGGCAGCGTCCCGGATACAGATGTGTTCAAGGAGGCCGGGCTGATGAAGGCAAGAGCGTTTTGGGGCGGCAATGTCCCCTCAATGCTCGGCAACGACAAATCCTTATGGCTCGTCGGTGATCCCGAGTCTGCTTCCTGGCTGGCTTTTAGAAACAAGATCATGGGGATGGAATATGATCAGGCCATGAGCGCCCTGGAAAAGGAAAAAGGCTCGCTGCTCATTTCCGAACAGATGGCCACCCTTCTTGATGCGCTTGGCTTTGGACTGGCGATAGCAGAAGGAGACACAAGCACGGCCGAGTCACTCTGGAATTCCATGAACAAGACCGCCCTTCCCGTGAGCTTGCGGGTCGCTGGCATGCTGTCCTTTAATACGCCTATTGAAAAGGTCATTTCCGGAAATCCGCCCCGCGCCGCCGCAGAATATCCCGTCCTGACCGCCCTTTCTGCTGCCGGTGCGGTGCAGCCGCCGTCCAATGGTGAGGCACCCTTCTGGATTTCGCTCTCCGAGCGCGGGCTTCGCAACGCCGCAGACGACGACTGGCCGCTCGACAGGCTCATCGTCCTTGCCGCATGGCAGGCCGAGCTGAATGAGAAGCCCGACATCGAGCGCGCAAAGCGTGCAGCCACCCTTTTCAGCGGCACCGATTTCGGCCGTAACGCCCTGCTCTACCTTGCCGATCAGGCCATTGAGAGCAAAGACCTGCAACTGGCCGCATTTTATCTCAACCGACTTGACGTGAAGTCCCTTTCGCCAAAGTTCGTAGCCAAGCGGCTGGACGCCAGATGCCGCCTTGAGCTAGCTGCGGGCAAGCAGGAAGAGGCTTACGCCACGTTCCAGAAGCTTGTAGCGACCGGCCAGCCCATCCAGCCGCTAACGCGCCTTCGAGTCTCGCTGATGCAGCAGCAGCGTCGTCAGTTCAAAGAGGCCGAAACACAGCTTCTGGAGCTTTGGAAGACCGCGTCTGTGCACCCGGAATCGTTTCAGGCGGAGATCCTGTTCTGGCTTGGAGAAGGACGGCAGGCCATGCAGGACAAGGACGGCGCGCTGGATTACTACCTGCGCCTTGCCTACCAGTACCCCGGCGAGAGCATCTGGACGCTCACGGCCATGTATCGGGCCGCCATGATCTATGAGAGCCGTGGCAACTACGGCACCGCCAGAAAGCTCCTCAAGACCGTTGTGCGCAACGCAGACCGCAAGGAGCAACGCGAAGCCGCACAGGCCCGTCTCAGCGCTATCGACAAGAAAGACGGTGGCGGCAGTGACGAAGCCATGGAATACCCGTTCTGATCGGATCAACACCATGCATTGAAAAAGCCCCCGGCTCAATTTGAGTCGGGGGCTTTTACGTCGGCAACCGGCAGAAAAAAAGGCTGCAGTGAGGGCTGCAGCCTGAATCGTTTCGTTGTGGTGCCGAGGGGGGGACTCGAACCCCCACGGAATTTCTTCCACTGCCCCCTCAAGACAGCGTGTCTACCAATTCCACCACCTCGGCGTGCTCAAAACGGAAGTTGTATTTGTCTTTATCTCGTCCAAAAGTCAACTGTTTTTTTCAGAAAAGTTACGAAAGGACATCGGGATTGCGACGGAGCTCAAAAGTCGCCCGCCTTTTCATGAGGTCCTGCAAAATCCTTTTCACTTGGATCGAAAGTCATCAAGTATTCCATGCACCCGGTTTGAGCGTCCAACTGCTCTCCGGCCACAAGGAAGCCATGTTTCGCATAGAAGGCGCAGGCACCTTTGTTTCGGGTGTAAACAGTCAAGGTGAGTCTGTCCCTTTGCTTCTTGGCGTGATCGAGCAGAAGCTTACCAAGGCCGCAGCCCTGAAGTTCCGGGGATACGAAAATGGCGGCCAATTTGTCTTGCGACAATGAGTAAAACCCGGCTGGACGCCCCTGCTCCTCGATGACCCATGTTTCGGATGCTGGAAGGTACTCGTCCCGCATGGCAGACACATTGGCTCTCCAGAAGTCCGGGGCCACAAAATCATGGGCCACGAGAGAAGCCCTGAGCCAGATATCGACAAGATGATTCGTCTCGTCCGGTTTCATTCTGCGTATCATGGTGTCTTCCCAAAAAAAGAAGGAGCAGCCTGAACTGCTCCTTCTCGATTTACATGGTGCCGAGGGGGGGACTCGAACCCCCACGGAATTTCTTCCACTGCCCCCTCAAGACAGCGTGTCTACCAATTCCACCACCTCGGCGTATGTCGATGCGTTACTCGCTCTTTTTGGTTTCCTTTTCGGTGTCGAGGAATTTGACTCCGGGAACCTTCTGTCTTCGACGGGAGCCGGGGTGACGATGCCGTCAGCCTCAAGCATGATCGAGTCCGCGTCGGCGACTTTGTTGCCAGTAAGCACGTTGTATGTCAAGGAAGTTACTAAAAAAACTGCCGCTAGACCCGCAGTGATGCGCACCAGCAGGCCGCCCGCTCCGGAGCTGCCGAACATGGTGCTGCTGCCGCCGCCAAAGATGACTCCCATGCCCTCGTGACCGGACTGAAGGAGTACAACGGCGATCAGGAAAATGCAGGCCAAAACGTGTATTGTGATAACGATGGTTTCCAAAATCCGATTCCTTGTTTTTTCAGCGTGTTCGCTTTCGGGTGACTAGCCGAGTACGATCTTGGCGAAACTGTCACTCGTTAAGCTCGCGCCTCCTACCAACACTCCGTCGACATTGTCAAGTCCAATAATGCCCGAAACGTTGTCAGGCTTGACGCTACCGCCGTACAGTATCCTGATTTCCTTTGCTTTTTCTCCGAAGACATCTTCGAGCTTTTTTCTGGTCATTGTGTGCGCCTCGACGATTTCCTCCGGGCCGGCCACTTCGCCGGTGCCGATGGCCCAAACGGGCTCGTAGGCCACGGCCAGACGCTCGGGCGCGATGTCGCGCGGTACGTCCTTGAGTCCAAGCTCAAGCTGGGTGTCAATGACCGCTTCCACCCGTCCAGCCTTGCGCTCCTCGATTTTCTCACCGATGCACAGGCAGATATTCATGCCCTGAGAGAGACCGTATGCGGTCTTTTCGCCCACAAGCTCATCCTTTTCTCCGAGCACATGGCGGCGCTCTGAATGACCGGTCAGGCCCCAGGTCGCACCGGCATCCTTGAGCATGGACGGGGAAATCTCGCCAGTATAGGCCCCCTCTTCATGCAGGTAGAAATCCTGACCGCCGGTGGCGAATCCGTTTGCGCCGTCAAAGGCCGCCGCTACACGGTCGATGGCCGTGAACGGCGGAAAAACGAGCACTTCCCTGTCGGAAGGCAGGTTCTTTTCCACGAGGGAGCGCAGGCCGTTGGCCGTGGACTCGGCGTCCTCGCGGGTCTTGTACATCTTCCAGTTGGCTGCCATGAGTTTTTTCATCGGTCGAAACACTCCTTGAGAGCTTTGAATGCGGGCAGTTCCTTGCCTTCGAGGAATTCGAGGAAGGAGCCGCCGCCGGTGGAGATAAAGCTGAAATCGTCGGCCAGACCGGACTGGTGCACGACTGCGTCGGTGTCGCCGCCACCCACGATAGTGACGGCTTTATCCAGTCCTGCCATGGTTTTGCAGAGTTCAAGCGACCCCGAGGCGAAGGCCGGGGTTTCGAAAAGCCCCATGGGGCCGTTCCAGACAACAGTTCCCGCGCCGGAAAGCACCACGTTGAACATCTGAACGCTTTCCGGGCCGATGTCGAGAACCATCTTGTCCTCGGGAATTTCGTCCGCACTGCAATGTCCGGCGGATTTGGTGTCGTCTGGGCTGTTTGCCAGCGTAAAGTCCACAGGCAGGTGCAGCTTGGATCCCTTTTTCTCTGCGGTATCCATGATCTTTCTGGCTTCGTCGAGCAGATCGTGCTCACAAAGCGACTTGCCTACGGAAAGACCTTTGGCTGCAAGGAAAGTGTTGGCCATGGCGCCGCCGATGATGATGTGGTCGACCTTGCCGAGCAGATTGTAGAGGATGCCCAGCTTGGAGGAGACCTTTGCCCCCCCGGAGACCGCCACAAACGGGCGCTTCGGGTTTTCGAGGGCCGTGCCGAGGTATTCCCATTCCTTTTTCATGAGGAAGCCGAGGCAGCAGTCTTTGGCGTGGACCGGGACGTCCACCACCGAGGCGTTGGGGCGATGGGCAACGCCGAACGCATCGCTGACGTACATGTCCGCAAGATCGGCAAGCTGTTTGCCGAAGTCGCCGCGATCTTCGGGCGTCTTGCCCTGCTCTTCCTTGTGAAAGCGCAGGTTTTCGAGCATCAGCGCCTGTCCGGGGGCAAGGTCCGCTGCCATCTTTTCGACCTCGGGCCCGATGCAGTCCGGAGCCAGCGGCACGTCTTGGCCGAGCAACTCGCCGAGACGCTTGGCCACCGGGGCAAGCGAAAGCTCGGGAACGCGCTTCCCCTTGGGTTTGCCGAGATGCGCACAGACGATGACCGAAGCGCCGCTATCCAGCGCATAGCGGATGCTCGGCACGGCCGCACGTATTCTGTTGTCATCGGTGATGGTCGAGCCGTCCAGCGGCACGTTGAAGTCCACCCTGAAAAGAAGACGTTTGCCCTTGAGGTCAACCTGATCGATATATTTCATATCAGAACTCCCTGCTTGTCGGCGGCTGTATCATCGAGATTCAGTCGAAAAAGAAGCGCATCCTCGCGGTTGTCCGGATAATAACGCTTCCGCCTGCCGATCCGTTCAAAGCCGAATTTACCGTATAAACCAATGGCCGGGGCGTTTGAAGCCCTGACATCCAGAAAACATTCCATCACGTCCTCGCGTGTCCCTTCGTCGAGGACCGCCGCAAGCAGGGCCTTGCCGATGCCCGCCCTGCGCCGTTCGGGAGGGACGGCCACGTTGAGAATCTCCATTTCTCCGGCAATGACCGTATACGCAAGATACCCACAAATTCGTGATGAGTCTTCGGCCAGCATCACCCGAAGTGCACCACTGTCCATCCCGGCGAGGTATTGTTCTTTGGACCAGCTCGCCTTGAAGCAGACCTTTTCCAGCAAGACGATCTCCGGAATGTCACGACTCTCGGCCCGCCGGATTCGCATTATAAATTATCCTTTTATCCGCTTCAGAAGGTGCACATGCACTGGAAAACCGAAGCTTTGTTGTGTATACACTGTTTCAACGCGCCGTGAAACCCTTTGGATACGCGACATGAGTGATAAATACAAAAACAACGATTATTCTAGCAAGCTGCAGGAGGTCATGGACCCCCATAATCGCCCTGTTGCCTTATTGAGCCAGGATGAAATCCATCGTCAGTTTTTACCACACCGTGCCGTTCAACTACTTGTTTACAATCAGGAAAACAAGCTCTTCCTGCAAAAACGCAGTAGCCGAAAGCGTTTCTACCCCGGCAGATGGGATGTGTCCGCCCGGGGGCATCCGCTTCCTGGCGAGGCCTCGCAGGAGGCTGCCGAGCGTATTCTTTTGAGCGAGCTGGGGCTGGAGACCGACAAGCTTACACTGCTTCGGGAGCTTCCGGCCTGCCCTGAAACGGGCTATGAATTTGTCAGCGTGTTCATGGCACCCAAGGTTGTGTCGATACCCTCGGCCAATACCGATGAAGTCGAGGACGGGTATTTCTTCAGCCCCGAAGAGCTTACCTGCCTCATCAAAGGCTTTCGCGAACTGCTGACACCCGGACTCGTTACACTCTGGGAAGCCGGGCTCGCTTACCCCTTCTAGACCGCGATCATTTCAGCAACAGTTTGATGAATCCTGCCGTTGGTGGCGAGGATTTCAGGTGCTCCCGGAATGTATGATGTTTTGCCGTCGCTTTCCGTCACTTCGCCGCCCGCTTCCGTGACCAGCAGCATCCCCGCCGCAGTATCCCACGGGTTCAGCGCGCTTTCATAAAACGCATCAAATCTTCCGCAGGCCACAAAGGCCAAATCCAGTGCGGCCGCCCCCGGACGACGCACCCCCTGCACTACCGGCAACAGCCGCTCAAGACGTTCAAGTATCACTTCAAGGTGCTCGCTTATGGCATAGGGAAAGCCGGTTGCCACCACGCAATCGGCAATCATTTCAGTGTGTGAGACGGATATGCGTTCGTTATTCAGAAAAGCTCCGCCACCGAGACTGGCCGTAAAGAGTTCATTCATGAGCGGCAGGTTGATAACACCGAGCACCGGCCTGCCTTTATCCCAAAGGGCAACGGAAGTGGCTACAAACGGTATGCCGTGGGCAAAGTTGGTGGTTCCGTCCACCGGGTCGATAATCCAGGTCATGTCCTCAAGCCCGGCGTCGCCAGAGCTTTCCTCGGCCAGAAAGCGGGTGTTCGGAAAGGCTGCCAAGAGTTCTCTTTTAAGGAATTGCTCCACGGCCACGTCAGTGTCGGTGACGAGGTCGTTTCTCCCCTTTTTCTGTATTTCTCGTGGTTTCCTGTCGTGTGTCCGGATAATATCCCCGGATCGATCGACGATCTCCGTGACTGTCATCAGCCATTTTGGGTAACGATTGCTGTCCATAACTACACTCCAAATAAAAAAGGCGGCAAATTGCCGCCTTTATATCATGCTTTTGGGGAAGGGACTATTTCGATCTGCGCTGGATGAAGAATTCGATGCTGCGATTATAGGTCCGCTCTTCTGCGGTGTCGAAGTAGCAGGCGGGCAGTTCGTTTCGTTGACGATGATAGTGAAGACATTCGCAGCAAAGTGCGTGACGGTCGCAGGAGTACGTGCAGTTACAGTGCTGTTCGTTGATTTTGGCCCGCGGGCACTGGTCTTTTTTCTTCATGATAAAACCTTGAAATTGTATAATCTTTACGCGTTCGAGGAATGTCTGAGGGGATACTATGTGGAGTTCGTGCGGTTGTCAACTTGGCAGTGATCACTGGATATTCACGAGCTGTCCATGAAGTATTGTTTTTTTTGTGACATAAGGGTATAAAAATTTAATTTTACCTGCTAGGTAGATACGAAAGCAGGTTTGACCTTTCAAGATCACGGGTGCAGTCAATGTGGAAGAAGGCCTTTCTCGAAGCTCCCGGCTACTATGGGCCGGAAAATGAAGCGAAACACGAACCGCTTGGCGTCGAGACGCTGCCTGAACTCAAACAACTGCTTGACTGGCTGCACATCAAGTACTGCCTGCTGAAGCCGTATTTTGAAAATCCGGATTACCCCATTGTCGAATATCGTGAGCTGTTGCCCTCCTTCGAGGTCGATCTTTACGAATACAAACGACTGCCGGGCTTCAGTATGGTCGTCTTCGACCGTCCGCTGAATTCTTTTCGTGAAATATTCCAGTATGACGCCTTGCATTCCATGTTCGACTGGCAGGATGAAACACGGACAGACACAGCATGCATGCTGGAGCACAGCGTGTACGCTGCCAACATGCGGACGTTTCTGAGCCGCTTGCCGAAAAGGAACCATGCCGATTTCGAGGCCGCGTTCGGCAACTGCGACATTTGCGGCGTGGAGCATTACGCCAAAATGCTGCCATTCCTGCTTGAACTGGAGCGGGCACACATTCTGTCGCGCGACGCATCGGGCCGTTTCACCCTTTCAGGTATCTACGCCTCCCTGCCCTCGAATCTTGACAGCGAGCTCAAGCAGTTCGGCCTGAACATCGGCAAGTTCAAGCCGGGTGACAGCATCCTGTATGAATGCAACCGTCTGTTCGTGTACCAATTCCTCATGGAACTGCACGGGTTCCCCATCGTCTCGGAACGCCGCACCTCGGCGTCCCTTTTCGCCAGAAGGCTGCACCGGCTTGGGGAACAGTTCATCGTCCGTGTTCTGGGGCAAAGCGACAGAACCATCACCACGCTTTCGTCGCTCTCCAAAAGCTCGGGCAAACGACTGACCTTCCCTCAGGTGGAGAAGACCGCGTTGGTTCAGGTGAACCCCAACCAGAAGGAAAACATAGCGCTCCTCAAGGATCAGGGCTTTTTCGTGGACGTGAAGAAGCGCGTGGTCATCCTGCGCGTGATCTATCAGCAGCACCGATACAGCCAGAAAAACGTTCGCGAGGACCGCGCCCTCTCCGTGCTCCGGCAGGAGGTTATTCACCCGATCACAGGCCGGGTGCTGGATCACCTGAACATCATTCAGGATGCCCAGAACATGATCCTGCGCCTCAACGACATCGTTCGTGGCGAATATCGGGGAAAGACAACCTACAAGCGCCGTGAAATCGTCAAGGACACCGATACGCACGAAAAGCGGCTCAAATTCCTTTATTCTTGGCTCTCCAAGCACCTGCACAGGATCGTCGATTATTCAGAAGAATTCTACAGCCGCGTGGTAAAGGTTTTGGACGGCTACCTGCTCGCGCCAGACAATTATGAGACATTCAATGAAATGAATGCGCTTTATCAGGAGGTCTGGGCCAAGTACAGCCAGATCCAGCAGTCACGCAAGGTCCGCAAGCTCGAAGATCTCCGCAACCGCACGCATCTCGGAGAAACTATCAACTACCTCGAGATGCTTGAGCTTTCCACCGACATTCTCAACGATCTCAAGTACGAAATCGTGAACTACTTTGATCATCTTGTCGCAAAAGTTCTTGTCATCGGCGACGATATGGTCAATGACAGCTACCTGCAGCGAAACTACATCGGACAGAAGGACGACGACCTCTCCGAATACGGCCTTCAGGTCAAGAAATACTACGGGCGGCTTGTGGCGCTTCTGGACGAATTCCGGTCCATTCGCAAGTCCAGGACCTCCCAGCCCAGCACCCCGCCTTTCGGCAGCTTCTGATCGTCGCCGCTTCCGTCTCAAGGAGGACTATTCCAGTGGAAAACCTGAACGTCACCCCGCTGACGCAGTGGCACCGCGACAACGGTGCCAAAATGGCTCCCTTTGCCGGATTCGACATGCCCGTTCAATACAAGGGCATCATGGTTGAACACAAACACACCCGCGAAACCTGCGGAATCTTCGACATCTGCCACATGGGCGAGTTCCGCCTTGCCGGTGACGGTGCCAAGGACGCCCTGAACAAGGTTGTCACGCACGACCTCAACACCCTCGCCCCGGGCAAGTGCCGCTACGGTTTTCTGCTCAACGACAAGGGCGGCATCCTGGACGACCTCATCGTCTACTGCCTCGGCGAAGACGCCTATATGCTCGTGGTCAACGGCTCCTGCCGTCAGGGAGACTACGACTGGATTCAGTCGCACCTTCCCGAAGGCCTCGATCTCTGCGACGTTTCCGACGTTACCGCCAAGATAGACGTGCAGGGTCCCGAAAGTCTCGCCGTTGTTCAGGACGCCCTCGACGTGGACTGCAAGCACATAAAATATTTCAACTTCGACCAGATTGAATGGGATGGTGATCCCATGATCGTCAGCCGCACCGGCTATACGGGCGAACTCGGGTACGAGTTGTATCTGCCTGCGGAAAAGGCGCTCAAACTTTGGGAAAAGCTGGCTGCCGACGATCGGGCCATGCCCGTCGGCCTTGGCGCGCGCGACACCCTGCGGCTTGAGATCGGCTATCCGCTCTACGGGCAGGACCTCGATACGGAGCATACTCCCGAAGAGGCCGGAGCCGGATTCTTCCTGAAAAAGGAATCCGAATATGTCGGCAAGTCCGGTCTCGGCACTGTCCGCGAAAGCCTGATTCCGCTGACCATCGAAGGACGCCGCACTGCGCGGCATCACGACATGGTCTGCCTGCCTTCCGGCGAGGAGGTCGGCGTGGTGACGAGCGGTTCCTTCGCCCCGAGCCTCGGACACTGCGTGGCACTTGCTTACGTCAAGCCCGAAGCGGCGGAACAGACTGATTTTGTCATCAAAACCGCCCGTGCGGAGCTTCCGGCTAAAAAGGGATCGCTCCCCTTCTACGCCGAAGGCACGGCCCGCATGAAGGTCGAATAGAAGAACGATACGACAAAAATACGGACGCTCCCCGGAGCGTCCGTTTTTCGGTCAGGGACAGGGAGCACGTTCAAGGACTTGACTTTGTTTGCGGCATCGTGTCCTCATCATACGGGCAATCAATTCTATTTCAGGAGAGAATAATGAAACGTATCATCATGGCCATGTGTCTGGTGCTGCTCTTCGCGGCCGCAGCCGCTGCGCAGGACACCAAGGTCGTCTCCATCACGCAGATCGTCGAGCACCCCTCGCTCGACGCCATGCGCGAAGGGTTCAAGGACAGGCTCACCGAGCTCGGCATCAAGGCCGAATTCAAGGAGCACATCGCACAGGGCAACCCGGCCACCAGCGTACAGATCGCCAACCAGATCATGGGTGAACAGCCCGATCTGATTCTGGCCATCACCACCCCCTCGGCTCAGCATGTGGTCCAGAAAATCAAGGACCGCCCCATCGTCTTCACCGGCGTGACCGATCCCGTGGGCGCGGGCATCGTTGCCCATCTGGACAAGCCGGGCGCCAATGTGACCGGCATGACCGACATGAGCCCCATGCACAAACACCTTGAGCTGGTGCGCGAGTTCGTGCCGGACATGAAGTCCCTCGGCGTCATCTACAATGCTGGCGAGCCTAACTCCGTCACGCTCATCAACCTGCTGAAGCAGTTCGCGGAAAAGGAAGGCATCGCAGTGGAAGAGGCGACCATCGCCAACTCTTCCGGCGTGTATCAGGCCGCCAAGAGCCTCGTGGGACGCGCCGACGCCATCTACATTCCGCTGGACAACACCGTGATTTCCGCACTGGAATCCGCCATCAAGGTCTGTCGCCAGAATCAGCTCCCGCTGTTCACCGGCGACACCGACTCCGTGGAGCGCGGTTCGGTCGCGGCGCTGGCCATCGACTATCGTCAGATGGGCATCCAGACCGCAGACATCGCCGCCCGCATCCTGAAAGAAGGTACCGACCCGGCCACCATGCCGGTGGAGACCATCAAAAAGCTCCAGCTGTACGTGAACGTGAAGGCCGCCGAATCCATGGGCCTTGACGTTCCGGCCTCGGCGCTGGAACGTGCGGACAAGGTGATCAAGTAACCCGGCGTTGCGAAATCATCCCAATAAGTATACAAGGCGCGTTGTCGGACGCGCCTTTTCTTTTGGGCCGTCGAGTATTCAACAGGAAACGCACGAATGACCACATACGCCTTGTTCGGCGCGATGGAACAGGGATTTGCCTTCGGCCTCATGGTGCTGGGGGTCTATCTGACCTTTCGCGTCCTCGACTTTCCCGATCTCACCGTTGACGGCAGCCTTCCGCTGGGTGCCGCGGTTTCGGCCGTGGCCATCTCCGGGGGCCATTCGCCCGCCCTTGCCGCGCTCATGGCTGGCGGCGCGGGATTTCTTGCCGGAATGGTGACGGGCATCCTCAATACCAAGCTGAAAATACTGCACCTTCTCGCGTCCATCCTGACCATGATCGCGCTCTATTCCATCAACCTGCGCATCATGGGCAAGCCGAACATGACCCTTCTGGGAGCGGACACCGTCGTGGACCAGTTTCAGGCCTTCACCGGGCTGCCCATGGTCCACTCCACGCCGATTCTTTTCGGCGTGATTTCATTGGTGGTCGTGGCCCTGCTCATCTGGTTCCTGCATACCGAAATCGGCCTCTGCGTGCTCGCTACCGGCGACAACCCGCGCATGATAACCAGTCAGGGTGTGAACACGGACACGGTCATCATCTTCGGCGTGGGACTCTCCAACGCCCTCGTCGCGGTGTCCGGCGCGCTCGTGGCCCAGAACCAGGGGGCCGCAGACGTGAACATGGGGGTCGGCACCATCATCGCCGGGCTGGCCTCGGTCATCATCGGCGAGACAGTCTTCGGCAACAAGACCATCGGGCGCGCGCTCATCGCTGCGGTTCTCGGCTCTGTGCTCTACCGCGTAGCCATCGCCCTCGCACTCGGCCTCAAGCTCGGCGCGTTCTCCATAACGCCCAGCGACCTCAATCTCATTACGGCCATCCTCGTAGTCATCGCACTCACCGCGCCCAAAATGAAAGCCAAGTTTCTTGCCGGGAGGTCGTCGTGAGCACCATGCTGAATGTTACCGGGGCGACCAAGATTTTCAACAAGGGCGGCGTGAACGAAGTCACGGCCCTCAGCGGCGTCGACCTTGCCGTGCGTGAAGGCGACTTCATCACCGTCATCGGCTCCAACGGGGCCGGGAAGTCCACGTTTCTCAACGCCGTGGCCGGGTGTTTCCGCCTCAATTCCGGAACCGTGGAGCTTGACGGCGAGAACGTCACCGGCTGGCCGGAATATCGCCGGGCCGCAAAGGTGGGTCGCGTGTTTCAGGACCCGCTCATGGGCACCTGCGCCGGGGCCACCATCGAGCAGAATCTGGCCATCGCGCTGAAGCGCGGTCAGCGTCGCGGCCTCTCGTTCGGGGTCAAACGCAAGGACCGGGACTATTTCCGCGAACGCCTCGCCACGCTGCATCTCGGGCTTGAGAACCGGCTGGGCACTGCCACGGGGCTGCTCTCGGGCGGCCAGCGGCAGGCACTGACCATGCTCATGGCAACGCTGGTGCGCCCCCGGCTGCTCCTGCTTGACGAACACACCGCAGCGCTGGACCCGAAGACCGCGGGCATGATTCTGGACCGGACAGAGGAACTCGTCACCGGCCAGCGGCTGACGACGCTCATGGTCACGCACAACATGCAGCAGGCCATCAGCCTCGGAAACAGGCTTATAATGTTCCATCGGGGCGAAATCGTTCTCGACATTGACGGGGACGAGAAGCGCGGCCTTGAGGTGGACGATCTTTTACAGCGCTTTGCCAAGCTTCGCGGCGGTGATGGGGTTACCGACCGTATGCTGCTCGGCTAGCGTCCGCAAAGGCTCCAGTGGCAATAATCCGCCGTTGGATATACAAGGGAAAACACAACATCGGAGGCAAATGCAATGACCGTTGAAACCACTCTTTCCATCATCAAGCCGGATGCCGTTGAAGCCGGCAACATCGGTGGCATTCTGAAAATGATCACCGACTCCGGCCTGAAGATCAAGGCCATGAAGATGATCCAGCTCAGCCAGAAAGAAGCCGAAGGCTTCTACGCCGTTCACAAGGAACGCCCCTTCTTTGGCGAACTGGTCGAATTCATGACCTCCGGCCCGGTGGTCGTATCCATCCTCGAAGGTGAAAACGCCATCAGCCGCTACCGCGAGCTCATGGGCGCCACCAACCCGGAACAGGCCGAGGAAGGCACCATCCGCAAGGCGTACGCCACCAACATCCAGAACAACGCCGTCCACGGTTCCGATGCTCCGGAAACCGCAAAAGTGGAAACGGCCTACTTCTTCAGCAGCATCGAACAGGTGAACTAAATGAAAAAAATCGGTTTCATAGGCGTAGGAAACATGGGTTCGGCCATCATTCGCGGTCTGGCAGTGCGTGATGACATCGAGATTCACGGCACAGACCTGAACACGGAGATGATCGCCACCCTCGAAGAAGAATGCGGCCTCAAGGGGCAGCCGGACGCCAAGCGCTTGCCGAAGCGTGCGACTTCATCGTCCTTGCCGTGAAGCCGCAGCATGCCGAGTCCGTGATGGGAGGCATCGCCCCGGTCCTTACCGGCGACAAGTGCCTTGTCTCCATCTGTGCCGGGCTCACCGTCGAGACACTCAAGGGCTGGAGCGGCAAGGCCCCGGTCATCAGGATCATGCCCAACACCCCCGCCATGGTGGGCGAAGGCGTGTTCGCCATCTGTCTTGACGACGCCGACCTCACCGAGGACATGAAAGCCTTCATCCCCGATGCCTTTGACGGCCTCGGACTGGTGAAGATCATGGCCGAGAAGCAGTTCGACGCCTTTACGGCGGTCATCGGCTCCGGCCCAGCCTACGTGTTCTACTTCATGGAAGCGCTCATGGAAGCGGGCGTCAATCTCGGCCTGACACGTCAGGAATCCACCGAGATGGTCGAAGCCCTGTTCAGCGGCTCGGCCAAACTCGCCAAGGAGTCCGACTACCACGTCAGCCAACTCCGTGAAATGGTCAGCTCTCCGGCCGGGACCACCATCCGCGCCCTGCTGCACATGGACCGCATGGCCACACGAGGCAACATCGTGGACGCCGTGACCGAGTCCTACGAACGCAGCATCGAACTCGGCAAAAAGTAAAAAGAAAGGGGAGCTTCGGCTCCCCTTTTTCTTTCTATGCCTTCTCGGGCGACACCTCTGCGTGCCGCTGCCCTCTTCTTTCAAGCATCACCCGAAACAGCGGCACAATGGCCAGCGCTCCGAGGATTCCGGAGAGGATCAAAACGCTGGTAAAGCCAAGCGAATCCGCGATGGCACCTGCACCAAGCGCGGCAAGAACGCTGCCGATGGCGGTGGTGGCGTTGAACATGCCGATGGCGCTGCCTTCCTCAAAGGTCGCAAGTTCCGCGACATATGCTGTCCCCGCAACAATCGCGGGCGACCATGCGATGGGTGTGAGCAGGAAGAAAACCGGGGCAAGCCAGACGCTTTGCGCGCTTTCAGTGACCGCGAGAACCGCCATGCCCGCCACCGAAATGATGACCATCAGGTATGACAGCAACACGACGGGGCCATTGCCGATCTTTCGGCCCAGCGCCCCGGATGGTGCGTAGGCAAAGATGCCGATGAACGCCCCTGCCGCATAGTAAAGCGATGAGGCGAACGCGCCGATGCCGTACGTTTGCTTCATGAGCAGCGGATACAGATTGAAAATCAGCCACATGGAGAGCATGGACAGAAACCAGCTGAAGATGAAGGTGCCATATTGGGACTTGAGCCTCGTCAGCACATGCAGGAACCGTTCGAGGGAACCGAGCCTGTGATGGATGTGCGGAACGGGCTGCCGGGGTGCGGAGCCGCCCCGGGCTTTGTCCTCGCTGGTTGAGGGCGTGCGATCCGAGTCCTTGGGCAGGCCGATGCGGCCCAGCCACCAACCCGGAATCATGAGCAGGCCTGAGACGAGCATCCCGATGGCCGGTGAAGCCTGAAGCGCGGCGGCCAGGCCGAGGCCGAGCGCCTGCCCTGCCCCGTAAAAAGTCTGCAGCCAGCCGATGCGGTCATCCCATTCCCCTTTCGGCTTGAACTCCACGATGAACATGGCCGCCACCGTGTTGCACGCGGCCGCGCCCATGCCCTGCATGAAGCACAAAATCATCCAGAAAGCCAGATTGGACGTGGTTCCGAACAGGGCAAGACAAAGGGCAAGCACTGCGTAGCCGAAGGTCCAGACCGCCCGCAGTTTCCCTGTCCGGTCAGCAACGCCGCCAAGAAGCGGCGAGAGAAGCTGGCCCGCGTAAAAGGCGGCCACGACAACCCCTGCCGCAGCGTTTCCGGCAGCGTTGCCCACAATGACGGGAATCAGGATGGGGGCGATGCCGAGGACTACCGCGCCCTGAAAGGCGTACCCGAGGTACCACTGCTCGGTATTCTTGTTGAAAATGAATTCCTTGGGATTCACGGCGGCTCCTGAAAAGGTTGGCGTTGGCAGATCGGATTATCCCACGTTGCCCTCCCTGCGTAGCATAAACTCCCCCCGGATGAAAAACGCCGATTGCAACTGTCCTGCATCGCCTCTGTGCGGCAGGTCGTGGGCTTTCGGCCCTTGACTTCCGGCCCCCCATGCACCATTCTAACCGCTCTTTTTTCGGAACCGACAGTAAACATAAGAAATATACGTCCCCGGAGGATCGGCAACCATGAGTGATTACAAGAAAACTCTTCTCCTGCCCAAGACCAAGTTCCCCATGAAGGCCAACCTGAAGCAGCGTGAACCAGAAACGCTGAAGATGTGGGAAAAGATTGATGCGTACGGGCAGATGATCAGCGCCGAAAGCGACGGCGAATACTGCCTGCATGACGGTCCTCCTTATGCCAACGGTCACATTCACATGGGCACGGCCCTGAACAAGGTCCTCAAGGACATCGTGGTCAAGTCCCGCAACATGCAGGGCCAGAAGGCACAGTATGTTCCGGGTTGGGACTGTCACGGGCTGCCCATCGAGCACAAGGTCGAGCAGGAGCTCAAGAAGAAGCGCAAGGACCTGCCCACTCAGACCATCCGCAAGATCTGCCGTGAATACGCCACCAAATGGCTCGACGTGCAGCGCAAGGAATTCAAACGTCTCGGCGTGTTCGGCACCTGGGAAGACCCGTACATGACCATGAAGCCCGAGTACGAGGCGGCCACAGCCCGCGAACTCGGCCGGTTCATGGAAAAAGGCGGCGTGGTGCGCGGCAAGAAGCCCATCTACTGGTGCTGCGACTGCCATACCGCGCTGGCCGAGGCCGAAGTCGAGTATGCGGATCACACCTCCCCGTCCATCTTCGTGCGCTTCCCCATGTTCGATGAAAAAGTCAAAGAGATCGCAGGGGTCGATCCGCAGAAGACCTACATCGTCATCTGGACCACCACCCCGTGGACCATCCCGGACAACATGGCCGTGGCCGTGCACCCCGACTTCGACTACGTTTTCGCGGAAGTGGACGGCAACTACTATGTGGTGGCCGAAGGCATGCTTGAAGACGTGGCCAAGCAGGTAGGCTGGGACGCTCCCAAGGTCGTCAAGACCGTCAAAGGCGCCGAGCTTGAAGGGCTCAAACCCAAACACCCCATCTACGACCGCGAATCCCCGGTGGTCATCGCCGACTACGTGACCCTCGAAGCCGGTACCGGCTGCGTGCACACCGCGCCAGGCCACGGTCCGGACGACTTTGTCACCGGCAAACGCTACGGCCTTGAAATCTATTCGCCCATGAACGACCGGGGTGAGTTTCTTCCGGAAGTGGAATTCTTCGCCGGGATGAACGTCTTCGACGCCAACCCCAAAGTCATCGAAAAACTGGAAGAACTCGGCAACCTGCTGGCCTCTTCCAAGATCAGCCACTCCTACCCGCACTGCTGGCGCTGCAAGCAGCCGGTCATCTTCCGGGCCACCACCCAGTGGTTCATCGGAATGGAGGAAAACAGCCTGCGCGACCGCGCGCTCAAGACCATCCGTGAAGACGTGGACTGGATTCCGGCATGGGGCGAAGACCGCATCTACAACATGGTTGCCAATCGCCCGGACTGGTGCATCTCCCGCCAGCGCAACTGGGGCGTACCCATCACCGCGCTCATCTGCAAGGACTGCGACGAAACGTGGTTCGACGCCCAGTGGGTCTACGACCTCTGCGACAAGTTCGCCGAGCATCCCACAGGCTGCGACTACTGGTTCGAGGCCGACATCAACGATCTCGTTCCCGAAGGACTGGCCTGCCCCAAGTGCGGCGGCAATCACTGGAAACGCGAACGCGACATTCTTGACGTCTGGTTCGATTCCGGCACCAGCTTCGCCGCCGTGGTCGAACAGCGTGAAGAGACCACCTTCCCGGCCGACCTTTACCTTGAAGGCTCCGACCAGCACCGTGGCTGGTTCCACAGCTCCCTGCTCGCTTCCATGGGCACCCGCGAAGTACCGCCTTACAAGGCTGTTCTGACCCACGGGTACGTTGTGGACGCCGAAGGCCGCAAGATGTCCAAGTCCATCGGCAACGTCATCGCTCCGCAGGAAATCATCGACAAGTACGGCGCGGAAATCCTTCGCATGTGGGTTTCGGCCTCCAACTATCAGGAAGACGTCCGCATCTCCGACGAGACGCTGGAGCGTCTGGTGGATGCCTACCGCCGCATCCGAAACACCTGCCGCTACCTGCTGTCCAACCTGAACGATTTCGATCCGGCACAGCACGCCGTCTCCGCAGACAAACTGCTCCCGCTGGACCGCTACGCGCTGGACCTCGTGACCCGTAATCACGAAACCATCCAGAATGCCTACAAGAACTATCAGTTCCATAAAGTCTATCACACGCTGCACAACCTCTGCGTCGTGGATCTCTCGTCCTTCTACCTCGATATCCTCAAGGACCGCCTGTATGTCGAGGAGCAGGACGGCATCAAGCGCCGCAGCGCCCAGACCGTGCTCTGGCAGACCCTGATGATGCTTCTGGTCGACATGGCCCCGGTCCTGTCCTTTACCGCCGAAGAAGCGTTCCAGAACCTGCCGGAGGCCATCAAGGCCACCCTCGGCCAGCAGGAAACCGTTTTCGGCCTGCGCTTCACCCCGGAAAAAACCGGAATGGACGACGCCGAGCGCAAAGAATGGGAAAAGCGTGTTGCCGTGAGGCACGAGGTCAACCGTACCATCGAGCCCATGCGCAAGGACAAGGTCATCGGCAAGCCGCTTGATGCCATGGTCACGCTTTACGGCGACGTGGAACCGCTCTTCCGCATCGACAACTTCGACCCCGAAGAGTTTCTCATTGTCTCCAAGCTGGCCTTTGCGCCCGAAGCGCAAGCCCCGGATACTGCGGTGGTCGCCGAGGAAATGAAGGGCCTCAAGATCAAGGCCGAACACGCTCCCGGCGAGAAATGCCTGCGTTGCTGGAGGATTTCAGAAGAGCTGGGCACCGACGCCGAGCATCCTGAGGTCTGCCCGCGCTGCGCATCGGTTCTCCAGACCCTCAAGTAGGGCTTGAACTATGAATCGCTTTACCAAAGCAGGAATATGGGCGGCCATTATGGTCGCCCTTGACCAATGGACCAAATGGCTGGTCATGGAAAAGCTTCCCCTGTGGAGTTGGAAGCGCATCATCCCGGATTTCTTTAATCTCGTGCATGTTCGCAACAAGGGAACCGCGTGGGGCTTTCTGGACCGGGAAGACATCGACTGGCAGGTGCCGCTGTTCATCGCGATCACCGTGGTTGCGCTCATTTTCATCGGTCAGCTTCTTCGCAAGACCGAGGAAGAGGACGGCTGGATGATCGCCGGACTCGGCATGATTGCCGGTGGCGCGATCGGCAACCTCATCGACCGCGTCCGTCTGGGTGAAGTTGTGGACTTCCTTGACTTTTACGTAGGGACATACCACTGGCCCGCGTTCAACATCGCGGACTCCGCCCTGACTGTCGGGGCCGGGGCCGTTATGATTTCCCTCTGGCTGAACAGGAACAATGCATCCGGTACTGATTAGGCTCGGGCCACTCACCCTGCACTGGTACGGAGTGCTTGTCGCGCTGGCGTTTCTGGCCGCCATCTGGTGGGCCATGCGCGAGGCCGACCGCAGGGAACTTGACCGCAACGTCGTGCCCGATCTCGCCTTCTGGGTCGTGGTCGGGGCCATCGGCGGAGCCCGGCTGCTGTATGTGCTTATCGACCTGCCCTACTTTCTGAAGAATCCGCTTCAGATATTTGCCTTCTGGGAAGGCGGGCTCGTCTTTTCGGGCGGTCTGGCACTGGCTCGCTGCTCGGATACTGGAAGATGCGCCGCCAGCCGCGCAAGCTTGAATGGTGCGACGCCATCGCGCCGGGAATCGCGCTGGGACAGGCCGTAGGCAGACTCGGATGCTTCATGGCGGGCTGCTGTTACGGAGCAAAGACCCATGTGCCGTGGGCGGTTATTTTCAGTGATCCCGGGAGCCTTGCCCCCATCGGCGTGCCGCTTCATCCCACGCAGCTGTATCAAAGCGCCGGAGCGTTCATTACGTTTGTGACGCTTGTGTGGTTCGGCCGAAGAGGTGTTGCGCCCGGCAGAGTCGCTGGTCTATACCTGATCATGTTCGGCGTGTTCAGAATCTTTATTGAAT
Organism: Salidesulfovibrio brasiliensis JCM 12178; assembly: GCF_001311825.1. Taxonomy (GTDB): domain Bacteria; phylum Desulfobacterota; class Desulfovibrionia; order Desulfovibrionales; family Desulfovibrionaceae; genus Pseudodesulfovibrio; species Pseudodesulfovibrio brasiliensis. The sequence goes on along the minus strand of NZ_BBCB01000001.1, from coordinate 123,710 downwards.
ACTTCCGGGCCGACTGGCGCGGCGACTTCGGTTTTGCCAGCGTCACGCAGGTCGTTACGGGTTGTTTCCTGCTGCTCGGAGTGTATCTTTTTACAAGAAAAAACAGGAGTTCAGTACATGCTTGAGCGCCTTTCCCAGATTTCGGCCACCCAGTGGGCGCTTGCCGGTCTGGTCATTGTCGCCCTGTTCGCGTTCAGCGCCTGGGCCATTCTCGATGCCTGGAAGCGTGATTTCGAAAGCTCGGGCGAAAAGGTGGGCTGGATTCAGCTCATCATTTTCATTCCGGTTCTCGGAGCTTTGGGGTATGTATTTCTTGGTAGAAAACGAGGAGTTCCCATCCAATGAGACGCCTAGCATCCCTCATCGTCGTCATCGCGCTGGCCACGCCTCTTCTCGGCGGCTGCGCCTCCAAGCAGGAAGTTGAAAGCATTCAGGCCCGCTCCCGTCAGGACAGCGAGGAGCAGCGCCGTTTGATAATGCAGCTTGAACAGGAACTTGCCGAAGCACGTGAGCAACTGCGGCAGGAAATTGAGACAACAAACACTCCGGTGGCGCAGAAAACCGCCGACATATGGGTCGAGCTGAATACGCTTCGCAAGGAATTTGCCACACTCAAGGGCGATGTCGAAGTCATGAAGCTGCGCCTTGATCGCGAAATCGGCGTGGATAACGCCACCACCGCAGCGCTGCCCACGGTGCAGGAACGCCTTGAAGCCATGGAATTCGCCATGGAAAATCAACTCAACATCGAGCTTGAGACCGTGACCGCCATGGAGGAAGCCAAGGCTGTCATGGCTGTTGCTGCCAAGGATACAAACGCCACTGCCGAGGACTCCAACGCCACAGAAGCAGTGGCTGCAGCGGCCGCAACGGCTCCGGCGACAACTCCCAAGAAGGTCTCGGGCGACCCCGCCAAGGACCTCTACGATGCTGCCATGGCCGAATACAAGGCCGGCAAGTTCGAAAAGGCCCGCTCCTACTGGGCCGAATTCACCGACACTTTCAAAAGCCATCCGTACCGGGCCAGCGCGATATTCTGGCAAGGTCAATGCTACTATAAGCTCAAGGACTATGCCCGGGCCGCGCTGCTTTATGACGATGTCATCAAGAAGCACCCCAAGAGCAGCAAGGTTCCGGCCGCCATGCTCAAGCAGGGGTACGCCCTGCTCCGCCTCGGCAAGGAGAAGGCTGGCAACGCAGCCCTCGACCTGCTGGTCAAGAAGTTCCCGGACTCGAACGAAGCCAAGCAGGCCAGAAACTATCTCCAAAAACAGTAGTGACTTGCCCGTCGATGCGGGACATGTCATAAATAACGATACGGTAGGAAATTCATGAGTGAAATCGTCAAGGGATTCAGAAAGATCGTATACCTCACCTTCCCGCCGGAAGAGTCGGGAAGGCCGGTGGTCTCCAACCTCGCCAAGCTGTACGACCTGAGCTTCAACATTCTCAAGGCCGACATCAGCCCGCGTCAGGAAGGCACCATGACGCTCGAGATCACCGGGCTCGAAGAGGACTTTCACAAGGGCATCGCCTACCTCAAGGAGACCGGAATCCGCATCACTCCGGTGGCGCACAAGATATTCCGGGACGAGGACAGCTGCGTTCATTGCGGCATGTGTACCGCCATATGCCCCACCAAGGCCCTTGTCATCAACAAGGCCGACCGGACGGTCGAGTTCGACGTGGAAAAGTGTTCGGCTTGCGGCATGTGCACCCGGGTCTGTCCGGTCAAGGCCATGAGCCTCGACCCGGAGGATACGGCCCGTTAATCTCTGGAGGCACTAGATGAGTCAGGAAAAACGGTCCTATTCGCGCATTGACACACGCCTGAAGGCCCATGCCCGGCGCACGTCGGACGTCAATTCGCCCAAGCTGTTTCGCAGCCAGTCCGCTCCCATGGCGAGCGACCTCAGAAACGCCAAGCTCCCGGAGGATGTCGTCGGCTTTCTTCAGGAAATGGACCGTAAGCTTGACACCATTCTCGGTCTTCTGAGCCGCGATCAGATTCGTGATGATTTCCCGATTGATCTTGAGGTGATAGAGATATCCGGTGCCGGGATGAAGTTCCGTACATCTGAGTCGATCAGCACCAATGACCTGCTTGAAGTTGTCATCGTGCTGGAACGTGCTCCCCTGCGCATGGCCGGGGCCAAGGGCTCGGTTCTGACGCATGATGCAGGCAGCAATATTTACGGGTTTGAATTCCAGAGCATCAGCGACAACGATCTCGAAGCTATTATCCAGTTCGTTTTCGGCAGGCAGAGAGAACAGATTCGCAACGCGAGAAGATCGTAGAATCCAACTGTTAAGGGGATCCATATGACCGGCAATGAAGAAATTATTCGCGAAATGATGGACAAGGTGGCCGTCAGGCTTACCGAGAGCCTGCGCGACTCCATCACCCGATCCGTCGAACAGGAGATCGCCAAGCATCTCTCCACGGCACTTCTGGAGGGCGAGTTCTACCGCCGTGTCAATGACGACCTGCAGGAGGGGCTCAAACAGATTTACAATGAGGTCAAGGCTGCGAAGGGCGGCACCGTCGTCCAGCACATCGAGGCAGACCTCGACCCAGAAGAGATTTTTTCCGAGACCTCGGACCAACTCGACGCAGTGCTGCGCACCACCGAAAAAGCCGCGGTGGATATCATCGACATCGTGGAAAAGCTGCAGGACCTCTCCTCTACGCTTGATACCATTGTCAAAGGCTTCGAGTCCGGCGGCGTCACCAAGGAGAACCGCCAGAAGCTCAAGGAAATCAACAGCACGCTTTCCATGGACCTGAGCCAGATCATGGTCACTCTGAGCTTCCAGGACCTTACTGGCCAGCGCATCAAGATCATCATCAACTCCCTGCGCAAGGTTGAACAGATCGTGCGTGATGTCATGGTTTCTACCGGCCTGATGATCAGAGCCCGCGAGGAAGAGCCTGAAAAGGACATCAATGGGCTGAGGGAAGAAGTTCAGACCAAGGCCAGCACCCTGCAGGGACCGCAGGAAGAAAGCGACCAGGGCAGCGTGGACGACCTGCTCGCCTCTCTCGGCATGGACTGATCGTATCGTTTTATATGTCACGAAAAAGCCCGCCATTTGGCGGGCTTTTTTTATTGCATTTTCCGTAGGTTCTATTGAGTGATAAGCATTATCCCACCGAGCCCGAGCAGGAAAAGGAATCCCATGGAGTCGGTTATGGTGGTCAGGAATATGCTGGAAGCCTGTGCTGGGTCTCGTCCAAGCTCCTTCAACAGAAGCGGGATCGATGCCCCGGCAAGTGCCCCTATCAGCATGTCGAATGCCAGCGAAACACCCATGACCCCGGCAAGGGTCCCGTTGCCCGTGAGGCCGAAAACGGCCAGCAAGACAAATGTGGTGACAATCAGCGAGTTGAGCATGCCGATCTTGATTTCGCGGAAAACCGCCACCCATGAACGCTTGCGGTCAAATTTTTCCAACGCAAGCTGACGGATCATGACCGCAAGGGCCTGCTGGCCGGTGTTGCCCGCCTGGTTGGCGACCATAGGCATGAGAACGGCCAGAACGGCCATCTCCGCGATGTTCCCTTCAAAAAGGTGCACCACCCAGGCCGAAACGCCGGAAAAGAGCATGTTGACGATGAGCCACGGCAGGCGTTTCTTGACAGAGAAGAACACGGGGGAATCCGTGGTCTCGTCCGCACCTGCACCGACCATGGTCTGCATGTCTTCCGATGCCTCGTCGTGAATGATGTCGATGACGTCATCGACGGTGACGACGCCGAGCAGCCGGTTGCCGAAATCGACCACCGGGAGCGCGAGAAAATTGTAGTGCGTGATGAGCCGGGCAACCTCTTCCTTGTCGATGTTGTATCCGACGGAAATAAGGTTCTGGGTCTTGACCAGTTCCTTGAGCTGGCGGCCTCGGCGGGCAAGCAGGAGATCGCGCAGGGAGACCACCCCGGTGAGCCTCTCGCGGTCATCCACAAGGTAGGCATAATACGGGATTTCCTTGTCCTCGACCTCCTCACGCAGCTTGCCGATGGCCTCATCGGCCGTAAGCCGCTGCGGCAGGACCACCACCTCGGTGTTCATGACGCCGCCGGCCGTGTCCGGATCGAAGGTCATGAGCGTCTTGATCTCGGCCCTGTCTTCGGCTTCGAGCTTGCCGAGCAGCTTCTTGCGGTGCGGCTCGTCCAGTTCGCCGAGAAGGTCTGTTGCATCGTCGGGCGACATTTCGCCAACGATGCGTGCAGCCAGTCCGGGTGGAAGATTCTTGATCAGAATCTTGCGATCATGAGCATCCATCTCCGCAATGGACTGTGCCGCGTCCCTGACAGGGAGCTGCTTGATGAACTTGACCTGTTCATCAACGTCAAGTCCTTCGATATGCTCCGCGGCATCGGCCGGGTGCTGATCGTAATCCTGCACATCGTGAAGGTCAGTAGCGTCCTCGGGATGATGCAGATGCGGTATGGTGTGCTTGTCGCTCATCCCGAAAACAATTAGCCCAATTGAAGGTTCAGGTCAAAGAATTCAAGTGATTTATCAGCGACATCTTTGTGAAATATTTCATGAACTCGGCACCCCCTTGACGAAAACGCGACTGTGACATACTTGCTGAAATCCTGACAAAACTTTTGCACGAGAGCCATGAGCAACATATTCGACGATTTTTTCAAGGCCGAAGCCGGATGTTCCTGATAACCGCCATCAAGGTCGCCCTGACCGAAGACGGTGCAGACCTGACATCCTCCGCCCTCTTCAACGAGTCCGATCAGGCCCACGCGCAGATTGTGGCCAAACAGGACACCATCGTGGCCGGGGTTCCCATCATCCCCCTTGTTCTGGAAATGGCCGGGGGCAACTGCAACAGCGTGCTCAATGTCGATGACGGAGACCGCATCTCCGAAGGAACGCTCGTTGCCGCCATTCAGGGCCCTGCCCCGACCGTGCTCAAGGCCGAGCGGGTGATTCTCAATTTCCTGTCACACCTTTCCGGCATCGCGGAGCAGACCAGCAAATACGTCAAGGCGCTGGACGACTGCGAAACCTACCTGCTCGACACCAGAAAGACCGTTCCCGGCCTGCGTTACCCCGAAAAATACGCAGTTCGTGTCGGCGGCGGACAAAATCATCGCATGAACCTGTCTGACATGCTGATGCTGAAGGACAATCACATCGAGCAGGCCGGAAGCATCGGTGAAGCCGTGAGAACGCTCCGCTCCACCCATGATCCCTGCCCGCCGGTGGAAGTCGAATGCCGCACGCTGGACGAGGTCCGCGAGGCTGTTGACGCTCAGGTCGAGCGCATCATGTTCGACAACATGAAGCCCGAGCAGATCACCGAAGCACTCGAGCTGGTCCCCGACTCCATTGAAACGGAAATCAGCGGCGGAATTACGCTCGAAAACATTGGCACCTACGGCAAACTCGGCGCGGACTTCATTTCCGTGGGCCGACTCACCAACTCCGCCCCGGCGTCCGACTTCAGCATGCAATTCATCAATCTTTAGGGACCGGTCATGCAAGACGCAGCCAAGACCATTGAAGACATTCGCAAGGCCATGGGGAGCCGTCTGGCCATCCTCGGCCACCACTACCAGTCCGATGAAGTGCTTGCGCACGTCGACATAACCGGCGACTCGCTTGAGCTCGCCCGGCGCATCGAAGGGCTTGAGGCCGAACACATCGTTTTCTGCGGTGTCTGGTTCATGGCTGAATCTGCCGCGATTCTGCGCCGCAAGGGACAGAAAATCCACATCCCGGCCCCGGACGCCGCCTGTCCGATGGCGGACATGGCCCGGCCCGAAGCGCTCAACGTTGCGCTTGAGAATCTTTCTGCCAGCGGAAAGAAAATCATTCCGCTCACCTATGTGAACTCCTCCGCAGAGATCAAGGCAGTTGTGGGCAGATGGGGCGGCACCGTGTGCACCAGCGCCAATGCCAAGACCATGCTTCGCTGGGCGCGCGAACGCGGTGACGCCGTGCTCTTCCTTCCGGACAAACACCTTGCGGTCAACACCGCAACCGCCATCGGCATCCCGGAAGAAGAACGCCATATTCTTAACCCCGGACTAATCGACGGCGAACCGTCCCTGTACGTTTCAAGCGAAGAAGCCGAAGGCAAGAGCCTGCTGATCTGGCCGGGCTACTGCCCTATCCACGACGAGTTCACCATCAAGAGCCTTGAGACCATCCGCCGGGAAGACCCCGAGGCGCTGGTGGTCGTGCATCCCGAATGCCCGCCCGACGTCACAGAGGCTGCGGATGCCAACGGTTCCACATCTTTTATCATCAATTACGTCAAGAACGCTCCCGAGGGATCGACCATATACGTCGCCACCGAGGCAAACCTTGTGAATCGTCTGGCCGAACGGCACAGGGACGAAAAGACCGTCAAGGTTCTCGAAACCCGCGTATGCGACGACATGGCCAAGACCACCACCGATAAACTGGCCGAACAACTCCTCTCCCTCGACAAGGCGGAACCCGTTGAAGTGGCCGAGGAGATTGCAAAACCGGCCCGCAAGGCGCTTGAGAGGATGCTCAAGGCCTGCGCATAGGGGATATGCCATGCAGGAACGAATCGTCAGCGAAGTACTGGTCATAGGCTCCGGCATAGCCGGATGCGTCTGCGCACTCACTCTTGCCGAGGAAGGTGTGCCGTGTACCATAATCACCGCAGGCGAACGTCTGTCCCACGGGAATACCGAGCTCGCCCAAGGCGGCATCGTATTTGAAGCCGAAGGCGACGCCCCGAGTATTCTTGAGCAAGACATCCTCACCGCCGGGTGGAACCACAACTACGTGAAAGCGGTTCGCCAGCTCTGCGAGCTGGGTCCGGAAATCCTGCAAGAGCTTTTCATCAACAAGCTCAAGATACCCTTCAATCAGCGCAAGCCCGGTGACTGGTACCTCACCAAGGAAGGCGGCCACAGCCTGCCGCGCATTCTCTACTGCGACGACCACACCGGCCGCAACATCATGGAATGCCTTGCAAAGGCCGTCAGCGAGCACCCGAACATCACGGTGCTGACCAAACGCACCGCCATCGATGTCCTGACCACGCACCACCACTCCACGCACATGGATTTCAAGTACAGTCTGGCTAACAGCTGCGTGGGGGCGTATGTCTTTAACGAGGCCAGCGGCGAAGTGGAGACACTGCTTTCCCGCTACACGGTGCTGGCTACGGGTGGCATCGGGCAGGTCTACCTGCACACCACCAACACAGCGAGCTCCATCGGCTCGGGCGTTGCCATGGCGCATCGCGCCGGGGCGAAGCTACTCAACTGCGAGTATGTCCAGTTCCACCCCACCGCCCTGTATGCAGGCAAGCGCGGCGGTCAGCGTTTTCTGGTTTCCGAGGCCGTGCGTGGCGAAGGCGCCGTTCTTGTCGACGGCTGCGGCGACCCCTTCATGCATCGCTACGACGAGCGCGCAGACCTCGCCCCGCGCGACATTGTCACCCGGGCCATCATGGACGTGATGCTCAAGTCCGGCGAGGATTGCGTCTACCTCGATGCCGCAAACAACATCGACAAGGACATCGCCAAGCGGTTCCCAACCATTACGGAACGCTGCAAGGACATGGGCATGGACATCACACGCGAGCCCATCCCCGTGGTTCCTGCGGCCCACTATTTCTGCGGCGGGGTGCTGGCCGACCTGCACGGCAAGACCACCCTGAAACGGCTCTATGCCGTGGGCGAGTGCTCATGCACGGGCGTTCACGGCGCCAATCGCCTCGCGTCCACGTCCCTGCTGGAAGGCCTCGTCTGGGGCGTTCAGTCCGGCCGGGACATCGCCAGCCGCATCAGCCACTCCGAACCAATGTCGAACAAGCTGCGTGATTCCATCCGCGACTGGGTCAGCGCAGGCGATGTCCACAACGACGACCCCGCGCTCATCAATCAGGACTGGGCCACCATCCGCAACACCATGTGGAACTACGTGGGCATATCCCGCAGCACGGCCCGGCTGCACCGAGCCTTCTCCGACCTTCGCATGTTGGCGAAAAACCTTCAGGATTTCTACAAGAACACCCCGCTGACCAAACCGCTCATCGACCTGTTCCACGGCTGCCAGACCGCTTACGTCGTCACCATGTCGGCCATGCGGAACAAGGAATCCAAGGGGTGTCATTTCAGGGCGGACGATTAGAGCTTCTTCGCCCGGAACGATGCTGTAGGGCCAATAACTGCGGCGTTTTAAAGGCTTCTTTCAATCAGACATGTCTTGCATCAGCGCGTGGTGACGAATGAGATCGTCGCCACGCGATATACCGCCCTGCGTTTGAACGCACGGAAGGTTCCCTTGTGCCCTTCTCACCAGAGCGGTCCGCTTACTTTCTCCAGAATTCCGGTACGAAAAGAATGATGACCGTGTAGATTTCGAGTCGTCCGAGCACCATGCAGAGGGTCAGGGAGGCCTTGGCGAGTTCCGGCAGGTGCGCGTAGTTGTCCGTTGGTCCCACCGAGCCGATGCCGGGGCCGATGTTGCCGATGCAGGCAAGTGAAGCCGCAAAGGACGAGACAACGTCGACGCCCGTGGACGCGACCACGAAGGCCGCCAGCACGAACAGTCCGATCCAGAGAATGAAGAACCCCCACACGCCCCGGATGACGTCATCCGGCACCACGGTCTTGCCCATCTTGACCTTGGACACCGCACGCGGGTGAATGAGCCGGAACAGCTCCTGATAGGACTGCTTGAGAAGCAGCATGATGCGCATGACCTTCATGCCGCCGCCAGTGGAGCCGGCACACCCGCCGACGAACATGCAAAACAGTAAAATCCCCTGACACAAGGCAGGCCACAGCTCGTAGTCGGCTGTGGCGAAGCCGGTGGTGGTCAGGATCGAGGCTACCTGAAACGAGGTGAACCGCACTGCATCCGCTGTCGTGTCATAATGGTTGGCCATGTAGACCGAAACAGTCAGCACAGTGCAGAAGATGAGGAAAAGGCCAAGAAAGACACGGAATTCCGGATCGCGGAGCATAACCTTGGGCCTGCCCTTCAAAAGCAGGTAGTGCAGCGAGAAGTTGATGCCCGCAATGAGCATGAACACGGTGATGACGTAGTCAATGTAGGCCGAGTCGAAGGCGGCCACGGAGACGTTTTTGGTGGAGAAGCCGCCTGTGGCCATGGTCCCGAAGGTGTGGCAGAGCGCGTCGAAAAGGTCCATGCCGCCGAACATGAGCAGGATGGTCTCAATGACGGAAAAGACCAGATAGACCTTCCACAGCACCATGGCCGTGTCCTTGATGCGCGGCTTGAGCTTGTCCGGGACCGGGCCCGGCACTTCCGCCTTGTAAAGCTGCATGCCGCCGACCCCGAGGAACGGGAGGATGGCCAGCGACAGGACGATGATTCCCATGCCGCCGAGCCAGTGCGTCAGGCTGCGCCAGAACAGAATGCTGCGCGGTGCGGCCTCGATGTCCGTCATGACGCTGGCACCGGTAGTGGTGAAACCGGACAGGGACTCAAACACGCAGTCGATAAACGTCGGAAACGTATCCGCAAAAAGGAACGGCAGGCCACCGAATATTCCCGCAGCAAGCCACCCGAGAGCAACAATTGCCATACCCTCGCGATGACTGACCACGCCCTTCCTGCTCCGTGCAAAGCCGAAAAACAGCGCTGCGCCGGATGCCACTGTAATAATGGCTGAAACAATGAACGGCATAACGCCCGGATCACCGTACCAAACCGCCCACATGAGCGGCCAGAGCATGGTCAGCCCCACGCAGGCCGAAAGGGCCCCGATGATGTGCAGGACGAACTGCCAACGCATCTAGATGAACTCCATCTTGGCGTCGAGGGCTTTTTCCACCTTTGAGATGTTGTTCCGGGCGGACAGGATGACGAGGCGGTCTCCCGGCTCAATGACCGTATCACCGCGCGGGATGATGACGTCATGACCGCGTTGAAAGCACAGCACCAGCGAACCACGGGGAAAGTCGAGCTCCATGATCGGCTTGCCGACCACATCGGACTTCTCCTGCGCAATAGCTTCGAGCACTTCGGCCTCATCCGCCTTGATGCTGGCCGTGGATATGACCTGCCCTCTTCTGATGAAATGCAGCAGCGAGTTGATCGCCGATAGCCGCGGGCAGACGAGGTGGTCGATGCCGATGGGGTCGATGAGCGGCATGTATGCGAAATTGTTGATTCTCGTGGTCGTGCTGCGTGCGCCGAGGCTCTTGGCGAGCAGGCAGGTCAGGATGTTGGTTTCCTCGTCACCCGTCACCGCAATGACCATGTCCATGTCGCCGATATTCTCTTCGCGCAGGACTTCCTGATCCGTGCCGTCGCCCTGAAGAATGATGGGCCTGTCGAGCTGTTCCGAGAGGTACTGGCAGCGCTCGGGATCATTGTCCAGCAGGCGGGTATGGAAATGCTTGTTGTCGAGGGCTTTGGCGAGCTGGTAGCCGATGTTGCCGCCCCCCACGATCATGACCTTCTTGATGGGCTCGTACTTGATGCCGAGGCGGTCGATGATGTCGTCCTGATCGCGGATATCGCAGGCGAAATAGACCACGTCGCCCTTGCGGATTTCATCGACACCACTTGGGATGATAAGCTCGTCGTCACGCACAATGGCGGCGATGACCACGGGCACGTCGCCGATCCTGTCGCGCAGGTTCAGCAGTTTGGTGCCGATTACCGGGGAATCCGGCGGCAGGTTGACGCCGATGAGACGGATCTTGCCCTGCGCGAACTCGTTGATCTCAACAGCCCCCGGCACACTCATCAACCTGAGGATGGAGTCCACCACTTCCTGGTCCGGGTTGATGATTTTCTTGATGCCGATGGCCCCTTCACGCACCAGATTGGCATAATCCGTATAGTCGCGGTGCCGGATGCGCGCCAGCTTGGTTATGTCTTTGGAGAGCTGGTTTGCGAAGTAGCAGGACAGGATGTTTATTTCGTCGCTGTCGGTGACCGCAAGCAGGATGTCCGCGCCCTTGACCCCCGCCTCCTGCAGCACGCCGGGGCTGCTTCCGGAGCCTTTGATGGTCTTGACGTCCGTTGCCTCGGCCACTCGTTTGAGCGCGTCGGCAGATCTGTCAATGACGATAACTTCCTTGTTTTCCACGGCAAGTCGCCGTGAGATGTGAAAGCCGACTTCTCCGGCTCCGACAATGATGATTCGCAAGACAGGCTCCCTTAGCGTTTCAGAACAACCAACCGCATTTTCATACGCACCTTTGATCGGTTGCGCAATGTTGGTTTCTTCAGACTTTGCTCATTAATAATCCACCAAGATGGTCAGAAAAGAAAAATATTGATACGCCTATAGGAGGCGTTTTTGACTTGGGTCAAGTTTCTGAGCGCAAAAACGTGCAAAAATGGATTAATTTCTTGCCGTATGAACCTTTAAAAAAGACGGAGTTTGCCTATGAAGAAACCGTACAGGCCGATTCTCTGGATCATCATGGGAATCGTTCTGGGTTTTCCGGTCTTCAGCATGGCGTACTACACGATGGTGCGGACCTCCACACCGGAGTTCTGCGCTTCATGCCATGAGATCCAGGCCGCATACATGGCCTGGAAGACCTCCTCTCACGTCAACAACCCGCAGGGTTCGTTGCCGACTGCATGGACTGTCACTTGCCTGCTCCGCAGGATACCGTCAACTTCTTCTATATGAAGACCGCCCACGGCATCAAAGACGTTGTCGCGCATTTCATGGGGGTGAAATACGACCGGGCGGAACAGGCGGCAAAGGCGCGTGAGTCCATAAAAAACGCGCAGTGCCTCAAGTGTCATCGCAACATTCAGTTCATGCCGTACAAGCGAGGGGCCATGCTTGCACACAAGCAGGTGCTCTACCCCATGCCGGGGTATGAAAAGAAGTGCCTGGATTGCCACCAGAACCTCGTCCACGTTGACCGGGCCTACTACGACTACAAGCAACCCGAACTGTAACGAAAAGAAAGGGGTACAGAGGAGATGAGAAGATTTCTAATCATGATGCTGGCAGTTTCGGCGTTGGCCGTTGCGTCGGCAGCCGTGGCAGCCACGGCAGAAAACATCCCGAAGAAAAAGGAATTCAGGATCGAGCGCGGCATGTCCAAACAGGCAATGGCCTGCATTCAGTGCCACAAGCAGGAGTCGCCCGGACTGTTCGCCGACTGGGCCGCCAGCCGTCACGCTGCCGCCAACATCACCTGCATCGATTGTCACCAGGCAGACCCGCACGACAAGGACGTCAGCAAAAAACACTTCAAGCAGTACGAGCGCTCCGACAACAAGTGGGGAGTGAGCGAGTACAAGATTCCTGTGGCCGCCGTGGTCACGCCCAAGGACTGCTCGCGCTGTCACCCGGACGAGGTCAAGCAGTACAGCCGCTCCAAGCACGCCAAGACCAACATCATCGTGTGGAAGATCGACTTCTGGATGCAGAAGGGGCTCAACACGGACACCGAACGCGCCACCGGCTGCTATGCCTGTCACGGCTCGGTGCTGAGTGTTGATGAAAACGGCGAACTGGACAAGCAGACCTGGCCCAACGTCGGCGTCGGCCGCGTCAACCTCGACGGAAGCCTCGGCTCCTGCTCCAGCTGCCATACCCGACACCGCTTCTCCGTCATGGAAGCCCGCAAGCCCGAAGCATGCGGCCAGTGCCACCTCGGTCCGGACCATCCGCAGATCGAAATCTACAACGAATCCAAGCATGGCGCCATTTATGACGCCTTTGGTGACGAGTACAACTGGAATGCGGCCCCCGGTACCTGGACCCCGGGCGTGGACTACCGCGGCCCGACCTGCGCGAGCTGCCACATGTCCGGCTCCGGCACGGTCATGACGTCCCACGACGTGACCGAACGATTGAGCTGGGAAACCCAGGCCCCGCTGACAGTCAGGCCCGAAAACTTCAAGCCGCTCCCGGCCCAGACCAACTGGAAGACCGAGCGCGACAAGATGAAGGAAGTCTGCAAGCAGTGCCACGGCCAGACCTGGGTTGACGATCACTATGTCAAGCTTGACGCCGCCGTGGAGACCTACAACGAAACCTACTACAAGCCCGTGAAGGCCAAGCTGGACGAAATGTATGAAAAGGGTCTGCTCGACAAGAGCAACCCGTTCGATCAGGTTCCCGAGATCGAATACTACTTCCTCTGGCACCATGAAGGCCGCAGGGCACGCATGGGCGCTGCCATGATGGCCCCTGACTACGCGTGGTGGCACGGTTTCTTCGAATGCAAGCACCGTTTCATGGTCTTCATGAAGGAAGCCGACGAAATCCTCGCCTCCGGCAAGCCCGCTCACAAGTATGAGCCCTTCCCCGGAACAGGCGGTGATACCAAGCGGCCGAACATGCCCATGAACTAAGGTTCAATACATACGGCAAGAACACTAAAGCCCCGTCTCTGGCGGGGCTTTTCTTTTTCTATTGTGAGATTCCCTTAACCCACTGTCCTTTATTCAAAAGAACCTCCTTCATGCTGCGCCATTTTTGTCATATAAATGTCACACTGAAAACCATTCCTATATAGTATGAATAGAATCGACAACTGAATAGGCCGATACGAATCGGTCCCCTGAGAACATGAGAGAGGGAGTTTTACTATGAAGACTGCGACGAAACTGTATGCCTTGATGCTTTCGCCGTAGCCGTATCCATTCTGGTCGGTTTCATCGGCCTGAACAACGCAGCATTGGCCATTCGCGGCCTTGAAACCGTATATACTGATCGTGTGGTGCCTCTTGCGCAACTCAAGACCGTATCGGACATGTACGCGGTAAACATCGTGGATGTCTCCCACAAGGTTCGAAACGGCAACCTGAGCTGGAACGAAGGCGCGCGTGCTGTCAGGGAAGCCAAAAAGGTCATCAAAGAACAGCTTGACGCCTATCATGCCACGGAACTCACGCCGGAGGAGTCCCGGCTTGTGACCGAGGTGGACAGACTGCTTTCAGGTGCAAATGCGGCCATTGCCAAGCTTGAAGGGATTCTGAAGAGACAGGACGGCGAGGCGCTGGAACGATTCACCATTGAGGAACTCTACCCCATCATCGACCCCGTAACCGAAAAATACGGCGAGCTGGTACAGCTGCAGCTCGACGTTGCCAAGGAAGTCTACGAAGTGGACAAAGCTGCGTATGAGTCAAGCCGGACCATAATGTTTGTCATCATCCCTCTGGCAACCCTTCTGCTTTTTGTGGCGGCATGGCTGATTATCCGCCCCATCCTGAAGCAGCTCGGTGGCGAGCCCTCGGAAATCAACGAGCTTGCAGAACAAGTGGCCAACGGCGACATGGACATCCCCTTCGTGGAAGACGCCACCGGCATTCGCCTTGCCATGCAGAACATGGTGAGCAAACTCGCTGATATTATCACAAACATTACCGGCATCTCCGAATCCGTTGCTTCCGGGAGCGAAGAGATCGCTTCTGCCAGCGAGACGCTTTCGCAGAGCGCGTCCGGACAGGCGGCGAACGTTGAAGAGGTCTCCGCCAGCATGGAGGAAATGACCGGAAACATCGCCACAAACGCCGAAAACTCCAAGCGCACGCACTCCATCTCCATCGCGTCCTCGGAGCAGGCGGAAACTGGTGGCAACGCCGTAAATCAGACCGTCAACGCCATGCGTGAGATAGCGGATAAGATCAGCATTGTGGAAGAAATCGCCCGCCAGACCAACCTGCTGGCCCTCAATGCTGCCATTGAGGCCGCCCGTGCCGGAGAGCACGGCAAAGGATTTGCGGTCGTGGCGGCTGAAGTACGCAAGCTGGCCGAACGCAGCGGTGAAGCCGCAAGCGAAATCAGCGAGCTTTCCACGAACAGCGTAAACGTTGCCGAGGAGGCCGGACGCCTGATTACCGAGATAGTACCGAAGATCAAGGAAACCGCTGAACTGGTCAACGAAGTAAGCGCAGCGAGCACGCAGATGGATGAGGGCGCAGGTCAGGTCAACGACGCCCTGCAGCAGCTTGACAGCATGATTCAGCAGAACGCGTCGGCATCAGAAGAACTGGCTAGCACGAGTGAACATCTGGCCGCACAGGCACAGGAGCTCATACAGGCGACCGCATTCTTCACTTTCTCCCATCATGGAGGTGGCAAGGCGAGGACGAAGATGGCCGCCCTGCCCGCCTCGGACGAGTACGACGATTCTGTCTTTGAACGGCTCTAACCAGATGATACAACGAAAACGGCCGCTCCAGATCTGGAGCGGCCGTTTTCATTAGGCTGTCTAAAAAATGATTTTTTCCGGAGGTCTTCTCTCGGGAACAACTTCCTTCTCAATGGCGTCTTCGTTCCATTCCTTGGAAACATACAGGCCACAGAAACAGGCTCCGTACTCCTTGACGTCCGGCTCACGGTATTCGCAGGGACAAATGATATCCCTATCCGCCTCGAAGCTGCCGTTGGCAAGCCTGCACGGACAGGCCATGTACCCGAGTTTTTCCTTGTTTTCCAAAAGGCTTTCGAGGAGTTGCAGGGTCATCTCCTCGTCCTTGTTGAAATAATATCCCTTAGGCTCCTGAATCTTCTTAAGGGCTTCAAACAGCTCGCGGGCCTCCATGGCTAATCCTCCAGCGCCTTGTCGATCTTGTCCTTATTGAACCCGACCACGACGCTGTCGCCGATGACAATGGTGGGGAAGGAAACTGCGGGATTGTGCCCCTTGACCTCTTCGATGGTCTCACGGCGCTCATCGCCCTCAAGCTTATCCACAAACGTGCAGTTGTATTTCACGCCGCACTCGTCGAGATACTTTTTTGCGTTTTTGCAGTGCACGCACGTGCTGAGAGCATAAATCTTGATATCCTTACTCATGGAGCCTCCGAATAGTTTTTGCATTTCAGGTGGTAGGCACGAAGTATTCTTATGCTCTTTTCCGCTCTACCTGTCAAAGCGATGCACCCCGTTGGCGTTCACTTTCCGCTCAAGAGCATCCACAAGCGTGGAGCACAAAAATGTCAGCACGAAATACAGCAACAGAATGGTAATCCATATCTCGAACGTACGGTATGTGGCGGCCATGATCTGCAAACCCTGATAGGTGAGTTCCTGAATGGAAATAATGGCCACGATCGAGGAATCCTTGATGGTCGAAATGAACTGTCCTGCCAGCGCCGGAAGCATCCGGGTTAGCGCCTGCGGCAGGATGATGAATCTGAGCTGCTGACGGCGCGTGAAGCCCTGAGCGCACGATGCCTCCCACTGGCCGCGCTCCAGCGACTCCACCCCTGCCCTGACGATCTCGGCAATATATGCGCCCTCGAACAGGCCTATGGTGATGGTGGCGGAAACGAACTGCGGCAATTGCTCAACAGGCCCGAAAAGGATCGGGATGACGGTCTGCGGCTCGGAAGAAAGATGCACCACGAGCGCGTCCATGTGCATCAACGACATGAGCTGGTCGCCAATGAAGAAATAAAACACGAAGACGATGACCAGCGGCGGCGTGTTGCGAACCAGCTCCACATAGGTCGTGGCAAGCTGGCGATAAAAAAGGCGCGGACTGACGCGCATGAGGCCAAACACCAATCCGAGAAGCATGGCGATCAGACCGCCCCAGATGCTCAACCGAAGGGTGGTGAACAGGCCCCGAAGCAAAAGACCGGGGACAAGGCCGCCCGACGCCTCGTCCGTGCGTAGCAGGTACTGGGGTATGATCGACCATTTCCAGTGATAGTCGAGCGTTGTGGCCGTCTTCTGGACAAACCACACCACCAGCCCTGCCACGACGACGAATACGATGACGTCGAGCGGCCTGAATATGCGTTTTTTCGCTCTTGGCGATTCAGGCTGTTGCAAGATCGTTCAGAGCTACTGAAGCTGAGATTCCCATTCCTTGGACTTGAACCAGTAGTCATACCGGTTCTGAAGCCAGCCGCTGGAGAAGTTCACGCGAATCCAGTTGTTCAGGAAGTTCGTGAAATCATAGTCGCTCTTGCGCACCGCAAAGGCGATGGGTTCGCGGGTAAAGTCCTCGGAAAGCGGCATGTAGAGCTTGTCCGGATATTCTCCTGCAAGAGACTCCGGAAGGGGATTCGAGGCCACCAGCGCCTGCGCCCGACCGCTCAGGAGTTCCTGAATGGTCTGGGATTCGTCGCTGAAGACCTTGAGTTGCGCTTTGGGAAGGAAGTTCTTGGCGGCCACGTGGGCGGTGGTGCCCATGCGGACAGTTATGATGGTTTCCGGCGTGTTGAACTCGGCAAGCGTGGTTTTCTTTCCAGCCTTTTTGCTGCTGGCCACGATGCTCATGCCGGAAAATTCATATGGTATGGAGAAGTTGACCTTGAGGTTTCGCTTGGGCGTAACGGTCATGCCGCCGATGATGATGTCGAACTTGCCGCCCAGCAGTGCCGGGATGATGCCGTTCCACTGGGTGGGAACGAGCTGGAGCTTGACGCCCATGTCTTCGGCCAGCTTGGTGGCCACGTCGATTTCAAACCCGATGTACTTGCCGTTCTTGTCTTTCATGGCCCAAGGCTTGAAAGTGTCGAAACCGACACGGATGGCCTGACGCTTCATCACGTTTTCAAGCGTACTGCTCTGGGCAAGGTCCTGACGCGTGTCGTCCGCAGCGTAGGAGACGTGCGACACCCCCAGAATGACGATCATAGCTACGAGCCCTATGGCTACTGTTCTCCAGATTGTCATGGTCAACTCCTTTTCGGTTTTATGTCAACATCAGCCGTTTTTCCATAACGGCTGCCAGACGTGAAAGGGTCACCGTCACAGCCAGATAAATGGCCGCCACCGTGAACCAGACTTCAAACGTCAAAAATGTTTCGGCAACAATGTTCTGCCCCTGCATGGTCAGGTCCATGATGGCGATGGTACTCACCAGCGCCGAGTCCTTGACCAGTGAGACCACCTGCCCGGTCAGCGGCGGCAGGATGCGCCGGATGGCCTGCGGCAGGATGATGTAGGTGTACATGACGTACGGCCCCATGCCCTGCCCTCGCGCGGCCTCGAACTGGCCCTTGTCGATGGAGGTAATGCCTGCGCGAAAGATTTCCGATGCGTAGGCGCCCTCGAACAGGCTAAGCGCCAGCACCGCGGCCCAGAACGCGCTCATGTCCAAAACCGGGGCTATAACGAAATAGATGAAGAAAAGCTGGATCAGGAGTGGCGAGTTACGGATCAATTCCATGTAAACCCTCGCCACGGTCCGCAGCGACACATACGAGGACATTCGAAACAGCGCGGTTGCCAGCCCCACGGCAAAAGCAAGTCCCATACTCGCGGCGGTTATCTGAAAGGTCACCAGCAGCCCGTCAAGCAACGGACCGGCGCGGAAGCCCTCCTCGCCCATGGTGAAGAGATACTTGGGAATCTGGTACCACTGCCAGTTGTAGCCGAGGCGCTCGGACCCCGCCAGCAGTAGCCAGCAGACACCAGCCATCACCAGCGCGTATTGCGCGGTATCAAGGAGGCACTGCCGCCAGTCGCAGGCTTTTTCATATGGGAGTGAACATCCGTTCTGTGTCATGCAAGGCTCTTCATCATTGACGTCTTGTCGAGAGTCTACAACCTAGCATAACAACATGAAAATAACAGGAAAAAAAACCACGGGACGACCGGTCGTCGCCCCGTGGTGGTCATGTCTCAATACTGTAATGATATTATTTGTTTTCTTCAAAAAACCGCTGCTCTATAAAATGTTTGATCTGTTCAAAGACCTGCTCCGGCGTGCCGGAGGCGTCCGCAACCTTGAAACGCTTCTGGTTTACCGCCGCCCATGTAAGGTAGCCTTCCCGGATGCGATTGTGAAACGAGACGTGCTCGGCTTCGAAGCGCCCTTCCTTCTGGGTCATGCCCTTCTGGATATTTCGGGTCATGGCCCGCTTCAGGCCTGTTTCCACGTCGAGGTCGAGCAACAGCGTCAGCTCCGGCCAGGTGCCGTCCACGGCCACCTCATTGAGATGGTGAAGCATCTTGGTGTCCAGCCCCCGTCCGTAGCCCTGATAGACCACGGTGGAGTCGGCAAAACGGTCGCAGATGACGGCCTTGCCCTCTTCCAGCGCGGGACGGACTATCTCGGAAATGTGCTGGGCGCGGTCGGCCAGATAAAGGAACAGCTCGGTGAGCGAAGTCAGGTCCCTGTTGTCGGTACTCAACAGCATCTTGCGAAGCTCGGCACCGATCCGGCTGCCACCGGGCTCACAGGTAAGAAGGACCTCCATCCCACGGGATTCGAGGTACTCCTTGAGCAGCTTGCACTGCGTGGATTTGCCGGTTCCCTCTATCCCTTCAAAGGTAATAAACATTGATTCTTCTCCTTGTTGGCCTTGGCGCGCGCCGGGTCGGGGGTACGCGTGGGGCGGAAAATGTCGCGCTCAAGGAACCGCAGGTACGGGGACCACTCCTGTCCGGCCTGTTCCATGTCCTCGTAGGCCTTGTCGATCATGTTCATCTTCGCGTCCATATTGTCCGCAAAATGCAGGGCAAAGCCTTCCGGCGTCTTGGGCCGCACTGGGGAGCCGAAGTCATGCTCACCGTGATGGCTGGTAATCAGATGGCGCAGGTGCAGCTTGAGGCCCTCTTCAAGGTCCTTGGAACGTTTAAGGAACGGTTCAAGTTTTTCCTGACCCATCTGAATGTGCCCGAGCAGCTTGCCTTCGTCCGTGTACTCGTGCGCAGGACCGCTGGTGAGCTCCCAAGCCTTGCCGAGGTCGTGGAAGATGGCCCCTGCCAGAAGCGTCTGGCGGTCGAGCGTCTCGTAAACATCGCACATGGCCATGCAGAGCTTCGCCACGCCGAGTGTATGCTCCAGCAGTCCGGCGATGTAGGCGTGATGGACTGTCTTTGCCCCGGGCGCGGTCATGAACTTCTGCCGGATATCTTCGCTCCTGAGCACCTTGCGGCAGAATTTCTTCCACGGCTTGTATTTCATGTGCTCGGTGACGAGATCTTCCAGCTCCTCCATCATTTCTTCAGCGGACCGTCTGGCCGCGGGCATGAACTGGGCGATGTCGTGACCGTTCCCGGACGGCGAGAGGTCCATGAAATCGATACGGACCTGCGGCTTGTCGCGGTAGGTCTCGACCAGCCCCTCGATCAGGGCGATGGAACCGGTTTCGATGCTCGCAAACTGCTGGCTGAGCGGGTTCCATATCTTGGCCTCGACCTTGCCGGAGCAATCCTGCAGGTGGATGTTCCAGTACGGACCGTTTCTCGACTGCCCGAGGTCAGCCCGGGCGATCAGGAACAGGTCGCGGACCCGTTCACCGGGTACTATATCACGTATGTAATGCGACTTTTGCGTCACTGTTGTTGCCATTGGTTGTAAGTTGAGGTACCCCGCCGATAAGCGGAGCCCTGTCAGGGGCTTTGGGATTGAATGCTGCCGTCAGCATTTATGAACCTGATTTCACACGAATTGTCAAATTCGGAGCTGTTGATGAACATTCTTCTGACCAACGATGACGGCATACAAGCCGTCGGACTCAGGGCACTGTACCATGCCCTCATCGAGGCCGGGCACAGCGTGCGCGTGGTGGCTCCGGTGACGGAACAATCTGCCGTGGGTCACGCCGTGACCCTGAGTATGCCCCTGAAGGTAAAAGACTTTCAGGAAGACCACTTCCAGGGACAAGGTGTCTACGGCACTCCCGTGGACTGTGTCAAACTGGCGCTCTCCACCCTTCTGGACAGTCCCCCCGAGCTCGTCCTCTCCGGCATCAACGCCGGGGCGAACGTGGGCGTGGACATCCTTTACTCCGGTACGGTCTCGGCCGCAACCGAAGGGGCGCTCATGCGCCTGCCTTCCATGGCCGTGTCCTTCGACGACTTCAACCCCGGCGATCTTTCGGGGCAGGCCCGTCACGCAGTCAGCCTGATTCCTGAGATTCCGTGGAGAAAACTGCCCGGGAAGTGCGTGCTGAACCTGAATTATCCCAAGGGAAGCATTGAAGAAGCCAAAGGGCTGCGCACCTGCCCGCACACCCGAGCATCGTACAATGACGTTTACGACAGCCGTATCGACCCCAGAGGGCGACCCTATTACTGGCTGGACGGCGTCATCCCGCCCGAATCCATCAGCCCGGACCGGGACCGCGCACTGCTTACCGATGGCTATATCACCCTGACACCGCTGCACTTCGACTTCACCGACAGGGACGCGCTCACCATGCTCAACGATCATGGGATCGAGAACCCCGTTGACGAATAATAATTGCATTTGTATTGTTTTCGCGCTCAAAGGGCATAATGGAATTCAACCTTTCCGGGAGGATAAGACATGGCTATAAAGCTTGGCATCAATGGTTTCGGTAGAATCGGCAGATACCTGACCCGTCTGTTGGCCGACGACAAAGACCTTGAAATCGTTGCGGTGAACGCCCGTGCGTCCAACGAAGACCTCGCCCACCTGCTCAAGTACGACTCCGTGCACGGCACCTTTGAGGGGGTCGAGGCCACGGCCAACGGCTTCAGCGTCAACGGCCGTGAGATTGCCGTGACGCGCAAAGCTCCCGGTGAGTGGACCTGGGGGGAACTCGGCTGCGACATGGTCATCGAAACCACCGGAAAATTTACCGATCGCGAAAGCAGCGAAAAGCATCTGGCCTGCGGAGCCAAGCGCGTCATCATCTCCGCCCCCGGCAAGGAAACCGACGTCACCGTTGTCTACAATGTCAACGATGACGACATGAAGCCGGAGCACAAAATCGTATCCGCCGCTTCCTGCACCACCAACTGTCTGGCGCCCGTCGTCAAGGTCGTGAACGACAAGTTCGGCATCAAGCACGGCATCATGACCACAGTGCACTCCTACACCATGAGCCAGCGCATTCTTGACGGTTCCCACAAGGACATCCGTCGCGCCCGCGCCTGTGCCATCAACATGGTCCCCACCACCACCGGTGCGGCCAAGGCCGTGGGCCTCGTACTGCCCGAACTGAACGGCAAGCTCGACGGCATGGCCATCCGCGTGCCGACCCCAAACGTGTCCCTTGTGGACCTCGTGGTCGAGATGGAAAAGAAGGCCACTGCCGAAGAGGTCAACGCGGCGCTCAAGGCGGCAGCCAACGAATCCATGGGCTACACCGAGGAACCGCTCGTGTCCGTTGATTACATGGGATCCACTTTCGGCGGCGTGGTGGATGCCCCCCTGACTCGCATCATGGGCGACACCCAGCTCAAGCTCATCATCTGGTACGACAACGAGGCCGGTTTCACCAACCAGCTCCTCCGTGTCATCCGCAAGGCCGCCAAGCAGCTGTAAACAACGCACCCGGAACGGAAAACAACGAAGGCCCCGCCATGCGGGGCCTTTTTATTTGAATTCCTTTTTCAAGCTTCGCTTCAGAATGAGTCGATTGAGATAGGTCATGGGGGATCGCACCGGCCTGAACGTGCCCTGCCGCACTTCTTCGGGATAAAACATGGCATCCAGCAAATGATACGCGCTGCTTTTTTGTGACAGAAATCCGGCACAGCCCGCACAGTACGTAATGATGGGGTTGCCGCCAGCCTGTCTGGAGCACCGCTCGGTCCATTTGCCAGCCAGATCGGGCCGGACCGCCGCAACCGTGCCCCCTTCTCCGCAGCAGAGCGTCCGAGAAGGCTTTCGCTTGCTCTTGACGACATCCAGCCCGTTTCGACTGGCCAAGACACGCACAGCCTCGTGAATCTGCGGCTCATGACGCAACGGGCAAGGGTCATGCAACGAAACGGCCATACTTGAGGCGGCTTCGAATTCGTTACCTTGATCGGCAAGAATCTCGTAAACTGAAACCGTCTCAAGCCCTTCCCCATATTGCCGAAAGACCTTGAAGCAGTTGGGGCAGGCCACCAGCACGCGCTTTATGCCACGCTCTTTCAGCCTGTGAGAGATTGCACCGAATTGCTTGGAGAAGAACTCGCGTCGGCCAAGGTCGTGGGACGGCTTGTGACAGCAGTCGAGCATGACGCCAAGCGACGGGACGAGGTTTTGCAGCAGGCGAAGCAGCTTGGTGGTGGTTCCGGGCCGAGTGCCCGGCAACGTGCATCCGGGGAAAAGCACCGTGTCACAACCAGCAGGCGTATGCAGACTGGAAAACCAGCGAGACGTCCCTGCCGCCTCGTATCGAATGATTGGTTCGTAGCGCTTACGGTCTATTCGCCCCTCGGCCCACGCTTTTTCGCGCATGGCAAGGAACAGGCCGACAGGGTTGAGTCCTTCGGGACAGACCACGCCGCACAGTCCGCACAGACTGCACTCGAATGCAACCTCCGGGTGCGGCGACGCTTCCTCCAGAGATGCAGCAATACCAGCAGGCGTTCCGTGTTCCCTGAGAAACGCGCATCCGGCGACACACGCGCCGCAATCCGTACATTGTGAACGAATCTCATTGGATATGTCAGTGAGTTTTATTGACTTCACTTTAGAGCCCTGTCTGCGAACGGCCTGTTTTCCGCCTGTAGAAGTTTATGGCCTTCTTGGCGATCAGCGGAAACAGTCCCAACAATGCAAAAGAGAGAATCAAGTCTAGCGACAGGATGCCGGAGACGGACTCAATCTGGGCTATCTGACTGCCCGCATTGACGAAAACAAATGTTCCGGCCAGCATCCCCACCTGCGACACCCAGTAGAACGTTCGAAGCGGCATTTCGGTCAGCCCCATGACCAAATTGATCACGAAGAACGGAAAAATCGGAATCAGACGCATGGTGAATAGATAGAACGCGCCTTCACGCTCAATTCCTCTATTGATTCTGGCAAGCCTGTCGCCGAATCTGGCCTGAACCCAGTTGCCGAGGATGTAACGCGAGATCGCACAGGCCAGTGTCGCGCCTATTGTACTGGCAAAGGAAACAATGACGGTCCCTGTCAATGCGCCGAACATGGCCCCGGCAGCGAGAGCAAGGATGGTGGCTCCGGGCAGGCTGAGCGTGACCATAGGGATGTAGATTCCGACAAAGGCGCCGATGACCAGAAGTGGCTTGTCTGCATAAAGCCTGTTCAATTCGGCCTGCGATTCCTTGATCTGTTCGAGCGTCAGGTGCTCATGAAGCCCGAAATAAAAAAAGAGCAGCGCAATCACGGCCAGTGCCGCGAGTATGACCAGTTTACGTCCGAGTTGTCCCATGCGCTCTCCTGTTGCGTACATTGCTGAAATCAGCGTCGAACATAGCGAATACTTGGAACAAATGGAATGCTCTGCTTGATAAAAGGCATAAGAAAAGGCCCGGTGCGCCAATCGCACCGGGCCTGACTTTGCGCTAGAACAAGCTCTTGTCGGTCAATTAGCCTTCAAAAGCCTTGATGAAGTTGGGAGCAACCTGCTTCTTGCGGGACATGACGCCCTCAAGCCACACGGAGTTGCCTTCAACCTTGATGCCGTCAAAAGCCTTTGCGACGACGGAAGCGTCATCGGAGGCGATCAGCATTTCGGAGCCTTCCTTCATGATGTCGGTGAGCAGCAGGAAAACGGAGTGGCGGCCGTCGGCCTTGACCTTCTCGATTTCAGCCTGCAGGGCTTCCTTGTGAGCGTCGAGCATGGACAGGTCCACGACTTCCAGCTGGCCGATGCCGACCTTGTTGCCGGACATGTCGAAGTCCTTGTAGTCACGGAAGACCAGTTCGCTGGCGGAAGCGCCGTCAACGGCGGACTTGACCTTGAACATTTCCATGCCGAGAGCCATCACGTCGGAAACGCCGGCGAGCTTGGCCAGTTCTTCAACAGCCTTCTTGTCAGCGTCGGTGCAGGTGACGGACTTGAACATGACGGTGTCGGAGAGGATGGCACAGAGCAGGATGCCAGCGACGTTCTTGGGCATTTCGATGCCGTAGAAGTCGTACATGGCCTTGATGACGGTGCCGGTGCAGCCCACGGGCCAGACCCACATTTCGAGCGGGTTGGGGGTGGAGACGTCGCCCAGCTTGTGGTGGTCGACGACGGCCACGATTTCACCCTTTTCCAGGTTGTCCATGGACTGGGAAAGGTCGGTGTGGTCGACCAGAATGATCTGCTGGTCGGTGGCGTCGGTCATGACTTCCGGGGCGGAGAAACCGAACTTTTCGAGAACGAAGGCGGTTTCGGGAGCGATCTCACCCTGTGCGATGGGCTTGGCTTCCAGGCCGCGCTTGGTCCAGAGGTCTGCAACCGCGATGGCGGAAGCAATGGTGTCGGTATCCGGGTTTTTGTGTCCAACAACTACGATAGCCATATTAACTCCTCCTAAAATGGATTTTTCTACCACTACGGGCTCTTCCAAAATTCAAGAATGTTCCATTTATCACAAAGTCCTCCGGCTGCCAAGTCAGAATGCATGCCGGAATGAGAAAAACAGCACAAGCCCCGCACAGACAAAAAGCACAGCATATGCGCGCCTTAGGCGCAGCGCCATGACCCCGCCAAGAGTGGCTGCGATGAGCAGATGAGCCCATGTGATCTTGAGCCCAGAAAGAAGCGGACTCAGCTTTGGCAGCAGGTATTCGAGGCCATGAACGTAAACGATCATTATTAGATAGAAAAGGACAAACGAATAGGAGAAGTACGCGAGTGCGGAGCGAAGAATGAGCTTGCCGGGAAGCTCTGCCCTGTCAGGTTTTCTGGACCAGTTTAGCAGCAGGTTGTAGCTTTTCTTCTCGCGCATCCGCTGTACCCCTTCCAACTGTGCCCCGAGCCACGCAAGCGGCATGCAGGCAAACAGAATGATCAGAACCTTGGATGCGTTTACAACGTCGAACCAGATGGTCAGTGCCAGAGCTGCGAACGCGGCTGCAGTGAGATGGGGGGGGATAAACGTGCCGACCGGAAGGAGGTCGAGCCAGAAAAGTTCGAAAAAAATGGCCACGGCCATGCAGGTCTCGAACCGTCCGGTCACCAGCGCCCAGAACAGGCCGATCACCAGTGGACGCTCAAGGAGCCCGATGCTTACCGTGCTTCTGAAGAGCGCAAACAGGGCAAAAAAAAAAGCGACGACAGCGAACCAGATGAACGGCGATGCCATCATGACGGGAACCTCACCTGTACGGGATCGTTGGGGACGCAGCGAAAATCGAGGGAAACGCCTTTCCTGAAGAGATACCGCAAACAGTTCTCCTCTTCCGGAGAGAGCGCCACGCTCGGTGAAATCTGTTTTTTGCCGGGACTGTAATGGACGTTGCCGATGTTCAGGTCATCGTACGACCATCCGCTGTCATAGGCGCGTCGGGCGTCGGCGCAATTGGACACCAGCACCAGAACCTCGGAAGCCTTCATGGTGTCCAGTTGGCTGCCCAACTCCTCAAGCTGAACGAAATGACATTCAATGTTGCCGGGAATTGCCAGAGACATGATCTGCTGCTGCATGATGTCGCCGGAAAGCTCGTCATTGGCCACGACAATGGTTTTGGCCCCGGTGTAAGGGAGCCACGACTCTATCACCTGTCCGTGAATGAGACGATTGTCGATCCGGATGAGCACCATCTAATGTTTCCCCTGTTTTCGCCCCTTGCCGCGCAGCAGTTCGCCTGCGACCTTGATGCCCTGCTTTCCAGCCTCGGATGCTTCCTGCGCCAGCTTGGTGAGTTGCATCTGGCGTGACTGCAAGGCTTTGACGAGCATGGGCAGGTTCACGCCGGTGACAACCTCCACGTTCTCGGTCTTGAGAAGCGAGAGGCTCAGCGTCGTCGGAGAACCGCCGAAAAGGTCTGTGAGAATGAGGACTCCCTTTCCGGAATCGATCCGTTTGAGCGCACCGCGGATGGCTTCCACGGTCTCGTCTACACCGATCTCAACATCGACGGCAACGGATTCAAGCCCTTCCTGAGGGCCGAGCACACTGCTTGCCGCGTTTATGAGTTCCTTTCCGAAGACGCCGTGCGTAACAAGAAGCACGCCCGCGCCGGGATTTTCCTTCTTTTCGGACATAACATTACCCCAAGTCCATGTGTCGGTGCTCAAGAGTGACCGAATATCCCTTTTCTTTCAAGTCATTGAAAAGATTCTCAGACACTGCCACCGAACGGTGCCGCCCACCGGTACAGCCTATCGCAATCGTGATTCTGTAGCGGCCCTCTTCTGCATAAAGAGGCAGAATGTATCCTACGAACTCTTTAAATTTCTTTATAAATTCATTTCCCGGCTCGGATTTGAGCACATAGTCGGAAATGACTTCTGTCTGTCCTGTCAGCGGGCGCAGCTCTTCTTCAAAGTGCGGATTCGGCAGGAATCGCATGTCAAAGACGAGGTCTGCCTCAATGGGCATGCCGTATTTGAACCCAAAGGACAGGATATGGATTCGCATACCCTTGGCCGGTTCCTTAACGGTGGACCACTTTTCCTGAATCGTCCGCCTGAGGTCATGAACCGAATACTGCGTGGAGTCAATGACCAGCGCGGCCTGATGACGGATGGGGTCCAGCAGGTCACGCTCTTTTTCCAGCGCCTGTTCCAGCCCGAGGCTGGCGCTTTCCAGCGGATGCGGCCTGCGGGTCATGGCATAGCGTGTGACGAGCGTATCAAGGCGCGCCTCCACGAAAAACACTTCCACGCTGGCCCCAAGGGATTCCATTTCCTCAAGCGCCTGATTCCATTCGTCGAGGAAGTCATCCTGTCGCAGGTCCAGACCAAGGGCGAGGCCGCGGTTCTTGGGGTCTTTGACCTGAAACAGTTCCGTCAGCTTCGGCGCCATGCTCACCGGCAGGCCATCTACGCAGAAGAATCCGAGGTCTTCAAAGACCCGGATTGCCGTACTTTTGCCCGCGCCGGAAAGGCCGGTGACGATGACGACCGGAAAGGTTGTGCGTGATGTCATGGCATTCAGGAGTTTTTGAGTAGCTTCCAGAGTTCATCGCCGGATGCGGCTTCCATAAACCCTTTTCGGAAGGACTCGTCTTTGAGAATTCTGGAGATGTGGGCAAGAATTCGCAAGTGCATTCCGGCCACCTGCTCGGGAGCCAGAACCAGAAAGAAAATGTGGCAGGGCTTGAAGTCTAGGGCGTCGAAGTTGACGCCATCAATACTCCTGCCAGCCACGACCACAATGCGTTCGAGGGTGTCCAGCTTGCCGTGCGGAATGGCAATACCGTCCCCGATTCCGGTGGTTCCAAGCCCTTCCCGCTCCAGAAGCACCCTGTAGGCCGCATCGGTATCTATTTCAGGAAACCGCTTGCCGAGAGGGGCAACCAGTTCCCCGAGGGCCCCGGCCTTATCGGCCGAGGCCAGTTCGGGGATTACAAGATCTTGTTCAAGATAGTCGCCGAGTTTCATTGATTAGCTTCCGGGATCGATAAGGCCGAAGTCACCGTTGTCGCGCTTGTAAATGACGTTGATTCCTTCAGTCTCGCTATTTCGGAAGACCAGAAACTCGTGGTCCAGTGTGTCCAGCTGCATGGCAGCCTCGTCCACGGACATGGGCTTGGGAAGATAGCTGTCCGTACCCACGATGGTCGGTGCGATGCTGCGATCTTCCATGAACGAGAGGTAATCCATTCTCACCTCACGCTCCTGCCGGGCCTTTCGAGTCTTGCCCTTCATCTTTTCACGCTGCTTGCGCAGCTGCGCTTCAAGCTTATCCAGTACCATGTCGATAGTGGCGTACATGTCTTCGGAGGCCTCGACCGCCGAGAGATGCATGGTATCGGCATCGAGGATGACGTCCGCCTTGTGACGGAACTTCTCTACCAGCAGGTTCACCTGAAGCTCCGCATTATCAACATCCTTGACGTACTTGCCAAGCTTGGCGAAACGCTTGTTGGCATATTCCCGAAGATGCGGGGACGGGTCAAAGTGCTTGAAGGTGAAGCTGATATTCATAGAATACCCTCCTGGTTTTGAGGAATGAACAAGCTTTTTGCTAGAAATAGCTCTTGCGCTTGGACGAAGACGGAATGCCGAGTGCAGAACGGTATTTTGCAACGGTCCTGCGGGCGATGTTCACGTCCAGACGCTCCTTGAGAATCTCGCCGAGTTTTTCGTCGCTGAGCGGTTTCTTCTGGTCCTCCTCGCTGATGAGTTGTTTGATGAGCGCTTTCACACTCTCGGATCCGACCTGCGAACCATCGCCGAGGTCGAGGGCACTATTGAAGAAAAACTTGAGTTCGAAAATGCCGTGCGGCGTCGAAACATACTTGCTCGTGGTGATGCGGCTGACCGTGGACTCGTGCATGTTGATGTCCTCGGCCACCTCCTTGAGAATCAGCGGCTTGAGCTTGGTGACGCCGACTTCAAAGAACTCCCGCTGAAACTTCACGATGCTTTCCATGACCTTGTAGAGCGTGCGCTGACGCTGATACAGGCTCTTCATGAGCCAAGCCGCCGAGGCCATCTTTTCCTTGAAATAGTCCTTCTCAAGGTCCGCCCTGCCCTGCACCGTTTCGGCAAGGAACTGGTTCATCTGCAGACGCGGCAGACCGTCCTCATTGAGAACGATCACGAACTCGTCGCCATATTGGTATACATACACGTCCGGACTGACGTAATGCGGCTCGGTGCTGGAGAAGCTGGCACCGGGCATAGGATCGAGCTTCTGAAGCTCGTCCAGGTACCCCTTGAGTTCGTCGAGGGAAATCTTGAACTTGCGGGCAAGCGGCTTGTAACGATGCTTTTCAAGGTCTTCGAGATGTTCGGTCACAAGCGATTCGAGAACCGGGTCCTTGATGCCGAGGACTTCCATCTGCACCAACAGGCACTCCTGCGGCGTACGGGCAGCAACGCCAACCGGATCAAGTCGCTGCATGCGACCAATGACCGATTCTATCAGTTCACCTGAAGCGCCGGGAAGCATATCAAGGAGTTCTTCCATCGTAGCCTGAAGATAGCCGTTATTGTCGAGGTTGCCAATGATAACATCACTGATGGCAACTTCCTGCTCGGTGAAGTCGGAGAGCCTGAGCTGCCAGCTCAGATGACTTTCTAATGACGGCTTGGCCGCAAGACGGGCTTCAAAGGAAAGCCCTTCTTCCGGAGATTCGTACTCGCGGGTCTGGGCCTGCTTGGATGTGCTGGAGAACTCGCCGAGGTAGTTGTCCCAATCGGCGTCGCGCATGGCGGCTTCGTCAGTGGCCTCTCCTGCCTCCTTCAACGCATCGGATTCGGGCTCTGAAGCTTCCTGGGCCACCTCGTTTTCGGACTCCTCAAGAAACGGATTCTCGAGCATTTCCTGCTGCACGGTTTCCACCAGTTCAAGACGCGACATCTGCAACAGCTTGATAGCCTGCTGCAATTGCGGCGTCATGACCAACTGCTGGGTCAGCTTGAGTTGTTGTCTGAGTTCCAGGCCCATATTGCTCTCTATTCGTAGCGGTGTTTCAGTACCGTTTTTTCAACTGTATGATTTTTTCAGCAAATAGCAACGTGAACTGGAACACTTTCCATGCATTGGCTGATAAAGCACATGCGGCAACGTTACTAACTGTGTGCAACTGTTACCATTACGCAACTGCTACACGAATCACGAAAAAACTGTACCAACCTTCAGGCCGGGTGTAAACGGCCAAAGGTGGAAAGTCTTGAAAAAAGCTAGAGAGAGAAGTCTTCGCCGAGGTATATCTGGCGGGCGCGCGAACTCTGGACGATGTCGGCAGGAGTGCCTTCAAGGATGATCGTCCCTTCGTAAACAAGGTAGGCCCTGTCGCAAATATTCAAGGTTTCTCTGACATTATGGTCAGAGATGAGAATTCCGATCCCAAGACTCTTAAGTACGGAAATAATCTCCTGAATATCGATGACCGCGATGGGGTCGATTCCTGCAAACGGTTCGTCGAGCAGTATGAAGTCCGGGTCCATTATCAACGCACGGGCAATCTCAAGCCGCCTGCGCTCGCCGCCGGAGAGGTACATGGACGCCTGATCGGCCAGCTTGGTGATGGTGAACATCTCCATGAGTTCATCGGCGCGCTTTCTCTGCTGCGCGCCGGTCATGGAAGTCTGCTCGAGTATTATCTCAAGGTTCTGGCGCACCGTCAGCTTGCGGAAGATGGAGCTCTCCTGCGGAAGGTAGCTGACTCCGAGTCGCGCACGCTCATGCAGGGGCAACGCGGTGATTTCCTTGCTATTGAGATAGACCGTTCCGGAATACGGCTTCACGATCCCGGCCAGCATGTAAAACGTGGTGGTCTTGCCCGCCCCGTTGGGACCGAGCAGCCCGACCACTTCCTGCTGTCCGAGCTTGAGGTTGATGCCGTGCACAACCTCCTTGTGACCGTAGCGTTTGCTGAGGTTGGCTGCGGAGAGGCCTTTGGTCATCTACTGCACCTCAAGGCCCTTGGGCGCAAAGAATTCTGCCTCCACCCGCTTGCCGTCGCCGCCAACGACTTCGCTACGGTTCTCCCGCGCATAGAAACGAATCTTTTCGCCCGTAATGCTGTTGGGACCGTCGCGCAGGACCGGGTCCTGTTCCATGATAAGCAGTCGCTTGGCAACGAGATAGGTCAGCTTGCCGCACTCGCCGGAGGTCTTGCCCTTTTCTGCGTGGACATTGCCGTTGGCAACGATGCGGTCGATGCCCTGCACGTCAAAGCGTTTGTCTCCGGCGACAAAGAACGCGGAAACCTGATCGGCCTTGAGGGTCAACCCTTCGTGAAGCGCAACCACATTGCCGACAAAGGAGACCACCTGCTTCTTTTCGTCGTAGGTCATGCGATCCGAACTGATCTTGACCGGCACTCCCTGCGGAGCAACCGGCGCAGGCGGGGTCTGCTGGATATCGGCAACCACGGCTCCAGCCCCTTCCGCCGGTGCCGGAGCAGGCTCAGGCTTGGCCG
This sequence comes from Salidesulfovibrio brasiliensis JCM 12178, assembly GCF_001311825.1. Lineage (GTDB taxonomy): Bacteria > Desulfobacterota > Desulfovibrionia > Desulfovibrionales > Desulfovibrionaceae > Pseudodesulfovibrio > Pseudodesulfovibrio brasiliensis. Next base: position 92,086 of record NZ_BBCB01000001.1, on the reverse strand, counting down.
CAGGCTGAGTCTTCGTGGCGGCAGGCTGCTTCACCAGCTTGAGATACTTCACATTGGCGTAGCGATGGCCCGTTTCTCGTCACGCACGGGCGCATCAAGGTCAAACACCGCCACCCAGTCGTTCTTGAGAAAATCAACCCGGACCGTGTCACCCTTCATCAGGGTCTTGACGTGCTTGGTTTTCGGACTGCGGCCCTCACGGACATTCAGATTTACTTCGGCCCGGCGGACTTCGCCCCAATCCGCAGCAGACGCGGGCAGGCTTGCCAGCAACATGAAAAGGACCATGGGAAGAAGGATGACTCTCTTCAGCACCATATTATTGCTCCAGTTCTTCCTCGACCGACACGGCACTGGTGCTGACAACGGCGCTCACGCCGCCCGCCGCAACCATTTCCCGGCTCAACAGGTCGATTTCCACCGCAGTGGCATTCACTTCAAGGTCCGGGCGGGCCACGGTGACGCCACCCTTGATGACCACCTTGTCGATGGCACCAACGTAATCGAAATTCTTGGCTTTTACAGAGAACATGCCGAAACGGCCATCGACGTTGTCATAGAGTGTGAGGTTGTCGTTCTTCTGGTCGACTTCACCGCGATCCGAGCGGACATACACTTCCTTGCGGTCCTTGCCGAAGTAGGCGGTCAGCTGTGGACGTTCCACCACCACAAGCTTCTTGTCCTGATCGTACGAGGCGGTTCGGGCTTGCAGCTTCCAGTCAAGCGTACCGTCACTGCCCTGCTCCAGCAAAATGTCCTCCGCATTGATCTCTGCGTTGGACACCAGCGGGCTGTCCGTCATGCTGACGGACTCATTTTCCGGCTTCGCGGCATCGTCGGACGTGGATGTGTACTGCGTCACAATGTAGCCGAACACGATACCGCTCAGAAAGATTGCCCCCCAGAGCAGGACGGGGCGCAGCGAAAAGCTCAATCGGCCCACCTCTTCCACTGCTGATCCAACAGCCCGCGATGCTTGAGGATAAAACTGATCGCCTCGCGCACCGCACCTTCGCCGCCGCGCCTGTCGGAGATCCAGTCGGCCATTTTGAGGATTTCCGGCACCGCGTTGGGGACGGCCATGGCGAATCCGGCTGCTTTCATCACACCGGCGTCCACCCAGTCGTCGCCAAAAAAGGCCGCTTCTTCGGCCCTCACGCCAACCTTGTCGCATATCTCCATGAAAAGGGGAACTTTTTCATGATTGCCGGGGTAATAATGCTTGATACCCAACTCGCGGACCCGCCGTTCCACCGGCTTCTGGTCCAGTCCGGTGATGACGGCCACTTCAAGCCCTGCGGCCTGCGCGATCTTGATGCCGAGCCCGTCCTGAACATTGAATCGCTTCATGCACAGCCCGGACTCATCATAGTACAGCCCGCCATCGGTGAGCACGCCGTCGCAGTCCAACACAAGGAGCTTCGTCTTTGCTGCCAGATTGATTGCCCGGGTCATGCCGCCACCTCGCGGATGGCCAGAAGCGTCTTCATGAGCTGCTCCACGTCGTTGAGGTGCAAACTGTTCGGTCCGTCGCACAAAGCCTTGTCCGGGTCTGGGTGCACTTCCATGAATACGCCGTCAACGCCCGCAGCCACAGCAGCCTTGGCAAGAACAGGGACATATTCGCGGTTGCCGCCGGAAGAGCTGCCCTGCCCGCCGGGTTTCTGCACCGAATGGGTTGCATCAAACACCACGGGCACGTCAAAGGCGTGCATTTCCGGCACTGAACGGAAGTCCACCACCAGATTGTTGTAGCCGTGCATGGCACCGCGCTCGGTCAGCCAGATATGTTGGTTGCCCGTTGAACGCAGCTTGCCGACCACGTTCTCCATGTCCCATGGCGCAAGGAACTGGCCTTTCTTGACGTTAATGATCCTACCCGTCTCCCCGGCGGCCACCAGAAGGTCGGTCTGGCGGCACAGGAAAGCCGGAATCTGGATGACGTCGGCTACTTCGGCCACTATCGCGGCCTGCTCCGGCATATGAATGTCGGTGACCACCGGAAGTCCGGTGGCCTCCTTCACTTCAGCGAGAATTTCAAGCCCCTTTGCCATGCCCGGACCGCGAAAGCTGGTCACGGACGTGCGGTTGGCCTTGTCGAAAGAGCTCTTGAAGATCAGCGTCACGTCAAGGCGCTCGGCCACGGCCGCAAGTTCCGTGGCGACTTCCAGCGCCAGTTCGCGGCTTTCGATGGCGCACGGTCCGGCAAGAAAGAACAGGCCGGACCGGCAGGCCTCGTAGAGTCTGGCTGCGTCCATGGTATCCCTACTCGCCGTCCTTCACGGTCTTGGCGGCCTTGATGAAGTCGCGGAAGAGCGGATGCGGCCGCATGGGATTGGACTTGAACTCGGGGTGGAACTGGCAGCCGAGGAACCACGGATGTTCCGGGATTTCCACGATCTCTACCAGTTCGCCGTCCGGAGAAGTGCCGGAAAGGACCAGCCCGTTCTCCTTGAGCACTTCGGAGAACTTGTTGTTGAATTCATAGCGGTGGCGGTGACGTTCGTCGATGTTGGTCACGCCGTAGGCGTTGTGGGCGTTGGTATCCTTGTAGAGCTTGCAGGGGTACGCGCCGAGACGCATGGTGCCGCCCTTTTCCGAGGATTCGTCGCGCACTTCGGTCTTCTTGGTGCGGAAGTCGTACCACTCGGTCATGAGATAGATGACGTTATTGGCGGTCGTCTGGTCGAACTCCTCGGAGTTGGCACCTTCAAGCCCGGCCACGTTGCGGGCGAACTCGATGACCGCGCACTGCATGCCCAGACAGATGCCGAAGAACGGCACCTTGTTCTCGCGGGCGTACTTGATGGAAAGAATCTTGCCTTCGACACCACGGGAGCCGAAGCCGCCGGGCACGAGGATGCCGTCGAGATGCTTGAGCTTGCGCTCGTAATTCTTGGGAGTGAGCTTCTCGGAGTTCACGTACTCAAGCTCGACCTTCACCTCGTTGGCCACGCCGCCGTGCACAAGCGCTTCATGGAGCGACTTGTATGCCTCGGTCAGGTCCACGTACTTGCCGACAATGCCGATACGCACCCTGCCGGTGGGATTCTCCAGCGCGTCGCACAGGTCTTCCCACGGCTCAAGGACCGCGTTCTTGGCGGGCAGCTTGAGGAGTATGGCGATCTTCTGGTCAACGCCTTCCTCATAAAAGCTCAGGGGCACCTGATAGATGCTCTTGACGTCCACGGCGCTGAACACGGCGTCGGAGTCAACGTCGCAGAACAGGGCGATCTTGCGCTTGAGGTCTTCGTCCATCTCCACTTCGGAGCGACAGAGGATGATGTCCGGCTGGATGCCGATGCTGCGCAGCTCCTTGACGGAGTGCTGGGTGGGCTTGGTCTTCAACTCACCGGCTGCACGCATGTAGGGCACCAGCGTGAGGTGAATGTAGAGGACGTTCTCCTTACCCAGATCATTCTTGAGTTGGCGGATGGCCTCGAGGAAGGGCAGGCCCTCGATGTCGCCGACCGTGCCGCCGATCTCGATGAGCGCCACGTCTTCGTCCCTGGGCATGCTCAGGACGGATTCCTTGATCTGGTTGGTCACATGCGGAATGACCTGAACGGTGCCGCCGAGGTAGTCGCCGCGGCGTTCTTTCTGGATGACGGTGTTGTAAATGGAGCCGGAGGTATAGTTGTTGCGCTGGCTCATGGGCACATCGAGGTACCGCTCGTAGTGGCCAAGGTCGAGGTCGGTTTCCGCCCCGTCGTCGGTCACATACACTTCACCATGCTGGAACGGGTTCATCGTTCCCGGGTCGACGTTGATGTACGGGTCGAGTTTCTGAATGGTGGCCTTGAGTCCGCGCGCCTGAAGCAAAGCGCCGATGGAAGCTGCCGCCAGTCCTTTACCCAGAGAGGAAAGAACGCCGCCCGTAATGAAGATGAACTTGGTTTTCATACCTCGGAATGCCCCTTGATTGATCCGTTGACGTAAATAAAATGATACCGGGCTCGTGCCCGGCAAATCGCATTGTTGACTGCCGCCCCGCCCGCACGTATGTACTTCCGCAGCAACGCGGCTCACGAGTATTTTGCAGGGCCGCACGGATATGTCAATACGGGAGGATGAATCCATGGCCCGCGTGAACGCACTGGTCATTACCGGATACGGCACCAATTGTGAACAGGAATGCGCACATTCCGTCAGGGAAGTCGGGGCCGAAGCCGCGACCATCGTGCATTTTTCCGATATAGCCCGCGGCCTCGTCCGCATGGAAGACTACAATTACCTTATCTTCCCCGGCGGATTTCTCGACGGCGACGATCTCGGTGCCGCGCAGGCCGCTGCGCACCGCTGGCGCTGGTCCGAAGATAATGAAGGAAAGCCGGTCCTTGATCAACTGAAAGCATTTTTCGACGCCGGCGGCGTCATCCTCGGCATCTGCAACGGCTTCCAGCTTCTGGTGAAGCTCGGCCTGCTCCCTGCCGTGGGCGGCGCATATTTCGAGCGTCAGGTCTCCCTCTCCTACAACGACTCGAACAAATACGAAGACCGGTGGGTGACGCTCAAGGCCAACCCGCAGTCCCCCTGCGTCTTCACCCGGCACATAGACACGCTCTACGCCCCCGTGCGCCACGGCGAAGGAAAGATCATCCCGAAAGATGAAGCATTCCTTGAAGAACTGAGCGCGGGCAACCACATCGCCCTTCAGTACGTTCACCCGGAATCGGGCGATGTGACTATGGATTATCCTTACAATCCGAACGGTTCTCCCCTCGGCATCGCGGGCCTCACCGACCCGAGCGGCCGGATTCTGGGCCTGATGCCCCACCCCGAGGCGTTCAACCATCCGACCAACCACCCGCAATGGACGCGCGGTCAGATCGGAACGCTCGGCACCGCGCTTCTGGAAGGCGGGGTCCGGCACCTGAAGGGAGAATAGCCGTGCGCCCCGCGCCTGTCCCCCCTGTCGGGCCGGACTGGCGGTCCATGATGGAAATCGCACTGCGCGAAGCATTCGCCGCTGCCGATGTGGAAGAAGCTCCCATCGGCGCGGCGCTTTTCACTGCGGACGGCGAGCTGATCGCCTCGGCCCACAACGCGCCCATCACGCTGCACGACCCCACCGGACACGCCGAGGTTCTCTGCCTGCGTAAAGCCGGTGAGACGCTCTCCAACTACCGGCTTCCGGGCACCATCCTCGCGGTCACTCTGGAGCCGTGCATCATGTGCCTCGGCGCGATCCTGCACGCCCGCGTTTCCGGCGTTGTCTTCGGCGCTGCGGACCCCAAGCGCGGCGCACTGGTCTCGAACCTTGAGGGGCACAGCCTGCCGTTTTCAAACCACCGGCTCTGGCACGTCGGCGGCGTGATGCAGGACGAATGTGCGTCGGTTTTGCAACGGTTTTTCCTGAGCCGCCGCAAACGTTGATGAAATTCACGCTTGCATCCCGAGCCATCTGTGTTTATAAACGGCATCCCAATCGGCATTAGCCACATGCCGCACCAAAATGCGGAGAGGTAGCGAAGTCCGGCCGTAACGCGCTCGACTCGAAATCGAGTTACGGGTACCCCCCGTACGTGGGTTCGAATCCCACCCTCTCCGCCATGTAATAATTAAAGAGATTTAAGCGCTTAGCTTGAATCTCTTTATTTATTTTCCACCTTCAGAGCGAAAAGAAAGGGTGAACCAAGGCAGTCAGCCCCGGGCCGTCCCTGTTTACGATCGTTAGACTGGAAGAATAACCAATGATGATAAGGCAAACAAGCCTTTGCAATCGATTGCAAGCAGGGATTGAACGAGAGTTTCTGATAATTGGTACATGATTGGCTTACAACCAAAAGGCGGGCTGCTCCGGTAGCCTGCCTTTTTCATTTTTGCTATGCCTAAACGCAATAGACAACCATACGCATTTCTCGCTGGAGGCTATCATGACGCATCGCTGGACAGCCGCACTCCGGTCCGCCCTTGTCTGTCTGCTGCTGGTATTCTCCAGCTGTCCGTCTGTCCATGCGGACGAATCGGTACTGTTTCAAACCGGCAACGGCAATGCACTACTTGCAGGCGTATACGACGGCAACACCACCTGTGCCGAATTGTTAGAACACGGAGATATGGGCATCGGTACTTTTGACGGGTTCGATGGCGAAATGGTGATTTCCGGTGATACCGTCTACCAGATTCGGGGAGACGGCAGCGTACATGTCGTGCCCCCGCAGACCACAACACCCTTTGCCATGACAAGTTTTTTCAAGGCCGACCAGCATCTGACGCTGACCGACGTAACCAGCCGGGAGGATTTCCTCCAGCGTCTTCAACAAGAAATTCCCCGCAAGAATCTTTTTTACGCTATCAAGGCCACAGGCTTTTTCGAGCACATCAAGACCCGCAGCATTCCCAAGCAGCAAAAGCCTTACCCGCCCTTGTCCGAAGTGGTCAAAACCCAGCCGGAGTTCGTCTACGATCACACCGAAGGAAGCATTATGGGATTCTATTGCCCCGAAGTGACCAAGTCCGTCGCCGTACCCGGATTTCATTTACACTTCCTGAGCAAGGACAAAGATGGCGGCGGCCATCTGCTCGAACTCCACACCAAAACCATAACAGTTGAGCTGGATACGATTTCCCGGATGTATCTCGTGCTGCCTACTGATGCATTCGCACAATAGGTGGAGTTTCCCATGGACCTTTTCCGAGGGCTCCATGGAGTGAGGACGAATCGCGAACATCTCTACTGTCTGTTTTTGAAATGTACCTCGTATCTCCATTCCAGCTTGCCATAGGGATGAACCGGGCAGCCAAGAATATGCCACGCGGCGTGTGCCCTTATTGCGGGAGCACGAATGAAAAGGGGGGTGAGAAGGTTATGTCATGCCCCCCCTTGGGAATGATGAACGATAAAAGATAGGACTTGAGGCCTTTTGGTTTTCGATTTCCACCTTCCCCAGAATCAAGCCTGATACTTATCCAAAAAGCGTCGTTCGTCCTCGACCGCGCCGATGACGAGGAGTGAGGAGCCCTTGCCCAGCGGGGTGGTCGGGTCCGGGTTGATTTCCATTTCATCGTCACGGGAGACCGCAATGATGCTGCAACCGGTGTCGTCGCGGATGCTGCTATCCATGAGCGTCTTGCCAGCAAGTGAGGGGCCGACCTCCACACGGAAAATGTTCAGGCCCTCGGTCAGGGTCATCACCTTGCCCGGACTGAGCAGGTTGATGATCGTGTTGGCCGTCATGGTGGCGTAAGACATGACAAGATCGGCCCCGGCCTTGTGCAGCACGTTGATATTTCTGTCGAATGTCGCACGGCTGATAATCTGGATGTCCGGCCTGAGCCGCCTGCAATAGATCGTCAGGTAGATGTTCAGGTCGTCGTTGTGCGTGGTGACGAAAACCGACGGCGCGCTGTCGATGCCCGCTGCTTTCAATGTCTCAAGGTCCGAGGCGCTGCCATGAACGTAATGGATGTCGTCGTGAATGAGTTTGGGATTCTTCTCCACGATCTTGTAGTCGATGTTCCGCTGTTCAAGCACGTTTGCGGCTGACTGCCCCACCCGGCCGCCGCCGAGGATCAGGACCGGGGCCTCCATGGGCGGCGCTTCGCCAACAAAGTCGTCGTAGGCATCCAGTTGCTCTTCGGTTCCTGCCAGAATCATTATTGTTTTTGCGCTGATGACGGTCTCGGGACGGGCTGGCACCAGACGGCCGTGCTCCCAGAGGCCGACGATGTTCATGCCAGTGGCGTCGCGCAGGCCGCTGTCCTTGACCGTCCGGCCCACAAGCGGCGTGTCCACGGCGGGCGCCTCGGCAATGTTGAGTTGCTTGATGCTGCCTATGATGTTGCTGCGCGTGCCGGTGCCGAGGGTGCGCCGGGCGAGCATCTCCCCGAGCATGTACATGAACTGGAAGACATGGCTCGACCCCGCCAGTTGTAGGATATCAACCGATTCCTCGGAATCGGCGTTGGCCACCACCTGCACGTGCGGAGCAACCTCGCGGATGGTATAGGCCGCGTTGGTGTTCTTCATGTCGTCGCTCAAAAGCACCACCATGGCCGCCTGATCGGCCCGCAGGAGCGAATAGGTCTCCGGGTTGTCGGAGTCGCCCACCACGGCTTTGTACCCTTGATCGACCAAATCCAGCGCGTGGTTCACCTCATTGACCAGAATGCAGTACTGATAGTTGAATTGCCGGACGCGCGAGGCCAGACTGAGGGCCACCCTGTCGGAACCGATGATGATGAGATGTCCCGAAGTATCCTCGGGCAGTTCGCGCGCCGCCCTTGATTTGCTCTGAGCTTCAAGGAACGGCGCGTAGAAAAACTGGATGAAGGTGAACGGCAGCATCACCAGCAGAAAAACAATGCCCGACATGAGCACGCAGAGGGAAAAGATTCTCCCTATGTCCGAGGTGAAGGTAATATCCCCGAAGCCGAGCGTGGACATGACTGTAAGCGTCCAGTAGATGCCAGTAATCCATGAATAATGCTGCCCTTCCATCTCCATGAGCACATGAAATATGACGCTGTACATCCCGATGAAAAGGCACAGGAACAGAATGAACCTGATGAGCGAATGCAGATTGCGCTGCGCCCGACGGTCGTGAAAGAAATACAGCAACTGAGAAGGAAGAAATTTCATTATTCTGGCTCTGCCTTGCGTTTTGCGACCAGCCGAATCGAATGGTCAGTCAATCATTTCGCCAGCTGCCGACTCATTGCGATGGCGTGCAGCATTCCGTCACCCTGAAGGGCCTTTCTCAAGAGCCCTGCCCCCCGTGCCCGTCCTCAGGAAGAGCGACCAAGGCGTTGGCCACAAAGGAGATTCGGGTTGCCCAAAGCTATCATGATCCGAATTTGAGAGCTATCCCTGTTTACGCTTCACGCCCCCATGCGTGCGCTCAATGCACAATAACCGCCCTGTCCGCATTGACACCGGCACATGTTTTTCTTAGGTTGACAAAAAGTAAACAGAAGCAAAACAAATGCACTTCGGACTCATGGACTGCAACAACTTTTATGCCTCGTGCGAGAGGCTGTTCCGACCCGACCTGCTCGGGCGGCCCGTTGTCGTGCTCAGCAATAATGACGGGTGCGTCATCGCCCGCTCCGAGGAGGCCAAGGCGCTGGGTATTCCCATGGGCAGACCGTATTTCAAGGTTCGGCCACTGATACAAAAACACGGGGTGAGCGTTTTTTCCAGCAATTACGAACTGTATGGCGATATTTCCGCGCGGGTCATGCGGACGGCGGCGGGCGTGTTGCCCTGTACCGAGGTCTACTCCATCGACGAGGCCTTCCTGCACATCCCCCCGACCGTGGATGCGGAGGCGGCGGCACACCGGGTCAGGCAGCGCATCCGGGACTGGGTGGGGATTCCTACCTGTGTCGGCATTGCCAAAACCAAGACGCTGGCAAAGCTCGCCAACAAGATCGCCAAGATTCGGCACAAGCGCAATCCGCCGGAAGGAGGCGGCGTGTTCGTGTTTCCGGAACCGGGTGATTGGCAGGACAGAATTCTGGATGCCCTACCGTGGATGATGTGTGGGGAATAGGCCGAAAATCAACCGAGAAGCTCCGAGGTTTGGGAATCCGGACCGTGCGGCAGCTCCGGGACGCCGACACCAACAGGATACGGAAAATCCTGAGCATCCGGGGCATGCATACCGTGCTGGAGCTTCGGGGCCGCTCCTGCGCCGACCGCCCGCTCCCGTCCAGTCGGAAGTCGATCCGCTCCTCGCGCTCCTTTGCCAAAAAGATCACGGAACGTGCCGACCTTGAAGAGGCCGTGGCCCATTTCACCGCTCGCGCCGTTGCCAAACTCAGAAAACGGGGTCTCATGGCTTCGGGCATGAGTGTCTACATCCGCACCTCATATTTCGACGGAAGCCCTCGCTGCCAAGAAACATACTCCTGCGCCCTGCATCCGCCGACAGCCGACACCGCGCGGCTCATCGGCCTCGCATGCAAGGGGCTGCGCTCCATCTTTCTGGACGGATTCCGGTACGCCAAAGCCGGAGTCATGTTTTACGGACTTGAGCCGGAATCAGGCGTGCAAGGTAGCCTCGTATCCATTTGCGAGGGAACGGAGCTGCAGGAACGCAGGCAACGGCGGGCCATGGCGGTTCTGGATACCGTAAACGAACGCTTCGGACGCGACACGCTCGGGTTCGCTGCCCAAGGGCTATGCTCTGACGCACACTGGCGCACCAAGCGCGACCACCTCTCTCCGAATTACACCACCTGTTGGCGGCAGATTCCGGCAGCATGCTGCGGAGAGCCCTCATGACGCAATCGTTTTCACTCGACCAGCAAACGGGATTCGTGTCCCCTGCCGACGACTACCTGAACGATCCGCTCGACATTTTCAAGCGGCTGGTGACAAACCGGGACGCCACCTTCTTTTTTCGTGCAGCCGGGCACGACATGGAGGGATGCGCCATTTTTGACGGGGATACGCTGGTGGTGGACCGCTCAAGGGTTCCGGGGCATGGCTCCGTGGTGATCGCGTCCGCGCACGGGGAGTTTCTGGTGCGCCGGTGCCGGGAGGTGGCGGGCGGACTGCACCTGCACACGGTCCCGCCGGACGGCGACACGCGGGAGAACGATGACCCGGAAGCGGAAATATGGGGCGTGGTGACGGCGTGGTGCGCTTTTTTAATTGGAGCCGGCAGCGGACGCAGGCTTGAGCTTCCCGAGATCGATGGGTCGACGAGTGACATCATATCCTTCAACTTCAGGGCAGCCGCATCATAAGCGCGAGTGCAGGTAACGGTCAGTCCGGCTTGGGGGGAAAGCTGAACAAGGAGCGCGGCCGAAGTATCGCTTCCGAGATGGTAAAACAACGCATCATGTCCGCGATACTGAAAACTCTGTGCATCCGGCACCTGCGGCTCAACTTCGCCGGAAAGGGAGAAACGATAGGTCGAATCACCCTTGGTGTAGACAACGAGTGCGGCCGCACCTCCGCCTTCCGCACGGGTCAGCGTGGCAGCCGACGGAACCGCCTTTGCGGCCTCGGCCTTGAGCGCCTTGAGGCTGAACCCGGCATCGGGATTGATTGCGGACTCGAAATCAAGTGCGTGGGCAACAGAAACCATCAAAAAAAGAAACAGAAGGGAAAAACGTATCTTCACACCAGCTCCCTTGCTACGTGGCGTTATTCGAATTGACTCAAAATACGCTGAAATACGCCCTGCTCTCGGGCGCGCTCAATATTGGCGTTCAGCTCCGGCAAACGGGCTTCCCACTGAGGGATGTTATTGAACACGAAGCGCAAATCCACGGAATCCACCGGGTTGGAAGCCACATGGAAGTTGTCAGGCGTTAGCTCTGCCTGGCTTGCGATGTACCAGCGCGCCGTGCTCTGGTCCAGAACGGCGGCATCAATGCGCCCTGCCTTGAGCATCCGCATAAGCGGTTGCATGCCGTTAACATTGTAACGAGTGGCCCTGCCTTCGTCGAATAGCGGTTGCACTGCGGGATAGAAGTAGTTCTTGATGCAGCCGATGACCTTGCCTTCAAGACAGTCAATCCCGGTAAACTCCAAAGGCCTTTGCGCCGGTGAGTAAAGCACGTTGAGGGATTTCATTACCGGCACCGACCAAAGCAGGTCGTGCTTTGGGGACATCCACTCTTTGGCTTCGAGACGAACGTGGACCGGCCCCTTGGGCGGATAGAGATAGAGTCTTGCGGCGGGATAGGGAAGCACTTTCATGCGCACCCCTTTAGGCAGAACAGCGGCTAGAAACTTTGGAGCTGCCCCTTGAGGCTCACCGTCAACGACCATTTCAAAAGGAGGCCATCCCCGGGAAAAAAGGGAAAAAATGATCTCATCATCGGCGGCATGCACAGGGAGCGGCACCAACGATAAAAACAAGGCAAAGAGAATCCACACCCCGCATGGATGTGCGAGATTCTCCGCTCTTGTAAACCACCCGCCTGACATACAACACCTTCCCAATGATTAGTGCTCGCCCTAGACCTAAACCAAAATACTCAGCATGCCAATACAAAGCGCCAACCGTTTAGAATGGCTTCCACATCTTTCCGGTATCACAAGATTTGTCTTCTAAGAATCATATCATCGCCTCACTCTTGAAACAAATGTTTAAGACTCTCTGCCCCGGAGGGTCAGACAATGGGGAGTCTCGTGCAAATCAAGTATTGCAAAAGGTGCGAAGCCTATACGTACCACCGGTATATCAATCCGCTACGGAATGTATACGTCGTTAGAGCATCATGGGAATGTGTTTCCTGTGGCGAACGGGCGCGTAAGCAGTCGGCGACCGAATACGCAGTCTAGCGGGCTTCCAGTTTGAAGCGAATTCGCAGCGTTCCCTCATCAAAACCATGGGTTGTCAAACGAAACATCCCAACTTCACGAGTGTTTGACACATGCTCGCCAATACACGGGCAACTGTCGAAATCCCCTATATGGATAACTCTTACGGTATCCACTCCCTCCGGGAGCCGTCCAAGATCGTAACGATTCGCCGCCTCGTCGAGTTTCAACGTTTCTTCACGCACGGCCAGATTTCGAGCGAGCTGCTCGTTAACGAGTTGCTCAACCTGTAGAGCCTCGTCCGCCGTGAGATCCCTGTCGAACCGATAGTCGCACTTGGACTTCTTGGGATTGATATGTGCGCTGTAACAGCGTCCCCTGCCGAAAAGCCGAACCATGACCCCATTGAGCACATGTTCGGCGGTATGCATCGGGGCTACGTACTTCTTGCTCATGCCGCTCCATCATCAGCTTGTCCTGCAAACATATTTCCTACTTGACACGTCGTCATTAGGAACCGCTTTCATTTTCTTTCCGCATGGTCTATAGGCTTTTGCCAAACCAAACAAGCCAAGAGGTGAAACATGAAAATAGCAGTTCCTACCCGAGACAACATGGTGGACGAGCATTTCGGCCATTGCCAGCATTTTACCATTCTCACCGTCGAAGACGCCAAGGTGGTCGGCGATGAAACCCTGCCCGCTCCGGAAGGCTGCGGCTGCAAGTCCAACGTGGCCAGCGTTCTGGCCGACATGGGCGTAAAAGTTCTGCTGGCCGGAAACATGGGCATGGGTGCCGTACAGGTGCTCGGCCAAAACGGAATTGAAGTCGTCCGCGGCTGCTCCGGTCCGGTCAAGGACGTTGCCGACCAGTATCTTGCCGGAAACGTCAAGGACCAGCAGATTGCCTGCAATCATCACGACTGCGGCAACCACTAGAACGTTCTCCATCCTCTCGGCCGGGGCATTTCGAATGTGTCCCGGCCAAATTCTCCTCCCCTTTTTTCTCCGGCAATGCTATCCTCCTACAAGAGAAGGGAGGACCAGATGCCGATCATTCGCTGGGACAACAGTTTCGATACGGGAATTGAAAAGGTCGATGAGCAACACCGTAAGCTTATTGAACTGATCAACCTTGCTTACGACGCCATAGCCAAGGGCCGCGAAGAAGAAACGGTCCTCAAGCTGATAGACGGGATGCTCGCCTATGCTCAGGAACATTTTGAGTATGAAGAGCAAGTCATGCAGGAGCGTGGATACGACGGTCTGGACAACCACCGGGAACAGCATAGGAAGTTCTGGGAAGAAGCAGAACGATTCCGCAATAATTACCCGCAGAACACCGAGGTCCTTCAGATATTCACCTACCTGAACAAGTGGCTGGCCAACCACATCCTTCACGAAGACAAGAAGTTCGTCTAGTTACTCGTCCGCTTCGGGGAGACGCCCTTTTTTCGGCAGTTCAACAATGAATGTCGTGCCCTCGCCCTTTTCACTCTTGCACAGAATCGTTCCCTGCAGCCGCTGGGTGATGAGGTTGTAGACTATGTGCATGCCGAGCCCGGTCCCCCCGCGACCACGCTTGGTGGTGTAGAACGGGTCAAAAATGCGGTTGCGCGTGTCTTCGTCCATTCCGACGCCGTCATCGGCATAGACCATTCTCACGGACTCCTCGCCGTCCTCGACCGTGATTCTGATGTTTCCAGACTCAATCCCGTCAAAACCATGCTTGAGAGTGTTCATGAGCAGATTCGTGAGCACCTGCATGATAGCGCCGGGGTAGCTGTCAAGCTCTGCCTCGTCACCTTCCACGCTGACCGTGTGCTGCGTTCTCTTGTACTTGGAGCGCAGACTGAGAAGCACTTCGTGTATATAACCCTTGAGCTCGAAACGACGGCGCTCTTCCGAGGTCTGGTCCACTGCAACCTGCTTGAAGCTCTGGATCAATTCCGAAGCCCGGCTGAGGTTGAGCAGCACGGCCGAAGAAGACTCCATGGACAGGTTGATGAATTTTTCGAAATCCGAACGCTTGAGCTTGCCTTCGGCATAAAGCTTCTCCATTTCATTGGCTTTTTGCTGAAGGAATGAAATCGTCGTGACGCCGACACCGATTGGCGTGTTAATCTCATGCGCAACACCGGCCACAAGCCCCCCGAGCGACGCCATTTTCTCGGACTCAACCAGCTGTTCCTGCGTTTTCTTCAGAGAATCGAGTGACTTTTTGAGTGCGTTGGTTCGCGCCTCAACACGTTGCTCCAGTTCTTCGTTCAATGCCTTCAGTTCATCCTGCGCTATCTTGCGCTCCGTACTGTCCAGCCCAACGGAAAGCACCGCGCTAAGCTTGCCCGTGGAATCAAACAGAGGCTTGCTTGTCCACGAAACCCAAAGCTGCCTGCCATCCCTGCAGACGTTCCACATTTCGGCATAGTGATAATTATCCGGGCTTGTCGCTATGGTCTTGACCAGCTCCGGCAAGGCTTCCTGCGCTTCTCCTTCGGGCATTATCGTATCCGTCATCCGCTTTCCGACAAGCTCCTCCTCGCTAAAGCCGAAGAGGTTCACACCGAATTCATTGGCAAATAGAATGGTGCCGTCGGTACTCCATCGCAAGATGACGCTCTGGGCGTCCTGAACGAGATCACGGTATTTTTCCTCGCTGAGTCGAAGCTCTTCCTCGGCCTGCTTGAGTTCGGTAATGTCCTCGACCGAATACATGATACGCTCACCGGAACGAGCCGAAAATCGCATGCCAGCCAGGCGGACGGGAACCACGTTGCCGTCACGCCGCAGAATCCACTTTTCCACGGACCGGACCTTGCCATCCTCGTCCGGGTGCAGCTCGGGATCGTCCTTGACCGGCAGACAGTCGATGAACAGCGCCCCCACAAGCCCTGAAGGTGTATCGCCGATTATTTTCGCAAAGGAGTCATTTACATCGGTGAATTTACCCATTCCGTCCACAACCGCCAGCCCGATTATCGCCTGCTCGAACAGCATCCTGCTGTACTGCTCGTTGGCCCGAAGCGCGTCCTCGGCCATTTTCCAGTCCGTGACATCGCGCCCTTCGGCAAGCAGATACATCACGTCTCCTCCGGCGCCCCTGATCGGCTTGATGGAAAAATCCACCACGCGCAGGTCGCCAAGGAAATTCTTGTGAAAAGCCTTGCCACGCACCACTTGCCCTCTTCTGGCCTTTTCCACTGCCTCCCTGCAAAGCGTGGATTGCTCCTCGGAATAATTCCACCAGTCCGTATCCCAGAAATACTCGCCGACCACGTCCTTCGGCATGGCCCCGAGAAAACCGAGCGCACTCTGGTTCACACGCATGAGCTGGCCCTCAATGTTCATGAGGCCTATGAATTGGTAGGTCTGGTTGAAAATGGCTTTGAAAAGGCCGAAAGTTTGGGCCATCTGGCGGTCAGCCTTCACGCCCTGCCATATTGAGATACACGCAAGCAGCACGATGATGACCGTGATGCCGAGCATGGTCCACAGCTGGCTTCGTATGAAGGTGGAAACCTCGCGGTCAATGTCATCGAGATAGAGTCCGGAACCGAGAACCCAGCCCCAAGGCTCAAAGCCCTCCACGTACGAAATCTTCTGCTCTATCTGGTTGCGCTGATCCTGCCATTGCCAGTAATACTTGACAAAACCGCCGCCCTCACGCTCAACGATCTCGATGAACTCCCGTATGAGTTCCGTACCTTCAATATCTTCAAGGTCAATAATGAGTTTGTTTTCAAGCTCGGGCCGATACGGATGCATGAGCATGACGCCCTGCATGTCGTTGACCCAGAAATAGTCCTTCTTCTCAACACCGAACCGCATGGTCGCGAGCAAGGAGAGCGCACGCTTTTGCGCTTCCTTGCGGGAGACGATGCCAGCCTGCTCAAGCTTGTATTGACGGTGGATGATGTCGAGACCGAGCTGGACGACGTTCCTCACGCCATCGCGCTTCTGGCTCATGAGGCTTTTCTTGAACTCGGGAATCTCGACGAAAAAAATGGCAATGACAAAAAGAACAAGCGACATCAGCGTGGGTATTGCAACCCTTACCCAGATGCCGCGTGATGTAACCTTTTCGTCCTGTGCTGTAATCGTCATGCCCTCACCTTCATGGTGCTGTTCGTCAGCTCGTCATAAGGTAATCATGTAAAGGACATGCCGATATTATAATAACGGGACGCCCTTCTTGAGCGTCCCGTTAAAAAAGTACCGTCTACTCTCTTGAAATCGCTTCGGACGGGCAGGTGTCGATGCACTCGTCCACGCAGTCAGCATCGGAATCCGGGGCAATCACAACCGCCTTCTCCCCGTCGCCATCCATTTCAAATACATCAGGACACAATTCCACACAGGTTTCGCAACCAATGCATTCATCAGCGTCGATAACAATGGCCATAGATTCCTCCTTGGAAAGATAATGATATTTCCCCGTATATCTGAAAAAAGAATTCAAGTGCAAGCACTGACTGGCATTATTGTCGTTGTCCCCGTGCTCCGCTTCTGCTAAACCCCTGATATCATGCTTGAGTATACCCTAATGTTCCTTATTATTATGTCCGCAGGCTTCGTACAGGGGCTGACCGGCTTTGGCTCCGTGCTGTTGTCGCTGCCGCTTCTCTCCCTGATGCTCGACATAAAAACGGTCATACCTCTGATCAGCCTGTTCGCACTGTGCATCAATGCAAGCGTCTGCTACTCGGTACGCCGAAGCCTTTCGGCCAAGCGACTCGCCCTCCTGCTCGTGGCAACGCTCCCCGGCCTGCCGGTGGGGGCATGGGCGCTCAAACATGTTGTCCAACACTATCTTGCCCTTTTTCTGGGCCTCACCATCATACTCTTCATCGGATACCAGTTTCTGTTCAAACCGAAGCGGATTGAATGGAGACGCCGCTGGATAGCCCTCACGGGCCTGCTCGCCGGATTCCTTGGTGGCAGCATCGGTGCCAACGGACCACCTATCATAATCTACGCCACCACCCAGCCGTGGCCCAAGGACGAGATAAAGGCCACCCTCGCAGGGTACTTCTTTCTCGCCGGGCTGGGCATCTCAACCTCCCACTATTCCTTCGGCATGATTACAGGGGAAGTGACCTCGCTGTTCCTTCGCCTTCTGCCCGCCCTCGGCATCGGAATCATCCTTGGAGTGCGCAGTTACGGCAGACTCTCAGACAGTTTTTTCCGCAGATTTGCCATGTTTCTGGTGCTTGCACTCGGTTTCATGATTACCGCAAAGGCTCTCATTAAAATCATATAATACGGTTTGTTAAAAATTATCTAGAAAATATCACGACTTCCATCGCCCCAAAAGCTGTGTATAAAGCATGAAAAAACGGGCTGCATAAGCGCAGCCCGTAATCACCAACGGCATGTGCCGTTTCAAATGTAATTCCACCATCTCAAGGGTTGTTCATCATCGCTTCAATATACTCATCCGGCCAGAGTGAAGGTGAAGGTTCACCCTCGATGAGCAACTGCATTCCATCATCGTCCAGCTTGAAGGCGTTTTTGATGAAACTGGTGTAAAAACCAGCAGCGTCAATGTCGCCGATAAGCATCACACCGACAAGGATGTCTTCCGTGAAAAGAAGCTTTCTGTAGATGAAGGCCTCTTCATCCAGATGAGTGTGGACAGAGACTCCGGGTTCTTCGACAGTTTTCCCCACAGAGACGGTCGGCAGGCCGTAATAGGTGATGGAGTTCATGGACAGGCCGCCGGAATACGGCTGGTTTGCCCCGGCCATATTCATGCCCGCATACCTGCCCTGCGTGTAGGCGTTGGGCCATATCGGTCGGACAGTGTATTCCCCGGTAAGCAGGTCCCTTGCTTCGGCAACGTCCCCCGCCGCATAGACAGTCTCCTCGCTGGTCCGCATGAAGTCATCAACGCGGATCCCCTCTCCGGTCGTGATTCCGGCCTCGGCAGCAAGCGACATGTTGGGGGCCACGCCCGCAGCAACGACGACAATGTCCGCCTCGACAAAGCCCTTATCCGTCTTCACGCCTTTGACGCCCCCGCCACCATCACGCACGATGGCCTCGGTAACAGCACCTTGAAGGAATCGCATCCCGTTTTTTTCAAGATGACGTGTTATGAGCTCGCCAGAGGTCTCGTCGAAGTAGGTGCGCATCAACCGGGAACGCACGATGACGGTGACGTCAACACCCTTTTCCGCAAACCCCTCGGCGGCTTTGAGGGCAATGAGACCGGCACCGATCACCGCGACCCTGTCGACAGTATCGATTACATCCTTGAGGGCCTCGGCATGGGCGAGCGTGGTAAAGTTGTATACACCCTCTCCCTCGATGCCGGAGATTGGCGGCTGTTTCGGGGTGCCTCCTGTGGCCAGAAGCAGTTCGTCATACGCAACAGTGTCACCATTCATAAGCGTGATGTGCTTCTCTTTCGGGTCCACGGAAACAACCCGCGAGGACAGGCGGAGCTTTACGCCGTTGTCATTGTAAAACTTCTCGTCCCTGTACGGCAGGGTATCCAGCTTGATCTTGTCTGCCAGATAGTATGAAATGAGCGGGCGGCCATAGGTAGGCACCGCCTCCTCGCTAATGAGCGTTATCCGGCCCTCGGGGTCGTGCTCGCGTATCCCTTCAACCGCTCCAATCGCGGCGACGCCATTGCCGACAATCACGTAATGCTTCACTGCAAATCTCCGCAGACATGGTACTGTGTTTCTGAAAGAAAAACCTGGAGAGAATCCTTGCTTCGATCATCTTACCCGCAAGATGCCCCTTCGTCAAAAACGCCAGCTTTTCCAAGGATTGTTTCGAAAGAGAAAAGATGAATTAAAATGCCTGTTTCAATCCACAAAAAAAGTTTGCCAGAATCAGTGATAAACGCTATCAAATCAAGCTCGTCAATACCCGATTACGGGTCCACAGAAAGCACATATATAAAGATTATGGAAAATAAAGTACTTATCGCAAACAGAGGGGAAATCGCCGTCAGAATCATGCAGGCCTGCTCCGACCTCGGTATCCCCTGCGTGGCGGTCTACACGGCGGAAGATGAGGATTCCGGGCATGTTGAACTTGCCCGTACGCTTGGCGGCGAAACGGCCGCATACAGAATCCAGAACTATAACGACGCCGGCGACATTCTCTCTGTTGCCGACAAATCCGGGGCCACGGCCATTCATCCGGGTTACGGGTTCTTCTCGGAGAACTACCGGTTTGCCCGCCGCGTGACCGAACGCGACAGGCCCATGACCTTCATAGGCCCGAGCTGGCGTGTCATCCGCGACCTCGGCGACAAGATCAATACCAAACGAATTGCCCGAAAGCTGGGTGTGCCGACCGTTCCCGGCTCGGACAGGCCCATCTATGATGAATTGGAAGCCGAGACCATCGCCCAAAGCCTGTTCGACTTTCAGGAGAAGATGGGCGTCAAGCGACCGGTCGTTCTGGTCAAGGCTTCCGCAGGCGGCGGCGGAATGGGTATCGACGAAGTCGAGGACATGGCCCGCTTCCGCCAGACCTACCGCCGAATCCGCAACTACTCGCTCCGTACGTTCAACGATGAGGCGTCCTCATTGAACAGCGCATCTTCGACTTCAACCATTTGGAAGTTCAGATCATCGCTGACCGTGACGGAAAGAATCCGGTTCACTTCGGTACCAGAAACTGCTCGGTACAGAGCCCCGGCCTGCAAAAACGCATCGAGGTCGCGCCCGGCTTCCGCTCTTCGGACATCGGCTATGCTTTTGACGCGGACAAGGTGCTCGACGATATTGTCCGCCACTCCCTGAGCATCGCCCGTGAAGTCCGCTACGACAACGTGGGCACCTGGGAGTGGATCGTAACCCCCAACGGCGACCCCTTCCTCATGGAAGTCAACACCCGCATTCAGGTGGAGAACGGTGTCTCGGCCTGCATCGCGGATGTGAACGGCAACCCGGACGTCAATCTCATCCGCGAACAGATTCGTGTGGGACTTGGCGAGCCGCTGGGCTACACGCAGGACAATGTCGGGTTCGACGGCGTGGGCATCGAGTACCGTATCATCGCCGAAGACACGGAGAACGGCTTTGCCCCGTGGGTCGGCCGCATCGAGAAATTCGACTGGAAAGACGAAAGCTGGCTGGAGATGCACACCCACGTCCCGCGCGACCGTCATTACCAGATTCCCACCGAGTACGACCCCAACCTTGCCCTCGCTATCATCTGGGGCGAAGACGTGGAACAGGCCAAGGAGCGCGGCGTGCGCTTCCTGAAAAACCTGACGCTCGATGGTGTCGATGCGTCCGGGGACCCCATGAAGACAAACATCCCCTTCCTGCTGAGGAAGACGGAAAACCTTCTGGAATTCTAGTCTTATGAATGCAGAGAAATTCCGCGAGGCGCTGCAGCAGCGCGCCAGCTACGCACGTGAAATATTCGAGGGCAAGGACCTGCCGGAACTGGACGCCCTCCTCGACAAGATAACCCGGTTCAACGAGCTCAATCCCGGTCTCTCCGAAGAGGCGGCCGTGGAGGCGCTTGAAGCGCTTCAGCGACGCATGAGCGCCTTCGAGGAGCTTCACGACGGCAGGCTGACCGCCATGGACAAGGTGCGCATCGTACGCCACCCCCAGCGAGTCAGCCTCAAGGACATCCTTGAGAACGTCTACGACAACTACAACGAGATCGGCGGTCAGGACGAGCATTCCATCGACCCCGGCATGGTCATCGCCCGCGCCTACGTCACCCGGCGCAAGGGCAAGAAAGTGATCAACCAGCCGGTCATGGTCGTGGGGCAGGAGAAGGGCCACGGCGAGGAGTTCCGCAACGGCGGCTCCATCAAACCGTGGGGGAACTACAAGGCACTCAAATACATGAAGGTCGCGGCGCGGGAAAACATTCCCGTTCACGCCTATGTGAACACGCCCGGCTCCTATCCGGTGGAAGATTTCCCCGGCGCCGCCCAGCAGATTGCCGAAAACATTTATGAAATGTGCGGCCTGTCCGTGCCGGTCGTCGCCGTGTTCTCCGAAGGCGGTTCCGGCGGCGCGGAAGCCATCGGCATGGCTGACAAGCGGTTGATGCTCTCGCACGGCTATTACTCGGTCATATCACCGGAAGGCGCGGCTGCCATTGAAGGCCGAATCAGGCCCCCGCAGCGTGCGTCCCGTGAGCTCATCGAGAAGTGCGCTATATCCCAGCGCATCACCGCTCAGGACAACCTCGCCAACGGCTATATTGATGAGATTGTCCAGGAGCCGCCGCTCGGTGCCCGGTCCGAAAGTTTCGACTTCTACCGCACCCTGCGCCAGCAGGTCATTCAGGCCACCGACGAAGTGGCCCTGAGCGTTCGCGGCATCCGTTTCCTGCGTGGATTGGCCATGCGCCTTTACCGCAAGGACCCGGACATCATCGTACGCTGGGACCTCAGCGAAGGGGCTCGCGAGCGGCTGGTTTCCCGCCGGTACAAGAAATACCGTCGCATGGCCCAGCACGCCTACAACGACGAGCGCACCGCGCTGGAAAAACTCAGCGCCGCCCGTTCAGGCCTTGTGTCCACCACCTACTCGGTTGTCCGCTACGGCATCATCAAGCCGCTTCAGGACAGCGTCGGCAGGCTCGTCAACGAAGTGACCGACGAAATCCACGTGGTCACCGGCAAACTCTCCTCCGTCAGCTCGGCCGTTCTCAAAAAGATCGGCCTCGGCAAATCGGACGAGAAGCAGGTGGAAAAGGAACTGACAGGACTTTCCGAGCCTGAAAAGAGACCTGCACCCGTTGATAACGGTCACAAGTACATCAGCTCTCAGGCTGCCATCGACAGGGAGATCACCTGCCCGCACGCTGCCAAGCGCGGATGCCTCGACATCTGGGCCCGCGACCTCTTCACCGACTACGCCGGAGTCTGCCCCCACTGCGGATACCACTTCCCCATGGAATACCAGTGGTATCTGGCCAACGTGTTCGACGACAACTCCATCGTGGAGTTCAACCAGAACATCGCCTCCGGCAACCCCACCGACTTCCCAAACTTCGAAGCCCGCATTGAAGCGGCCAAGGAAAAGACCGGGCAGCAGAGCTCCTGTGTTACCTTCCACGCCAGCCTGGAAGGCATTCGCCTCACCTGCGGCATGCTCACGGCCCCCTTCCGGGGCGGTTCGGTTGGCGCAGCCGAAGGGGAAAAGCTGATTCGGGCCCTTGAACTGGCCCAGAAAAAGCACCAGCCGTTCCTCGCCTATATCCACGGCACCGCCGGAATCAGGATTCAGGAAGGCGTGAACGGGCTGATCCAGATGCCCCGCGTGACCATGGCAGTTCGAAACTACATCGATGCCGGGGGCCTCTACATCGTCCTTTACGATACCAACTCCTACGCCGGTCCTGTGGCGAGCTTCCTCGGCTGCTCCCCTTATCAGTACGCCATTCGCTCGTCCCGGCTGGGCTTTGCCGGACCCGGCGTCATCAAGGAAACCACCGGACTGGACATCCCGCCGGATTACCACAACTGCTTCAAAGGCCTCTCCCGCGGCCACATTCAGGGCATTTGGGACCGAAGGGACGCCCGGAAAAACCTGCATCAGGCCTTCCTCACCATCGGTGGCCGGAACCTGTACTACCGATAGACGACAACTCATAAAGACAAAGGGCGGCATCGAAAACGATGCCGCCCTTTTTTGTCGATAACAATCAGCAATCACATGAAATACTTCTGCACAAGCGCCCAAAGCACATAGCAGATTGCAGCAACGGAAAGAACCCCGGCGGCGACCATCAGAACATACAACACGGCCCCCAGAGGATCGACGCGCCGTGGCCATTTGCCGACACTCCTGCCTTTCTCGCCGAGCGAGTCGTCCGGAGCACGAAACAGCACCCAGTCGTCGCCGCGCGACTCGACCATGATCGCCCCGTCACGCAACTTCGCGCAGAGAGCCTCCAGTCTGGCCTTGGAGGCAGACGTTCCTTTGGCCTGCTTTCGATGAAGAAATCCGGAAAGAACGATAACGAACTCAGGCCTGATGTCGTATCGACTGCCAAGCTCGCCGGACAGGGAAGACAGCATCTGGTTGTGGGCCATGACAGTCTGCACGGTCTCCTTTTTCATGGCATACAGCCTTCCGGCCATGGCTCCTCCGAAGTTTTTTAGGAATACAGCCGCGAGAGAATGTCACCCATGCGCTGCAGGCGATGCTGGTAGGTATGCTCCGCAAGCGTCCTGCGCATGGCTTTTTCGATCATTTCCCGCCGCTCTTTCGGGTTGCGCTGCCAGCGCCGGATAGCCTCGGCGATCTCGTCGTGAGACTCGTATACGGCAACCTCGTCGCCTATGTCATAATAACGCGAAAGCTGCGGCACGTTGTCGGTGAGCACAAAACCACCAACTGCCGGGACATCGAAAATACGTTGATTGGGAACACCCGCTCCGGTGCCGGTTATGTTCAGGTTGACCGTGCAGCTTCGATAAAACGTGGGCAAATGCTCATAATAGGAGAGCGCTTCGATGAACCGTGCGCCACTGGCAGAGCCAACGATTTCGGGCCAGTCCCGGCCCACAAGTGTCGGCCGGAGCGGCAGCATGGATTGCACGCAACGCTCCCGATGCCGTCTGGTCGCTTCCGCGCGAACCAGCTGGGCAAACCATACCCGCCTGTCATGGCCGATGAGCCCTATATCCATGGAAAGGTCTGGCCGCTTGTGCGTAATGAACCCGACCGGATCGCTGGCCTTTTCTTCAAGGTACGCCCCGGCAAGCTCTTCCCATGCGTCCAGCAGCGCCTTCGGGAACTGACCGTACTCCAGCCTTTCCTGCACAAACGCCTGCTTGCTGTCGCCCACGAAAGACACATCGCATTCCAGCCGGTCATCGAATCCGACATTCTCGTTGAATACACTCGTATCCGTACCGAGCGGCAGAGGAAAGACGTTGGCGTATCCGTTCGTCTTGAGCGGTTTGACGCAGTCCCTGTCATAGGAAAACACCGTGAGCCAGGGATTTTGGGCTTCGTCGAAAAAAGGCAGCGTTAACAACGGGTCATCCACGAACCACGTAGCCAATGGCAGCGCAATGCGTTTGCAAAGACGCAACAGGCCCCCGGCGCGGTCCACACCGAAATGATTAACGGTCAGAATGAAGTCGGGTCGAAAACGATCAACCGCAGCGAGTAAGGCTGGGAGAAATTTGTCGGGATCGTCATACTCATCAAGCAACGGGAAGCATTGCAGCTCCCAACCAAGAGCCTTGGCCGTGTTCTGGATTTCCCTGTTGAGAAAGTATCCGGTCTCGAAAAAGAGAACGCGTCGATCAGAGCCGCGAAACCGCACACGACGCAATTTTTCTAGCTTGGGCATAGGGTTATATATCTACAAAGGATTATGTCGGCAAGCGGGAAGCGTCCACCCTGACATCTGCACCGTTGCCATGCCCCTATGGATGCTGTAGCGTCGATCCATGCGGAATATCTACCTCATCGGCCCAAGAGCCTGCGGCAAAACCACCATCGGCAAACAGTTGGCCCAAGCGCTGAAAAGACGATTTGTCGACACGGACGCACTGTTTTTTCAAAAGCATGGAGAAATAGCGCCCTTTGTGGAGAGCAACGGCTGGGAAGCCTTTCGAGACCGGGAACGCGCTGTTCTGGAAGATGTGAGCAATGCGGAAGACCTGGTTGTCGGCTGCGGCGGCGGCATCGTGCTGCGGCCGGAAAACCGCGAGATTCTCAAGAAAGGCTTCACTGTATATCTAAAAACCCTGCCGGAAGACTTGGCCGAGCGACTGGCGTGCGACCCCAACGAGTCGCAACGCCCCTCGCTTACCGGCAAAGGGCTGGCCGATGAAGTGCGCGACGTACTGGCCGAGCGTGAACCGCTCTACTCCGAGTGCGCCACGGCGGTCATCAGCGCCTCCACGCCCGAGGCAACACTTGCCCTGATCCTCACCGCTCTGGAAGGCTGACCAACTTACGACGAAGAGTCGTGAAAACGACAGGTTGCCCTTCGCGCATCACGGGCGTATACACTCAACCATGCGGACCAAGCTGTTCAGTCCTTTCTGGCTTCCCATCTATTTCTTTGCCGCAGGCATTGCCGTAGGCACGGTTCTCCTGCATCTGGACGCCGCCCATCCGGGAAAGACGCTCTCGTGGGTGGACAGCCTTTTCACCGCCACCTCAGCCATCTGCGTCACCGGCCTCATCGTGGTGGATACAGGTTCCTTTTTCTCGCCCTTTGGCCAGGGGATAATACTGCTCCTCATACAGCTCGGCGGCCTCGGCATCATGACGTACACGAGTCTCGTGCTCTACCTGCTGGGCCAGCGCATCTCCCTCACCGACCGCATGGCCGTTGGCTACAGCCTGTTGCATGACCCTACCTTCAGCCTGCGCGACTTCCTGTTCCGAGTAGTCATCGGCACATTCCTGATAGAAGCGGTCGGGGCCGTGGCCCTCTGGTCGCTGGACCCTGAAGGCTTTGCCCCGGGGTCGGCCGTTTTCCATTCGGTCAGCGCATTCTGCAACGCAGGATTCAGCCTGCAGCCCGACAGTCTCGTACGCTGGAAAACCGACTGGGCGGTCAACGGCGTCTTCATGCTGCTCATCGTGCTCGGCGGCCTCGGTTTCGCCGTGCTCAACGAATTGGCGAATTATTCATCCCTCCGTCTTCGCGGAAAACCGAAGCCGTTTCCCGGTCCCTATCTGTTCAGCTGGCATACCTCGGTAGTACTGAAAACCACCGGATTCCTCATTGTCGCAGGGGGCGCCCTCATACTGATCGCAGAGCTTGCGGGGGGCGACACTTCCCTTCCGTGGCATGAAAAGCTGCTCACGTCGCTGTTTACCTCGATCACATGCCGCACCGCCGGATTCAACACCGTCGAGATCGGGGGGCTTACCAATGTCTCGCTGGTGCTGATGCTGGTGCTGATGCTTATTGGCGGCTCCCCCGGCTCCTGTGCCGGCGGGCTGAAAACCACGACGTTCAGGGCCATATGGGGATTCATTGTTTCGCAATTTCACGGCTCCACACAGACGCGTGTTGGCCGTTTCGCGCTCGACCCGCAGTCCATGAACCGAGTCTTCACGCTCATCATTTTCGCCATGTTCATCGTAGGCGGCTCGGTGCTGCTGCTGGAGATTTTCGAAGGCGGCGACGTCCCGCACGAACAGCTCCGCGGACATTTTCTTGATACGCTCTTCGAGGTTGTTTCGGCCTTTGCCACCGTTGGGTTGAGCACCGGAATAACAGACAAACTCACCAATTTCGGCAAGACGACCATCGTACTACTCATGTTTGTTGGCCGCCTTGGTCCGATCTGGCTTCTTTCCGCACTGCAAAGCTGGCAGCAGGAGCCGCACTACCGGCTGCCGGAGGATTCCCTCCCGCTTGGCTGACAAGGAGTACCACCATGGCTGGAAAAATAGATATCGGCATCATCGGTCTCGGCAAATTCGGCGGTTCGCTTGCGAGCGCACTGCACGACCTCGGCCAGGACCTCATCGGCATCGACCGCAATGAACGAAACGTCCGGGATTTCCGCAACGAGATTCCGCAGGTCTATCAGGCGGACGGCACAGACATCACAGCACTGGAGCAACTCGGCTTCAACGAGCTGGACCACGTCATTGTCTCCATCGGCGGCTCCATGGAAGCGAGCATCCTTGTTGTGCTGAACCTGCAGGAACTCGGCGTGGGCAAGATTTGGGTCAAGGCCGTCAGCCCGCAGCACGAAAAAGTCCTGCAACGGCTCGGTGTCGACTTTGTCGTGTTTCCGGAAAAATTCGTGGCAAAGCAGGTGGCGCACCGGTTGCTTGTCCCCGGAATCATGGACTATCTTGGACTTGGTGAGGACGTTATCACTCGTGAAGTGGCGGTAGAGGTGTGGAAGGGAAAGACCCTCAGCGACCTTGATCTTACCAATCGACATCAGGTGCAGGTTATTGCTATCAAATATGTCGGGGACGAGGAATTCAGCTTTGTTCCTGATCCTCACAAACCCCTGAACGAGGGTGACACCATCGTCCTTCTCGGCAAGGCGGAAAACGTCCTTAAGCTTCGTAACAATTAGGGAGAAACCATGAGCGGCAACACTTTCGGAAAAACCCTGAAGCTGACGACTTACGGCGAATCGCACGGCCCCGGTCTGGGCGGCATCGTGGACGGATGTCCCGCCGGAATTCCCATGAGCGAAGCAATCATCCAGCAGGAGCTGGACCGCCGCAAACCGGGACAGGGGCTTGCCTCCACCGCCCGCAAGGAGTCCGACACCGTCCGGCTCATGTCCGGCGTATTCGAAGGTGTAACCACAGGCACACCCATCGGCTTTCTCATCGAAAACGAAGACCAGCGCTCGCGGGACTACTCCAAGGTCAAGGACGTATTCCGGCCCGGCCACGCAGACTTCACCTACCACGTCAAATACGGCGGCATCCGTGACTATCGGGGCGGCGGCCGCTCGTCGGGGCGTGAAACCGTAGCCAGAGTCGCGGGCGGTGCCATCGCCCAGGAATTCCTCAGAAACGAAGGAATCGCGGTATACGCGTATACCACGGAACTCGGCGGCATCGCTGCCGAGGTCGATGATGTCGAAAACGCCCAACTCATGCCCTTCTTCTCGCCGGACGAGGATGCGATCCCCAAATGGGAGGAACGCATCAAACAGGTGAAGGGCGAAGGAGACACGCTGGGCGGCGTGGTCGAAGTGCGGGTGGTCGGCCTGCCCGCGGGCATTGGCGAACCAGTCTTTGACAAGCTCGACGCCTGTCTGGCCCATGCGCTCATGAGCGTCGGCGCGGTCAAGGCCGTGGAGATCGGCTCCGGGTGTGACGCTGCCCGTTCGCTCGGCAGCCAGAACAACGACTACATGACCACCACCGGCTTCTCCTCCAACAACGCCGGTGGGATTCTCGGCGGTATCTCCAGCGGTCAGGATATCGTGGCCCGGGCCTTCGTTAAACCCATTCCCTCCATCGCTCAGGAACAACACTGCATGGATGTGGAAGGGCATCGCGTATGCATGCGAATCGGCGGACGCCATGACATCTGCGCCATCCCGCGCATCAACCCGGTGCTGAAGGCCATGACCGCCTTTACGATCGCGGACCTCATGCTTCAGGATCGACGGCTCGGCAGCAGGGAATAACGCCCGCCAAACACAACGGCTTGAAATTCTGGACTGTTTCCACCAAGAGGCAATCTGTGATATGTTCACGGCATCATGTTCAATTCACAGAATGAAAAATCAGTCAATACAGAAGATTACAGTTCAAACACCGTTGCACGAGCCAACCGCGCTGCGTTCCTTGTCGACGCGGAAAACTATTTTCGCGCAGTGGCGGAAGCGATCCGCGAGGCCCGTCATTCCGTCCTGATAGTCGGCTGGGACATCGACAGCCGCCTGCGTCTTGTCCGCGACGGTTCGGACGACGCCACCCTATCGGAACGATTAAACGCGCTCATCGACGAACGGCCCGACGTACACGTTCATATTCTTATATGGGACTACCCCATGGCCTACAGCATGGACCGCGAGCCGCTCCAGCTGATCAGCTTTGCCAGAAAGACGAGACAAAACGTCCATTTCCACCTCGACTCCGAACTGCCAATCGGCTCATCGCATCATCAGAAAATCGTGGTGGTGGACAATGCCGTGGCCTTTTGCGGCGGCATGGATCTCTCCTCGGGCCGCTGGGATACCATGGATCACCTGCCCAAGGATGAACGGCGCAAGACACCTGCAGGCGAACCCTATACGCCATACCACGACGTCCAGATGGTTGTTGACGGCGAAGCGGCCGCCGCGCTTGGCGACATTGCCAGAAAACGCTGGCTCTGGGCCAAGGGCGAATGCCTGAAGGCACCCGACACGGTTGACCACGACCCGTGGCCCGCCTCGGTCAAACCGGCCATGAACGATCAGGATTTCTCCGTACTGCTTACCCTGCCGTCCTATAAGGAGCGCGAGGAGGTGCGGGACATGGAGCGCATGTACCGGCAGGAGATCGAACGTGCCGAAAAAACCATCTACATCGAAAACCAGTATTTCACCTCCGAGCCGATTCAGGAGGCGCTCTCAGACCAGCTTGAACGTGAGGACGGGCCGGAAGTGGTCATCGTCCTGCCGCACACGCCAACAGGCCTTGTGGAGCGACTGGTCATGGAACCGCTTCAGTCAAAGACGCTTGACAGGCTTCACGAAGCCGATGCGCATGGCAGACTTGGCATTTATTGTCCATTTTCGGATGAAGACAATACCATCCCGGTCAAGGTTCACGCCAAAGTCATGGTCATTGACGACGAATTCGTCACCATCGGCTCGGCCAACCTCAACAACCGCTCCATGGGGCTCGACACGGAATGCAACCTTGCCCTTCGAAATCCGGATGTTTCTGACGCCATCAGACTGTTCAGGCGCACACTCATGGCGCACCATCTCGGCATATCCGTCGATGAGTTGGAACAGACGGAAACGTCGGGCATGTCCATGCTCCGTACGCTTGAGCATTTCCGAAACAAAACCAATCGGATGCTTCCTGAAAGCGTCACCAGAAACGGTCCGCCCCTGCCCGTTGATCCGGAAATGGCACAACCCCTCGATCCAAAACGTCCCGGCGCGCTGGATACGCTGATGGACGAACTCACCGGTAACGACGATTCCAAGAGAAGTTATTCGGGGTTCATCAAACTCGGGCTGGTGCTGGCCGGTTTCATTGCCATGGCCCTTGCGTGGCGGTACACGCCCCTTTCCCAGTATGCGGATACGGCCGCGCTTCTTGAATGGACAAGCAAAGTCAGAGCACTGCCGTTTTCCCCGGTTTTCGCTGTTATCGGATTCATTGTCGGTGGATTCGTCATGTTCCCGGTAACCATCATGATCATCCTCACGGCGGGCATTTTCGACCCTGTCCCTGCCCTGCTGACCTCACTTGCGGGGTGTATGCTCTCGGCACTGATAATCTACGGTGCAGGCACCGTTCTGGGGCGCGAGTCCGTCAAAAAAGTCACTGGGACACGAATCAACACTATCAGCAGACAGCTCGGCAAGTACGGCCTGACCTCGGTGGTCATCGTGCGCGTCCTGCCGGTTGCGCCGTTCACCATCATCAACCTTGTTGCCGGAGCCTCACATATCAGCCTACGGAACTTCGTACTCGGCACCCTGCTCGGCATGGGACCGGGCATTCTGGGCATGACGCTCTTTGGCGGGCAACTCATCAACGCACTGCGCGACCCCGGCCCCGTCACCATAGGCGTACTCATCCTCATCACCCTCCTTGTGGGCGGCTTGGGAATGCTCCTCAAAAACGCCTGCGCGGCATCAATGGCGGCGAGACTGCCGATGACGACACATAGCCCTGAGAGTTGCTGTCTGGCTTCCTACAATGTTCATGGCTGGGTCGGAACGGATGGGCGAACGGACACGAAACGCACCATGGACGTAATCCACAGTTTGAAGGCCGACGTCATCGCCCTGCAGGAAGTCGTCTTTACCGACGAGTCCGACCGCCCCTGCCCTTTTTCCGAATTGGCACAGAGCATGGGCTACACGGTAACCCTCGGACCAACCATGCTTCGGGACGACACACGCTACGGAAACGCCCTACTCAGCAGACTTGAATCGAAGACCGTCCGGCGACATTCTCTTGATTGCTTTGGCAGGGAACCTCGCGGCGCGATTGAAGCGGATTTTTCCTTTGGAGAACAAACCGTCAAGGTCATCGCCACGCACCTCGGGCTTAGACGACGTGAACGCCGCTGCCAGATTCGGATGCTTCACGACATCGTTGTTGACAGCAGTGCGGACGCGACTGTGCTCATGGGCGATCTGAATGAATGGCTACCGTGGGGGCACCTGCCCGCACTTTTGCGAAAGGCCTTCGGACCAACTGGCACCCTGCGGACTTTCCCTTCAAGATGGCCGATTTTCGCGCTGGACAGGATAGTCGCAACACCGGCCGGAAGGATACAATCAATAGAAGCCGTACGAACGGACGGCGTGCGGGTCGCCTCGGACCATCTGCCGCTTAGAGCTGTGCTGTCGCTGAAATGAAAAAGGCCGGGGCAGAACGTCCCGGCCTTTGTTTTACTTTTTGATCGGCTTCAGCCTGACGGCCGTGCCGTAACAGGAGTAGTATTTGTCTCCCTCGGGATGAAAGGAAACGTTTTCCCGGTAGGCGATTATCGCGTCCGCGTTGACGTCCACGGCCTGTGCGATAAGTCCGTAGAATGCGTTGTCGAAGATGTAGCTTCGACAGACGATCAGCCCGAAAGCCCCGGCAATCTCCCGGCCGGGCATGTCGTCGGTGGTGACGATCTTGACCTTGCCGCCGAGATAGAGATTCTTGGCCAGCTCCAACCGCTGATCGTTCTTGGACTCTTCCTTTCGGGGAGTCTTCTTCGGGGCTCCGAATATCAATGCCATGGTGAATCCTTGGATTTGAATCAGTTACGGTTGCTGATTCATAGCCCATCCGGCCCCGTTTCATCAAGCCCCGCCGCTACTTCGAAAACGCATTCATCATCAGACCAGCCCCGGCCATGAAGGTGCCTTGTGAACAGGCATCGTAGATATTGGCATCCGTCCACCCGAGCGAACGAAGCGTCTCGACTTCCTCCTCCGATACATCACGCCCTTCAACGACCTTTTTTACAAAGGCAATGAGACGGTTCTCGCGCTCTTCAAACGGTCCGTTGTCAGGATCGCTGCTCAACGTTTCAAGCTCATCATCGCCGAGCCCGGCAGCGGCCAGTAGCTTGGCGTTGAACTCCACACATGCGTCTGCTTTGAAATGGCAGGCAGCCATGTAGCGGATGGCGGCCGGGATGGCGAAATCAAACCCGGCCTCGCGACTGAAGTAGTCAATCAAAGCCATCTGACACTTGAACATGCCGGGGCTTGCGCTCATGAGCTGCAAGGGCGCGGGGATACCGAAAGCCTCGGGAAATTGCGAGTAGGCATCAGCAATGGCTCCTTCCGCGTTGTCCACAGGGACGTAACTTATCTTGAACATTGAAGCCTCCTTTGTAGTAGACCAGTCGTCTAGGTTGTGTGTAAAAAATATATGGGCCAGATTCATGACTATACGGACAGCAGCGTGTCAAAGACGAATGTGTCAAAGAGTTCAAGGGGACGGGAAGATTTCTCGACCTTCATCCGAACCAGTGCGCCCTGCCAAGAGTTGACCATAAAATCGGCCATGGCGGAGGGATCAACCGTGACCGGGATATCCCCGCGATCCTTGGCCTGCGAGAGTACACCGGCAGCAGGGCCTGCCATGTCCCGAAACACTGAAGCAAGCGACTTTTCGAACTCCGGGTTCAGGTCGCCCATTTCCTGCGAAAGGTTGCCGATGGGACAGCCAAGGGTGTAGCCGCCCTCTTCCAGCCGCTGTCTTAGACGTGCAAACATGGCCTTGAGACGCTCCAGAGGAGGGATGGAATCATCCGAGAGAAGCAATTCCATAGCCCGGACAAACTGAGCACGGTGATACTCCACCAACTCCAAACCGAACGCTTCTTTGCTAGAGAAATAGAAATAGAACGAACCCTTGGGAACATCCGCAGCCTTGAGAATCTCGGATATTCCCGTGTTGTTGAAGCCTTTGCGGTGAACAAGTTCAGCCCCGGCTTCAAGAATTCGTTGCTTTGTTTTCTTTCCCATATCAAACCCTCTAGACCGATCGGTCTAGTCTGTCAACCCTTCCGTATCACGCCATAAAGGAGCATGACCGATGCCGGGCCAGATGCGCGCGATGCCAAATCCGGCGCGTACGCTTGTCCAGAGCGTTGCTGCCAGCCATATCCACACAAGCACCGGCTGTGGCATGAGCCACTCCACGGCAAGTACGGCGGCACTGCCGCAAAACACGGCCGCGACCATTGCATTTCGCAGGTAACGAAAGTCCCCTGCTCCCCAATGAATGCCGTCGGTGGCAAAGGCAAGAGAGCTGACGGGCTGCATGAACGCAGCGGTGAGCCAGCCGGGATGGAAAGCCGCCATCGCACCGGCCGGAACCAGCAGCCATGCCACCGCATCCCTGAAAACAATCATGAACAGGCAAAGGGCAGTGCCCGTGGCGAGGCTCCAATAGCAAGTCAGCCGGGCAACCGATCTCGCCGAATCTGTGTCTGCCCTGCCCATGAAGTATCCCACAAGGGATTGTGCGGTGATGGCGAACGCATCCAGAAAGAGCGCGGCGAAAATGAAAAACTGCCGAATGGCTGATACGCCGCACCCTCTTCCGCTCCCGCGGCATTGGCCGCCCGGGTGCAAAGAGAGAGAAAAACAAGCACCGCGCCTGTGCGGATGAACAGATCCCCGCCGATGCGAAGCAGCCGGAAGCAGTCCGAAAACCGAACATCCCTGCCGAGCCCTATTTTGGCCCGCGTGACCAAGACAGCCCACATTGCGCCGATCCACTGACTAATGGAGCTTGCCAGCCCGGCGCCGCCCACACCCATCTCGGGGAACGGCCCTACGCCGAAAACCAGCAGCCAGTCGAGCAGAACGTTCAGGCCATTGATCCCAACAGCCACATACAGAGCCGTCTTCATGTCCTGAACGCCGCGCAGGGCACCGAAACAGGCCACGGTGACCAGTACAGCCGGCGCGCCGAGCAATCGATACTCCATGTATTCGGATGCCTTCTCAAGTACCACGCCCTGCCCGCCCAGTAGCGAACTGATGGTGTCCAGAACCGGCGTGGCCCCGGCAAAGAGCACCACTCCGACGGCAAATGCCATCAGGCAGGCAAGCGAAGCTATACGCGCTGCGCGGGGATGGTTGTCCTCGCCGACCGAGTTGGCGATTTCTGTCTGCGTGCCGATACCGAGAAAAGAGAAGGCCCAGAACACGGCTGAGAAGGCCATGGCCCCGATGCCGAGCGCGGCCAGCGCCTCCGGTCCCAGACGGGCCACGAATGCAGTATCGGCCAGCCCGGTCAGCGGTTCGGCAACAAGAGAGAACAGTACCGGAAAGGCAAGGCCGAGCAACGTGCGGTGCGGGGTGCGATGGAATGGATGCGAATCGTACGACATGAAAACTCCAGACAAAAAAGGACTGCTTCGTACCTACGCCCGCAGCCGCCAGGTCGCAATAAGAAAAGCCCCGCCGGAGCGGGGCTTTTGAATTACTCGGTTTCCTCAAGCATTCCCAGTCGCTCTTGAGCGTCCTCAGTGAGGTTGGGCAGGATATCCTCACCATTTTCCTTCTTGGTGCAGATTTCCTTGTAGATGGTGTTGAGGTAGACATACCGCTCTGCGGTCGTCGGGTGTGTTGTCTCATGCGAAATGGCGTAAGGCTGATCGGAACCCATCTCCCGCCAGACATTGGCTGCTTCCGAAACATCATAACCCGCCAAATATGCGGTATACATTCCGAAATAGTCAGCTTCCTTTTCCTTGTCGAGCGAGTAACTCATATTCACACCGTTTGCAGCAGCGCGCCCGATGCTCGACTGGACGCCGGTCAAGCCGGTAAGAAGCACGTCAAAGAAAAGCCCGACCGTATAGGTGCTTTTGCTCTGTTCGATATGCCCTGAAAGGTTGTGGCCCAGTTCATGCCCAACGATGACCGCAAGCTGCTCCTGCTCATGTTCCAGCTCGTCAAGCAGCCCGGTGAGCAAAATGATGGCCTCGCCATTGGCAAAGGCATTGAACATGTCGTTTTTCTGAACTAAAATCGGGTACGCACAGACTTTCCACGGCGTCACGGTAATATCGCGCGTGGCGTTGTCGTCGCTTACTGTGTAGGTAATGGTTCCGTCTTCTTCCGCCTCATCAAGCAAATCCGTGATGTCGTCTTCCCAGTCCCAGCCGGAGGTCACGACGTCATGCCCTTCGATCTTTTTGATGACCATGCCCTCGCGGAATCCTGCCGCTTCAGCGGGAGACCCTTCGTGAACATTCTTGATGAACATGCCCTCTTTGACGGTCGTGGGCAGCCCACAGTGACGCTCATACGGGACTCGCCAATCGTCATCGATCTTGTCGGCGTAGTGAAAATCCATGCCCTGATAATACATCCAGTTATTGGAGCACATGGGCATGGCCGAGTGCAGTACACGGTATCCGACCCCGTAGGCCTGATCGTGAAACGCCTCATCCTTTTTCAGGGCAAGGACTTTCTGAGTAATGCGCTCCTCTTCAACGAGCGCGGAGTCCACATCGGGATTGACCGTGGTGTTACGGTGACAGGCCGAGAGAAGGACAACAAGGACAAGGAGTACCGACAGTTTTCGCATGAATAACAAACCTCCGATTTTCAATCGGCCATTTGCTATACGAGAATCCGGTAAAAGACAAGTGTGCGATAATAATCAGCCTATGATACCCATCCACTCCTCAAACGCCGCCTGTGCCCGTTCCGCGTACTTTTCCTTGCGGAATTTCTTGGGAATGCGCTTCTTGAGCCCCGGCATCAGACCAAAGTTGATGTTGGAAGGCTGGAAGCGTTTGACAGGCTCGGTCTGCAGATGCCCCATGAGCGCGCCCAAAGCGGTCTCACGCGGCGGATGCGTAAGCTCCCGGTCTGCGAATCTGGCACCTAGCAGCATGCCCAGCCAGAGACCGCAGGCTGCGGATTCGAGGTACCCCTCGACGCCTGTGATCTGACCTGCCAGATACACGCCGGGACGGGCCTTGAGTTCCAGTTCGTCAGTGAGCACCTCGGGGGCGTTGACGTACGTGTTGCGATGAATGGAGCCGAGACGGAGGAATTCGGCATTCTCAAGCCCCGGGATCATGCGGAAGATGCGCTTCTGCTCGGGATACTTGAGCTTTGTCTGAAAGCCCACAAGGTTGAACGCGGTCTTGTCGCGGTTTTCCGCCCTGAGCTGGATGACCGCGAAGGGCTTCTCCTCGCTGTGCGGATTGGTCAGGCCCACGGGTTTGAGCGGACCAAAGGCCAGCGTCATTTCGCCGCGTCGGGCCATTTCCTCCACGGGCAGGCAGCCCTCGAAGTGGATGGCCTTCTCGAACTCGTGCGGCTGGACCTTTTCGCCATCAAGCAACGCCTGAACAAAGGCCTTGTACTCTTCCTCGTTCATGGGACAGTTCAGGTAGTCATCGTCCTCGGGACGCCAACGCGACCCCCAGAACGCCTTGGAAAAGTCAATGGAGTCGCGGGAAACAATGGGCGCGATGGCGTCGTAGAAGTAGAGCCCCTTGCCGCCGATCGCCTCGACAAGGCTGTCTGCCAGCGACTGGCTGGCCAGCGGCCCGGCCGTGACGCAGACCGCGTCAAAACCCGCAAGGCGCTCGTCGTCGAGCGACACGATCTCGTCGCGGACGAGCTCGATGTTCGCATGGGACTCGATGCGCTCGGTGATGTATGCGGAAAACAGGGCGCGGTCCACGGCAAGAGCCTTGCCTGCGGGAACGCTCGTCTCGTCCGCCGCCTGCATGACGAGACTGCCGAGCTCGCGCATCTCCGCATGCAGCAGGCCGATGCCGGTGCCCGGCTCACTGGAGCGGAACGAGTTGGAGCAAATCAGCTCCGCGAGGCCGTCCTGCTCATGGGCCTCGGAGTATTTTTTCGGCTTCATCTCGAAAAGCGTGACGGAAACACCTGCTTCCGCCAGACGCCACGCGCATTCCGAACCGGCCAGACCACCGCCGACCACTGCGACCTTCTTCACGCCAAACTCCCGCGTATCGTTGTTAACCGAATGGATTTGCTGTATACCTGCCGGAAATCCGGAGTACTGTTCATGGCGCAACCCATCCTTGAAATTCGTGACCTCACAACCAGCTTCGCCAGCGCGAAAGGTGTGGCCAAGGCGGTGGATACCGTCAGCCTGTCCGTAATGCAAGGCGAAACACTCGCCATCGTGGGCGAATCCGGTTGCGGCAAGTCCGTGCTGGCACTCTCGGTGATGGGACTCGTGCCAGACCCGCCCGGCAGGATCACGGACGGAACCATTCATTTCAAGGGCCGCGAAGTCACCGCCATGACCGACGACGAGCTGCGCGAAATGCGCGGCAACCATGTCTCCATGGTCTTTCAGGAGCCCATGACCGCCCTCAACCCCGTATTCAAGGTCGGGGAGCAGATCGCCGAGGCCGTGCGGCTGCACATGGGCCTCTCGAGGGAAGAGGCCGACGCACGGGCCGTGGAAACGCTCCGGCTGACCGGCGTTCCGCATCCGGAGCGCGTGGCGAAAGCCTTTCCGCATGAACTTTCCGGTGGCCTGCGCCAGCGCGTGGTAATCGCCATCGCCCTTGCCTGCGAGCCCGAACTGCTGCTGGCTGACGAACCGACCACCGCCCTCGATGTGACCATACAGGCGCAGGTGCTGCAGCTCATGGCGGACCTCAAGGCCAAGATGAGCGGTTCACTGGTGCTGATTACCCATGACCTCGGCGTAGTCGCCTCCATGGCAGATCGCGTGGCGGTCATGTATGCGGGAATAATCGTGGAACAGGCAGAGGCACGCGCCTGTTCGAGAAACCGCTTCACCCTTACACTGCCGGACTGCTCGAATCCGTCCCCAAACTCGGAGACAGAACGCCCGTGAAGTCGCTCCCCGGGACGGTCCCGTCCATCTTCAACAGACCGAACGGCTGCCGGTTCCATCCGCGCTGTCCGCACAGGATGGACATTTGCGAGAAAGAGGAGCCCGGCACGTTCCAACAAAACGGTCGCAGCGTCTGCTGCTGGCTCCATGAACGCGGAGGCGCAGCATGACCAGACTGTTGGAAATGACAGAACTGACCAAGACCTACCGCATCAAGGGCGGCCTGCTCGGGCTTGAAGCATCCCGGCTCACGGCCGTGGATCACGTAACGCTGTTCATGAACGAAGGCGAGACCCTTGGGCTGGTGGGCGAGTCAGGGTGTGGAAAGTCCACGCTCGGCAGACTCATCACCGGACTGGAAAAACCTGATTCCGGCACCATAACGTACCGCGACCGCCCCATAGCCGACTGGAATGACAAAGAGTTCCGTCGAATGGTGCAGATCGTCTTTCAGGACCCGTATTCCTCGCTCAATCCGCGCCAGACCATCGGCTCTGCCGTGCGCGAGCCGCTGGACATTCATGGCCTTGGTTCCCGTGCGGAACGAAACGCGAGATGCTTCGTCTGCTGGAGCAGGTCGGCCTTGATGGGGAGACCGCCTCACGGTATCCGCACGAATTTTCCGGAGGGCAGCGACAGCGCATCGCCATTGCCCGCGCCCTCGCCCTGCGGCCCGAGCTGATTGTCTGCGACGAGCCCGTGTCGGCACTCGACGTCTGCGTGCAGGCGCAGGTTCTCTCACTGCTGCGCGAATTGCAGACCGATTTCGGACTGACCTACCTGTTCATCTCCCATGATCTCTCGGTGATCAGCAATCTCTGCGACAGGGTCGCGGTCATGTACCTCGGCCGAATCGTGGAGGTGGCCGATTCGCAATCCCTTTTTGCAGGGGCGCTGCACCCATACACACAGGCTCTCATCGCGGCCATTCCGATTCCCGACCCGGCTGTAAAAAAACAGGCCGTGGCCCTCAAGGGCGATCCCCCGAATCCGGCTGCGCCGCCCTCCGGCTGTCCATTCCATCCCCGGTGCCCGGAGGCCTTTGCCAAGTGCTCGTCCGAACGCCCTGAACTGCGGGAAATCCGCAATGGAATGTACGCCGCGTGCTGGCTCTATTAGTTAAACCAAAACTTTAGGAAACCGATGCTTACCAGAGACAACGCTTACGAATTACTGAAGAAACACAACAACGAAGACAACCTCATCAACCACGCCCTTGAATCAGAAGCCGTAATGCGCGCACTCGCCGCCAAACTCGGCAAGGACGAGGAACTATGGGGGATCACCGGGTTGCTGCATGACCTTGATTATGCCTCGACCAAAGACAACGGCGAGCGCCACGGGCTGGATACCGTGGACATGCTCGGCGATGCGCTGCCTGAAGAAGCGCGGAACGCCATCCGCCGCCACGCCTGTGAGATGAACGGCGCGGAAGGACCGGAGACCGAGTTCGATTACGCCCTGCGCTGTGGCGAGACAGTTACAGGCCTCATTCATGCGGCCGCACTGGTCAGGCCCACCAGGATGGACGGCATGAAGCCCAAGAGCCTCAAGAAAAAGATGAAGGACAAGGCGTTCGCTGCCAGCGTCAACCGCGACTGCATCAGGGAATGCGACAAAATCGGCATGGAACTTGGCGAATTCCTGCAACTTTCCATTGCCGCCATTGACGGTGTGGCTCCCGAGGTCGGCCTTGCCTGAGCTTGCGGGTGAAGGGTCGGTGTGTTACCTCAACTAGGCACGTAACACACCACCCCGGAGCCGTTTTTGCCATCCAAAACAGAGCCGTTCGCCCACGGCCAATCCCTCATACACGCCCTTGATCCACGCTTTCGGCTTGTCGCAGCGGTGGTACTCACCGTTCCTGCGGCGGTCTGCCAGAGCTTCGAGGCGGCGGGTGTTGTATTGACGCTCGGGCTGCTGCTTGTCATGGCCGCCCGCCTAGCTCCGGGGAAGCTCTTCAAGCGACTTCTCGCGGTCAATGTGTTTACGGTCTTCCTCTGGCCCTTTCTGCCGTTCACCACGCCCGGCGAGCCTTTTTTCACCTTCATGGGGCTTACGGGAACGTATCAGGCGTGCGTCTGGCCGCGATCATCACGATCAAGACAAACGCCATCGTGTTGGCCCTCACCTCCCTCATGGGCACCATCCCCGTGCGCGACCTCGGTCCGGCCATGCAGGCGCTCAAAGTGCCGGACAAGCTCTGCCACATGCTGGTCTTCACCCATCGCTACGCCGTGCTCATCCGTCAGGAACTGACCCACATGCTTCAGGCCGCCCGTGCCCGTGGATTCAGGCCACGCACCACCCTGCACACCTACCGCACGTATGCATGGGTCGCGGGTATGCTCCTGGTCAGAAGCTGGGACCGCGCAGAACGGGTGCGCGACGCCATGCTCTGCCGGGGTTTTTCCGGCCGTTTCCACACACTGGCCGAGTTCAGGCGCTCCGGCATCGATACAGCTTTCCTGCTTTGCAGTATCGCGGCTGCAATCTTTATCATCTATCTGGAAGTCATCTGGAGGCTCACATGAGCAACCACCTCATCGAGTTGAGAGACATTCACTACTCATGGCCCGGCGGCGGGAAGGCGCTGAAAGGATTGGACCTCTCCCTTCACGAGGGTGAACGCCTCGGCCTCATGGGGCCCAACGGCGCGGGCAAGACCACCCTGCTGCACGTCCTCATGGGCCTCATCCGGCCGGAACGAGGTAGCGTCAGCCTGTTCGGTCACACACTCTCAAGCGACAAAGAGTTTGAAAAAGCCCGCCTTCAAATCGGTTTCATGTTCCAGAACGCCGACGACCAGCTCTTCTGCCCTTCGGTGCTTGATGACGTAGCTTTCGGACCGCTCAATCAGGGCCTCTCCAAGGCCGAGGCCCGCCAAGTGGCGATCGATACGCTGGAATCGCTCGGCCTGAGCGGTTTCGAGGACCGCGTTCCATACCGGCTTTCCGGCGGGGAAAAACGGCTGGTGGCGCTGGCCACGGTGCTTGCCATGCGCCCGAAGCTGCTGGTGCTGGACGAGCCGACCACGGGCCTGTCTCCCGAGGCGCGCGACAAGCTGGTCAAGACGCTCGACGGGCTGGACATCCCGAGAATCATTGTCTCGCACGAAGCGGATTTCCTCTCGGCCACCACGGACACCATCCGGGGCATGAAAGACGGTCGCCTGCTTGACGCTGAGCTTGTTCCGCACACGCATACGCACGTGCACGAGGAAGGCGACGTCCCGCACCGTCACGACTGATCGCCCGCAACGGCGCAGCATTAGCGAACAGCTCGACGACATAGCAGCCGCTCCGACACGACGGCATCACGATTTATCTCCCTTTCGGCCCTTGGCTTTTGCCGCAAAATGCCTATGTTTGTCGGACGCCGTTTCATCGAGGAGAACCAGTTGAACAATTCCGACCTTTCAGAACGCATGTCGCGTTCCCCGTACCGCACCATCTGGGGCCTTGCGTGGCCTCAGGTGCTGATGATGATCTTTCATTTCTTCATCGGAATGGCGGACGTATGGGTTGCGGGCAAAATAAACCGTGAAGTGCAGGCCTCGCTCGGCATCATCACCCAGTCGCTCTTCTTTCTGCTGGTCGTTGCCATCGCTGTTGCAAACGGCGCGGTAGCCGCCATCAGCCAGTCCGAAGGTGCCGGGCTGCACAAGCGCGTCAAACGCTACGTAAGCCTCGTTGTGGCCTGCGCCGTGGCCCTGAGCGGTGCATTCCTGCTCATCGGCTTTCCCTGCCGCGAACTCCTGCAGGACGCGCTTCAGGTTCCCGGCGAGATGCGCTACGTCACCAGCTATTTCCTGAACGTCTACCTGCTTATCCTGCCCTCGTACTACCTGCTCATCTCCACCAACGCGATCTTCCGCGCCCGCAAGCAGGTCAAGATACCGCTCTATTCCATGATGATCGTCACCACGGTGAACGCATTTCTGGACGTAGGCCTCGGCCTCGGCATGTGGGGCATGCCGAACCTTGGCTACAAGGGCCTTGCATGGGCGACCTTCGGCTCGGTCACGGCCGGGGCCATGTCGAACCTGTTCGTCCTCATCAAGCAGGGCGCGCTCGATCCGTCCAGTTTCCCGCCGCTCAAGTGGATCCGCGTGGCCATCGCCTACCTCGCCAAGGTTGCGTGGCCTTCCGGCCTCATGCAGATCGTCTGGCACTCGGGATATCTGGTTCTGTACGCCATCACCGCAAGTCTCACCGTTGGCGCGGTGGACGCCCTTGCGGGCATGTCCATCGGCCTGCGCATCGAGTCCCTGCTTTTCCTGCCTGCCTTTGCCCTGAACATGACCGCGAGCATCCTCATCGGCCATTATCTCGGCGCGCGGGACCGAAAACCGCCAAGGCGTTCGGGTACAAGATTCTCGGCATCGGCGTGGTGACGATCAGTATCGCCACGTTCGCCATATGGCCGCTGGTGGAGCCGTGGGTGGACCTGCTCACGCAGGAAGGCCCGGTCGCCGCACAGGCGGTCAGCTATCTCAAGTGGAACATTCTGGCCATCCCCTTCACGCTCATCAGCATGATCATGGCCGGCTGCATGAACGGCGCCGGGGCCACCATGTACAACATGATAATCATGGGGTCGGCCACGTGGTTCATCCGCCTGCCGCTGGCATGGCTGCTCGGACATGAAATCTTGCAGGACGCCGAAGGCATCTGGATTGCCATGCTCTGTTCGCAGGTCATCCAGTCCGCCCTGCTCCTC
Source organism: Salidesulfovibrio brasiliensis JCM 12178 (assembly GCF_001311825.1). Taxonomy (GTDB): domain Bacteria; phylum Desulfobacterota; class Desulfovibrionia; order Desulfovibrionales; family Desulfovibrionaceae; genus Pseudodesulfovibrio; species Pseudodesulfovibrio brasiliensis. Next base: position 49,673 of record NZ_BBCB01000001.1, on the reverse strand, counting down.
TATACCTATCACTTCCGCGACTGGCAGAAATTCGCCATGATCAAGGAACGCAAAACCGTGACGAAAGGAAACTTCAATGGCGCTCGAATTTGAACCGATCTCGCTCGCCCGTCAGGACGAATATCACACCGCTCTCTTCAGCTGCCCGGACAGGGCCAGCTCAGACTACGCCTTTGCCAACATATGGGGCTGGGCCGAACATTACGGCATGGAATGGGCTTTTCACCATAATCTTGTCTTCCTGCGCCAGACCAAGCCGGAAGTCGTCTGCTGGGCCCCGGTTGGGCCGTGGAACGACTACGACTGGAAAGGATGCAAGGCCATGGTCGAGGCCGGAAAGTTCACCCGCGTCCCCGAATATCTGGCCAACCTCTGGAAAGAACAGTACGGCGAACGCATTGAGCTGACGGAGAATCGCGGTCACTTCGACTACGTGTACTCCGTGGAAGATCTCACCAACCTCAAGGGCAACAAGTTCCACAAGAAAAAGAACCTGTTGAACCAGTTCGTGAAAAAGTACGAATCCGACTACCACCACCTTGAGCCGGAGTGCGTTGAGGAAGTGCTGGCCATGCAGGCCGACTGGATTGCGTGGTACGAAGAAAACAACCCTTCCGAAGCGCTGGTGGCGGAAAACAAGGCCATTCAGCGGGTGCTGCACGATTTTGACCGCATCGGCGGACTTCTGGGCGGTGCCATCCGCATCGACGGCCGCGTAGTGGCATACACCGTGGCCGAAGCCCTCGATGACGAGACCGTGGTCATCCACTTTGAAAAAGGAAACATCCACTTCAAGGGCGTCTATCAGGCCATCAACCAGATGTTCCTGAAGCACGGCGCACAGGACTTCAAGTACGTGAACCGCGAGCAGGACCTTGGCGACGAGGGGCTTCGCAAGGCCAAACTCTCCTACAACCCGGCCTTCCTGCTCAAGAAGTACGAAGCATCACTGACCTAGCCAGTCGGGGCTGCCGAACCATGAGTATCGTCCTCAAAGACCGTTCGTGGAACCGGCTGGCGGTCCTCGGTCTGGACGGTCTGCCGCTGGACCTCGCGGTGCGCCTCGGGAAAACGCTGCCCAACCTCGGCCGCATCGTGGCCGAGGCGACCAGCGTGGACGCTGAAATCCCCGAGCTTTCGCCGGTCAACTGGACCTCCATGTTCACTGGCGAAGGTCCTGAAGGACACGGCGTTTTCGGCTTTGCCCGCTTCGACCCGGACACCTACGAGTCGGTGCCGGTGAACGTCGAGGCCGTGACCTGCCCCACCATCTTCGACAGGCTGGGCGAGTCCGGTCTGGTGTCGCGGGTAATAAACCTGCCGAACACCTTCCCGGCCCGCCCGGTGCGTGGAATGCTCGTGGCGGGGTTTGTCGCGGAGGAACTGCAGCGGGCCGTACATCCACCGTTTCTGGCTGCGAAGCTCCACGAGGCCGGGTACGAGATAGAACCGGAGACTTCGGACGCGACCCGGAACCCCGGCGCACTGCTCAAGCGTCTGCACCGCTCGCTACGGCACCGCAAGACCGCGCTGGACATGCTCTGGCCCGACCTCGGCTGGGATTTGTTCGTCTTTGTCCTGACCGAAACGGACCGTCTCTTCCACTTCCTCTTCACGGCGGTTACGGACGAGCTGCACCCACTGCATAATCAGTGCATGGACTTCCTGCGCGACTGGGATGACCTGCTTGGCGATTTCCTCGACCGCTTCGAGGCCCTGCCCGGCCCGAAACGGCTTATGGTCCTCGCGGATCACGGCTTCACCGAACTCAAAACCGAGGTCTGCCTGAATACGTGGCTCAGCAAACACGGCCTCATGTCCCTCGATTTCCCGCCGGAATCAGAATGGGATTCCAGCAAAATATCCAGTCAGAGCAAGGCGTTCGCACTTGACCCGGGGCGGATATACCTGCACCGCCGCTCACGGTTTTCACGCGGGAGCCTGCGGGATACGGACGCGGACCGCCTCGCCCTTGAAATCAAGACCGGGCTTGAGGGCTTGACCCATGAAGGCGAACGCGTAATGGAAAGGGTCTTTACGGGCGCTGAACTGTATACGGGTCCCATGCGAAAGCGAGCGCCTGACCTTGTCTGCCTTGCCCGGCCCGGATACGACCTCAAGGCCAAGTTCGGCAGAACCGAGGTGTTCGGCTTTCACGGCAGGACCGGTGCCCACACCATGCGCGGGGCCATCTGGTACGACTCACACGGCTCCCGTCCGGCGCGTATGCGCGACGTGGGCAAGGAAATACTCAAGCATTTCAATCTGGGAACGGAATGAGCATAGACCTGAAGAACGAACTGAACAAAGCGCAATATGAAGCCGTCACCACCACCGAAGGCCCGGTGCTGGTCATTGCCGGGGCAGGCTCCGGCAAGACGAGGACCATCGTCTACAGACTTGCCCACCTCGTGGAGCAAGGCGTGGACCCGGCCCAGATTCTCCTGCTGACCTTCACCCGAAAGGCCTCGCAGGAGATGCTGACCCGCGCCGCTGAAATCCTCGGACGACCGCTGGACGGCACCAGCGGCGGCACCTTCCACTCCTTTGCCTTTGCCACCCTGCGCCGAAACGCCATGGACCTCGGGTTTGAGTCCGGCTTCACGCTCATGGACCGCGCGGATCAGGAAAACGCCGTGCGGGACGTTCGCGCAGAACTGGAGCTCGGCAAGGGTGACAAGTCGTTCCCCAAGAAAAACACGGTGCTGGACCTGATTACCAAGTCCCGGAACAAGGAAGAACCCATGGACGCGGTGGTGCAGCGCGAAGCCTACCACCTCTCGCCCTACGTGGAAGACCTTGAGGCCATTGCCCGCGCCTACGCCATCTTCAAGAAAAAACACGCCCTGCTGGATTACGACGACCTGCTCTTCGAGCTCGACAAGCTGCTGACCAAAAACGAACCGCTTCGCAATCAGCTTTCCACGCGCTACCGCTATATCATGGTTGACGAATATCAGGACACCAACCTCGTGCAGGCGCGTATCGTCAAGCACCTCGTGGGCGAGTCCGGAAACGTCATGGCCGTGGGCGACGATGCTCAGTCCATCTACGCTTTCCGTGGCGCAAATGTTGACAACATCCTCAAATTTCCCGAGATATTCAGCGGCACCAAGATCGTCCGGCTGGAGCGAAACTACCGTAGCGTGCAGCAGATTCTCGACCTCACGAACCACATTCTGGACAACGCCCGGACCAAGTTCGACAAGGAGCTTTACTCCGACATTCCGGGCAACTCCGTTCCGGAGGTCGTCTACCCCATCAGCGACCAGACGCAGGCCAAGCTCGTTCTTGACCGTATCCTCAAGCTCTCAAAGAAATATCCGCTGAACGAGATCGCGGTTCTTTTTCGTGCTGGCTACCAGTCCTTTCATCTGGAAACATCCCTTGCCCGGCTCGGCGTGGAGTACAGAAAGTTCGGGGGAATCCGCTTCAACGAGGCAGCGCACGTCAAGGACGTCATGTCCCTGCTGCGCCTGTGCGTGAACACCAACGACCTCATCGCGTGGCAGCGCGCGCTGGATCACGTCAAGGGCGTGGGCCCCAAGACCGTTGCCAAGATTTACGAAGCGCTTCACACTGACAGCGGCGGGAAATACCTGACGAAAATGCGTAAGAAGCATGAGGCGCTTAACGACCTGCTCAACGAGCTGGACGTCATCCGCAAGTCCCCGCTCACTCCTGCCGGAACGCTGGACAGGCTCATCAGCTTCTATCAGCCCATCCTCACTGAGAAATTCCCGGACGACTACCCGAAACGACAGCAGGGACTGGACCAGCTCGCACAGATAGCCACCAGCTATCAGGACATGGACCAGATGCTGGCCGACCTTTCACTTGAAGGCGACCCGGACGACAAGGAAGTGGATGAGGAATCCGTGGTACTGTCTACGGTCCACTCGGCCAAGGGACTGGAATGGAAGGCCGTCATCCTCATCGATCTCGTGGAAGACCGTTTCCCGTCCCGGCGGGCCGTGCAGCGTCCCGAAGACCTCGAAGAGGAACGCCGCCTCATGTACGTGGCCTGCACCCGCGCCAAGGAACACCTCTCGCTTTTCGTTCCGAAAACCATCTACAACCGCTATAATGGAAGCTCCGAGCCTGCCATGCCCTCGCCGTTCGTCATGGAACTGCCGAACGATTGCTTTGAGCGCTTTCACGAGTCCTACTCCGGCGGAATCGAGCAGCGGAAAAGTGCAAGCGTGCATGCCAAATCACCGTCCCGTGCAGCGGCCTCGGCAGAACCAAAGCAGCCCAGCGGAAAGCCAGCCACCAAACTCGGCTACTGCAACCACAAGATTTTCGGCAAGGGCAAGATCATTGCCGAAATCGGACCCGACAAGTACCGCATTAATTTCCCGGGCTTCGGTTTGAAAGTGATCATCAAGGATTACGTTGAGTTATTATAATGGAGACGACCATGAACCTGACCAGTGAAGAAGCCTTTCTGGCGCTCATAGACAAACATTTCACCGTTAAAAACGATTTCGTTAAGCTCGGCCGGGGCGATGACGGCGCGATCATTGCCGGGGGGGCCGATCTCTGCGTCAGCTCCGACCTCTTTCTCGAAGATTTTCACTTCAGGCGTTCCTATTTCTCGCCGGGAGACATCGGGTACAAGGCGCTGGCCGTAAACATCTCGGACATCGCGGGGATGGGCGCAAAGCCGGTGGCGTTCAACATGGACCTCATGGTTCCGGATGGGCTTCCTACCGAGTTTTGGGACGAGTTCTTCTCCAGCATGGCCTCGCTGGCCCGGCAGAGCGACCTCGTCCTCTCAGGCGGCGACTTGAGCCGCTCGGACAAGCTCGGCATCAGCATCACCATCCTTGGCAACGGCGGCGCAAACGGGAAATTCATCCAACGCCGTAATGCACAGCCGCACGATTCGGTTTTCGTGTGCGGCGACCTCGGGCTTGCCCGCGTGGGCATGCTTGCTCTTGAGGAGATGGGCGAGGCGGCCAAGGAAGAGTATCCTGTTGCCTGCCGCGCGCACCTCAGGCCGAAAATGAAGCTCATGATCGCCTCCCTGCTCACGGCTGCGGGCGTTTCCTCTCTCATGGACGTCTCCGATGGCCTCGCCCGCGACTTGCCGAGACTCGTTGGCCCGGAACGCGGCGTTTCCCTGCGCATTACGGAAGACATGATCCCTGATGAAGTGATACGGTACTGCAAAGCCAAGAACCTCGATCCAGTCGAGACAGTTGTGCTTGGCGGCGAGGACTATGCCCTGCTCGGCACGGCAGGCATCGAGGCTGGCGGACGCATCAAGTCCGTCCCCGGTACCGCAGTCATCGGCTCCGTCACCGACATTCCGGGCCTGACCGTGAACAACGAGCCGTTTTCCGTGCAAGGTTTCGATCACTTCTCCAGCTAAATCAGGAGCTACGATGGACTACACTATTAATCCGATCGGCTACATATCATCCAGCATCAAGGACCGCGAGACAGCCCCGAAGATGGAAGACGAAAACGGGGCGGTTCGGGCGGTCATCACCATCAACGCCGACGTATCCGAAGGACTGGACGGCCTGAAAGAAGGTGACTGGATCGAACTTATCACCTGGTTCCACGAATCAAAGCGCGACACCCTGAAGGTTCACCCCAGAGGCAAGAAAGAGTTGCCGCAGCGGGGGGTCTTCTCCACCCGCTCCCCGTTCCGGCCCAACCCGGTGGGATTGCACCGGGTGCAGATCGTCGCCATCGAGGGCAACAGGCTCGAAGTGGAGCCGCTGGAGGCCATTGACGGCACCCCGGTTGTGGACATCAAGCCCTTTCCCAAGAAATTCAAGGGGAAGCTGAAGGATCTTAACGAATAGCCATGCAGACAAGCGACGGCCTCAAACTTCATGTTCGTTCAGAAGGACGCGGCAGGCCGCTGGTGCTGGTGCATGGCTGGACCATGAGCAGCCGCTTCTTTGAGCGGCAGTTTTCCGGCCTTGCCGACAGCTTCCGCGTCGTCTCCTTCGACCTACGCGGCCACGGCGAGTCCGGCAACTCACGCACGGGCAACACTATTGCGCGCTCAGCACAGGACCTGCGGGAAGTGATCGAATCCCTCGAGCTTCGCAACTGCGTGCTGGCAGGATGGTCGCTCGGCTGCTCCGTGGTGCTGGACTACTGGCGGCAGTTCGCCGACGATCTCATCGGCGCATTGGCCATTGTCGAGGGCACGCCCTACCCCATGGCCCCGGATGAGTGGAACACCCATCGTCTGCAAGGCAGGGACGAGACCGCTCTGGACATCTCCCTGAACGCTTTTACGGGTGATCGCGAAGGATTCGGCAGGTCCTTCATCAAAGGCATGTTTGCCGCCCATCCTCAGGCTGAAACGCTCGACTGGATGATGGAAGAATACCGCAAGGCGCACACCCAAAGCACGGCGCGACTGTATCGCGACTATGCCTTGTGCGACCTGCGCGACGTTCTGCCTACCGTGTCGATTCCAACGCTGGCAGCATACGGGACCGGGGGAAGTGTCCACTTCGGCCACAAAACAGGGCAGCATGTGACCGAAAGCATTCCCGGCTGTGAACTGAAACTCTTTGACAACAGCGGACACATGCCGTTTTTCGAAGAGGCCGAGTCTTTCAATGCCGAACTGCGAAGACTTGCATCACGCATTTCATGAAACAAATAAGCCGCGGCGAACCCACGGCTTATTCATATGGAGATAAGCATCCTAGCTCAATGAGAGCGCCAATGGAGATGCACTGACCAACATCACGAAAAACAGGGGCGGCAGCCGCCCCTGTATCTATTTTACTTGAAACGGGCACTTGCGGACTTGATAGCCTCGTCAAGGATGTCCCAAGCTCCCTGAAGACCGATCTTCATGTCCTGCCAAGCGCTTTCACCGGCTTCCTGAAACTCGGCGAGCCTCGCTTTGGCCTCTTCGCGACGCTCCTTGAGCTCCTGAATTTCCTTGTCATACTTGATACGCCAATCAGCTTCCGCGCTTCTGGCTTTAGCCTGAAGGCGATCCACTTCCGCATTAAGCTCGTCGAGCTTGGCTTTCATTTTCTGAACATATTCTTCACGATTCGGCATGATTAAATTCTCCTTTCATGCTTGATTAACGAGCATCATTTCACTGCGTACATCGCAGATACTTAATCCAAGCATACATGAAAGGAACTTATGGTCAAAGAGAGAGTCCTTTTTTCGACAAGCCGCCGATTCGTAAGACTTCTCTCGATATGGGCAGCAGCGCATGCTTTGATAGCCGACATGTCAGCACACAAAAAGACCCCAGCCTCATGAGGCTGGGGTCTTCTGGAAAAATGCGGTTACAATGAGACTAGGCGAAATCCGAAGCGGTCTGCTCCGCCGGACACTGCTGCGGGGACGGCCTGTGACAGTGAGCTACACCAGCGTTCTCGTAGGTATAGAACACGTCAGGGTCAATGGTTCTCGCAATGGAGATGACCTGTTTGAGGTCCTTACGGCGGCAGACCACGAACTGGACCGTCACCGGCCCTTCGGAGCCTTCCCCGGCGACCACCGTGGTGCCGAACCCGGCATTTCGCATGGCCGAGGAGATGACCCGGCCGTTCACCGGACTGATGAACCGCACAACCACGTGGCCGAGCGCGATCTTGCGCTCCACCCAAATGCCGGTCACGTTCCCCACGGCAAAGCCGAGCGCATAGCACACGCCGAGAAACGGCACCTCGCCCACCTTGGCGATCACCGCCGACGTGCCCATGACCCAGACCGTCATTTCAAGCGCCCCGAGCCAAAACGCCATTTTGGTTTCACCTTGCACAGTCATCATGGTCCTGACCGTCCCGATGGTCAAAACCACAACCTCTGCGAGAAATATTAAAATACCTAAAATAATTGTATTTTCTGCCATACTGCACCTCTCTGAATTGTGAAGAGCAGACTGAATAGGGATATCTGGTCCATGGGTCAAGCGTTAAATGGGGAGGAATTGTGATTGTCACGAAAATCTTTGTTTCAATCCGTGACAATATCAATCATGCGATTTGTAATTGCATTTTACGTAAAAAAGCGGCCCCCCCTGAGGGGAGCCGCTTCGATGATGTCTATGAAGCTTGTGTTGCTACTTCTGCAGCCAGCTCATCATTTCGCGCAGGCGCTGTCCCACTTCCTCGATCTGATGCTCGGCACCGCGGCGGCGCTGGGCGCGCAGCATGGGCTGACCGGCCTGATTGTCGAGAATGAAGTCGCGGGCGAATTTGCCGTTCTGGATTTCGGCAAGGACCTGCTTCATTGCAGCGCGGGATTCGTCGCTGATGACGCGGGGGCCGGTGACGTAATCGCCGAACTCGGCAGTGTCGGAGATGGAGTAGCGCATGGCTGCCATGCCGCCCTCGTACATGAGGTCGATGATCAGCTTGAGCTCGTGCAGGCACTCGAAGTACGCCACTTCAGGCTGATAGCCTGCTTCAACGAGGGTTTCGAAACCAGCCTTGCACAGCTCGGTCAGGCCGCCGCAAAGAACAGCCTGTTCACCGAAGAGGTCGGTTTCGGTCTCTTCGCGGAAGGTGGTTTCGATGACGCCGGAGCGGGTTGCGCCGATGCCTTTGGCGTACGCCAGCGCGATGTCAAGGGCCTTGCCGGAGGCGTCCTGCTCGATGGCCACCAGTGCGGGAACGGCGCCGCCCTCGGCAAAGGTGCGACGGACCATGTGGCCCGGACCCTTGGGGGCGATCAGCATGCAGTCGATGCCCTTGGGCGGAACGATCTGCTGAAAGTGCACGTTGAAGCCGTGACCGAAGGCGATGACGTTGCCTTCCACAAGGTTGGGGGCAATGTCATTGTCGAAGACGGTCTTCTGGACCTGGTCCGGAAGCAGGATCATGATCAGGTCGGCCTGCTTTGCAGCTTCGGCTGCGCTGACCGGCTCAAAACCGTGTTCCTTGGCCAGATCGTAGTTGGGACCGCCGGGACGCTGACCGACCACGACGTTCACGCCGGAGTCACGCAGGTTCTGGGCGTGAGCGTGTCCCTGAGACCCGTAGCCGATGATGGCAACAGTTTTGTCCTTGAGGAACTTCAGGTCCGCATCCTTCTCGTAATACACCTTCATTGCTTTCTCTCCTGAGGGGTTTTCTCCGCACAAACAGTGGCGGACGGGTAACGAAATATTCCCCCGTCTTTTCCGGACAACGCAACTCCTCCCGGCCAATTACCGACCGGGATGAAGAATGTCCAGAGGGAAATACGGGGTCGGTCTACTCGGTAACCTGCATGGCGCGGCGCATGGCCACGTTGCCGGTACGGGCGATTTCCTTGATGCCGAATCTGGATAGAAGATTCAGGATGGCGGAAATCTTACCACGGTCGCCGGTACACTCGATGGTCAGTTCGTCCATGCTCACGTCGACGACCTTGCAGCGGAAAATATCCGTAATTCGAAGAATCTCCGCGCGCTTGGAGTCTTCGGCGTTGACCTTGATGAGGATCATCTCGCGGTCGACGGACTGCAGTTCGGTCATGTCCACCACCCGGACGATGGGGACGAGCTTTCTGAGCTGTTTGACGATCTGTTCGATGATGGCGTCGTCGCCCTCGGCAACGACGGTCATGAGGGAAACGCCCTTCTCCAGAGTCGGAGCGACGTTCAGTGATTCGATGTTGAAGCCTCTGCCGCTGAAGAGACCCGCGACGCGGGAAAGCACACCGGGCTCGTTCTCCACCATGACGGAAAGCGTATGTCGCATGCTCATCTCCTCCTACACCAGCAGCATTTCGGTCAGCGACGCACCGGCCGGGACCATGGGGTAAACGTTCTCTTCCTTGGTCACGCGCACATCGATGATGGCGGGCTTGTCCGTGGCAAACGCCTTTTTGAGCACCTTGTTCACGTCCTTCTTCTCGGTGATGCGGTACCCTTCGGCGCCGTAGGCTTCGGCGAGCTTCACGAAATCGGGCTGCGCGTCCATGCAGGTCTCGCAGTAGTTCTTCTTGTAGAAGAGCTCCTGCCACTGCCGGACCATGCCAAGGTAGCCGTTGTTCAGGATCACGATCTTCACGGGCAGCTTGTTGCAGACCACGGTCATCATTTCCTGAATGTTCATCTGGATGGAGCCGTCTCCGGCCACGTCGATGACCAGCTTGTCCGGGAAGGCGCGCTGCGCTCCCATGGCGGCCGGAAAACCGTACCCCATGGTGCCCAGTCCGCCGGAGGTCAGGAAGCGGTTCGGCTCATTGATCTTGAGGAACTGCGCCGCCCACATCTGGTTCTGCCCCACCTCGGTCGCGATGATTGCGTCGCCCTTGGTGATTTCCTGAATCTGCTCAACGACGTACTGCGGCTTGATGGCGTCATCCACGTCATTGTAGGTCAGCGGATGCAGCCGGTCCCATTCCTCAAGCTGGCTATTCCACTCTTCATGCTTGCGTTCCCAGTCCTCTTCGCTGACAAGCGCTTCCATCTCCTTCTTCAGGGAGCCGAGCGCGCTCTTGCAGTCGGCGACAAGAGGGACATGCACCGAGACGTTCTTCTGGATGCTCGTGGGGTCCACATCGATATGCACGATAGTGGCGTGCGGCGCGAACGTGCTGACCTTTCCGGTAACGCGGTCGTCGAACCGCGCACCCACGGCGAGCAGCAGATCACAGTTATTTACCGCCATGTTGGCGCTGTAAGTGCCGTGCATGCCGAGCATTCCAAGCCAGTGCTTGCCATTTCCGGGGTACGCCCCGAGGCCCATGAGCGTGGATGTCACTGGGATGTCGAGGTTGTCGGCAAGCCAGCGGAGTTCTTCGTGACTCTTGGAAAGCACAACCCCGCCACCCGAATAGATGAGCGGGCGCTGGGCGTTGCGGATAAGCTTGGCGACCTTGCGAACCTGCCCCACATGCGGCTTGACCGTGGGGTTATAGCTCCGCATGGTCACGTCTTCCGGCCACTCGAAGTCGCACTTCTGGTTGACGATGTCCTTGGGCAGGTCGACGAGGACCGGACCGGGCCGTCCGGAACGGGCGAGATAAAACGCCTGCCGGACGGTCCGGGCCAGATCCTTGATGTCCTTGACCAGATAATTGTGCTTGGTGCACGGCCGCGTGATGCCGACGATGTCCACTTCCTGAAAGGCGTCGTTGCCTATCAGCGGCGTGGGCACCTGGCCGGTGAAGATGACCACCGGAATCGAGTCCATGTAAGCCGTGGCGATTCCGGTGACGGTATTGGTCGCACCGGGGCCCGAAGTGACTAGGCACACCCCTGTCTCGCCCGTTGCGCGCGCATAGCCGTCAGCGGCATGAATCGCACCCTGTTCGTGGCGTACTAGGATATGCTCTACGGAAAAGTTGGGAATTTCGTCATAAATGTCGATCACGGCTCCGCCAGGGAACCCGAACATGACGTCAACACCTTCCTTCTCCAAGCACTTCAGCAGAATCTGCGCCCCGGTCATCTCCATTTTATGCCTCCGACTCGCGATACTTTTCCAGGATAGCCTGCAGCTTGGTCTTGCCCGCGAGCTTCTTCTTCTTGATTTCCTTGACTTCCTGTTCCTCGGCCGAGCTCAGGTAAGACTTGCTCTCGAGCTGGTTCAACAGTTGTTCGTATTGAAGATGCTGATCATAGAGAGCCTTCACTTCACCATCTTCTTCCTGCAGCTTCTCGACGAGTTCAATGTCACGTGCTTCCATGGACCACTCCTTTTCTGGTGGTTGAATCCGACCTTACGACGAGCTCTGAAGCCGCGCAAAATCGGGGTCGCAGCCGGCCTCGACGGCCAGCACCTTTTTTCTATTGGTCTGCCCCGCCTCAAGTCGAACATGGCGGGCCTTGAGTCCCAACGTTTTTGCCACAAAGGCAACAAGCGCCTTGTTCGCCTTGTTGTCCACTGCGGGAGCCGCAAGGCGAATCTTCAGGCAATCCTGATACAGTCCGGCAAGCTCGCTTCGCTTTGCACCGGGCTGTGCCCAAATCGAGAGATGCCACCCTCCGTCTCGCGAAGGGCGCATGAAAGGTAGTGTGATTTCTCTCTGTGTCTCGGTCATTCGGCCTTTTTCAAAAACGTCAGTTTGGCTTCCAGTTCTTCAATACGCTCCACATCCGGGTCGGAATGCTCAAGCATCCTGTAGTGTGCGTCCAATAGGCTTCGTAGCTGAGCCTCGAACTGGGTGCGCTGACGTTTCAGGCCCTCGATGTCCTCATGAATACTGGCCAGACGCTCATGTCCCTTGCGGACGGTGTCCTCGGCCTTGGCCACGGCCTCATCCTTGATGAGCTTGGCCTCGCGATGGGCAGACGCCTTGATGTCGTCCACCACTTTCTGCGTATTCATGAGCGTGTCGCGAAGTGTCTCGTCACGCTGGCGATACTCTTTGATCATAGCTTCCATCTGCTTGATCTTCTTGCGCATCTCCTTGCCAACGTCCACAAGGCCGCCCACGGTTTCCGCCACTTCAAGCAGAAACTGATCCACTTCCGAACGGGAATACCCGATCACGGAACGCGAAAAGCGTTTGTTGAGAAGGTCGATCTTTGTAACGGACACCGCGACACCTCCCTGGGATCACTGCGCCTAGCGCAGGGTGATGGCCAAATCCATGAGATTGCCGACAAGGGCGATATCAAGGACCTGAATGGCCAGAATCACGACAATGGGCGACAGGTCGATCCCTCCGACAACGGCAAAGGGAATCCACTGGCGCACCTTGTAAAACACGGGTTCGGTCAGGCCACGCAAAAAGCGGACGATGGGGTTGTACGGATCGGGATTGACCCAGGAAAGCAGGGCCGAAATAATGACGATCCACATATATCCATTGAGAACGATACTCAGAATTTTTGCAATGGCGAGAACAAGATGGGACATGAATCCTCCAAATTAGCGGGCAGTACCCACAATGATGTTACCCTGTCACATGGACCTTGAATTATCAAGCCCTAATATCCCATGACAGGGCCCTCGTACGTACGCATAAGCACACGCTTGAGGGTCCAGTAATCATCAATGAACAGGTCGGCATCGAGGCTTTCGTTGCCGTAGGACCAGAAACGGGTCCCGGCGTTTCGGGCAGCCTGCTGGTCCACCAGCGAATCGCCGATGAAAACGGTCTCTTCGGGCCGCACGTTCAGCTTGGAAAGAATCTGGTACATGCCTTCGGGATGCGGCTTGGGCTTGCGCACCTCGTTGACGGTGATCACCGGGAAGAACGTGTCTTCAAGGTCGATGAAATCCAGCACCATGTCCATAGTGTCCTTGCGGCTGGTGTTAATGGCCAGAAGACATCCGGCGGCGCGCAGCCACCAGATCAGCTCGAACACGCCTTCCATGCGCTTGATGTGCGGCATCACACGCGAATAGTCGAAGGACTGCTGGTACTCGAAGGCCCGATCCCAAAGCTTTTCGGGAAGGATGTGCCGCACGGCGTCGGCCATGGTGGCGCTGTGAACGTATTTCGTTTCGGCCTCATCCATGGGCGGAAGGTCGAAATACTCCTTCACGAGATTGTAGTATACGGTATTGGCCTCGATGGAGTCGATGAGGACGCCGTCACAATCGAATACGATGCACCCGATGTTGTCGAAAACGTCCGTCTTCATCAGGTCGTTGAGATAAATCACGAAATCACTCCGTTTGCGTTTCGCTGGTTATTATTTCCTACAGACAACGGTTATCTCGCGGTCCGTGAACGGCAACTCCTCCGGACAAGCGGAGCGTCCGGAGAGCCGCCAGGCGGGCGCGGTAACGGTCTGCGTTCCGGCTGGATACTCGGAGTGCGCGGGAGCAAAATCAAATCCCGCGTCCTCCCATGCCTCGATGATGTCCTTGTCCGAGCAGAACAGCGCGGCCTCTTCAGGCATAAACGCGGCCATGCCCTCAAGAACACGCGGCCATGCGATACGGATGCCTTCGGGACTCGTGGCGTTGGTGCTGCTGACAATGCGGCCGATCTCGCTTTCGCGGTCCTCGCCGTCAATGCCGAGCGCCTCGGACATACGGCCCCACGAGGCCTGCACGCCCTGCTCCAGCCCGAGGGATTCCACGATGCCCTCTTCGGTCGCCCAGGCAAGAAGCAGAACAAACTGCGCGCGCCGACTCGGAGCTTCGGGATCAACCTTGCCGCCGGGAGCCTTGCCCGCGCCGATACTGGCGAGCAGCTGGTTCTTGATAGTCCCGGTGGACTCCTCGAAATAGTCTTCCGGCGTGTGCGCCCCGAAAAACGCCATCTCCGCAGGGTCCTTGAACTGTTCGCCAAAGCTGATGGAATCCCTGAGCAGCGCCATGGCCGTTCGCTTGTCAATGGGCAGCGACTCGGGCCTGAAGCGGCCGTCCTCGTCGGCAGCAAGGCCGGGATCAAAAAGCAGGACGCCCTCTTCGGCACCCTCGGGGATCAGCTCCGAATGCATGGCAGGAAAGTTTATCAGCATGGCATTCTCCGGTTTGACGGTTATGGTTCGGTCTCGGTTTTCACGTCTTTGGCCCTGTAATGGCGGCAGCGCCCCTCGCACTCGGGCAGACCGAGCAGACAGAGCGCTTCGTGGTGATGCAGGCAGCATGGCGGATCAACGTCCGGGGCGGGCCTGAACCGCTCGCATTTGGGGCGGTCCCCGGCCAACCGCTTGAAGCGGGCTTCCCAAAGACGGGCCACACGGTCATGCTCCACGCCGAATGCTTCGGCACGGTGCAGAAACTCGTCGAAGGCCTCTTCCCAGCGCAGCATGACCACACAGCGCCAGTCCTGCTGGTAGCCGGGGTTGAGCAGCTCCTCGTAGAGGCATCGGCCCTTCACGTAATGCCGACACGTCCCGGCTGGCATTTTCTTCACATCCGCCATACATCTCCCGGCGCATCGCGCGCACACGCAGATGGTGTACGTTCGTGGTAGGCAAATGTAAAGCATGGGAATCATGGTGCACAATCGCGGAAAGAGCCCCGGCTTCTTGACCTGTGTTCGCGCGGGGTGTATATGCCATTCAGCCTTGTCAGTAAGGACACCAACATCGGAGGACATATATGATCGGCGGATTCGGAATCTGGGAACTCCTCATCATTCTTCTCATCGTACTCGTCATCTTCGGCGCCAAGAAGCTTCCGGAAATCGGCGGCGGCATCGGGAAGGCCATCAGCAACTTCAAGAAGGCCACCAACGAGCCGGATGAAATCGACGTCACTCCGAACAAGGAAGACGAAGACAAGAAGGCCTAACCAACATATTTCAACGAACAAAAAAAGCGGCGACCCTCGGGTCGCCGCTTTTTTTCTGCCTATTCATCGTCGGCAGAGAGCGTATAGGAAAGTCCCCTGTCTGGCAGGAAGGCGTCCAAGCGCCCCGTCAGAAGCGCCCGGTTGCGGATACGAATCTCCCACATGCCTGAGACGCCGGAAGCCAGCATGTCCAGCTCAACGAGGCGTACATCCGAAACCGCACCATCCCACTTGCGAAGAACCCGGTCGAACTCGCGTGCTCCGTCCGGGGTGAACCAACCGGCAATGCGAAGCGTGGCGGCACCGGTCTTGGGCTGGGCAGCAACTTGCGTTCAAAATACTTGCTCCAGACCTGATCCCAGACCACCGGCAGGTCCTTGCCGCGTGCCTGCCACATGGCCCCCGGTGCCTTGAGGTGCGCTTCAAAAATACCCTTTTCATTCTTATCCAGCCCGAACTTGGCAACTCCGCTGGACGCGCTCTCAACACCGGTAAGCTCCATGAGCCCGGCAAGCTGTGAGGTGTCCTCTGCGGAAAGCTCGCCGACGGCAAAGGAAACCGGGATGGGCTTGGTGGCCGTGGCAAAAAGCCCCATGGACTTAAGCCCTTCACGGAGCGCGGTGCGGTTCACGTTCACGTTTGCCGTAAGGCTGATGCCTTCTTCAGAGGGAGTCACTTTGACGGAGTCATAGCCGAGGACATAATATCCGGCCTTTCTCTCAAGCGCCTCACGAAAGAGCGCTTCACGGGACTGGCTCAGGGTTGCGGGCAGCAGAGTGCGGCTCTCCTGCAACACGGCCTCCACAAAGGCTTCATCAAGCGCCTTTGCGCGAAACTCCATGGAGGAGCTGCCCTCTTCCTTGGGCAGTGTCACTTCCACATTGCGGGCCATCGCGGGCGCGCTCAAAACAAGACAGGCCAAAACGGCAATGATTACGGAACGCATATCCGCTATTCCTCCAGATCGGTGCTTACGAAAGGTTCGGCTTCAGCGGTAACGGCGGCAGATTCAGAATCAGCTTCAGTCGTTCCTGCGTCATCAAGAACGATGACAACGCGCCCCTTGTCTCCGATGCCGGGGCGAGAAAGAACAGCGCGGGCAAGGCGGGCATCGTTGGCCGAAATGACGGGATCGGTGGGACGGGCCTTGGACACGGCCTTGACCACCAGCGGACTTTCACCAACCCGGCTGCGGACCACCACCCACTCATCGGTGCGCGAATAGGCGGCAACACCCTGAGACACGGCGAGTGTCCGGCTGACCATGAACGGACCATATACGCCCACTCCGCCAGCATCAAAAACCACCGGGCAAAGCGCCGGTTCAATATCAAGACCGCGGGCATCGATCACTACGCCGGAGTACCCTGCACCCGGCGTCATGCCGAGCGCCATCGGGTCCTGCTCTTCCTCGACAGGCTGCGAGGCCCCGGCGAGCTTCGGCGGGATGCCACTCAGAAACTGGATTGTCGACGGAAGCATATGTTCGGCAAGCTGGCCGTAAAGGGAAATGGATGCGGTGACGCTGCCCATCATGTCCGGTTTGTCTTCCGGATTGGCGAGCGGCAGACTCAGGCGCGAGTTCTGCAACAGCATGCGGACGTTTTCCGCTGCGTCCAGATCTTCGGCCATGTGGTAGCCAACGGTCTGACCGGCATCTATCCGAATGGACTCGACAGCTTCAAGAAGCTGCCGCCGTGCGGAGACTACCGCAGCGCGAACGGCCAACGAGCGGGCCTGCACCGGGTCGAGCACGTCGCCCACGGGCTGGACTGCAACCGTGGCAACGGCCTCGCCGTTACCCCCACTGAACGGACGCGTCGCCATGCTGGACGACGTATCCACGAAAAGCCTGCGCGCCCATGGCTCCGAACAGGACGACCAGTAGCGCGGTGACACAAATCTTTCGTATATCCATGCAAGAAATCCTTGGCATAACCGTTTTTCGGGTCAGTCAGCATGTACCGTTCCCGGCCGGAGATCGCAACCCGAATCTTCCCGGCCATGCTCCGGCTTGCGGCAACCGTCCGCATGGGCTAGGCTTTCGTCAAAGGGAGAAACGCGATGCTCATCCACCTCATGCAACATGGGGCATGCCTGCCCAAGGAAGCCGATCCCGCACAGCCTATCAGTCCGGTGGGCATCGACCAGATCACCCGCAGCGCCAAGGCCATGCGTTCCCTTGGGCTGGAGTTCGATCTCATTGTCGCCAGCACCAAGCTGCGGGCCGTTCAAACGGCGGAAATCATCGCGGACACAATCGGCTACCCCACACGGGCAATCGACACCAGCGACGTTTTCAAGCCCTCGGCGCAGCCGGAAAAAGCTCTCAGTTATATTGAAGAATGTAACCGGGAGTTGATTCTCGTGGTCGGCCATCTGCCCTCACTGCCGAGGCTCGCCTCACGCTTGCTCGGGCACAGCGATGGCGTTCAACTGCACTTCAGCAACGGCGGCCTGACCAGCATCGAGGCCAGCCCTACACTGTCGCAGGCCACCCTGCTCTGGCACCTGCAGCCAAAGCATCTCTCCCTCATGAGCGGCTAATCCGAACCGGACAGCCAATCGCTCACGCGCCGGGCCACGGCCTCCGCCTCGCCCGGATCAAACCACTCGATGTCCTTTTCCCTGTTGAACCACGTCAACTGGCGCTTGGCGTACTGCCGGGTGTTGTGCAGCCATTTCTGGCGGGCTTCGTCCAGACTCATGGCCCCGCGAATATGCTGGAGCAGTTCCGCGCAGCCGATGCCGGACCAGCCGGGAGCCTCCGGGTCGGGACAATTCTCCCACGCCGCTCGCGCTTCTTCCACGGCTCCGCGCTCAAGCATGATGTCGATGCGACGGTCCAGATGCGGAGTCAGGTCATCAAGCGCCACCTTGAGGCCAACCTTGAGGTAGTCGTACTCGGACTCGTTGTGCTGCTCGCCATGCCAGTCGCTCAGGGTCCGGCCCGTGCCGAGCCACACTTCCATGGCCCGGGCGTTGCGCTGTGAATCGTTGGGGTGGATCTTTCCGGCATAGGCGGGATCAATTTCCTCAAGCTCCCGATGCAGCCTCTGCGGCCCTTCAAGCCGTACCCGTTCCAGCACGGCTTCGCGCACGTCCTCCGGGATGGGCGGAATCGGGGCGATGCCGAAAAGCAGTGTTTTCAGGTACATGCCGGTGCCGCCGACCAGAATGGGCAGCCGCCCCTGCGCGTGCACTTCGGCAATGGTCTCGCGGGCCATGTCCGTGAAGGCGGCCGCATTGATCGCCTGATCCGTGTCCAGAAAGCCGTACAGAAGATGCGGACAGACCGCGCGCTCTTCCGGGTCCGGCTGGGCAGTGATAACGGGAAACTCGCGATACACCTGCCGCGAGTCGAAATTGACCACGGACACGGGACGATCGGCCGCTATGGCCAGCGCGGACGCTGTCTTGCCCGCGCCGGTGGGGCCCACAAGGCAGACGACATGCTTGCCGCGGCCCATGGCTACCCTTCCAGATTCGGCGGTGTCGCGTATTTCCGGTACAGTTTCGGCACCACGATATCCGGAACGAGGCCCTTGACGTTGCCGCCATGGCTGGCCACTTCCTTCACTATGGTCGAGCTGAGGTACATCCACTTGAAGTCGGTCATGAGAAAGGCGGTCTGCACATCGCGGTCGAGCTTGCGGTTCATGAGCGCCATCTGGAACTCGTATTCGAAGTCCGAGACCGCGCGCAGCCCCCTGAGTATGGCACCAGCGCCGCGACGGCGGGCGTAGTCGATGAGCAGTCCGTCAAAAGGTTCCACAATGATGCCTTCGTCTTCGGCAAACACTTCGTTGGCCATGTCTACGCGCTCATCAATGGTGAAAAGCGTTTTCTTGGGCGTACTCCGGGCCACGGCAAAGACTATCTGGTCGAATATCTTCAGCCCCCGCCTGATTAAGGACACGTGGCCCTTGGTCACGGGGTCAAAGGTTCCGGGATAGATCGCCAGCCTCGGATTCAGGTCCGCCATATGAGTATCCTGGTTTGACCGTATTCACGGTCGGCTACAAGTTCCAACTGCCCGAGCCGCCCCTCTACGGGGGCCGTCACCCGGATTTCCACTTCGGCCAGAATGAGCGCGCCCTCTGCAAACCAGCCGTTTTCCAATGCCTTTTCAAGCGCCGGAACCATAAGATCCTTACCGTACGGCGGATCAATGAATCCGAGCCCGAACGGCTGGCGCGGCGGTTTTGCCAACACGGCGAAAAGGTCTCTGCACAGCACGTTGCCCGATTCGCGTGGGACCTTCAGGTCGTCGAGGTTACGACGAATCAGGCTGGCCGCCTTGCGGCTCTTTTCCACGAAACAGGCAAACTCGACGCCCCGGCTCAGGCATTCGATGCCGAGGCTGCCGCTGCCCGCAAACATGTCTACCACGCGCAGGCCGTGCCAGTCGATGCCGCGGGACTGGAGCATGGAGAACACGGACTCGCGCACCCGCCCCGTGGCGCCGGTAGCCCGGTCCCTCGCAGGTCTTGAGCCTGCGTCCCTTGAATTTTCCGCCGATAACGCGCACGGCCTACATCTCCGAAATGAGTTCCACCATGGAGCGGTTGATGTCCATGAGCCGGTCGCGCACTTCGGTCTGCTCGGTCCAAGGGCGGTCCTTGACGTCTTCAAGCCGCTTGCGGAATTCGGCGAAGAGGTTCTCGGCATCGCCCACCAGGAAATCCCAGTCCACACGAGGGCGCGCAACCGCGACATCCACCACCGGAGCCATCTCCCGACCGGTTCGAGGGTCAATTCCTCCATGTATTCGGGAACATGAATCTCGAACCCGAATCGCTCGCGGATCAGTTCGGCGAGCGCATCCTGCGCCTTTTCCTCACCATGCACAAGGATGATTTTCACCGGCTTGTCGCGGATGCCCTCCAACCACTCAAGCAGCTCGTCCTGCCCGGCGTGTCCGGAGAACCCGTTGATGGTGAAGACCTTGGCGTTCACCGCCACTTCTTCGTTGAAAATCCTGATCTTTTCCGCACCGTTGACGATTTTTCGACCCAGCGTACCAACACCCTGGTACCCCACGAAAATCACACTGGCACCCGGACGCCAGAGGTTGTGGCGCAGGTGGTGCTTGATGCGGCCCGCGTTGGCCATGCCGCTTGCGGAAATGACCACGGCCGGTCCGGGGGTGTTGTTGATGGCGATGGACTCGTCGGTGGAGAGCGTGAACTTCAGGTTGGGCAGGTCCAGCGGATGCTCGCCGTTGTTGATGTACCCGATAGTCTGTTCGTCAAAGAACTCCGGATGCTTGCGGAAGACCTCGGTGGCGCGGATCGCCAGCGGGCTGTCGAGATATACCGGCATGTCCTTGGGCAGACGCCCGCTCTTGTAGAGCAGGAACAGGGAATAGATGATCTGCTGGGAACGCTCCACGGCAAACGCCGGGATAACGACCTTTTCGCCCTTGGAGTAGCTGTAGGCGATGGCCTCGGCCAGCTCGTCGAGGGTATTCTGTTCGTCCTTGTGGACGCGGTTTCCGTAAGTGGATTCGAGGAAAAGATAGTCCGCACAGTCCACGAGGCTCGGGTCCTGCACAATGAGTTGTTCCGGGCGGCCGAGATCGCCGGAGAAGACCAGCTTGGTGCTCTTGCCCTCGTCTTCGTATTCGACCTCGATGAAGGCCGAACCGAGGATGTGCCCGGCGTTCTTGAACGTGACGGAGATGCCCTCGGCCGGTTCGATGGCCTGCCCGTATTTGACGGGCTTGAAGAGCGGCACGGTCAGTTCGGCATCGGCGGTGGTGTAGAGCGGGATCACATCAGGTTCGCCCTTTCGGGACCGCTTGCGGTTGGCCCACTCCGCTTCCATCTCCTGAATATGCGCTGAGTCGAGCAACATGATGTCCAACAGGTCGCTGGTGGGCTCGGTCATGTAGATGGGGCCCTTGTACCCCTTGGCAACGGCGGCGGGAAGCAGGCCGCTGTGGTCGATATGGGCGTGTGTCACGAGAATGAAATCAAGGGATTCGAAATCATAGCTCTCAAGATTCCTGTTGCGTTTCTCGATCTCCCTGTTGCCCTGATGCAGGCCACAGTCGATGGCAAATCGAACACCCTCTTTCTCAAGGATGTAACAGGACCCGGTGACCTCACGTGCAGCCCCCATAAACGTAATCTTCATAGTCATCTCCGCTCGCGCGGGAAGGGTCAGAACGCCCTTCCGGATTGTGGAATTCAGTGCTAAATGCTACTCCTGCAACCGTGCAGCGCCGATTGCGCTCCCGTTCATGCACCATAACGGCAAATCAGGCAACCATCCATTACAAATACAGTAACGATAGACATTCCAAGGAGAAACCATGCCGAGGTCAAAACAGTATCTCATTGACGACCTGTCCATGAAGGAGTCATGGCGGCTTTTCAAAATCATGTCGGAAGTGGTCGACGGATTCGACACCCTGAACGATGTGGGCCCGGCCGTCTCGGTCTTCGGCTCGGCTCGCGTCGGTCCCGAGGAAGAAATCTACAAGCAGACCGAAGAACTCTCGGCAGAGCTGGCCAAGGCAGGATTCTCGGTCATCACCGGCGGCGGCCCGGGCCTCATGGAGGCGGGCAACAAGGGCTGCAAGGAAGCCGGGGGCGAGTCCATCGGCCTGCACATCCATTTGCCGCTGGAGCAGGACTTCAACGAGTATCTGGATGTCATGTGCGCCTTCCGCTACTTCTTCATCCGCAAGCTCATGTTCATCAAGTACGCCATGGCCTACGTGGCCATGCCCGGCGGCTACGGCACGCTCGACGAGCTTTCCGAAGCGCTCGTGCTTATCCAGACCAAGCGCATCCGCCCCTTCCCCATCGTGCTCATGGGCACGGACTTCTGGGGGCCGCTCGTGGACTGGTTCAAGGAAAAACTGGTCAAGGACGGATTCTGCCATAAGGACGACCTCGACCTGTTCATCGTCACCGACGACATCAAGGAAGCCGTGGGCCACATCAAACGGCACGTGGTGCTCTAGGCCGACCTGAAACAACACTGTCCACCGCCCGGAGATGCCAGTCTCCGGGCGGTTTTTTGTTTCTTGCGTGACCGAATAAAAAAAAGCTATCGATTACGGATTCCTGTAAACCGCACGGAGCGTCCATGACCAATCGCGGCAAAGCCATGGCCTTCGGCCTGTCCACGGTCCTCATCTGGTCCACCGTGGCCTCGGCCTTCAAGATTTCCCTCAGACACCTCACGCCCGCGCAGCTTCTGCTCGCAGGCTGCGCCGCATCCATTGTCGCACTCTTCGGGGTGCTCGCTTTCCAGAAGCGCCTGCACACTCTTAAAATGTCCAGCCGCGAACTGCTCCGGGCCGCCCTGCTGGGCATCCTGAATCCGTTCCTCTACTACCTCATACTATTCAAAGCGTACGACCTGCTGCCCGCGCAGGAAGCCCAGCCGCTCAACTACACATGGGCCGTTACCCTGAGCCTGCTCTCCATACCGCTGCTCGGCCAAAAGATGACTCTTCGCCAACTGGCCGCCATCCTCATAAGCTATCTTGGCGTGGTCGTGATCTCCACCCACGGCGATCTGCTGGGCATGCGATTCTCCGACCCGCTCGGCGTGGGGCTGGCTTTGTTCAGTACCGTGATATGGGCGCTCTACTGGATATTCAACACCAACAGCAAATGCGACCCGGTGGCCGGATTGCTGGTCAATTTTCTTGCCGGGTTTCCGCTGATTCTGGCGGCCTGCCTGCTGACGGACGGGCTTCCGGACTTCACCGGGCCCGCCCTGCTGGGTTCCGCTACGTGGGATTCTTCGAAATGGGCATCACCTTCGCCCTCTGGCTGGCGGCCCTGAAACACGCCTCCCTGCCCGACGGCGGCGGCAACGCGCGAGTGGCAAACCTTATCTTCCTCTCGCCGTTCCTCTCGCTGGTGCTCATCCACTTCATCGTCGGCGAGGAAATCCTCCTTTCCACCATCGCGGGGCTTGGCCTCATCATCGCGGGCAATGCGGTGATGCAGACCGGGAAACAATAATCATCCGAGCCGGATATCGGCGGCGATGACCCCGGTGGGTTCGCCCGAGTCCGCATAATACGGCGCTGAAACGGTAATGCACCGCTCGCCGGATGCATCCGACACATAGACGTCGGACACGAACATGGCCATGTCTTCAAGCACTCCCGTAAACCACGGCTTGCCCGACCAGTCCCGGCCCATGGCGGAAGTATCCACGCTGAAACCGCTGTCCGCCCCACCAATGTTGCTGACCACCTGCCTGCCCTTCATGTCCGTGACGTAGAGAAGCTCCACGAACGCGTTCTGCCTGGCGGCGCGAACCAACGATTCCTCCATGTTTTCACGAATGCCGGAACGAATACCCCGGTCCATGGCAAGCCCGTTGACCACGGCTCCGGCCTTGCCGTTGCCCACGAGCCTGAACGCTTCCACGAGCCCCGAAAGGTCCTCCACGCGCTCGCCAAGCGAACCGAGCGCAGAGGCCGAGCCTTCCATGGCTTCCGCGGTCTTTTCGGAAAGACCGGAAACATCGGTCACGGTTCTGGAGAGCTCTTCGCTGGCGTTATTCTGCTGCACGGACGCAGCGGCGATCTCCCGGATCCGGCCGGAGCTCTCGGTGGAAAGCTCCACGATCTCGCGCAGGGCGTCCCCGGAACGTCCGGCCACGTCCGCAGCTTTTTCCGCACGTGAAAGCGCAGATTCCACGCCACTGACCGTGGCCTTGACCTCTTCCTGAATCCCGCCGATCTCGACCCCGACATCCTTGGTGGCCTGCATGGTTTTTTCCGCAAGCTTACGCACCTCGTCGGCCACCACCGCGAACCCGCGCCCGGCCTCCCCGGCCCGCGCAGCCTCGATGGCCGCGTTGAGCGCCAGAAGGTTGGTCTGGTCCGCAATGTCGGTGATGACGTCGATGATGCTCCCAACGCCCACGGCCTGCGTTCCGAGACGTTCCACGCGCCCGGCCAGATCACGCGTGTCCGAAGCCAGCGAGTCGATAACGCCGAGCGTCTCCTCTACCAGTCCTGCACCGTTTTCCGCGCACTCGCGCGCGGATTCAGCGGAACGGGCTGCTGATTCAGCCGCCGCACTGGTTTCACCGATGGAAGCGTTCATCTCCTCCATGGCCGATGCCGCAGACGCGAGATATTCCTGCTGGCTCGCAGCCCCGTCAGCCGCCATGCCCATAGAGGACTCCAAGGACGAAGATTCATTACGGATTCCGTTCAGGGCGCGGTCCATGGTCTCCGAAGCAGAGAGCAGACCACGACACCGTGCTGCTTCGGCCTGATCGCGGGTGGTCCGAACCTGTTCACGGGCCTGACGTTCACCGGCACGGGACTCGCGCAGTTCGTGCTCTGCGGATTTGCATCTCCCATTCAGCTTCTCAAGTTTGTTGACAACTTCGTCAATCAACTGAACAAGTTCGTCATCAGAGCCAAGACCGCCACCGCGATTTTCCGACCCTTCAGACAGCCGAACCAACGAAGCGACAAGGCGACGCTCACCTCGCCTGCTCCGTAAATACGTCATTACAAAGCCCCCAAACGAGGCGATGATTACAATCCCCGCCCCACCCAACACAAACGGCGATGACAAAAACGTCGATTCATCAGAAACCAAAAAGAAGAGGAAAAGGAAGGCCAATCCGGCACCCAAAAAGACACAACTTGCTGCAATTACAGGAACAGTTCCTTTACTTCCGACCATGCTATCCTCCGGGGTATCTCAGTCGATTGTCCCGATTGAGCAAGGAGCGGACCAAAAAAAGGCACCCTTGCGGGTGCCTGTGTCATTCATCACTGAACGGCGCTACATGAAATCGGGGTCGATACCCGCCTTGCCGCCGTCGTGCATGATCTTGATAAACCGGATGGCCTTTTCGTCCACCGGGACGATGGGAAAACTCTTGCGGCAAGCGTCGCATTGGGCCATGGCCGGGCGCGTTGGCGCGATCAGCGGGACCTCGCGGCCACAGTGGGGGCAAGGGTAAAGATATATGATCTCCATGCTCCGGGGCTTGACCGGAGTCAGGGGCTTACTGTTCTGGCTCATTGTTTCTCCGTGATAAGGCTGTTTCCGGTCATGGCCTGCGGCTTGTCCACGCCGAGCAGGTCGAGAATGGTGGGAGCAATGTCGCCGAGCTTGCCCGGCGAGAGCGTGTAGGCATCGGGAGTCCCGGAAATAAAGAGCAGCGGCACCGGGTTGGTGCTATGGGCTGTCTGCGGACCGCCATTCTGGTCAATCATTTCCTCTGCGTTGCCGTGGTCAGCGGTCAGAAGCACCTGCCCGCCCAGATCCAGCATGGCCTTGACGATGCGGCCCACGCATCCGTCCACCACTTCACAGGCTTGCGTGGCTGCCGGGATGATGCCCGTGTGGCCGACCATGTCGAGGTTTGCGAGGTTGCAGACGCACAGGTCGTATTCCGGGAGACGGGCCACGAGCTTTTCGGTCACTTCCTCGGCGCTCATCTGCGGCTTCTGGTCATAGGTGTCCACTTCGCGCGGCGAGGGAACCATCTCACGGTCTTCGCCGTCAAAGGGTTCCTCGCGGCCGCAGTTCAGGAAATAGGTAACATGCGCGTATTTCTCGGTCTCCGCGATGCGAAGCTGCTTCCAGCCGAGGCTGGAAATCACCTCGCCGAGCGTCTGCTCGTAGGAATCCGGCGGGAACGCCACGGGCATGGGAAAACTCGACTCGTAACGGGTCATGGTGGCGAAACCTGCAAGCTCCGGTCTGGACTTGCGCTCGAACTCGTCGAAAGAGTTGCTGAAAAACGCGGTGCAAATCTCACGGGCGCGGTCAGCACGGAAGTTGAAGAAGAAGATGCCGTCACCGTCCCGGACCGTATGGTCCACACCAGCCACCTGACGCGGCTTGATGAACTCGTCGGTTTTCCCTTCCTCATACGCGTCGCGTACCGCCTTGACAGGATCGTCCACGATCATGCCGTCGCCGTCCACGAGCATCTTCCAGGCCTGCTCCACGCGCTCGTAACGCTTGTCGCGGTCCATGGCCCAGTAACGGCCCGTCACCGAGGCGATGACCCCGGTTTCGTGCTCGTTCATGAAGTCCGCAAGCTGTTCAAGGTACCCTGCCCCGCTGGTGGGAGGGGTGTCGCGGCCGTCCATGAACGCATGGACGAGCACTTCTCTGATCCCCTGCTGCCGGGCAAAATCAAGCAAGGCGTAGATGTGGTTCTGGTGGCTGTGAACGCCGCCATCGGACACGAGGCCCATGAGGTGCAGCCGCCCGGAACGGGCGCTGACCTTGGCCGCGAGATCCACGAGAACCTGATTGCGAAAGAGGCTGCCGTCATCGATGGACATGTCGATGCGGGTCATGTCCTGATAGACGACGCGGCCCGCGCCGATGTTCATGTGGCCGACTTCGGAGTTGCCCATGAATCCGTCCGGAAGACCCACCGCGCGGCCGGAACAGGCCAGCTCGGTCGAGGGATACGTTTTCGCCAGCTCGTCGAGGGTCGGCGTGCAGGCGCAGGTCACGCAGTTGCCTTCAGAGTCCGGGGCGATGCCCCAGCCGTCAAGAATGAGCAGAAGGGTCTTCACGGGAGCGGGCATATCAGTCCTCCTCGGCGATATCGGTGCGCTCGGCCTCGGACCACATGCCTTCGATATTGTAGTGGTCACGCAGATCGTTTTGGAAGATATGGACGATGACGTCGTTCATGTCCACGAGCACCCATTCGCCAGTGGATCGTCCTTCCATGCCGAGAAACTCTATATTTTCCTCGTTGCATTTCTCAAGCAGATGGTCGGCCAGCGACTGGGCGTGCTTCACGCTGCGGGCGGAGCAAACCACGATGTGGTCCGTGATGGAGCAAAGCCCCTGCACGTCCAGAAGGACAATGCGCGAAGCCTGCTTGTCCACCAGCCACTGCGCGGTCAGGGCGGCCTTTTCCGGGCCGGGAATTTCATTGAATTTCTTTTTTTTGTTCATCGGTTATCCGGTGTTTTCCTTTTCCTGTTCATCAAAATATTCGCCGACGACCACATCGTCGTACGTTCGCTTGGGTACGTGGTGGACGCCCTGCGCATCGCGCCAATACCTGACATCGCCGTCCTTGGAAAGCTCTTCGAGCCGGACTTCCTCGGCCGGTCTGCCGAGCGCGACAACGAAGAGAATGTCCATTCCATCGGGAAGGTCAAGTGCCTCTCCGAGTTTTTCCCTGTTCACGCTGCCGAGGATGCAGGCTCCGAGCCCTGCTGCCGAGGCCCCGAGCATGACCGTCTGGGCCACGATCCCGGCATCCACCTGCGGCATGCCCGCTGCGTCTTTTTCCGAACAGATAATGAAGTACCCGGTGGGCCGCTCGCCCGGTTCCGGGCCTTTCCAATCCTTGAGATACGCGGCCCAGCCGAGGCACGGAAAAACCCGCTCACAGGCATTGGCCGAAGACACAAGCACATACCGCAAGGGCTGGAGGTTTCCGGCCGAAGGCGTCTGCCGGGCGGCCTCGGCAAGACCGCGCAGACTATCCGCGCCGATCCTTTCGGACTCGTCGAAACGCCTGACCGAACGGCTGGAGCGTACTTTTGCAATGAAATCTTCAAGCATAAACAAACCTGCGCGACTGTAATGAATTGCGCCGACTCCTGCAACCGCACGCGGCTTTCATGAATGAAACAAGCCGCTTTGCCCGCAGTCAGGGCAATTCCTTCTTGACACGGCAGCACCGATTGTTGCATGAACCTTCTCATGCTCAAACAGTTTTTTACCGTCTTTTTCTTCTTTATGAGCCTGACATGAGGGAACTCGTGGAGCGGGAAGACGGACTGCATCGACTTCAAAGGCCACGGGTTCCGACCCGCGGCCTTTTTCTTTTTCATAAACCGAAGGAGGAGAGATGATTCTGGACCAAGACCTTGAGACCCTGCCAAGGGAAGAACTGCGGGAGCTCCAGCTCACCCGGCTCAAATCGCTCTGTGAACGCGTGTATCACAACGTGCCGTTCTACAAGAAACGCTTCGAAGAGCGAAACATCACCCCGGCCGATATCAAGAGCCTCGAAGACATCAGGCACCTGCCCTTCACCGAAAAGCAGGACCTCCGCAATCACTACCCCTTCGGCATGTTCGCGGTCAGCCGCGACAACATCGTGCGCATTCACTCCTCCTCGGGCACGACGGGCAAGGCCACCGTGGTCGGCTACACCAAGCGCGACATCAAGAACTGGGCCCGGCTCATGGCCCGCAGCTTCATGGCCGCTGGTGCCACGCCGCAGGACATGATCCACAACGCCTACGGCTACGGCCTGTTCACCGGCGGTCTCGGCGCGCACTACGGTGCCGAGGAGCTCGGCGGCGCCGTGGTCCCCATCTCCGGCGGCGGCACCCGAAGGCAGGCCATGCTGTTGCGCGACTTCCAGCCCGATGTGATCTGCTGCACGCCCTCCTACAGCCTGTTCCTCGCGGAAACCGCAGAGGAAATGGGCATCGACGTAAAGAAACTTCCCCTTCGTATCGGCATCTTCGGAGCCGAACCGTGGACCGAAGAGATGCGTCGCGACATCGAGAACCGCCTCGCCATCACCGCCATCGACATCTACGGGCTCTCCGAGATCATGGGACCGGGCGTGGGCATCGAGTGCCATGAGGCGCAGGACGGCCTGCACATGATGGAAGACCACTTCCTCGTGGAAATCATCGACCCCGAAACCGGCGAGCCGCTGCCCCCGGGCGAAACCGGCGAACTGGTCATCACCACGCTGACCAAGGAAGCCATCCCCCTGATCCGCTACCGCACACGCGACCTGACCTCGCTGAACGTCGCACCCTGCAAATGCGGCCGCACCACAGCCCGGATGCAGCGCGTCACCGGCCGCAGCGACGACATGCTCATCATTCGCGGCGTCAACGTGTTCCCGTCCCAGATCGAATCCATCCTCATCGAAACCGACGGCCTGACCCCGCACTACCAGCTCATCGTGGAACGCCACGGTAACCTCGACATCCTCACGGTCAACGTGGAGGTCAACGAGTCCGTGTTCTCCGACGAGATCAAGAATTTACAACGCCTTGAATCCAAGGTACAAAAGAACATCAAGGAATTCCTCGGCGTATCCGTCCGGTGCAAGCTGGTGGAGCCCAAGGGCATCGAGCGATCGGTCGGCAAGGCCAAGCGCATCATCGACAAAAGGAACGAATCCTAACCACAGCAAGACTCTGAGAGGACGCTATGAAAGTCGACCAACTCTCCATATTTCTCGAAAACCGTGCCGGACGTCTGGCGGAAGTCACCAAGATTCTGGAAGACAACGGCATCAACATCCGCGCCCTGTCGCTGGCCGACACCTCGGACTTCGGCATCCTGCGGCTCATCGTGAGCGATTTCGAGAAGGCCCGCAACGCCCTGAAGGAAAACGGCTTCACCGTAGGCCGCACCAACGTCGTCGCCGTGGAAGTCAGCGACGAGCCCGGCGGCCTGAACAACATCCTTACCCTGCTGCAGGAATCCGGCATCAACGTGGAATACATGTACGCCTTCGTGCAGCAGAGCGGCAACTCAGCCGTGCTGATCTTCCGCTTCGACCGAACCGATCAGGGCATCGAGGTGCTCCAGAAAAACAACATCACCGTCATACCGGGCGAAAAGCTCTACAGCCTCTAGCCTGCTGACACATACTATGAATAGAAAGCCCCCGCATTTGCGGGGGCTTTCTTTATGGTTCATTACACTCCAAAAAAAGAACAGCATTACAGCGCACTAGAAAGAAAAATCTCTTTTTCTTAAAAAAACCACTTCCGACCCTAAAGATCTGCCCATTGACGTCCGATAAAACGATCGTAACGGACTAAATTGTTCGGAGACGATTATGAGCATGGTCACATCCGCAAATCATTTCACGGCCTCACTGGTGGGCACCCTCTACGGCGGCTTGCAGCAGATGCACAGCACGCCGAGGATGGTGCCTGTCGAAGCTGCGCAGATGCAGCAGCAGGACGACACCAGCCAGCAGAAGGTGGACAGAAGCGGCAGTGGACGCGCCGCAGAAATGCAGAAGGCGCAGACCGTGGCCAAGTCGGAATCGGAACTCTCCGATGCGGAACGAAAGACGCTTGAGCAGCTCAAGCAGCGCGACCGTGAAGTCCGAAGCCACGAACAGGCGCACAAGGCCGCAGGCGGCGCACACGTTCACGGCGGCCCTTCCTACTCTTACCAGACAGGCCCGGACGGCAAGCAGTACGCCGTTGGCGGCAATGTCAGCATCGACGTTTCCAAGGTTCCGGGCGACCCCGAAGCCACCGAGGAAAAGGCCCGACAGGTCCGCAAGGCAGCCACGGCACCGGCCAATCCTTCCGCGCAGGACATGAAGGTCGCGGCCAAGGCCACCCAGCTGGCCAACGAGGCCCGCATCGAGATGCGCAGGCAGGAGCAGGAAGAGTCTGCGGAAAAGGAAGACTCCGGCCCCGGAACCATGCATGTCCGCCGCAGCCTCGACGCCTACGACAAGGCCTCCTCACCCTACGAAAACCCGACTCCGGGCACCGCGTTCAGTACGGCTATCTAGCCTGAAAACACCAACAACCCTTCTAAATTCCCGTTTCCCGTTGACTCCCTCGGATACGGCAGATATTTTTAATGCTGACCGTTTGGAATGATAGATTCCACTGGAGGAGTTGCCATGGTGATTTGCAGGATTTCAGCGCACAAAAAAACCCGACAGCCTTCGCTGCCGGGTGAATTTTCGAGTGGTGGGTCACCAAGGAATCGAACCTTGAACCTCCGGATTAAGAGTCCGCTGCTCTGCCAATTGAGCTAGTGACCCGCTCGGCGTGTGGGGCGTTTGCCCTCAACGCGGAGAGATATCTATCCACCTGACGAACGGAAGTCAACAACTAACCTGCATTTTTTTTGAGGTTTTTTCGTGAAACGCAGCCTACATCTCATATCACTCTGTTTTATTTTAATATTTATATCTTCGTCCGTTTTTGCGCAAACAGGCTTTCACGGACAGGACCTCCCAGCCAAAGTCAGTTGGGGCATGTATGCCCTGCCCGGCGGCGATCAGTCCATGGCCGTCATGACCATGACCTTCGAGGATGGCTGGCATACCTACTCAGCCAAGCCGACAGGTGTGGGCAAACCCACATCCATGAACGCGGTCATCATGCCCGGAGAGGTGGAGCTTGCCGCAATATTCCCGCGCGGTGAGAGCAAGCCGGACGCCTTCGACCCTGCCCAGACAGCCAACATTTATGAAGGACAGATGCACGTCTTTCTGCCGATGCCGCCCGACGCACCAAAGAGCGGCACCATCAAGGCGCAGGTGGATCTGCTTTTCTGTTCGGACACCAAATGTCTCCCGGCGCGTATGGACGTGCCCTTCCGGCCCCGTTCGTTCAGCCCCGAAGGGCTCAAGAAAGCCGAGCTTCAGCCATGGTGGCCCGAGTTCCTTGACGCGCTGGGCGAGGAACCTGTCGAAGCAGGCGGCAAATGGGGATTCACCCCCCAGCCGTACACCGCCTCGCTTGAAGTGACCGGCCTCGGCACTGCGCTCCTGTTCGGCATTCTTGCCGGGCTACTCTTGAATCTCATGCCCTGCGTGCTGCCCGTCATCAGCCTGAAAGTATCCGCACTCCTCGGCGAACAACATGAAAACGCCGAAGAACAACGAAAATCCATTCGGACTCACGGCATCTTCTTTGCTGCGGGTGTGATGACATGGTTTTGCGCGCTGGCCGTAATCCTCTGGGAAACGGGTATAGCGTGGGGCGGTATTTTCCAGCGCCCGGAAGTGGTCGCCACGCTTGCCATATTCGTGTTCATCATGAGCCTGAGCCTTTTCGGCCTCTTCGACCTCCCGGTCATCGACCTCAAATTCGACAGGCAGGCACGCTCCCATAAGGCGCAGGCGTATTTCACCGGGCTGCTGGCGACCCTGCTCGCCACGCCATGCAGCGGACCGTTTCTTGGGGGTGTGCTCGCGTGGGCGCTGCAACAGCCACCGCCGCACATTGCTGCGGTCTTCCTTGCCGTCGGCCTCGGCATGAGCCTGCCCTATCTCGGCATGGCCCTGTTCCCGGGCATTGCCGAGAAGCTCCCCAAGCCGGGAGGCTGGAGCCGCCACGTCGAACAGGTGGTAGGATTTTTCCTCGCCGGAACGGTACTTTACCTGTTAAACATCCTCCCGCCGACAGAGCTTATGCCGGTTCTTGCCATCATGTGGATAGCCGTTCCGGCCGGTTGGCTGTGGGGACTTGCAGGTCCCGGCCTGAGCGCACCTGCACGCTGGGGACTCAGGCTTGCCGGAGTCGCGATTCTGGCAGTGTCTCTTTTCTGGGTTTTCGGTCCGGAAACCGAAAAATTCCAGTGGGAAACCTACAATCCGGTCACGTTCGAAGAACGCCTCGGACGCGAAGCGATGTTTGTGGACTTCACCG
Organism: Salidesulfovibrio brasiliensis JCM 12178; assembly: GCF_001311825.1. GTDB lineage: Bacteria > Desulfobacterota > Desulfovibrionia > Desulfovibrionales > Desulfovibrionaceae > Pseudodesulfovibrio > Pseudodesulfovibrio brasiliensis. Next base: position 17,153 of record NZ_BBCB01000001.1, on the reverse strand, counting down.
CAGACTGGTGCCCGACCTGCAAGGTCATAGAAGCCACCGTCCTCACTCCTTCCGCTCTTGAGGAATGGTCGAGCGAACATCGGGTCCGCTTCGTGAAGGTGGACCTCTCGGAAGAAAACCCTGCCGGACAGGAGCTTCTTTTCTCCCTCGGCAGCAGAAGCATCCCCGTCGCGGCTTATTTCCCGGCGGGCGACGACTGGAAGCGGCCGGTCATCCTGCGGGACCTCTTTACCGGCAGCCAAATTGAAGATGTGCTACAAGCGCACGACAACTAAAAGAAAATGGAGACAATGATGCAGTTTACTTTCAATATTCCCACCCGCATCGAGTTCGGCCCCGGCAAGCTTGAGGAACTCGGCACCACCGAGCATCTGCCGGAAGGCAAGAAAGCCATGATCGTCATCGGCGAATCCGGTGTCATGCTCAAGATGGGCTACCTCTCCCGCGTGCAGGGACTTCTTTCCAAGCACGGCGTGGCGAGCATCGTCTACGACAAGATTCAACCGAACCCGGTTTCCGACCATGTGGCCGAAGCCGCAGCCATCTGCCGCGAGGAGGCCGTGGATTTCGTTGTCGGCCTCGGCGGCGGCTCCACCATCGACGCATCCAAATCCATCGCACTCATGGCCGCCAATGAAGGCGAGTATTGGGACTACATGCACGGCGGCACCGGCAAGGTAAAAACTCCGGAAAAAGCGGCGCTGCCCATCGTGGCCATCCCCACCACCGCCGGGACCGGCACCGAGGCCGACCCATGGACCGTCATCACCAAGTCCGGCAGCGACGAGAAGATCGGCTGGGGCAACCAGTCCACCTTTCCCAAGCTTTCCATCGTCGACCCGGAGCTGATGCTCTCCGTGCCGCAAAACCAGACCGCCTTCACAGGCATGGACGCGTTCTTCCACGCCGTGGAATGCTACCTCGCCACGGTCCATCAGCCCACCAGCGACCTGCTGGCGCTCGAAGCGGTGCATCTCATCACCCACTACCTGCCGCTTGCCGTTGAGGAAGGAAAAGACATCGAAGCCCGCACCGCCCTTGCATGGGCCAGCACCGCAGCCGGGATGTGCGAATCCCTGTCCAGCTGCATCTCGCACCACAGCCTTGAGCATGCACTCTCAGGCTTCCATCCCGAACTGCCGCACGGTGCCGGGCTTATCCTGCTCTCCAAAGCCTACTTCGGCTTCCTCGCCGAAAAGGACAACGACAGACTGGAAGACCTCGGCCTGACCATGGCGGACTCCATGGGAATGGAACCGCAGAACGAGGGCCCCATGTGTTTTGTGGAGATGCTCGGCGAACTGATCGACAACATCGGCATGGGCGACATGAAGCTCTCCGACTTCGGCGTGAAGCGCGAGGAAATCCCGGCGCTGGCCGAAAACGCCATCGCCACCATGGGCGGGCTCTTTGAGATCACGCCCTACGAGATGACCCGCGAGGACGTTATCCGGATATACGAAGACGCCTACGCTTAAGTCAGCCAGACAGACACTACGAAAAAGCCCGCCATTCCGGCGGGCTTTTTTCATTGCCGAGCAAGGGCGTTTCTGCTTGAATGCACAAAATCAATATCCGGGAGCCAATATATGCCGATTTCCCACGCACTTAAGCAGACATGGTGGATTCTGCTGCCTGCCACCTTCATTCTCGCATTCATCGAACTGATGCGCCCGCTCTTTCCTGACAATATCGCAGTAAAATTACTGCTCATCGTCATTTCGTCTCTCGTTTTCGCTGCCACGCAGGTCCTCGGGCACAGAAAGCTGACCGGCACCCCGGTCAGACAAGGGTATGTGGGAACGGTGTTTTCCGTCCTCGGCGTCACCTTTGTTCTCGGGGTGCTGGCTTTTGCGCTCAGCTTTCCGGCTTCTCTCATCTCCCCGGCCTTCCCCGTGCTTGGATTTTTCGTGCAAGCCGTTCTGGTGGTCGCGCTCGGCGCTGTCATCGCCTGCATGGCATCGCGTCCATGGCTCGACGGGATGATGCAGGCCATGGAACTCGCCAAAGCCAACCAGCGCCCGGTCATCCTCTGCGTCACGGCTGCGCTCGTTTCCCTGACAGCCATAAACGCCACGACGATCACCTATCTTCCCTACTTGCTGACCATCGTTTTCAGCCTGCTGAGCGTTTTTCTACTCGCCTTCATGAAGGTCTTTTCCATTGTCCTCTTCATCAAGCTGGACATGGAAGACTCACAGGAGAACGCCCCGGACACAAAAACGAACGCTGCGCAGGATAGCGCTGAAACTATCCGATAAAAAAAAGGCGCGGAACTCGAGGTCCCGCGCCTTATCCTATTCCACGCAGACGATGTCGTAGTCGTCCCCGGTTAGGCACCGGGCGCCATCCTCCGTTATCTCGAAGGTGTTTTCGACCCCCACCATGCCCACGCCGGGGATGCCCTGCTTCGGCTCCACCGCGATGACCATGCCTGCCTGCAAGGGCTGGGTGAACTTCTTTGCCAGCGGCGGCCATTCGTCGATGGTGAGGCCGATGCCGTGGCCGATGAACGGAACCTTGTTTTCGCCAAGTCCCATGAACCCTTCGGCAAATCCACGTTTTTCCGCCTCACCCGCGCAGTACAGGTAAAGCTCTTCCGGGGTGGTTCCGGGCCGGGCGTTGGCCGCCACCCAGTTCTGCATGTCCATGCAGAAATCCTGTGCCCGGCGGACCTCATCGGGAATAGTTGAGGCCGGACCGGCCCAGTATGTCTGGGTCTTGTCCGTGTGATAGCCGTCCAGCACGAAGCCGATGTCCATGCCGAGCGGTTCTCCTTCCTGCCAGACCTTGCCCGCATATCCCATGTAAGGCGAGGCCGGATGCTCTCCGCGAAGGCCGAGCGGGCCATTGAAAATGCTCGGATAGTTGCCGGAATCACCGGCTGCCACATGACCGAGGAAGCACTCCTCGCCATGGGCCTGCATCCGCATGTTGCCCTGATGCCCGGCCTCGAAAAAGACTTCCCATGCGATGTGCGAGAGTTCGCGCTCGGTCATGCCGGGCCTGATGCGCTGCGGAATGATGGTGTGCAGGGTTTCATGATGACGCTGCCCGGAAAGGCGCATGATGCGAAGCTCCCATTCGGACTTCATCGCCTTGGCAAGCGCAATGGCGTGGTCTGCGGGAACAAAGGTCGCGTCGGGCATCTTGGCGGTCAGAAGGTTGCCGAGCTGCCATGTCAGCCCCGAAGTCTCGGTACCGACGGTTTTGGAAAGCGGCGAGCCTGCCTCGGCGCAGATTTCGGGAATCTGGCCGTAAGACTTGAACGGATGCGGAACAAGCCCGGCTTCGAGCCGTGCGCGCTCCACACCTTTGCGGAGCATCAACACCGGCTCGCCGTCCATTGGCAGCCAGAGAACGCCCTGTCCGAGCGTACCGGTGAGATAATATATGGTAAGACGGGAGAAGACCATCAGCCTCCCGCTTCCGGGGCGACGGTCTTCAGATGGGAGCGCACCGCCTCGTGCCGACGCTCCAGTTCTTCCTGCGGAATTGTGGCAAGTGCTTCAAACATGCCGGGACTCCTCCATATGTTTGGGGCTATGCAAGCCCGGACGTTTCCGGTATCAGAATGCGGACAAAGGATGCAATAATGCTGTATAGTGACAAAGAGCTAATCGCCCTCTTGAGCGAGGTCAAGACCATCGCCATCATCGGTGCCGTGGACAAGCCCGGCCGCCCCGTGGACATGGTCGGCCGCGCCCTCATCGACAACGGATTCACCATCATCCCCGTTCACCCCGTCCGGCAGGACGTCTGGGGCCTTCGGACATACAAGTCCGTTACCGACATCCCCCACCCCGTGGACATGGTCAATCTCTTCCGCGCCTCCCAGTTTTGCCCGGCGCACGCCAACGAAGTGCTGAAAATGACCAACCGCCCCAAGGCGTTCTGGATGCAGTCCGGCATCGCCAGCCCCGAGGCGCGGGCCATGTTGGAGCCGGAAGGCATCTTCGTGGTGGAAAACAGCTGCCTCAAGGTCGAAGTAGCGCGTCTGGGGGTCAGCCCCCGATGAGCGTCGTCGCCTTTGAATGCCGCATGTGCGGCCACTGCTGCCACGGAGAAGGCGGCATCGTCATGTCCGCCAAGGACCGCACCCGGCTCGCCGACCACCTCGATCTTTCCGAACAGGAAATGCTTGAAGCCTATGCCGAACAACGTGGCGGCAAGTGGCATGTTATCACGGGCGAGGACGGCTACTGTATCTTTTTCAGGGAAGGCAAGGGCTGCCACGTCCATCCGGGCCGCCCGGACATCTGCCGGGCATGGCCTTTCTTCCGGGGCAACCTCATCGACTCCGACAGCTGGGAAATGATTCAGGACTACTGTCCCGGCGTGAACCCGGACGCGGGGCACCAAGAGTTTGTGCGCCAAGGCAAAGAGTACATCCGTTCGGAAGGACTCTCCCGCCATGACCCCGATCAGGACGCCAACGCGCTCATAACCGACGAGTAAGGAAGACCGGATGACCGTTCATGAATGCTACCGAATCCTCGGCCTCAAGACCGACGCCGACATGGACATGGTCAAATCCGCTTTCCGCAAAAAAGCGTTCAAGCTCCACCCGGATCTGAACCCCTCCCCCAAGGCTGCGGACGAATTCCGAAAGGTCAACGAGGCATACGTCATCCTCAAGAAGACCATCGGGGAACGGCCTTCCGGCAGCCGGAAGACCAAGGCCGAATCGGAGCGCGATCAACAAAAGACGTCCTACAAACGCCCAGACGAAGGCGCACGCGCGTACCGTCGCCAGCAGAAAAAGAGCGGACCGGCATGGACGCAGACCGGCAAGAAGAAATGGGAACCGGGCGCGGACTCCACCCGAGCACGCAATCAGCGATTTTATTACAAGGAAGAAGAGGTTTTCCGGGACATCATGAACGACCCGTTCGCCCGGAAGGTTTTTGAAGATATCTACCGGCACGTGGACAAGAAGTCGCCGGGATACACCGGGCCGCTCAAGTCACGAAGCCGCAGGCTAAGCTTCAAGCTGGGCAAGCGCCGCTTGATTTCGACCTCGGCAAGGACTCGCTGGTCGGCGGCGTGAAAGGCTGGTTGCGCGGCAATCTGGACGACGAGCAGACGGTCTATTTTCCTGCCAGCATCCTCATGCCCGGTCGCAAGATACGAATTTCGGTGCATCAGAAGTTCTCCAAGGGACCGAAGATGATCGAAGTCACGCTTCCCTCCGACTTCCAGCCCGGCCGACCGATTCGCTTGCGAAAGCTGGGCAAGCGCCTCGGCCCCTGGAAGGGAGATCTGCTCCTTACGGTTCTCCCCGAAGAGGCTCGTCCTACCAAATGACAAGACCCTTCCCCCTGCTGCGCATTTCGGCAACGGCCGGAGAGACTGCGGAACGTTCAACTTCAAGGGCGTCGTCCGCCGCAAGCTCCAGCTTCACGAAGAAGACAGACAGGGACAGGCTGGACAAAACAAACAGTGTGGTCAAAACGGCGATGGTCATCATGGTGTGCTCCTTTTTGCCCTTTCCTCTTCAATCCGCGTGCCATTTGAATAGTCATCGCATTTCAACCCGTTAGCCGAAATCAGCAGCCCAGCAAATTCTACACTTTTGTCAAACAGGATTCATTCTCATTCAATAACGTCAAAAATCGCATTTATCATGCAAACGGCTTGCAATCCGCAGTGAATTTCACTACTCGCTGGAATGAAAGAAACTTCTTGGAGGCCAATATGCTGGCAATCTTTGAATATAACGCCGGGAACCAAACCAGTGTGAAGCGCGCATTGGACCATCTCGGAATCGAAAACGAAATCACCAACGACCCTGAACGGCTCGACAAGGCCGACGGGATCATCTTTCCCGGCGTCGGCGCTGCGGGACAGGCCATGGACGAACTGCTTAGCGGCGGCAAGGATGAAATCCTCAAAAGCCTCATCTGGCAGGAAAAGCCCATGCTCGGCATCTGCGTCGGCTGCCAGATTCTTCTGGACTATTCAGAAGAAAACGACACCAAGGCGCTGGCCGTCATCCCCGGAGAATGCCGCCTCTTCAACCCTTCATGGGAAGACTACGAAGGCGACCCCATCCGCGTTCCCCACATGGGATGGAACACCATTGAGCTGCAGCAGGAATGTGAACTCTTTGCCGGGATCGACCCCGAAGCCAATTTCTATTTCGTCCACAGCTACTTCCCGGCTCCGAAGCAAGAGTTCGTAATCGGCGTCACCCGCTACGGACGCGATTTCTGCTCGGTGCATGGCCGTGCTGGCCTCTGGGCGGTCCAGTTCCACCCGGAAAAGAGCGGACGGCCCGGACTGAAAATGCTCAAGAATTTCCACAAGTACTGTCTGGAGGCCGCCGATGCTGAGTAAACGTGTCATCCCCTGCCTCGACGTCCGTGACGGACGCCTGACCAAGGGCGTCAAGTTCAAGAACAACGTGGACATCGGCGATCCGGTGGAGACAGCGCGCAAGTACTACGAGGACGGCGCTGACGAAATCGTCTTCTACGACATCACCGCCTCGTCCGAAGGGCGCGGTATCTTCCTCGATGTTGTCGAGAACGTCGCCAAGCAGATCTTCATCCCGTTCTCCGTTGGCGGCGGAATCAACACCGTCAATGACATGCGTGACGTGCTGCTGGCCGGTGCGGAGAAGGTCTCGGTGAACTCCGGGGCGGTCAAGAACCCGGACATCATCAGCGAAGGCGCAGCCCGGTTCGGCTCCCAGTGCATTGTGCTGGGCATGGACGTCAAGCGCGTGGAAGTGTCCGAAGACATTCCTTCGGGCTTTGAGATCGTCATTCACGGCGGCCGCAAACACATGGGCATCGACGCCCTCGACTGGGCCAAGACCTGTGAGGCGCTCGGTGCGGGTGAAATCTGCCTGAACTCCATTGATGCCGACGGCACCAAGGACGGCTACGACATCGAATTGACCAAACTCATTGCTGAATCCGTGCACATCCCCATCATCGCCTCCGGCGGCGCGGGCCACCCGTCGCACATGGTGGAAGCCGTAACCAAGGGCCGGGCCACCGCAGCGCTCATCGCCTCTATTGTCCATTACGGCGAATGGACGGTACCGGACATCAAGAAGTACATAGCCGAACAGGGCGTACCCACGCGTACTGTATGGTAATAATTACATAAAGAATTCCCATCAGGCCCTCGTCTCAGGACGGGGGCCTTTCTTTTTGGCATACCCCGTCTCATTATAATTGCAGAGCCACACCACCCCACACATGATGGTAGACAATCCCAAAACCACAAGGAGCATACCACCATGAAACTGAGCGCACGCAACCTGATCCCCGGAAAAGTGAAAAAGGTCACTCCCGGCGCAGTCAATGCCGAGATTCTCATTGAGGTGACCCCGGGGGTCGAAGTCGTCTCCATCATCACCATGAACTCTGTCGAGCGAATGGGCCTGAAGGAAGGAGATGAGGTAAAGGCCATGATAAAAGCTTCCAGCGTCATGGTCGTCAAAGACTGACACTGAGGCCTATGAAGAACAAGGCGGCCCTCTTCGGAGGGCCGCCTTTTTTTGATCTAGATGAAGAACGTCAGCAAAAGAAGCGCGCAGCCGAGTGCAATCCAACCGGCACGGAGAAGCGTGACTCTGAGCGTCTCAAGCTGCGCGTCGCCCCAGTCTCCCCCGCTGCCGAGAACCGGCTTGTCCTTGACCACGCCGTCGTAAACCGTAGGGCCGCCCATGCGTGAACCGATAAGGTAGGCACAGGCGGCCATGGGCCACCCGGCATTGGGGCTCCCCATCGTCCGGGCGTCCGAAGCGATGTCACGCCACAGCTTCATGCCGAAACGGAGTCGGGCCGCCATAAGGAGCAAAACGCTCAGACGGGCCGGAACGTAATTAAGCACGTCATCCAGCCGCGCGGCAAACCAGCCGAGTTCGCGAAAACGCTCGTTCCTGTATCCCCACATGGAATCGAACGTATTGACGGCCTTGTATGCCCACTGCGCTGCGGGGCCAAAAAGGACCAGATAGAAGAACGGTGCCACGAATCCGTCGCTGAAATTTTCGGAAAGGGTTTCGGCAAGCGAACGCCGAATGTCGGACTCCTCCATTTGTGAGGTATCCCGGCTGACAAGATAGCCAAGCTGTTGCCGCGCGCCTTCAACATCTCCCGCTTGCAGAAACCGGCGCACCCGCTCCCCTTCGTCCAGAAGGCACTTGAGCGCCAGCCCGGAATAGGCAAGCCACACGGCCAGAATGATGCCGATTCCATCAAGCCCGATTATCATGGATATTATCGTGTAGACGGCAGCCGTCAGGAACAGCACTGCCACTGCGCCGGAAGCCTTCAGGCCGATCAGCGACAATCTCCGCGCGGGACGTTCCAGCAGATCGATCACGTGACCGATTACCCGCACAGGGTGATAGAGCCACGTCGGATCACCAAGCGCGACGTCCAGCAGGAAGGCGAGAAAAACGATGGTTATGCGGTAGTCGACAAGCGGGTCCATGATTCAGCTTATGGCAAAAAGAAAGGCGGGGGAAGCGCTTGCTTCCCCCGCCGCTGGAGCTAGTTTTCGAAGTAGGACCGGAGCATCTGGCTGCGGACAGGATGGCGCAGCTTGCGAAGCGCCTTGGCCTCGATCTGCCTGATGCGTTCACGGGTGACGTTGAAGAGCTTACCGACTTCCTCAAGGGTGTGGTCGGACTTCTCCCCGATGCCGAAACGCTTGCGAAGTACCTGCTCCTCACGCGGGGTCAGGTCGGAAAGCACGCTGGCGATCTGCTCGCCGAGCTTGGTGCAGACCACCTCTTCGGCCGGGGCGGTGGCCTTCTTGTCTTCGATGAAATCGCCGAGGCTGGAATCTTCCTCGTCGCCGATGGGCGTTTCAAGGGAGATGGGCTCCTTGGCGATCTTGAGCACCTTCTTGACCTTGTCGAGCGGGTACTCCATACGCTCCGCGATTTCCTCGGGAGACGGGTCGCGACCAAGCTCCTGCACCAGATAGCGGGAGGTGCGAATCAGCTTGTTGATGGTCTCGATCATGTGCACCGGGATACGATGGTGCGGGCCTGATCCGCGATGGCGCGGGTGATGGCCTGCCTGATCCACCAGGTCGCGTAGGTCGAGAACTTGTAGCCGCGCTGGTATTCAAACTTGTCAACGGCCTTCATCAACCCGATGTTGCCCTCCTGAATGAGGTCGAGGAACTGCAGGCCGCGGTTGGTGTACTTCTTGGCGATGGACACGACAAGGCGCAGGTTGGCGCGGATAAGTTCCTGCTTGGCCTGCATGGCGGTGCGGTTGCCGTGCTTGATGCGCCAGAGCACTTCCTCAAGGTCGTGGACCGAGTGTTTGCACTTCTGCTGCAGACGATCCATGATCTCGATCTTGCCCGCCAGCATTTCCTTGAAGGAGAAGAACTCCTCGACGGTCATGCCCAGCGAGTCCGCGGCCTTGACCGGGTTGAGCTCGCGGTCATCTACCTGCTTGAACATTTCCTTGATCTCGGCGCTGGTCTTGCCCACCGAGAGCACGTACGCCGAGAGGTCGCGCTGACAGTTATGCATCTGGCGCACATAGTCGTTCACGGTCTCGATGATGCGGTCGATGAGGGTCTTTTCGAGCTTGATGTCGCGCAGCCGGAATACGATGTCTTCCTTGTACGCAAGGATTTCCTTCTGCACGCCGTAAACGCGACGCTCAAGCTGGGCGCACTGGTCGAGCTTGTCGTAGACCTTATTCTTCTTGCGGTAAATCTTCTTCACTTCCCCGAGAAGATGGATGACCCGCTGGCGCTGGTTCATCTCGTCCTCGGAAGGATCGTCTTCCTCGATGGTCTTGACGACGTCCTTGAGCTTGATGTTGCCCTCGTCGAGGTCGTCGCCCACCTTGACGAGCTCCTCAACAGCCACGGGCACTTCCACGAGGGAATAGAGCACGTCCAGCTCGCCGGACTCGATCTTCTTGGCGATAACCACCTCACCCTCGCGATCGAGAAGCGGAACCGCGCCCATTTCGCGCAGATACATACGCACGGGATCGGTGCTGCGGGAGGCGAATTCAACCGGATCCTCTTCGGACTCGGAAATCACGTTGGAGGAATCATCTGACGAGTCATCGTCACCATCGGCCTTGGGCTTCTGGGGACTGTCCACGATGGAGATGTTCATCTGCTCGAACAGGCTGATGACCTCTTCCATCTGCTCGGGCGTACTGGCGTCGGAAGGCAGCGCCTCATTGACTTCCTCAAACGTCAGGAAGCCCTTTTTCTTGCCCTTAGCAATGAGGGTCTGAATTTGTTGGATTTCTTTGATATTACTCATTATTCCTCCCCAAAAAGTCCTGATATGCCCGCTGGTACTGCTCCAAGAGCACTCCGTCACCCTGCTCCTGGGCAAGCCGCATGTTTTCCCTTAGCTGCCGAAGATAATTCTTCTTCTGGGTTTCATAAATCGAGTGGCAAATAAAATCCCACTCCTGCTGCAACTCCTGCCCGGACAAGGGGTTTTCCGCCAACTGGTTCCGGCACTGAATGTAAAACCGCTTTTCTTGTTCATTCAGCCGCGAAAGAATGTCTTCGCCGGGCTGCACTGTTCGGAGTTTATCCCACAATGCCTTCGCCCTGTCGGTGGAAAACACGGTATGCATCTGCTGCTGATCAAGATGCGGAATGTAATCCGGATACTTGATGCAAAACTGCAGATAAATCCTATCGTTCTTGTTCGCTCTTCCCGTGGCCGCCTGCGTCTTGGGCATCTGGATGACCTTGCCAGCCTTTGGGGCAGGCGGGTCATTGCGAGTACCTTTTCCCGCAGGCGCCGTGCGCCTGAGCTCGGCCTCGGACAAACCCAGTCCGTTGGCCAGCCTCGGAAGAAAGAACGCCGCCAACGCAGGATCACGCAGTTCCGAGAGAAAACTCCCGGCCCAATCCATGATCTCGCGAGGCGAAAAATCGTCGCGCAGCGTCTTGAGGCAAAAATCCAGCCCGTCACGCGCGCTCTCCAGACATGCTTCGAAACCGTCCCGCCCGTGCTCCTGAAGCACGTCGTCAACGTCCTTGCCGTCCGGCAACATGACCACACGACACTTTGCGCCCTGCAGAAGTATCATGCGGCTGCTCTTCAAGGCCGCCTTGCGCCCTGCCCCGTCTCCGTCGAAAACGAGGTCAACGCGGTTGCAAAGCCCGGCCAGCCTTTTGACCTGATCGGTCGTCAGCGCGGTTCCCAATACCCCGCAGGCATCGGTGTATCCGTACTGATGCAGCGACAAGACATCCATGTATCCTTCGGTAAGCAGCGCCCGCCGGGATACATTCATGCGCCTCCTCGCCACGTCCAAGCCGTACAGGTGTTCACCCTTCTTGTAGATGGGAGAATCACTGCTGTTCAGGTACTTGGGTTCTCCATCAGTAATTATTCTGCCGCCAAAGGCAATGACCTTACCCGAAAGATTTTTAATCGGGAAGATGAGCCTCCCACGGAAACGGTCGTAAATATTGCCTTTTTGATTCTTGGAAAGAAGTCCGGCCTCAACGCCTTCTTCGGATTTTCTTCCTCGGCTCCGCAGATAATTATCGAGTCCGTGCCAGTCGTCCGGGCTGAAACCAAGCCCGAAGGCCTCAATGATTTCAGGCGCCATGCCGCGACGTTGCAGATAGTCCCGCGCAGGCTGTCCCACAGCATGGCCGAGGCAGTTACTAAAGAAATGCTGTGCCTCCTCGTGCATGTCGAGGTAGAGTTTCTTCTTTCTGCTGCGCTCCTGCTCCTGAGGATCACGGCGGAACCCCTTCAGCTCGATCCCGGCCTCAAGGGCCAGTTGTTCAAGCGCATCACGGAACTCCAGCCCATTGATGCGCATGTAAAAATCTATGACGTCGCCGGAAGCCTGACAGCCGAAGCAGTAGAAAAACCCTTCGTCCTCGTTCACGCTCATGGACGGCTTGGTTTCCTGATGGAACGGGCACGCGCCCATCCACCGTCCGGAAACGGGCTTCAGGTCGACATAACGGCGGACCACCTCCGCAATATTGGTGCGAGCTTTCACGGCCTCGACGGCGCTGCGATCCACAAGCCCTCCGGCTTACGTAAGCGACACTTCGGTCATGCCGTCCCCGCCCATGTCCTCGGGTGCGAGGTTGAACGATGCAACGGCCGGATAGTGCTTCAAAAATTCATGTATCTCGCGACGCAGGGCCCCGGTCCCCCTGCCGTGGACGATCTCCAGACGACCAGCGCCCTTCAGAAGCGCCTCGTCAAGAAAGCGGTCCAGCTCGGCCAGCGCTTCATCAGCCCGGCGTCCGCGCAGGTCAAGAGAAAGCGTTACGATTGAATCGACAGGATCGCCCTTGACCTTGCCGCCCTTCGGGGCAGCAGGAGCCTGACCGCCGGAAGCTGGCTGAAGATGCTCGGCCTTGACCCACATGGCCACGCCGCCGACATCAACCTTGGCCTGCTTCTTTCGCTGGTTTATCTCGACAATCTCGCCCTCGCGGTTCCAAGCTGTATACGTCACTTTCATGCCCTGTTTCAAGGACTCGAACGAGAAAACAGGCTTTTGGGCCTTGACTGCGGGTTTGTCGGCTTCTGCCAGCTTTTCACGAGCGTCGGCGAGCTTCTTCTGGGCCTGTTTGCGGCTGATGCGATCCTTCTTCCACTGGTGGACGACATTCTGGGCTTCAGACTGTATCTCTTTGATAAGCCTTCCCTTCTTGCGCTCAAAATCTGCTTCGAGGGTTTCGCGCTTGTGCTCCATCCTGCGCCGCTGATCCGCGGCTTCACGGATTTCCTTTTCACGCTCGACAGCCAGAGCGTTGAGGCGATCAAGCACGGCCGACGTGTCGGAGCCGTCCATGAGCAGATACCGCTCGGCCTTGTCGAGAATATCCTCGGGCAGGCCGTTTTCACGGGCAACATCAAGCGCGATGGATGCGCCGACTTGATCGTAGGCAAGTTGAAAAAGCGGCTGCTTGGTGCTCGGATCGAAAAGCACACAGGCCGCGCGAACGCCTTCGGTAGCCATGGCGTATGCCTTGAGCGCGGGGAAATGGGTCGCCACCACGGACATGGCCCGGCGCTCCAGCAGGCTGTCGATGACCGCCTGAGCAAGGGCAGCCCCCTGCGTGGGGTCGGTACCGGCCCCGAATTCATCGAGAATGAACAGGGAGTTTTCGTCTACCAGATCCCAAACGCGGCGAATGTAGGAAATCTGTGCGGTGAACGTGCTGACATGCTCGTCCAGACTCTGCTCGTCGCCCATGACAACAAAGATGTCCTTCCACGGCGGCAGTACGCTGCCTTCGTCAGCCGGGACCGGAAGCCCGGACATGGCCATGAGCGCGGCAAGACCGAGGGTCTTCAGGCAGACAGTCTTACCGCCTGCGTTGCCGCCGCTGACCACCAGCGAGCGGGCGCCTTCCACCAGAGAAATGTCAAGCGCCTGCACGTTGCCGGTCTGAGCCAGCAACGGATGTCGCACCTGCTTGAGATTGGGGACCGCGCCCTCGCGCACCTCGATGACGGTCCCGTCAAGCGCGTCGCCCAGCGCGACCTTGGCCATGAGGACGTCCAGAGTGACGAGGCTTTCATAGGCCCCGAGCACTGCGTCGCGTTCGCGGCGAACAAGATCGGTCAGATAACGAAGAACCTTCAGCTCTTCTTCGCGCTCCTCGCGCTTGAGTTCCTGAAGACGGTTGTTGGTCTCCACAAGGAACATGGGCTCGAAGTAGCAGGTCTCGCCCGACTGGGAATAGTCGTGAATGATGCCCTGCACCCTGCCCTTGAAATTTGCTTTAAGCGGCAGGACATAGCGGTCCGCGGAGACGGTCATGAACTCGTCCTGAAGCGCGTGGGAAAGGTCCTCGCGCAGGACGTAATCCTTCACATGACGGGTACAGCGCTGATGAATATTGCGGATTTCACGGCGGACATCGGAAAGTTCGGGGGTACTCTCGTCCTTGATCCTGCCTTCGGGATCGAGGCAACGGTTGATGCCTGAAGCGGCTGCCTGCGGCCACGGCGTGTTGAAGACCGTGTCGTTGAGCTCGTCCCAGCCGCGCTCTTCGTATTTGGAAAGCGATTCCCGCACGGTTTCGGCCTGACCGAAGACCACACGCAGCGCGAACAGGTCGTCCTGATCGAGGTGGGAGCCTTCTGTTCATCAATAGCGGCAAACATTCCGGATAGATCGGGAAACGGCACCAACTTGATACGGGCGTCGCCGACCCAGTGCGCAGCCTGACGCAGCAGTTCCCCGGCGTGGGAAACGGCGTCGCGGTCTCTGAGGGGACGCACTTCGAGGCATGCCTTTGATCCGGCTTCGGAAACGGCATGCGCTGCCAGCGTCTCCAAGACACGATTAAATTCGAGGAGTCGTAGCGTTCTGGATTCCATAAGAACCCGCTGTAGCAGGGATTAGGAAAGTTTGGCCTTGACGGCTTCGCTGGCCTTGCGGCCGTCGATGCGACCCTTGAAGCGCTCGTTGAGCAGCTTCATGACCTGGCCCATGTCTTTCATGCTCTCGGCACCGACTTCGACGATGATTGCATCGATCTCGGCAGCCGTTTCATCATCGGACAACTGCTTGGGCAGATAGTCTTCAAGCACGATGAGTTCCGCAGCTTCACGGTCTGCAAGGTCGTCGCGACCTCCGGCCCGGTACTGCTCAATGGACTCACGGCGCTGTTTGGCCTGACGAAGGATAATCTCAAGCAACTCCGCCTCATTGGGATCACGCCCCAACTCGACAGAAGTGTTCTTAATGGCCGCCTTGAGGAGTCTCAAGACGGCCACCTTGACTTCTTCCTTGGCCTTGTAAGCTGGATGTAGTCCTTATCTATGCGGCTTTGCAGCATGATTAGGATCTCATCTTACGGAGCTTCTTGGCGAGACGCTTCTTGGCGGCAGCTTTCTTTTTCTTACGCTGCACGCTCGGCTTCTCGTAGTGCTGACGCTTCTTCAGCTCGGACAGGATTCCGGCCTTTTCCACCTGCTTCTTAAACCGACGCAGGGAAATGTCGAAGCTGTCACTATCGTCGAGATAAACACCGGGCAAGGAAATCACCTCCCTTTGCGCCACCGGTTCATCCGGCGGCAAAATCAAGAGAACACCTATTACACGCTGTTTTTCGACAATGCAAGAAAATACTGGATAAGGTATAAAAAAGCCCGCTGCCAAGAGGCAGCGGGCTTTTCTTTTACGATTTCAAACAGTCACGCCTAGTGTTCTGCGTGATCCTTCGCATCCTGCCAAGACTTATAGACGGTCCAGGCCAGACCCAGACCGATGATGCCCAGCACGGCGTACAGAACGCCGAAGAACACGAAATGGTCGGGCATCCACCAAGGAAGGTCTTGCGGGAGCGGGCTGTGAACGGTTTCACCGTGCAGCATGATGTCCTCCAATCCTTACTTGACAGCTTCCTTCAGGATCTTGCCGGGGCGGAACTTCACGACCTTGGTGGCAGGGATCTTGATTTCAGCACCGGTACGGGGGTTACGGCCAACGCGCTCCTTGCGTTCTTCGACCATAAAGGTGCCGAAGCCGGTCAGGGTAAGCTTGCCTTCGCTGACCAGAGTAGACTCAACGGTTTCCATAAAAGCGTTGAGGGTACGTTCAGCATTGGCTTTGGTAAGATTGGCCTTTTCAGCAATTTTCACAACCAACTCAGCCTTCGTCATTGTCCTTCCTCCTCTAATGGTTCAGATACCTTTGGGCGGGCACCTTGCAGCCTATTGAATTCCTTAATTGAATCCGGCTCGCTACCAACCCTTGTTTGCAACTTGGGAGCTTTGTCGAACACACCGTCAAAAGCATAGCTTTTTTCGTTTAAGCCCCGTATGGCGGGGTAATCCGCCAGACGAGCAAGCTCCCTCCGCATCTAAAACAGATTTTTCCGTGTTCCGTCAATAGGGAATGCGCCTTTTTTTCGAATAGAATCAAGAAAAAACAAGGGTCGAGAGCTCCCGGAACATCATTGGTGTAAGATTTTCCGGCCTATCGGTAACCTTTGCTTCACCCTCCTGAAACCACGCTGAAACACGATCATTCATTTTTGATTTCAATATGTTACCAAGCTGCTTGCGCCGCTTCTGGAAACACATGTGCAGCAGGTCTGCCAGCTTTCCCGGCTCTTCCGGGCGCTCCCTCGGCGGCAACGGGACAAATTCTACCACCGCCGAGTCCACTTTCGGTTTTGGCCGAAATACCGTGGGCGGGACCTTGAAAAGATACTTTGTGGTGGCAAAATTGTTCACCCAGGCGGTCAAAGCGCCATACTGACGCGAACCGGGGTCGGCGGTCAAACGCAACGCCACCTCATGCTGAACCATGAAGACGCAGTGGCAGCCTGTAAGGCTCACAATGTCCCATATGAGCTTTGAACCGATGTTATAGGGCAGATTGCCGGCGATTTTCCACGAGTCATCCAAATCCTGCCACGGGTACCGGAGCGCATCCATGCGAACCACGTCCAGTTCGGGATACTCCTCCAGTCTGTCGGCAAGCTCGTCGTCACGCTCAATAACGCGGTACTCGTCTACACAGTCCATTATGAACCGCGTGATCGCACCCTTACCCGGGCCGATCTCTATACAACGATCGCCCGGCTGACGGCAAACGGCCTCGGCTATCCTCCTGCAGACGTTATCGTCCACCAGAAAGTTCTGCCCGAGGCTCTTTTTTGCCCTGTGATACTCGCCTGACATGGTTTGCCTTTTGCTAATGTCGCTAACAGAATCGGTCCTCATACCGCATTCACGACCGCCGATCAACCGATTGACATTTTCCTTTACGGAAACGTACTTAAACGAAATCATATTTCAAGGAGGATCACAATGGACCTGCGTTCCCATATTCGCGACATTCCCAACTATCCCAAAGAAGGAATTGTCTTTTTCGACATAACGCCGATGCTTTCCGACCCCAACGCCTTCCGGCACACGGTGGACTGCCTCGCCGAGAAATTCAAGGACTGCGGTGCCACCAAGATCGTTGCCGCAGAAGCGCGCGGCTTCATCTTCGGCGCACCGCTGGCCTACAAGATGGGCATCGGCTTCGTTCCGGTCCGTAAGCCGGGCAAGCTGCCCTATGAAACCAAATGTGTGACCTACGACCTCGAATACGGCACCGACACCCTCTGCATGCACGCCGACGCCCTTGAAGAAGGCGAAAAGGTGCTGGTCATCGACGACCTGCTGGCCACCGGCGGCA